>JAPOIY010000135.1 GCA_029978705.1 Actinomycetota bacterium
CACCGAGGTCTTCGCGCCGCTGGTGTCCAACCTGGTCGACCACGACCCGTTCCTGGTGCTCGCCGACTACGGCGACTACATCCGCTGCCAGGACGAGGTCGGCCGGACCTGGCAGCAGCCCGAGGTCTGGACGCGCAAGTCGATCCTCAACAGCGCCCGCAGCGGGAAGTTCTCCTCCGACCGGGCGATCGCCGAGTACTGCGACGAGATCTGGGACGTCCACCGCGTGACCGTCAAGGGATAGTCATCTGGGCCTGTGCCACGCGGCACGCCGGGGGCCGCTCAAGTGGTGAGCCGGCCGGACCCCCCTTAGGATTCGGTTAATCCGGCGCCGCCCGACATGGCCGTCCGGCATCGACCGAGGGTGGACATGGCACAGCGCAAGCCCGATCTGCGGCTGGTGGGCGATCAGCAGCCGACGCTGCAGTTTCGAACCATCCACGGCTACCGGCGCGCCTTCCGAATCGCCGGATCGGGCCCGGCCCTGCTGCTCATCCACGGCATCGGCGACAACTCCACCACCTGGGGCCCGGTGCACGCCCGGCTGGCCAGCCGCTTCACCGTGATCGCGCCGGATCTGCTCGGCCACGGCCAGTCCGACAAACCCCGGGCGGACTACTCGGTGGCCGCCTACGCCAACGGGATGCGCGATCTGCTCGGCGTGCTCGACGTCGAGCGGGTCACCGTCGTCGGTCACTCGCTGGGCGGCGGGGTTGCGATGCAGTTCGCCTACCAATTCCCGCAGCTGGTGGACAGGCTCATCCTGGTGGGTGCGGGCGGGGTCACCCGGGACGTCAACATCGCGCTGCGGCTGGCCGCGCTACCCATGGGTGGGGAGGCGCTGGCCCTGCTTCGGCTGCCGGGGGTGATGCCCGCCCTGCGGGCGGTCGGCCGGGCGATGGGGATCGTGCTCGCCCCGACCGGGGTCGGTCGCGACATCCCCAACCTGCTGCGGATCCTCGCCGATCTGCCCGAGCCGACGGCCTCCTCGGCGTTCACCCGCACCCTGCGCGCCGTGGTGGACTGGCGCGGTCAGGTGGTCACCATGCTGGACCGCTGCTATCTGACCGAATCCGTTCCGGTGCAACTAATTTGGGGTGAGCAGGACCTCGTCATCCCGGTCGCCCACGCGCGCATGGCGCATGCCGCCATGCCCGGTTCGCGGCTGGAGGTCTTCGCCAAGTCCGGGCACTTCCCCTTCCACGACGACCCCGACCGCTTCATCGAGGTCGTCGAGTCCTTCATCGACTCCACCGCGCCGGCCGAATACGACCAGGCGCGGCTGCGCGAA
>JAPOIY010000085.1 GCA_029978705.1 Actinomycetota bacterium
ACGCGGAAGCGCTCGGCGATCAGTTCGATCAGGGGCTCGGGAAGCGGGCGGGGCATCTCCCTGGGCGGAGACTATACCACTATGCGGTTGTGAAGTGGTGAATACCCGGAAGAGCCTGTTCGACAGGCCTTAGGGCATCGCCACCCGGTGCGGTCAGCCGTTGCTCGAGTCCTCGAACTTCTTTGCTTCGGCGTCGATCTCAGCCTCGGTCGGCTGCCTGGGGCCCGTGCTCCGGGGCCCGTAGGCTCGCCAGCCAACCGCCACGCCGGCGATGCCGGTGCCGAGAATCACCCACGCCGGCCAGAAATACCCCGCTCCGCTGAGCGCCCAGATGGCGATCATGAAGACCCAGAGGATCACGAAGCCGCCCATCATCTTCTTGAACTGGGCCTGGGCGTCGAGCCGTTCCTTGGCCGCCTTGTGGAAATCCTGTTCGTCTGCCATGCGGCGAGCCTAGCCGCGTTCGCGGCGCTACGCAGGGGTCCTGAATCGGCGGCTCTGGGATACTCGCTCGATGCGCGCGCACTGGGTTCACGTAGAACACGACTTCCCCGCTCCGTTGCCGGTGGTATTCGCCCACCTGGCCGAGCACGAGAACCTCGCCGGGGTCTTCCAGGCGAAGGTCACCCGGGTGCGCGACGGTGACACCGAGCGCAACGGTGTCGGCTCGATGCGGATCGTGAAGATCGGGCCCGCGCCCCCGGTCGAGGAGACGGTCACCGAGTTCGAGACCGACGCCCTCATCGAGTACAAGGTCACCAGCGACGGCCCGATCAAGAATCACGTCGGGATCATGGAGTTCTCCGAACTCCCGGGCGACCGGACCCACCTCGACTACCGGATCCGCCTTTAGTCCCACGTCCCCGGCCTGGCCGGGGTCCTGAAGCTCGTCCTGACCCGCGGGATCGAGAAGGGCTTCGCCCGGCTCGACGGCGAGCTGGCCGCGGGATAGGCCCCGCCTGTCCCGGGCGTGGCCGGTGTCGCAGCGCTCAGCCGGTGTAGCGCGGCTTCAGGCTGCGGAAGGTAACGGTGCGGTACGTCGATCGGGCGGTGCCGCCGGTGGGGGTGTAGGTGGTACGGATCCTCACGCGCAGCTTGCCCTTCCTGCGCTGTTTGCGGGCGGTGGAGTTGAGGGGGCAGGTGAGGGTATATGTGCCTGCCCCCGCTGCCGTTCGCGCGGCGGTGCAGGCGGTGCGGGTCGCCGAAGAGGTCGCGGCGGCGGCGCGGTAGGTGCCGCGCTGGCTCATCCGGCCGGCGCCAGGGACGCGAATGCGCGTGACAACGGCCGAGCCGCGGAGCCCGGTGGAGGCGATGGTGAAGCTGTTTGACGGGGTCGGCGGCGGGGTAGGTGGCTCCGGGGCTGGGTCGAAGGTCGCGGTTGCGGTGCGGTCGCCGAGGATGCTCAGCGTGCAGGTGTTCGTGCTACCCGAGCACGCGCCGTCCCAGCCGCCGAAGGCCGAGCCGCTCGCGGGCGTGGCGGTCAGGGTCACGCGGGAGGACAGGTTGAAGCTCGCCGAGCAGGAGCTGCCGCAGCTGATGCCCGCCGGGCTCGAAGTCACCGTGCCTGTGCCGTTCCCGGCAAGCTGTGCGGTCAGGGCGTATTGCGTTGCCGTGCTGGTTACCGCCTCGATGGTGTAGTCGCCGGCGTCGTAGCTGTCCCAGGCAACCGTGATGGCTCCGTCGGGCGCGACGGCGACCTGCGGGTCCCCCGCGTCCTGGCCGGTGCTGGAGAGGTCCTGCGGGGCGGCGAAGGTGCTTGATCCGGCCGGCCGGGTGGTGGCCTGGAGGATGGAGTGGGAGCCGTTGTAGCGGTCCCAGGTGACGGTGGTGGCCCCGTCGGGCGCGATTGCGACCTGCGGGGGCCGGGCGCCTCCGCCGGGGCTGGAGAGATCCTGCGTGGCGGCGAAGGTACTCGATCCGGCCGGCCGGGTCGCGGCCTGGATGATGAGGTTGCTGCCGTCATTACGGGTCCAGACGACGGTGGTGGCCCCATCGGGCGCTACGGCGACCTGCGGGTACTCCGCGTTCTGGCCGGGACTGGAGAGGTCCTCGGGGGCGGCGAAGGTGCTCGATCCGGCGGGCCGGGTCGCGGCCTGGACGATTGTGCTGTTGGGGCTGGCACCGTTGTAACGCTCCCAGACGATGGTGGTGCTCCCGTCGGGCGCGACTGCGGCCTGTGGGTGGTACGCATTCTGGCCGGTACTGGAGAGGTCCTGCGGGGCGGCGAAGGTGGTCGATCCGGCGGGCCGGGTCGCGGCCTGGATGATCGCGTTGGTGCCGTTGGAGCGGGCCCAGGTAACTGTGGTGGCCCCGTCGGGGGCGACGGCCACCTGCGGCTCCACCGCTGCCCCGCCGGTGCTGGAGAGGTCCTGCGGGGCGGCGAAGGTGGCCGATCCGGCGGGCCGGGTCGCTGCCTGGATGATGTAGTTACTGCCGTTATAGCGGCTCCAGACGGCGGTCATGGCCCCGTCGGGCGCGACGGAAACCTGCGGGTGGTCTGCGTTCTGCCCGGGGCTTGAGAGATCCTGCGGGGCGGCGAAGGTACTCGATCCGGCGGGCCGGGTCGCGGCCTGGACGATGTACTTGCTGCCGTTGTAGCGGCTCCAGACGGCGGTCGTGGACCCGTCGGGCGCTGCGGCTACTTGGGGCTCCTTGGCGTTCTGCCCGGGGCCGGTGAGGTCCTGGGGGGCGGCGAAGGTGGTAGATCCGGCGGGCCGGGTCGCTGCCTGGACGATGTTCACGCTGCCGTCGTAGCCGGTCCAGACGACAGTGGAGGCTCCGTCGGGACCGACGGCCACCTGCGGGAACAGGTTGCCTGGCCCGGTGCTGGAGAGGTCGAGCGCGGGCAGGTTCCAGGTCGTGGCCTGGGCGCCGGTCGTCGCTACCGTGGCTGGGGCGGCAGCGGCGATCGCCGCCAGCGCAAACAGCCTCCTTGCCGATTTCCTGTCCCTGACCAACACGCGCGCAGGGACAGTACACCAGCACCTCATGCCCTGATATCCGGCGTTCAGCGGCTACAGAGCGGAGGGGGAGGGATTCGAACCCTCGGTACAGGGGTTACCCGCACAACGGTTTTCGAGACCGCCCCGTTCAACCACTCCGGCACCCCTCCGGGACCGTGAGAGCGTAGCGAGGCCGGGACGCCGGCCGGCGGACGGGTCGGCGGCGAGGCGGCGGCTCGCTGCGCCGTCAGCTCAGCGAGCCAGCAGGCCGTCGCTCTCCCAGCTCGCCGGCACCTTCACCGGGAAGTCCAGGAGGTTCGCGGCCATCGACTTGG
>JAPOIY010000021.1 GCA_029978705.1 Actinomycetota bacterium
GCGTCGGCGTCGGCGTCGGCGTCGCCTCGATCGTCAGGAGCCTGGAGTATGCGTTGCTGCCCTTGCTGCTCGTGACGACCACTTCCGCGGGACCCGCCGGCACCCCGGTCGGAATGATGCAGGTGATCTGCGTCGTGCTGACGATCACAAGCGACTCGCACGCGATCCCTCCGATGGTGACAGTCGTACCGGGGATGAACGACTCTCCCGTGATCTCGATACTGGTGCCCGGCGTTCCCTTGGACGGCGAGATCGTGGAGATGGTGGGATCGAAGCTGCTCGGGGCCAGCAGCGAGGAAGCAGCGCCGTAGAAGTCGACTCCGGCGTGGGAACTGACGGTGGCGGCGTCGACCGTGGCCGTCCCCGCCGTCTCGTTGACGTCCACAGCGGCGGTACGACCGCTTGCTGGGAAACCATGGGCATTGCTGTACCCCATGGCCAGCCACACCCGACCACCCCACTGGGCGATGCCATAGGTACTGACGTACGTAGCTCCCACACCGCCGTAGTTGGTGACCAGTTCGCCCGTGGCGGGATTGACCTTGGCTAGGCAGTCACCGGTTGCTGCGCCGCACACACCCTGTCCTTCGCGGAGGGTTACATAGGTGGGTCCGCCGTCTGATGAGACGATGTCCCCACTCAAGAAGGTGCCGGCTGGCAACGCATTCGTGGTGACGGTCGTCACCGCACCCGTCGTCGTGTCGATCTTCTTGTAGTCACGACTAGCGTAGAAGACAAGGGCCTCCCCGGCACCGAGCGTTCCGGGCGGGACAAAACTCAAGTTGTTGCTGTAACTCAGGGGACTCGGGTTGACCGCGGTGCACGCACCGGTGACCAAGTCCACCCGGTACAGGTATTGACTGCTAACAGCGAACGCCTGGTTCGCATTGTTGATGGCCATGTCGTATACGGACCCTGTGCATCCAGCGAGCGGACCCACCGTGGCCAACGCTCCGGTGACTGGATTGACGGTGTAAAGAGTGTTGGGCGAGTGCGCGTACATCACATCAGTGGGCGATTGGGCGGCGGCCTGAACCGCGTCCGTCGCGCGCCCGGGAGAAGCCACCAGCGACAGCAGAATCGCGAACACCGGCACCAGGATGGCGGGCAATACCTTCTTCATTCGTCAGCGTCCCTCTCGGTAGCCCACATGGAACCTAGATCATGACATGTGGACTCGGGCGATGCCGCCCGATCCACCAATGCACCCGAACGGCGTTGATGGACGGGTCTACTGGCTGGCGGCCTGCTGCGCGCCCGCCCGGATGCCGAGGCGACGCACGACCGGCACCGCCGTCAGGCCGTAGACGGTGACGGTGACGGCGATGACGATGAACGCGGCGGGGAGCAGTTCCGCGGCGTCGGGGATCTCCAGCGCCACCAGCACCGCCCCGACGCTGGAGGCGGTCGCGGCCGCCACGATGCCGCGGGGGTCCATCCAGCCGATGAAGACCCGTTCGTTGCGGGTCAGGTCGGAACGACGCGTGCTGACCGCGGTCACGACCGGGCGGACGACCAGCATCAAGAACACCGCCACCCCCAGCGTCGGCAAGATCAGGGGCAGCACCAGAGGGGAGGGGACCAGACCGGCGATCGCCACGAACAGCACGCCGATGCCGATGGAGACGATCGTGTCGAAGAAGGGCGTTCCCTCCGTCAGGGAGGCTCCGAAGTGCCGCGCCACGCGGGGAGCGGCCATCCCCATGAGCAGAGCCGCCAGCAGACCGCTGTCGTCAGTGACGGCGTTGGCCAGCCCGGCGGTGACCACAACCGACCCCAGCAGCACCTGGGTGCCCAGGGTCGCGTTCCCGCGCGCCAGGTGACCGCCGACGACGAAGAGCAGGACCCCGAAAGCCGCCGCGACGAGGGCGACAACGATCCCTCCCAGGAACAGACCCACCGCCTCGGTCGGCGTCGTGGCGTCACTCGCCTTCAGGATTTGGAAGACCACGACCGCCACCAGCGCCCCGAGAGGGTCGAGGAGGGTGCCTTCCCACTGCAGGATGCCGCGCACCTTCGCGTTCGGCTGGGCGAAGTCCAGGATCGGGGTTACGACGGTGGGTCCGGACACGATCAGGATCGCACCGAGCATGAAGGCGATCGGCCAATCCATGCCGAGAAGCACGTGCGCGGCCGCCGCCGCGGCCAGGCCCGTCACGGGGGCGCCGAAGTAGATCAGTCGCCGCACGACCGCGCGCTGCTCGTGGGGCAGCGGGATCGCGGTCAACCCCAGGCCGCCCTGAAACAGGATCACCGCGACGACGAGGTCGACGATCACGGGGAATGCGGGTCCGAGGATCGCATCGGCCCGCCATTGCGGCGCGAGCAGGCCCAGGAGGAAGCCGGCGGGGAGCAGCAGCACCAGGGCCGGGATCCGGAGTTTGGGGGCGACCAGCTGGCAGGCCGTCGCCACGCCGAAGACGAGCGCCACCGCGAGCATGATGTCCTGGGCGGACAGCGTCGAATCCATCGGGCGCTCTCCCTCCCGCGCGTCACCGGCCGGGGTCGACGGGCTTCGGGACCAGCATGCCAGCCGCAACCGTGGCGAGTCGGTAAGGTCGCGCGACCTCAGGGAGTGCGTCAGCCGGTGCCGCTGATTCGACACACGATCGGCGATGCCGAGCGCCCCCGCCACGTCTTACGCCACGTGGTCCGCTGCGCTCCCGCCTTCTTCGCGTTGATCACCGCGTGAATCCGCAGACCCTGGGTGCACGTCGGCTTGGCCGAGATCCGCACGTTGCCCTTCTTCGCCGACTTACGCACTACCGACAGGTCGCACAGACGCTCCGCCACCCGCGGCCGCAACCGGTTTCCATGCAGCTCGCATGACGCCCGCACGCGTGTCACCTTGCCGTCAGTGCGCACCCTGCGCACCAGCACCGTGCGCTCGTTCGCGGGCACCGTCTTGCCCCGCAGCCCGCGGACCACGACGGTGGTCTTGTCGCTGGGGGTCGGCGTCGGGCTCGGCGTGGGGCTCGGAGTCGGCGTGGGCGTGGGTGTGGGTGTGGGCGGCACGACGGGGGTCACGCGATCGGACGGCACAGACGCGGGGCCCGACCCGAAGGCGTTGGCGGCGGTCACGGTGAAGGTGTAGGTCTCGCCGATCGTCAGACCCGTCACCTCGCAGGTGGTGAGGGCCGTGGTGCAGGTAGCGCCGCCGGGCGTCGCGGTGGCGGTGTAGCTGGAGATCTGGCCGGGCACCGCGGTCCACGACACCGTGGCATGGGCAGCCTCTGCCGCTGCGGTGACGGCGCCCGCGGTCACGCCCGCCGTGGCGGTCACCGCGGTCGGGGCTGCCGCCGGGGGACTGCCCAGCACACGGGCGGCCTTGTTGCGGGTCTGACCGTTGACCGTGGTGAAGTCGCCCCCGAAGACGATCTGCCCGTCGGGCTGGAGGGTGAGGGAGTAGACGATACTCGTGACCGTGGGAGTGACCGTGGGAGCGAAGGACGTGTCGACAACCGCATCCTGATGGACTCTGGCGAGGTTGGCGGTCGGCTGGCCCCCGACCGAGTCGATGAACTTGCCGGCCAGCAGGATGCGGCCGTCCGGCTGAGTCACCACGGAGCGGACCACCGGCGTGCTCGAAGATGCACTGGCGATTCCGGGCTGGAAGCCGACGTCCAGGCTGCCGTTCGAGTCCAGGCGCACGAGGCTTCCCCCGGAACCGGAGCTCACGAGGAACCGCCCCGCGGCCAGGGCGCGCCCGTCGGGCTGCACCGCGACGGCGTAGACCCCGCTGGTACCGCTGGGGTTGCCGGGGTTGGGGGTGAGGACCGGCGGTGTGTAGCCGACATCGAGGGCCCCGTCCGGCATCAGCCGGGCGACGTACGTGCGCGAGACGTTTGCGACGGTGGTGAAGCCCCCGCCCACCAGGATCTTGCCGTCCGACTGCACGGCCAGGGAGCGGACCCCGTCGTTCGCTTCGGCGAGAGTGAAACTGGCGTCCAGCGAACCATCGGCGTTGAGTCGGGCCACACCGGTCGGCTGAGGACGACCTGACACCGTGAACCTCCCCCCGATGAGGATCTTGCCGCTCGGTAGGGGCACCATCGAGTAGACCCCATCAGCGCCAGGAGTCAAGGAGGGAGGAACGAACCCGGGGTCGCGGCTGCCGTCCGGGTTGAGCCGCATGACCACCTCCGGGAAGAGGCCCCCGATCAGCACTTTGCCATCGGACTGCACCGCAACCGAGCGAACCGTTGCGGTGGGCGCCGGGCCGGTGAACGTCGTGTCGAGGCTGCCGTCGGCGTTCACGCGCGCGATCCGGATGGCAGGTTGGCCACCGACGGTTGAGAAGCGACCCGCCAGCAGCACCTTGCCGTCCGGCTGCGCCGCGACGGCATCGACGATGGCGGAGAGGGGGTTGGTGTCACTGACGTCCGGGTTGAATGCCGTCAACTCTCCCGGGGACTCGGCCCGCGCGGGCGTTCCGGTCATCAGCATGGACAGGACGGCAACCACGACCGTCACTGCGAGAAGTCCAGCGCGCCGCTCCGTGGCGTTCATTCCGTCCCCTTTGTTGCCCAGGGACCGTGCCCACGATCCCCCGTCACCCTACCCGTTCACTCCAGCCCCGGCAGGCCAGTGGAGTCAGCGCTACCTTGCAGCCGCAATGAGTAGTTATCCTTACGCCCTACCCGGGAGGATCATCGTGCGGCGATCACTTGTTGCCCTACTGGTTGCGCTTTTACCCGCGGCTCTACTGGCCCTGGCAACGTCCCCGGCACGCGCCGACTCACCGGGTCAGTTGGATAGCAGTTTTCAGGACCCGGCCGTCACCAGTGGCAGAGTCGCGTCGACGGCGGTGCAGACCGACGGGAAGATCCTCATCGGGGGCACGTTCACCACCGTGGGCGGTCAACCCCGTACCCGGCTGGCGCGCCTCACCCCCGACGGCACGCTGGACGCGGGATTCCAAACCCCGAACCTGGACAACAGCGTCGACTCCGTGGTGGTCCAAGACGACGGCAAGGTTCTCATCGCAGGCGCCTTCACCGCGGTGGGGTCACCAGCCCGCAACTACATCGCTCGCCTCAACCCTGACGGCACCCTGGATCCGGCCTTCCACGCCCCGAACCTCAACAACGGCGTCACCTCGATGGCTCTCCAGAGTGACGGGAGGATCGTCATTGGGGGTGCCTTCACCACGGCGGACAGTCAGGCCCACGTCCGGGTGGCACGCCTGAACACCGATGGCACGCTGGACACGGGCTTCCAGGACCCGAATGTGGCGAACACCGTCAACTCAGTGGCGCTCCAAGACGACGGCAAGATCCTCATCGGCGGTGCCTTTGGTCAGGCGGGGGGTCAGACCTATAGCCGGGTCGCGCGCCTGAGCGCCAATGGCGCTCTGGACCCCAGCTTTCAGAACCCGAATGTGGCGAGCGCCGTCAACTCAGTGGCGGTCCAAGACGACGGCAAGATCCTCATCGGAGGCCAGTTCACCCAGGTTGGCGGTCAGACGCGCAACTACGCGGCACGCCTCCACGTCGATGGCACCCTCGACACGGGATTCGCGGACCCGAACGCCGACGACAGCGTGTACTCGCTGAAAGTCCAGGACGACGGCAAGATCCTCATCGGAGGCGACTTCACCCAAGTGGGCGGTCAGACGCGCAACTACGCGGCACGCCTCCGCGTCGACGGCACCCTCGACGCGGCGTTCACGGACCCCAACATCAACAACAGCGTCCGTTCAGTGGCACTGGCGGACGACGGCACGCTCGTCATCGGTGGCTACTTCGTTTCGGTGGGCGGCCAGACACGCACCCGCGTAGCGCGTCTTCTGGATACCGTTCCGCAAGTTCCGCCGTCGGCGGTCTTTGCGACCGCCGGTGCGGGGGAAGTCACTGTGTCCTGGACTGGCGTGGCCGGCCAGATCACCGCCTACACCGCCATCTCGAGTCCCGGCGGCAACACCTGCACCGCTACCGCTCCCGCCACCACGTGCACGGTGACCGGTCTCACCAACGGGGAGACGTACACGTTCCGGGTATCCGCTGCCGATACGTTCGGCTCAGGCCCGCTGTCAACTGCGTCAGATCCAGTGACTCCGGCCACCACCCCATCCCCCACGCTGTCTCCTACCGTCGCCCCAACGCCGACCCCCACTCCGACGCCAACCACCTCACCCACGGCCACGCCGACGCCCGCTCCGATGCCCACGCCTACGTCCCGGACGGTGTTGTCGGTGAAAGGCACCGTCTCCTCCCGCATAGCGGTAGATACCCGCTCCGTCTTGGTGAGGTCTGTGCATTCCAATGGGAAGGTGACGGCCGTCCGAGCGTGGTGTGAGCTAGCGGGGACTCGCCTGAAGGGCCGGGTGGAGGATCGGCTCTGTGACATCTCGGTGAGGCGTCCCGTGACCGCTCAAGCCGACACGAAGCGCGCTGTGCGGATAACAGCCGCCCCTACGTGCAGTGGGAAGCTGTGGATCATGGCCACGATCAGGGCCAAGAAGGTCGGCTCCGCGCCGTCCACCTGGCGTGATGCGTGGAAGGTGACGAACACGCCTTCCATCGCCTGCCAGGTCACGGCGAGTGGCTGACCGGCGGTCCCCGCGAACGGCGGTGACTGCCGCGTCCGCACCGCCGAGGCCGGCGCGATGCCCACCAACCTCGCCCCAGCCCCTCCACCGGCCACCCCTTGCCTGGCACAATGAGCGTGGTCCAGCACGCAACATCTGGACAGGGGCAGAGCATTCAGGCTTTTCGCCAACGTTTTCTCTGACACCCGGGCCTCTAGCTCAATTGGCAGAGCTGCGGACTTTTAATCCGTAGGTTGCGGGTTCGAGTCCCGCGGGGCCTACTTCGGCAGTTAGCGGCTCGGCCGGATGCGGCGGAGTGGCTCCTGGGCAGCCGCGCACGACTGCGCCCCGCGACAGGTCCGCACTCGACTCAGGCTGCTAGGAAGTGGCGGCAACAGAGCCGATCAGCGTCCCCGTCATGTCGTCGATCGATGAGTCGTCGCCGGTCACGGGCGTGATGGCCATCCGGAGCGGCGCCTTGGCCGTCTCGATCAGTTGGCTGAGACTGACCTGCCGGAGGCGCTGGTTGGCGTACGTCCGCCACGCGTAGGTGAGTTCGCGCGAATCTCGTACCACGGTCACCTGCGTGAAGTCGGGATTCCCGCCTGAGGTTGCGGCTCCCATGGGGATGTCGAAGGCGTTCAGCAGATGGAACAACTCCTGGACCCCGTCGAACGTCGTGGCGGGCGTCGGGTGGTTTGCGCCGAAGAACGCTGCGCGGACGAAGCGGCTGGGTGGTGAGTAGTCGCCGGGGAGGCCAAGACCACCACTGCCCATTCCTGTGGCAGTCACGGTCGTACCGAAAACGTCGCTGTGCTCCAGCGTCGCTGGAGAGATGTTCATGTACTGGGTGAGAGTGAACAGATGGAATGGCAGGTCCGGTGAGTTGCCGAAAGCTGGGGTCGGGTTCTCCGTCACTTGGAGTGACCCGGGCTGCGTCGGCTCGACAGCCACTGCGCGGCCTTGGGGATCGATCAGCAGATAGTGCAGCGGTGGAGTTGTGGGGCCCCAACCTTCGACGGGAACATCGACGATGGTGATGTCCTTGATGGCGGTCAGCGCCTCGTCGATCGTCGCGCAGGTCTCCAAGATGAAGTGGGGAACCTCGGACGGGTTCACCGCACGTGATGCATCCGTCTTCGTCGGATCCGCGTACTGGGCCAACCCGGGGAAGTAGAACGCCGCGGCCATGAGGCCGGCGTCATTGATCCCGTCCATGATTGCCATGGCGCCGAAGGTCGACACCCCGACCACAGCGTGAGTGCTCGTCCACTCCTTACCGCTGCTGCTGTCTGACAGGACAGCTGCGTACGTCGTACCGACGGGATAGAAGACTGCGTCGAACGACATGATCAGACCGAACTCACACGTCCGTCCCGCTACGACTCCGTTGCCACACCCAAGCTGAATCCCGGTACACATGCAGACCGCCCTTCGTCGCTTCGACGCTATGGGCGGCCAACAGGCCATGCAACCGGGAGACAGAGCCACCTTCGGCTGCTCCAGTTGAAGACCGGACGCCGCGCGGGGATGGCACAGCGGCCCCAGATCCCTGCGCCCATCGGGTGCCGTTTGTCTGCTACCTGCGGGTCAGGTGGCCCCTCGCCTTGCGCTGTGACAACGGCGCTATCTGAGCGCGGTCCCACAGGCGAAGGAGTGACCAGGGCCGGCGCATCCCACAGAGGCAAATGCAGCCGCCGTCGAGCACAGCTCGGGGACGAGGTCATCTCACGGGACGGCTTGGCCGAGTACGGAATTGCAGGCCCACGGGTTTGGGGTGGTCCGACTGGGACGGCAGCGACACCCTCGTCGTTCGTGACGCCAAGGGCGGCCATCCCCGACCTGTACCCGTCACTGAGACGCTCGCCAGCCAGCCAAGCCTCGATGCACCGATCCCCGGCGTAGCGAGCGGCACTCTGCGGATGGGCTGGCAAGGAATATTCGCGAGGGCAGGGTGGACCCCCTGTTGAGCGGAGATTCCGCAGCCAGGACGCCGCCAAGGGACGCGCAGTAGCCAGCGGGATCGGTGGATTGAGGCTAAGGGCCTGGCGAAAGGTTCAGGCTGAGCGCCGGCTCTCTGCCGTCTGGTGGGACGTCGAAAACGACTGGATGATCTCCACCGAAAATGGGAAACGCTGGGATTCGAGCAACGCGCGCAAGCGATTCAAGAGGCAGTCACGCACACCCAGTGGCTATCGCCGAAAGTCGGCGCACCGTCACGGACGCCCATACTTAACTCCGTAGGTTGCGGGTTCGAGTCCCGCGGGGCCTACTCGTGAGCTGTGTGGTTCCGCCTGATGCGTGAAACCCCGGCTTCGGCTGCCCCCGCCAAGGGTCCCAGACAGCCGGATGCGCGCGGCAGCGTCAGCAGGCCGTTGGCCGGTCAGGCCCCACAGCCGGTCAGCCGTTCGCCTGAACGCGGCAGGTCTGGAAGGGCCGCTGCGCCACCTTGCGCGTCTCGGTGACCGTCCGGGTCCGGTGGCCGGTCAGCCGCGCCCGCACCGACAGAACGATCTGCAGGTCATCACTGCAGCGCGGCTCTACCACGACCTTGTTCTGGGTCACCTTGGTGCGGCAGAAGCGGTCTGCGTCGGCTCCACGCCGCTGGCAGGACACGTTCACCTTGACGACCGTCCCGTCGCGGCTGGTGATGCGGAACGTCGTCGGCGCATCCGCCTCCGGCTTGCCACGGGACTCCACGACCTTCACCGGGGTCAGGGGAGAGTCGGGGTCCTGGGCATCAGGAGTCCCGTCGTTGTCGTCGTCGGGGTCCTGGGCGTCAGGAGTCCCGTCGTTGTCGTCGTCGGGGTCCTGGGCGTCCGGGGTCCCGTCGTTGTCGTCGTCGGGGTCCTGGGCGTCCGGGATGTTGTCGCCGTCCACATCCGTGCCGTAGGAGCTCGGCGGGGGAGCATCCTCGGAGGCCGTGGGTTCACACCCGTTCAGCCAGATGGCCTGGCCGGCGTCGTCCCAGTTCCGACCGTCGTGCACCCCCGAGACGGGCGGGATGATGTCGCCCCACCCGCTGCCGCTGCGCATGCCCTTCGTCCATACCGGCCCGGTGTGGTTCCCATAATGGTCGCCGCTACCGCCCGCGCCGTCGGCCGCGTCATCATCCACCGAAATCCGAACGTACGGATTCGTGGTGGACCTGGTGCGGTGGCAGATGGTCACCTTGCCCACCTGCGGCGACACCGGCGTCGGCGGGGTCTCCTCCGGAGTGCCCGGGTCGGGTGTGGGGTCCTCAGGCGTTCCCGGGTCGGGAGTGGGATCCTGCGTCGGGTCCGAGTCCGGGGCCGGATCGCCGGACGGGTCCTCCCCGCCCGTGGTCACGGGGTCACAACCGTTGCGGTAGATCTCCCGGCCTTCAGTGGTCCAGTTCAACCCGTCGTGGATGCCCTGGATGGGGGGGATGATGTCCCCCCAGTCACCGCCGTTGGGCTGGTCTGAGGTCCACACCGGCCCGGTGTGGTTGAGGTAGTGGTCGCCCTTGCCCTTGTCGTTACCACCACTTCCGTCGACGGAGTCCTGCGCGACCTCAATGGACACGTAGGGGTTCTTCGTCGAGTTGGTCCGGTGACAGATCTTCACCTTCGGCCCGGGAGGTGCCGCGAGCGCCGTCACGGCCAGCGCGGAGGGCGCGAAGGCAACGGCGGCCGCGAGGGCCGCGACCGACAGGGTGCGAGAGATCATGAGTGCCACCCCACGACGGTAAGAACGATCAGCCGGAACGCGCAAATTTCCGCCGCAACCAGATGCAATCTTGAGGCACGGGGTGGGTCGTCGTCAGCGCAGGTTACGTGGCATGTCCGGGGCGCCGTACAAGGAGGCGACCCGGCGCCACTCCTGCGGGAACCCGGTGAAACTCCAGCATTTCGTGTCCTCGCAGACGCCGTAGAGGCGGAAGAAGAGGAGCACGTCGGACTGTTGCGTGCTTTCCCGCAGGTTGGGCATCGGTGTATTGATCTGCTCGGACCCCGACAGTTGGATGCTGAAGTTCGCCGCACAGGTCCGCGTTTCGTCCTGGCAGGCCGCCTGCGCCTTCGGGGACAGGGAGAAGTACTTCAGTGCCTTGTCGGCCGGCACCCGGATCTGGCGGTCGTTCTGCTCGAAGGCGAGCAACGCGGGCCACGGGGTGGAGGCCAGGTTGGTGCACCAAGCCTTCCCGTCCTCACTGTCGAAGGGCGTCTCCGGCGTGAGGGAATAACCGAGGAGGGAGACGGCGGCCGACCGGCTGCTGCCGGAGATGGGTGCTGGGCCCTGGATGGTCAGTTCCCCCGGCCGGGTCCCGCAGCTCTCCGCCGTCGGATCCGATCCGTCGCCGATGGCGATGGGGTCACAGGCCGACTTGTCGAAGGAGTAGCCGTCGTGTTGCAACTCGATACTCGCCGGCTGGGTGGCCTCGGCGGCGGGGCTGAGCCACGACTGGCGGAACCCGTTGAGGATCAGGACTCCGTTGCGCTGCCGCGTGACGGTCCAGCGGAGGCCGATGTCCTTGGACCCGAAGGGCAGCGGCGGCTGCTCCTCCGCTGAACGGATGGTCTGTTTCCCGCGGTCCTCCTGGTAGGTGCACTCGTCCTCGGAGACCGTGCGGCTGGTGGCCTCATCCAGGACCGTCACACTGACCTCGTACTGCGTCTTCATGACCTTGGGAGTGCGCTTTGCCGGCTTCTTCGCCGGTTTCTTGGCGGGCTTCTTGCCCATGGTCTGCGCAGGCTGCTCGTCCGGCTGCGCACCGGCACCAGACGCCGGAGTGGCCGCCAGCAGCGCGCACAAACCGAGGGTGACCGCGGCTACCCAGCGTGAAGACACCACTACACGATAGCGGCGCCCCGGCGCCGCGCGAAATAAGAAATAATCTGACGAGAAGAGGGCAGGGACCCTTCGCCCCCGTTGGGATCGCACGACAGGCACATCGTCCGCGGAGGGTCCCCGCACGGTACGTAGTGAGCCAGGCGGGGTCCCGGCGGGCCAGGGAGCCAACCCCCGCATGGCCCAGTGGAATCCCCTGTCATCGGCCGGAGCCGTCACCGGCGAAAATCGACCACCAAGCGCTGCTGGGTTTCCGACGCCAGGCCGTCGAAACCGGCGTTGATGTCGGCCAGGGCGAGCGTGCCGGACACGTCCTGCTCGACCGGCAACTTCCCCGCCCGCCACAGGTCCAGGAACCGCGGGATGTCGCGGGCGGGCACACACGACCCCAGATAACTTCCGATGATGCGGCGCCCGCCGCCGACGAGGGCCAACGACGAGATCGTCGCCAGGTCGTCGGGGTTGGGCAGCCCGACGGTGACCGTGGCTCCCCCCGCCTGCGTCATGGCGACCGCCTCCTCGAAGGCCGCCGCCGTCCCAGCCGCCTCCACCACGACGTCCCCCAGGACTCCGGCGTCCTTCGCCTCCTCGTGGCTGTATGCGTGGGCCGCACCCAGTTCGCGGGCGCGGGTCAGTTTCGCGGGCACGTCGTCCACGCCGATGACGGCTACGTCGGGCTGAGCCACCGCCGTCATCACCGCCGCCATACCCACCCCGCCGAGCCCGACCACCACCACTGTGTCCCCCGGTCGCGGCGGCGCCGCATTGAGCACCGCCCCGCCGCCGGTCAGCACCGCGCACCCCAAGAGGGCCGCCACGAGCGCCGGGACATCCGGCGGCACCGGCACGACCGACCGCTCGTCCACCACGGCGTGGGTGGCGAACGCCGACACCCCCAGGTGGTGGTTGACCGGCTGCCCGTCGCGGGAAAGGCGGCGCCCGCCGCCGAGAAGTTCCCCGATCTCGTTGGCGTGACTGCCCGGGATACACGGCCGGATGCCGTTGGTCAGGCAGGCGACGCACACTCCGCATCGCGGCAGGAACGTCATCACCACCCGGTCGCCAACCGCGAGGTTGGCCACGTCGGGGCCGACCTCCTCGACAACGGCGGACGCCTCGTGCCCCAGCAGCATCGGTACCGGGCGGCGGCGGTCACCGTCGATCACCGACAGGTCGGAGTGGCACAGCCCGGCCGCCTCCAGGCGCACCCGCGCCTCGCGTCCCTCCGGGGGCGCCAACTCCAGGTCGCAGACCGTCAACGGGACGCTGTCGGCATACGGTGCCGGGCGCCCGATCTCTTCCAGCACCGCACCGGTGATTCGCATGCCCTGGAATGTGGCACGGCCGCGATCCCCACGCCAGTCGCCGGCTCAGGTGGGCGGCGCACCCCGGCGCGCCCGACGAAGGGCCGTGATCGAGGCGACGAGCACCGTGGCCCAGATCGCGAGGAGGGCGACGCTGAACAGCACCGCGAGGAACTCCATCGCCCCCGACTGCCAGAACCGCCCGAGTGTGCTGGTCGCCAGGACCAGGGCGGCCGTGGGGAAGACGAAGCCCCAGTCGGCCGCCGTGTAGGTCATCGCGTCCCGGCCGGCGTGGGCGGTGATGACGCCCGCGACCGCGATCCACCACAGCGCGAACCCCCACAGGATCGCGGCGAGGAAGTTCGCCGTCTGGATCACCGCTGGCCCCCACGTCCCCCCCAGCATCGAGGTGTCGGACGCGACCGTCTGGATCGCCAGAGCCGACACCGACAACGGGCTCAACATGATCCACATCGCGGGAGCGCCCACCCTCTCGACCTGCCGGTGCAACACCAGCCGGTTGAAGAACAGCAGCGCGGTCAGGCCGAACAGAACCAGCCCGATCCCGAGCAGCGCAAACGACACGACCGCGGCCGTGCGCTGCACCTCGACCCCCACCACACCCGACAGGTCGCCGAACAGGACGGCCCCGAGCAAGATCACGGTCTCCGGGATGAACCACGTCCCGGAGATGTCCTGCGCCTCGAAGTCCTCCTTCTCGAACGCGGCCGTGAAGAAGACCACGGTCAGGACGAGTCCCAGCCCGGTGCCGATGACGGCCAGCACCAGGACGACGGCCCGGCCGGTCGGAGAGTTGACGAACCCGGCGATGTGCAGCAGCCCCAGCGCCAGCACGTTGATCGCGCCCGGGAAGGTGGCGTAGCCGGCGCCGGTGGCCGGGTCCCGGACCTGGGTCACCACGCCGCGGTCCAGCCGCCGCAGCGCTCCTCGGCCCAGCAGGAACACGAAGAAGGCCAGCGCGACCAGGAGGAAGAACCACGCCAGCGCCGGCGACACCGGCGACACCGGCGTGAACTCGCCCGGGTCGCTGTTGGCCACGAGGGCGACCGCCCCGGTGCCCATGACGGCCCCGTACCAACCGGGTTGGTCCAGGACGCGTGGGGTCACCCGGTCGACGGTAGTGCGTTGCCGCAGCAGGTGCCGGTCAGCCGCAGGTGTCGGAGCCGCGGTCGACGCCGACCCCGTCGGTCGACAGGAAACGCCAGTCGTAGCCGTCGGGACGGAAGTCGAGTTTCAGCACGCCGACCTTGGTCTTCTTGGTGACCTCCGGAAGAGGCTGCACGTCCTCGCGCACCTGGCCCAGCGGCGCTCCACCGGTGCCGATGATGAACTGCCGCGGCCCTGCCGCGCTGCGGGAGCCGTCGGCCGCCAGCCGGGCGAACCGCTGGTAGGTGTGTTCATGGCCGGTCAGCAGCAGGTCGACCCCGTGGGCCGCGAGCACCTGGTAGAGGTCGGCGACGCGGTCGTAGGGACCGTGGGGTGTGGCCGCCCAGCGCGGGTGGTGCCACGTGACCGCGATGCAGCGGTTGGTGTCGATGGCCAGCTGCGCGTCCAGCCAGCGCACCTGCAGCGTGTCGGGCAGGCAGTCGCCGAGGAAGCGGCAGTTGGAGTTCAGCTGGTAGAAACTCCAGTCCCCCTGCTGAAAGCCGTACCAGGGCTGCTCGGGCGTGCCGACCCGGGAACCGAAGATCGAGAAGTACGCCAGGTTCGGGTCGCGGTAGTCGTGGTTGCCGGGCACGGGGTAGGTCGTGTCCAGCAGACGGCCGTAGTGCGGCAGGTAGCACTGCCGGAAGTCGGCCGCCGTCCCGTCGGGGTAGGCGAGGTCTCCGGCGGCCAGCAGCATGGCACCGTCGGGGATCAGGGACTGGGTCTCGGCGGCCAGGTTGTCCGACGTCTCGGGATCGCAGTAGCCGATGTCGCCGACGGCGTACGCCTCGAACGGGGTGCCGGGGGGGACCTCCGGGGAGAGTCGGGCCAGCGGCACGGCCGTGATCGGTGGGAGCGTGGGCGTCGGGGTGGGGGTCGGGGTGGGGACGGCCTCGGTCGGCACGGGCGTCGGCGTCGGGGCCGGCGGCTTGGGTTTCGGTTTCGGCTTGGGTTTCGGCTTGACCAGGACCGCGCGGCGCATCGACAGGGCGTCGGCCTTCTCGGACTTGGCGACGGAGACCCGCACGACGTAGCGGCCGGCCGCCCGGGGGCGATACCGCACCGTCAGGGTGCCGGTGCGTCGGGACAGGCCGCGCTGCGTCACCCGCCACCGGTGATCACCGCGGCGCCAACTCACGCTGAAATGGCGGCGCGGGCTGCGCGGTGAGATACGAGCGTCCACCACGAACCGTTCGCCCATGGTCAGCGAGGCCCGCGAGTCCTTCCAGCCGGCCACCTTGGTGACCTCGGTGTCCGGGACCGCTTGAGAGGACGCCGGAACCACGAGGAGGGTGGTAGCGACGGCTACACCCAGCCCCGCGACGATCCCGTGTCGTGCTACAGCCACCGCCCTACTGTACGGGCGGAAAGAACCGCTTCGGTGCACTTCAGCCTGTGGGTCCCGTCTCCACCCAGTCGAAGGTGCGGGTTACCGCCTGTTTCCAGCGTGCGTACAGGCGGTCCCGCTCCGCCTGCGGCATCTGCGGCTCCCACCGTTTGCCCTCCGCCCAGTTGGCCCGGATATCGTCCTGGCTCTCCCAGAATCCGACCGCGAGTCCGGCGGCGTACGCGGCGCCGAGGGCCGTCGTCTCGATGGTCCGCGGCCGGATCACCGGCACGCCCAGGATGTCGGACTGGAACTGCATCAGCAGTTCGTTGAGAACCATCCCGCCGTCCACCTTCAGCGTGACCAACGCCACACCGGAGTCGGCCTCCATCGCCTCGATGACCTCACGGGACTGGAAGGCGGCCGCCTGCAGCGCCGCCCGCGCGATGTGGCCGCGATTGATGAACCGGGTCAGCCCGACGATCGCCCCGCGGGCGTCGCCGCGCCAGTACGGCGCGAACAGCCCGGAGAAGGCGGGCACGAAGTAGCAGTCGCCGTTGTCCTCGACAGTGCGGGCCAACTCCTCGACCTCCGGCGCGGACTTGATCATGCCGAGGTTGTCCCGGAGCCACTGCACGAGGCTGCCGGTCACGGCGATGGAACCTTCCAGCGCGTACACCGTCGGCTCCTGGCCGATCTTGTAGCACACGGTGGTGAGCAGCCCGTTCTCGGAGAGGACCAGTTCGGTGCCGGTGTTCAGCAGCACGAAGTTGCCGGTGCCGTAGGTGTTCTTCGCCTCGCCGGGCTTCAGGCACGCCTGACCGAACATCGCGGCCTGCTGGTCGCCGAGGATGCCGCTGACCGGAACCCCCGCCAGGCCCGGGGGCGCGTCGACGGCGCCGTAGACCTCCGACGACGACTTGATCGCGGGCAGCATCCCCATGGGCACCCCCATGTCCTCGCACAGTTGGGGATCCCACTGCAGCGTGCGCAGATCCATCATCAGCGTGCGCGAGGCGTTCGTCGGGTCGGTGATATGCGCCCCGCCGTTGATCCCGCCGGTCAGGTTCCACACCAGCCAGGTGTCGATCGTGCCCAGGAGCAGGTCGCCGGCCTCCGCCTTCTCCCGCGCCCCGGGGACGTTGTCGAGGATCCACCGCACCTTCGGCGCCGCGAAGTAGGTGGCGAGCGGCAAGCCGGTCCGGTCGCGGTACTGGTCGGCGTCGCCGAGGGCATCGATGATGGCCTGCGTCCGGGTGTCCTGCCACACGATCGCGTTGTAGACGGGGAGGCCGGTGTTCTTGTCCCACACGACGGTCGTCTCGCGCTGCTGGGTGATCCCGATCGCCGCCACGTCCGCAACGCTGATGTTGGCCCGCCCGAGCGCGCCGCCCATGACCTCCCGTGTGTTCTCCCAGATCTCCATGGCGTCGTGTTCGACCCAGCCGGGCTGCGGGAAGATCTGCTGATGCTCGATCTGGTCGGAGCCCAACGGCAGCCCATCGTGTCCGAACAGGATCGCGCGGGTGGACGTCGTTCCCTGGTCGATCGCCATCACGGCCTTGGCCATGGTTCCTCTTCTCTCCGGTGGGCGTGAACGGGCAGGTCGCTAGAAGTTGGCGGAGTACAGGCCCGCGGCCAGGAGGGCCCCGAGCAGCGGCCCGACGATCGGGACCCAGGCGTATCCCCAGTCCACCTTCTGCTTGCCCTTGATGGGCAGCAGCGCGTAGACCAGTCGCGGCCCGAAGTCCCGCGCCGGGTTGATCGCGTACCCCGTGGCGCCGCCGAGGCCCGCACCGATCGCGAGGACCGCGAACGCGACACCCGCGTAGCCGAGGGCGATATTGCCCAACTCGGGTGGGCGGTCGGCGGTCGCGGGCTCCCACGGCGCCTGCTGGATGATCCAGTACACGAGCACGAACGTGGCGATGAGCTCGGAGACCATGTTCCAGCCCAGGGATCTCGCCTGCGGCTTGGGACCCGTGTAGAAGATGCCGCCGGTCTCGGAGTTGTCCGCGTTGAGGTCGAACTGCTTCTTGTAGACGAGGTACACCAGCAGCGCCCCGCACATCGCCCCCAGGACCTCGCCGACGATGTAGAAGGGGAACTCCGCCCACGTCTGGGTGCCGTTGACGGTGAGCGCCAGCGTGACGGCGGGGTTCAAGTTCGCGCCGGAGTTCCACGCGACGCTGGCGCCGACGTAGACCGCCATCCCCCATCCCAGGGACGTGAGTACCCAGTTACCCGCCTGGTGGGCCAGCGACAGCGTGAGCGACACGGTCGCCCCGATGCCACATCCGAGCAGGATGAGCAGGGCGGTGCCGATGAACTCGTTGACGACGATCACCCGCAGCATGTCCATGACGGTCACGCGCCTTGGTATAGCAGCGCGGCGGGACGGGTTGCGCGGTGTCGTGCACGCGGTCGATCCCGAGGGGAAGCCCCGCCGACGGGGGACACAACGGGGCTTCCTCTTCCACGGTAGGCAGGCGCGGGAAGCGGCGACACCCCTCGAGCGGCGCACTTGCCCCCCTTTTCGGTTCGGGTTTCCCCACCCTGGGGTGATAGGACGGGCAGGTGACACCCGCGGCCATCGAGATGGTGATCGAACCGCGCACCCGGGCGGTCGGCGACAGCGTCGTACAGCGGGTGCTTCCCTACCGTCTCCGCCGCATGGTGGGGCCGTTCATCTTCGCCGACATCATCGGCCCCGAGGACTACGCGCCCGGTACCGGAGCCGACGTCGACGCCCACCCCCACCTCGGTCTGTCGACCCTGTCCTACCTGTTCACCGGCGCCCTGTTCCACCGCGACTCGACCGGAGCGACGTCCGCGATCCGGCCCGGGGACGTCAACTGGATGACGGCGGGTGCGGGGGTGTGCCACACCGAACGCAGCCCCGCCGACCTGCGCCGGGCCGGCCACACTCTCACCGGGCTGCAGACGTGGGTGGCGCTGCCGGTGGAGTACGAGCAACGCGCGCCCTTCTTCGAGCACGCCGACGCCACCGACATCCCCCATGCCACCGCACCGGGCGTCGACATCGCGATCGCGGCGGGCAGCGGCTGGTCCCTGAACTCCCCGATCGCCGGGTCGTCACCACTGGTGGAGGCCGAGATCACCGTCACGGACGCGGGGGTACGGATCCCCGCGGACCATCCGGAGCGGGCGCTCGTCGCGATCGCCGGGGACCTGACAGTCGCGGGCCAGACCCTGCGGCCGGGCCAGGCCGCCGTCCTGACGCGGGGCGAGCAGGTGGAGGTGCACGGGGCCGGCACGCTCATGCTGCTCGGGGGCGACCCCGTCGGGGACCGGTACATCTGGTGGAACTTCGTCGCCTCCGACCGGGACCTGCTCGACCAGGCCAAACGTGACTGGGACGCGCAACGGTTCCCGCTGGTCCCCGACGACCACGACGTGTGGGTCGCCGCACCTCCGATGGCCTGAGCCCGCACGCATGACCGCGACGCGACTCGGATCCGACGACTGGCGGAACCCCGCCGTCTTCGCGGTGAACCGGCTGCCGGGGCGCAGCGTCCGGGCCGGTCGGGCGGACCTGGACCCGACCCCCGGCGACGACGACTTCCGCCTCGACCTGTCCGGCGACTGGGCGTTCGACTGGCACGAGGGCATCGCGTCCCGGGACCCCATGGCTCTCGGCCGCGCCGGCGCCAACACCGGTCGGCGCATCGCCGTCCCCGGCGTGTGGCAGCTGCAGGGCTACGGGATCCCCTACTACTTGGCCAACACCTACCCCCCGGCCATCGGCAAGCGCGCATCCCGGATCCCGGACATCGACGAGGACGCCAACGAGCTCGGCGTGTACTCGCGCGCATTCCATCTGCCGGCGTCCTGGCGCGACCGGCGCACGACCGTCGTATTCGAAGGCGTCAAGGCCGGACTGGCCCTGTTCGTCAACAGCAACTTCGTGGGCTACACGCAGGGATCGTTCCTGCCGGCCGAGTTCGACCTCACCGACGTGGTGCGCGACGGGACGAACACGATCTCCGCCGTCGTCTACCGCTACACCGACGGCACCTACCTCGAGGACCAGGACATGTGGTTCTTCAGCGGCATCTTCCGGCCGGTGTGGCTGCTGAGCGAACCGCGTGCCGGGATCCGCGACCTGGGCGTCACCCCCGTGCTCACCGCTCCATACCGCGACGCCACGCTGCGGGTGCAGGTCGCCCTGCACCCGGACTCGGCGGTGCGCGCGGGTCGCAGCGTGGAGATCCACCTGAAGGACCCGGGAGGCGACACGTGGCGCGCCGTGGCGGATGTCACCGTGGAGCCGGACCGGCAGGAGGTGACCGTTGCCGTGGCCGTCCCGGAGGCATTGCTCTGGACGGCCGAGACGCCCCACCTGTACGAAGTGGCGGCCGTGCTGCGCAGTGGCGCGACCCGACACGTCAAGAGCACCCGCACGGGTATCCGCTGCGTCGAGATCGTCGACGAGCAGTTCCGCGTCAACGGGCGGCGTGTCATCTTCAAAGGCGTCAACCGGCACGACTTCGACCCCGACCACGGGTGGGCGGTCCCGAGTTTCCGCTACCGCCACGACCTGGTCACCGCAAAACGGCTCAACATCAACGCGATCCGCACGAGCCACTACCCCAACCCGCAACTCTTCTACGACCTGTGCGACGAGCTGGGGCTGTACGTCGTGGACGAGTGCGACCTGGAGACCCATGGCGTGCGCCGCAAGAACGTACCCGGCGACAATCCGCTGTGGACCGGAGCGGTCGTGGACCGCATGGAGCGGATGGTGCTGGCCGACCGCAACCACCCCTGCGTCGTCATGTGGTCCTTGGGCAACGAGGCCGGCACCGGTGGCCGCGACGGCGGCAACTTCGTACGGATGCGCGAGGCGGCTCTCGCTATCGACACGTCCCGGCCCTTCCACTACGAGGGCGACCACAACCCCGCGATCAGCGACGTGGTGTCCCGGATGTACGCCACCGCCGAGCAGCTGGCGGCTCTGGGGCGCCACGAGACGCTGCGGCCGAGCGCGGTCTCCCGGGTCGCCAACCGGTTTCTCACCGACGACAAACTGCTGACCCCGGAACTGCTCGCGGGACGTCCCGTGATGTTGTGCGAGTACGCCCACGCCATGGAGAACAGCCTGGGCAACCTCGCGGAGTACGTCGCCGTCTTCTACCGCTACCCCAACATGGCGGGCGGGTTCATCTGGGACTACATCGACCAGTCCATCCACCGGGTGGCCCCCGACGGCGGCGACGAATGGCTCTACGGCGGCGACTTCGGAGACCGCCCGACCCACCGCTACTTCTGCGCGAACGGCATCCTCACCGCGGACCGGCATGAGCACCCGGCTGCCCGCGAGGTGTTCTGGGCCTACCGCAACCTGGTGGTCGAGGCCATCGCCCCGCACACCGGCCGGTACCGGCTGACCAACCGGCACACGGTCACCGACGCCGACCGCTTCACCCCCCGCATCGAGGTCCTCGTCGCCGGTCAGGTGATCCGCGATGTCACGCTGTCCCCGCAACCTCTGGCGCCCGGGAGCAGCGCGGAGTGGGTGGTCCCCGAGGCCGTCCCGCCCGCCGAGGGAGCCGGGGGCGATGTCGTCGTGCGGTTCAGCTTCGCCGCCCGCGACGACAGCGACGCGGTTGCGGCAGGCAACGTGGTCGCTGTCGATGAGTTCGAGGTGTCCCGCGCCGTCAGCCCGCTGCCGTCCGGCGGCTCGGTCGGCGACATCGACGTTCACGTCGAGGCCGGCCGCGCGACCGTCACCGCCTCGGCCAGCGCGTTCACGTTCTCCCTGGACGACGGGGCCCTGGCCGAGTGGCACCTGCAGGGCAGCCCCGTCCTCGCCTCACCCCTGCGGCGCAACTACTGGCGGGCGCTGACCGACAACGATCGGGGCTACGGCAACTTCGACCCACGGCTGCAGCGGGTCGCCATCGACTACGCATGGCGGCGGCCGAAGGTGACCGTGCGACGGTTCGAGGTGATTCCGGGTCCCGACGTGATGCGGGTGCTGTTCCAACTGCGTTCCCGCGTGTTCCGGGACGGGCTGCTCTGGTACGACGTACTGCCCGACGGCTCGGTGATCGCCCACCACGAACTGACTCCCCGCAAGGACATGCTCCGGCTCGGTTTCACCTGCCGGGTCGCCGATGCGGACCGCGTCCGCTGGTACGGGAAAGGCCCCCACGAGAACTACGTCGACCGGCTGCGCGGCGCGGTGACGCAGGTGCACGACCTGCCGGCGCGCGAACTACCCCACGACTACCTGCGGCCGCAGGAGAACGGCAACCGATCGCGGGTGCGCTGGGTGGAGATCGCGGGCTCGTGGGGCGCCCTGCGCGCCGACGACGTCACCGGCGGGCTCCTGGGTTTCACGGCGTGGCCGTACTCTCAGGAGGCCCTCGACACGGCCGAACATCTCCATGACCTGGCCCACACCACCGAGGTGACGGTCAACGTGGACCGGCAACAGCGGGGGGTCGGCGGCGACCTGCCGGGCATCGCCTCGCTGCTACCGCCGTACCGGATGCCCGCCGGGGAGCCCCGCGAGGTGTCCGTGTGGTTCCGGGCGCAGCCTCCGGCGTGAGCCGCGCCCCGCGCCTACTTCTTGTCGCCGAGCAAGGTCTGCATGTCGGCGGAGCGCCGTTCGGCCAGCTCCCAGGCCGTGCCGCTCTCGCCGTTGGTGACCGAAATGTGCACGTGGTCCATGTGGTTGGCGGTCGGAGATCCCCGGTCCGCCATGGCGGTCCACTGTCCGACCGGCTCCCCGGCCTTCCAGATCCGCTGTCGCCAGATCATGTAGTAGATGCCGTAGGCGGCGGCATTCTCCTGGTAGTAGCGCGCGATCTCGTCGCCGAGCGCCACATCCTCCCCGGCCCCGCCGTTGGGCATCATGATGTCCACGGCCCGGCCGCTGGGGTGGTCGGGGTACGGGTCGCTCGGCCGCCATCCGCCGACGATGTCGATCTGCGGCCACTTCACGTTCACGTACCGCTCGATCAGGACCGCGTCGAAGGTGAGGTGGCTCTCGTCCCACGGCGACCGGGCGCAGACGTCGACGATGACATCGGACGCCAGGCACAACTCGGTGAGTTGTTCGGTTCCGACACCGCCGGCGGCGCCGCGCGCCAGTTCGTCCATGAGGTCGCGTTTGCGTCGGGCCGTGGCCAGCGCGGACTTGGCGGCCGTCAGCTGGGACCGAGCCTGCTCCACCAGTTCCTCGGACTGCTCCCGCAGCACGTCGACACGGCCCACGGCCGCGAGCGCGTCGGCTACCTGGGAGTCCTGGTGCTCGGCCAGGAGCCGCACCACGGTGGCCCGGCGGATCGTGTCGGACGGGTTCGGGGAGTCGAACAGGCTCGCCAGGCCGAGGAGGTCGATGCCGCCGCTGCGGTACGCCTCCCGGGCATAGGAGCCGAGGTCCTGGCGGGCGTCGGCGGCCTCGGTCTCCGCCCGGTCCGCCTCGTCGCTGATCCGGCGCGCCGTGAGCCGGGCGCGGTCGAGGTCCCGCTCCGCCCGGGCCACCCGATCCTTGGCCTGGGCCACCGGGTCGGGCGGGCGGGCGGGCGCCGCGTGCGCGACGGCGGGTACCGCCATCACGACGGCGCAGGCCATCACCAGAGCACGCACGAACATCACGTATCCCCCCAAAGGACCTCTCCAGAGTAGGGACGCCGCGCGCTCGCGGTCAGTGACCGTGATCACATCCGGGGATCACAGTCCGGCCGCGACAGGACTTTCGGCGCCCCGGGCACGGCCGAGCGGCCCTACCGGGCGTCACCGCGCCCCGGCACGCTGGAGTCATGCCGGGCGACTACCGCCCGGCCCGAAAGAGGTGATCACCATGCGCAGCACCATCGCCGTGGCCTCGGGGGTTCTCCTGTTGACCGGGACAGCCGTCGCCCCCGCGACCGCTGCCCCGCAGTACAGCGATACCGCAGTCACGTTCCTCAAGATCGTGTGCCCGGCCGACGCCACGTGGGACAAGGTCCACCGCAAGTGGCACAAGGCGTACGGGAAGGCCAAGACCGTGCAGGACGGGACCCCGGTTCCCGCTTACCTGCGCCGGGCCTTCCACAAGGCGGGCACGAAGCATGCGCGCGCGGCCACGAAGCTGCAGGCGCAGGCATGGCCCGTGACGGTGGCGTCCGACATGCCGCGCGTCATCAGCTACTACACGACCGCCAGCGCCTACCTGGCGTCGCGGGATACGGCCGTGGTGTCGCCGTCCTGGCTGCCGTGGAACACGGTGACGCATGACGACGGGGCCTGGGACCGCATCTGGGACACCCTGGCGCTGAAGAACGGCGCATGCAACGCGTTCGACTGATCCCCCCGGGGTCGCGCGGGGGTTGCCCGCGAGGGCGTGCCGACTACGGTGGGGGCATGGCCACCACCACCCGGATCACTCTCGCGCGCACCCCCGACGGCCCCGTCGGCGAGGCGAACTTCGCCACGGAGGAGGTGGACCTGCCACCGCTGGCCGACGGGGAGTTCCTCGTCGCGGTGCGGTGGCTGTCGATCGATCCCACCATCCGCGGCTGGATGGCCTACGACACCTACCTGCCGAAGATCGCCGAGGGCGACGTCATCCGCAGCCTCGGCGCGGGCGAGGTGGTGGAGTCCCGCAACGAGAAGTACCCCGTCGGCACCCGCGTCAGCGGTGTGACGGGGTGGCAGACCGCCGCGGTCCTGACCAGCGCATTCCGCATCCCCGACGGGGTCCCGTACGAGCAGGCGCTGTCGGTGTTCGGCATGACCGGGCTCACCGCATTCGTCGGCATCGAGGATATCGGCCGGGTGCAGCCGGGGGACACCGTCGTCGTCTCCGGGGCGGCCGGTGCCGTCGGGTCCATCGCAGGCCAGCTCGCCAAGGCGAGGGGGTGTCACGTCGTCGGTATCGCCGGAAGCGCGGAGAAGTGTCGCTGGGTCACCGAGGACCTGGGCTTCGACGCGTGCATCGACTACCGCGCCGACGATGTGGCCCGGGCGCTACGCCGGGAGTGCCCCCAGGGAGTGGACGTCTACTTCGACAACGTGGGCGGCGAGATCCTCAACACCGTCCTGGGCCAGATCCGCGACCGGGCCCGCGTGGTCATGTGCGGCGCCATCTCCGGCTATGACTCCGCGGACCTCCCCCCGGGGCCCGCCAACCTCGTGAACGTGATCCCGCGACGCGCCACCGTGCAGGGCTTCATCGTCCTGGACCACTACGACCGGGCGGGAGCAGCGATCGCCACCATGGCGCCCCTGCTCGCCGACGGGCAGCTCGTGTCCCAGGTGTTCATCGTCGACGGGCTGGCCGCGGCTCCCGAGGCCCTGGCCGGGCTGTTCACCGGAGCGAACACCGGCAAGACCCTGGTCCGCCTCTGAGCGGCCGCTACTGGAAGAAGGCGAGGACGAGGACCATCCCGACCAGGCCGGCCACCAGCGCGAGTGGCTGCCAGGTCGCGGCCCGTTCGTCGCGCCGCCGCAGCGCGTTGATCCGCAGGACCATCGGGATGATGGCGACCAGCGACACGATCCCCGCCAGCACCCCCGTCCAGGGGTGGTTCTGCGCCGTCACATGCAGACCGCCGAGACCCAGCACCACGAGTGTGCCCGCGATGGTGCGGCGCCACGCCATCTGGGTGCGCTCGAACTGGTTCTCCGGCAGGCCTGCACCCGGCGCCGTCACAGGATGACCCCCAGCGTCAGCACCACGGCCAACGCGACGACACCCGCGGTCACGACGACCGCGACCGTCTGGCGCGGCAACGGTTGTCCCAACCGCATGGCGATCTGGATCCGGCGCCACTGCCGGTACCCGAGGATGGCGATGACACCGCCCAGCACCGTGGCGGTGACGGCGGCGATGGTGGGGATCCAGGCCCGGGAGAACTGCTCCGCGAACGCACGCAGGGCGATCCCCCCGGCGATCAGCGCCAGCGACGTGCGGACCCAGGCGAGGAACGTCCGTTCGTTCGCCAGCGTGTACCGGTAGTCCGGCTCCTCTCCGGGGTCCGTCATGGCGCGACTGTATCCGGACGGCCCGCGCCGCAACGGGTTCTCCGCGAACCCCGGCGCGACGGACCGGTACGGGGTACAAAGGAGACTCATCGTCCGCGGAGGTCCCGTCATGCAGAAACGTCCCCTTGTGTCGGCAGCCGTAGGCGTGACGGTGGCGGTCGGGCTGGTGGCCCTGCCCGTCCGGGCCGGCATCGGCTCGAGTTGGACCAGCGAGCAGCAACTGTGGTCGACCAGCAGTTCCACCACCCAGGTCGCCACCGGTACGTCGGGCAACGGCATGAAATCCACCGTGATCGCCGCCGGCAAGTACTCCGACTGGACCGGTCAGTCGTGGGCCAAGGGCAAGAAGATCCCCAACGCCACGGAGATGGACAACCCGGACGTGCAGTGGGACTGGAAGGGCAAGCGGACACTGCTGACGTGGGAGGGCGAGGCCAACGAGGGGGTACCGGACCTGTACCGGGCGACCCGCACCAACGGCGGCGCGTGGACGACGGAGATGTACGGCACCGGTGCGGGTGAGGCCAAGCTGGCAGTCCAGGACAAGTTGGCCGTGTCCGCCTGGTACGCGATGAGCGCCGACACCGGGATGACCGACGCCATCAACGTGGCCACCTGGGACGGCAGTTGGAGCACCCCCGAGAACCTGGCCACCCCCTTGGGAGACCTGCCGTCCGGAGGCACCCCGCGGGTCGCGGTCGACGGTCTGAGCGGCACCGCTGTCGTGGTCTGGGTGCAGGGCGCCGCCCTGCGGGTGTCGTTCTGGGACGGCGCCACCTGGTCACCGGCGCTGACCGGTGCCCCGGGGCGCGAGCCGCTCGCGGTCACACTGACCGAGTCCGGGTCCGCGGTGATCGTCACCTCCCGTGAGACGGCACCCCTGCAGCAGGACATCGAGGTCATCACCACAACCGCCGCGGGACCGCTGCTTCCGCCCGCCACACCGGTCGGCACCACGACCGCGGCCTCTCCCCTGTCCGTCGCGGCCGATCTCAGCGGCGACGGGACCGCCGGCCTGGTCCAGTACGACGACGGCACCGACTTCTCCGCCGTCGTGGCCACGTGGTCGGCGACGCAGCCGTTCACGGCCAAGAACTGGGGCGACATGAACGCCGACTCCGACCTCTCCGATGCCGGGACCAGCGCGCTCACCACCTTGATGCCGTCACCGAACGCCAGCAACGGCAAGAAGGTGCAGGTCAGCGTCTGGACGGGCACCTCGTGGTCGAGCCCCAAGCAGGTGGGCTCCTGCAAGGACAAGCAGGTCGCGGCCGGTGTCTCGCCCGGCGGCTGGGTGATGGGAGCGGCATGGTCCTGCGGGCACATCCACGCGACGCGCAGCCCGAAGGTGCCAGGCGCCATCAAGGGCCTGACGGGCAAGATCAAGAACGGCAAGGCCACCATCAAGTGGGACACGGCCAAGAACGCGCTCAATTACGGCTACAAGATCAAAGGCCCGAAGTTCAACAACCAGTGGCTGACGGTCGACAACCCCAAGGTGTCGGGCCCGGTCAAGAAGGGCGCCACCTACAAGGTGTCGGTGCGGGGCCAGAACGCCGGCGGCGTCGGCGCCGTGTCCTCCATCACACTGAAGTAGACCGTCAGGCCAGACCCGCGAGGGTCCGGCAACGCTGGTCGGCGTAGGCGACGAACATCCAGAAGTTCGCGAAGGCAGGGTTGGTCGTCTGGCCGTGGTGGAACCGGTAGTAGATCTGCTGGGCGATGACCGCGAGCCGGAACAGGCCGAAGACCTCGTAGAACGTCCAGTCGTCGGAGGGCAGGCCGCGGGCCGCGCAGTAGCGGGTGACGATCTCCGCCCGCGTCGGCATACCGGGCACGTTGCTGGGCTGCCGCCGCGCCATCTGCATACCCTCGTCGTCGTCGACCTGCACCCAGTACGCCATGGCGCTACCCAGATCCATCAACGGGTCCCCCAGCGTGGCCAGTTCCCAGTCCAGCAGCGCGGAGACGGAGAAGTCCACCGGGTCGAGCACGAGGTTGTCCAGCCGGAAGTCGCCGTGCACGATGCCGTAGCCCACGTCGTCGGGCTGTTCGACGGCCAGCCATCCCATCACCTGGGCGAAGTCGGGCACGTTGTCGGTGCGGGCGCGGCGGAACCGGTCGCTCCAGCCGGCGACCTGGCGGCCCACGTAGCCCGAGCCGCGCCCCAGGTCGGCCAGCCCGGCCTCGGCGACGTCGACCTCGTGCAACGCGACCAGGGTGTCGACCAGGTTCTCGCCCAGCGACCGGGCGGAGGCGGCGTCGAGGGTCAGCCCGTCGGGCAGGTTGCCCCGCAGGATCACCCCCGGCACCCGCTCCATCACGTAGAACTGGCTGCCGATCACCGACTCGTCCTCGCACAGCGCCAGGACCTGCGGCACCTGCGGGAAGACCGGTTGCAGCCGGTCCTGGAAGGTGAACTCGCGCACCATGTCATGCGCGGACGCCGCCTTCGTCCCGCCCGGGGGGCGCCGCAGGATCACCTCACGGTCGGGGTAGGTGAGCAGGTAGGTCAGGTTCGAGGCGCCGCCGGGGAACTGCCGCACGTGCGGCTCGTCGACGGTCATGTCGGGGACGTGCCGGTGCAGCCACACCTGCAGAGCGGCCGCGTCGAAGGCGTCCTCCGGGCGCAGTTCCTGCGGCTCGTCGCGCAAGGAACCGTCGGTGCCGATCGACCGGGTCACGCGCCCACCCCCTCGGCGTACTTGTGCAGTTCCGCCCGGGCCACCATGCCGAGGTGCACCTCGTCGGGGCCGTCGGCCAGCCGCAGCGCCCGCGCTCCCGCATACATCTCCGCCAGCGGGAACACGTCGCTGACCCCGGCCCCGCCGTGGATCTGGATCGCCATGTCGATCACGTCGCAGGCCATCCGGGGCACCACGGCCTTGATCTGGGAGACCTCGTTGCGCGCGCCCGCGACCCCGTGCTGATCGAGCAGCCACGCGGTGCGCAGCACCAGCAGCCGGGCCTGGTCGATGGCGAGCCGGGCTTCGGCGATCCGTTCCCGGTTGCCGCCGAGGTTCGCCAAGGGCTTGCCGAACGCCACCCGGTCGGTGGCCCGGCGGCACGCCAGTTCCAACGCCACCTCCGCCAGTCCGATGGCCCGCATGCAGTGGTGGATACGGCCCGGGCCCAGGCGCCCCTGGGCGATCTCGAAACCGCGCCCCGGTCCGGCGATGATCGCGTCGGCGGGCAGCCGCACGTCGGTGAAGGACACCTCGCCGTGCCCGTAGGGCTCGTCGAAGAAGCCGAACACCGGCAACATGCGGCCGATCTCGACGCCGGGGGCGTCGGTGGGCACGAGCACCATCGAGTGGCGCCGGTACTTGTGGGCGGTGGGGTCGGTGACTCCCATGAAGATGACGAACCGGCAGTCGGGGTGACCGATGCCGGTGCTCCACCACTTCGTGCCGTTGAGGACCACCTCGTCCCCGGCGAGGGTGGCCGTGGCCGCCATGTTGGCCGCGTCGGACGACGCGACGCCCGGTTCGGTCATGCAGAACGCGGAGCGGATCTCCCCGGCGAGCAACGGCGTGAGCCACTGCTCCCTCTGCTGGTCGCTGCCGTAGTGGACCAGGACCTCGGCGTTTCCGGTGTCGGGGGCGTTGCAGTTGAACACCTCCGGCGCCAGCGGCATCGCGCGGCCGGTGAGTTCGGCGACGGGCGCGTACTCGGTGTTGCTCAGGCCGGGGCCGTAGCGGTCGTCGGGGAGGAAGAGGTTCCACAGGCCAGCCGCGCGCGCCTCGGCCTTCAGCGTCTCCACGACCGGCGGCACCTGCCAGGGGTGAGCGCGGGCCTCCGCCAGGTATCCGGGCAGTTCCGGCACCACGCGGGTCCCGATGAAGTCCTGAGCCAGGTCGTGGAACTGCTGGGCGCGCGCGGTGGGGGCGAAGTCCATGCCGCCACCCTACGCACGCGCCGGATTCCCCCCAACGACTCGTCAAGATCGCCGGCTCCGGCACCGATGAACCGACCATGAGGGTGCTGTTGGCGGTCGCCGCACTATCCCTCGCGGTCGGCGGCACCGCCCCCGGCGCGGGCGCCACCACCCCCCCGTCCGGCGCCACGGAGAGCGCCGCGGAACGGGTCCTGTGGGTCGACCCGGGAGCTGGGCGCAACGGCAACCCCGGCAGCCGCGGCGCCCCGCTGCGCACGGTGGCCGCCGCGTGGAACCGGATCCCGGCCCGCACGGATCTCACGACTCCAGTGCGCATCATGCTGCGCCCCGGCACGTACTCCGCCCGCAGCACGCCGGGGTACTGGGAGTCGCGCTGGGGTACCACCGCCGCCCCGATCACGCTCCAGTCCGTGCGGCCGCGGCGCGCCGTCCTGCGCGGTGACCTGAACCTGTTCGACGTCCGGCACCTGGTCGTGCGGGACATAGCCGTCGACCGGTCCGGCGACGTGTTCCATTGCGAGCGCTGTTCCCACGTCACCCTCACCGGGGTCCGGTTCACCGGCCGCGGCGACGCTCACGAGACCGTGAAGGTGAACCAGTCCGACCACATCGACATCCTGCGCAGCGACATCGCCGGCGCCTACGAGAACGCGATCGACTTCGTGGCCGTGCAGTACGCGACTATCGCGGGCAACCGGATCCACGGGGCCGAGGACTGGTGCGCCTACGCCAAGGGAGGAAGTGCGTACGTGGCCGTCACCGGCAACCACATCTTCGACTGCGGCACCGGCGGCTTCACCGCGGGGCAGGGCACCGGCGTGGAGTTCATGGTGGCCCCCTGGCTGCGGTACGAGACCTACGGGGTGACGGTGATGAACAACGTAATCCACGACACCGAGGGCGCGGGCCTCGGGGTGAACGGCGGCTACAACACCGTGATGGCGCACAACACGCTCTACCGCGTCGGAGCCCGCAGCCACGCGGTCGAGTTCGTGCACGGCGGTCGCAGTTGCGACGGGGACACCGCAGCCTGCGCCGAGCGCCGGGCACTGGGCGGCTGGGGCGGTGTCGACGTCGACGGCCAGTACATCCCCAACCGGAGGACCGCCTTCCTCAACAATGTCATCGTCAACCCGCCCGGGGCTGGCACCCGCTGGCAGCATTTCCAACTCGACGACCCGGTGGACCCGCCCGCCGGATCGGGGGTGCCCGCCCCCTCCCGGGCCGACGAGGATCTCGTGATCGCCGGCAACGTGATCAGCAACGGGGGTACGGGGATGCCGACGGGCCTGGCGGGTGACCGGGAGCGGCAGGTCCTGCGGGACAACCGGGTCAACGAGTTCGTCCCGCAGTTCGCCGACGCCGGCAACGGCGACTTCCGGCCCCGGGGGGAACTGGCGACGCTGACCGGTGCGGCGATGCCGGAGTGGACGTGGGCAGACTCCGGCGGGGTCCCCGTGGGCGGTGTCCCAGTCCTACCCCCCTCGGCCCCCCCGGGCGCGCTGGCTCCGTGACCCGGTACCGCTCGCACCCCGATGGTGTGACCTGCGGACGCCGCCCGCCGCCCCGGCTACGGTGATCGGCATGGTGCAGGTGTTGGTGTTCGCGATGGGGGTGGCGATCTGTCTGCTCGCCGCCGACAGCGTGATCCGCACCCTGATCGTGCCGCGCGGCATCACCTCGCACTGGTCCAGCGGCGTGGCCGCGGTCGTCCTCGGGGGGTTCCGGGGCGTGGCCCGGCGCACCCGCTCCTACGAGAGCCGGGACCGGGTCCTGGCGCCGGCGGCGCCGGTGTTCATCATCGTGCTGCTCTTCTCGTGGCTGATCCTCTTCCTGATCGGCTACGCCCTCATCCTGATGGTCACCGGATCTCTGGAGTTCGACGACGCGTGGCACGAGGCCGGGTCCAGTCTGCTCACCCTCGGCTTCGCGTGGAGCGGCCGGGCGCAGTTGACCACGGTCGACTTCCTGGCGGCGGCGACCGGGCCCATCCTCATCGGCCTCATGATCAGTTACCTGCCCAGCCTGTACGCGGCCTACAACCGCCGGGAACGCATGGTCACGGTCATGCATGCCCGCGCCAGCGAACCGAACTGGGGCCCGGAGGTTCTGGCCCGACAGGCGATGCTGGGAACGGTGGAGCAGCTGCCCGCGTTCTGGGGGGACTGGGAGATGTGGGCCGCCGACGTCTCGGAGTCCCACTCCAGTTACCCCATCCTGATCGCGCTGAGGTCGACGAAGCCGCGCCGGAACTGGGCGGTCGCGCTCCTGGCGGCCATGGATGCCGCGGCCCTCCAACTGGCGGTGGCCCCGAGCCTGCCCAGAGGCTCCGCCCGCATGATGCTGCGGCAGGGCATGACCTGCATGAGTGACGTGGCCGAGATGGTCGGCTTCGACAGCGATGTGGATCCCGTCCTGGCCGAGGATCATCCGGAGACCGTCACGTTGACGCGGGCGGAGTTCGACGCGGCTGTGACCCGGCTGATCGAGTCGGGGTTCCCGTGCGAGCGCACCGGCGATGAGGCGTGGCTCGTGTTCCGCCGCTGGCGCAGTTTCTACGAAGCCGACGCCTACTACTTGTGCCGCCGCATCGACGCCGTCCCGGCCCCGTGGTCCGGGCCGCGGACGCCACCGCTGCCCGTGGAGCGCCCGACGTCGCTGATCCACCGCACGGTGGACTAGTCCCCCCGCGGGTTTCCCACCCAGCGGGCACATCCGGCGATGTCGGATGCCGCTTCCCGGAGCCGCACGGTCTCCAGGGCCGCCGCCCGCTCCTCGTCGGTCCCCGGGGGGCGACAGTCATGGGGGGCCGCGGGAGGAGCCGGGGAATCCGCGGCCGCCACCCCGAGGCAGGCCGCGGCCTCCGCCAGGAGCGCGTCGATGTGGCCCACGTCGGAGACGACGTCCAGCCCCGTCCGCCCGCTGCTGCGCATCGAGCGGGCCTGGAACGCGAGGGCCAGGAGGGCCAGGTGGGCGCGCCCGGCACCCTCGAGGGCGACCGCCAGGACCCGCGGGTCCGTCGGCCCTCCCGGTTCCAGCAATCCCGCCTCCACCGCCGGGCGCATCCGCAAGGCGTTGTTGCGTTCCCGCTCGGCGGCATGCTGCACCGCGGCGTCGTCCAACTGCGCCGGGTCGAGGATGCCGCGGCAGACCTCCCGAGCCCAGTTCTGCAGTCCCAGCACCACGTCCCCGAACAGCGTCACGGCATGGTGTCCCCGGCGGGCGGGGATGAGGGCGGACACAGCGATGCCGATGACCGCGCCCACGACGGTGAACACGAACCGCAGGTAGTACAGGTCGTTGGTGGGGTCCAGCGTCTGGTCCAGGACGAGGATCGTGCCCGCGATGCCGAAGGACCCCAGGATGTAGTTGCCGGTGAAGAACCGGAACGCGACCGCGGAGAGGATCACCACGAGCAGGACGAGGAACGACGGTCGGGTGACTGCGATGCCCAGGGCGAACGGTACGAGAAGAACGGCAAGCAGGTTGCCGCCCACCCGCGCCACTGAGCGCACGACGGTGAAGGCCCAGTCCGGCTTGACCACGAACACACACGTCAGGGGGATCCAGAAGGAGTGGTCCGCACCCACCAGCAGACTCACCGCCTGAGCGACGACGATGGCCAGGGTCATCCGGAGACCGTGCCGCAGTTCCGGCGATCCCCGCTTCAGGCCCTGCAACGGGTGCCACACACTCGGCGCGGGAACCGGCTGCGGTTCCGGGTCACGGTCACCCAGCCGGCCGACGGCGTCATCGAGCCGGCTGATCGCTGTCTCCAGGTGGGCGGCGACCGGCCACCGGTCCGGGTCGGTCCTTTCGCCGTCGGACACGCGGGGGGCGGGGCCTTCCCGGAGCAGCCCCACCGTGTGCCGTAGCCGCTGGAACACGTCGAGCCGGTCGGCGTATCCCGGGCGCTGCAAGACCTGCCAGGCGACCACGGTGTGACGCAGCTCGTCCACGGCGTCGGCGACCCTGTCGGCGGCGGCCTGGAACGGGACTCCGGACTCCCGGATCGTGGTGCGCGCCTCGTCGACTTCGGCGGACGCGAGGCTGCTGGAACGGCCGGTGATCGCGCTGGTGCGCGACATGCGGGCGACGCTGCGCACGCTGTTGGCCAGGAGCTGACGCACCGACCGGGCGCGCTCCCACCACCACAGGAGCAGCGACACCCCGCCCTGCACCCCGGCGCCGATCGCCAGCCACAGAGTGGCTCGCGCCGCGTCGATCCCCGGCAAGCCCCCGAAGATCACCCCCATGGCCAGGGCGCCGATCCCGACCGAGCGCTGCAGCAACCCGACCCCGACCGAGGACCCCTGCGCGAAGGCCACCGCCCCCAAAAGCAGGACCGTCCACCAGGTGCCTGCCAGACTGGCCGCCACGAAGGCGACCGCGCACATCGCGACGATCGTGGTGACCACGAGACGCACCATGCGCAGGAACGGCAGCGCCGCCTCGCCCAGTCCCAGCTGCAGCGCTCCGAAGGCCCCGAACACCCACACGTCCAGTTGGCCGGTGATCAGCCCCCCGGCCAGGAACGCAGAGGTGAGGACCGCGCGCCGGAAGACGGAGAGCCACGACGCCTGCGGCCACGGCGCCTCCAGGGCCCCCCGGCCCAGTTGCGCCACCGCCATGTCCAGGCGGCGCGGCCACTGCTGCGGATTCATGGCCCACATGCAACCAGACCCGCTCGGCCCGGGGCTTCACAATGCGAGACCGGCGCTGCCCCGTTACGATCTGAGCGAGCAGCACCTCGACTGCCTATGGAGCCGCAGATGTCGAACGTGGATCTTGCGCGACTGCAGTTCGCGATGACCTCGATCTATCACTTCCTCTTCGTCCCGCTCACGATCGGGCTCGCTTTCCTGACGGCGATCCTGCAGACACGGTGGCACCGTAGTGGAGACCCCAACCTCCGCAAGTTGACGCGGTTCTTCGGCAACCTGCTGCTCATCAACATCGCCATCGGCGTGGTGACGGGCCTGGTGCAAGAGTTCCAGTTCGGCATGAACTGGTCCGAGTACTCCCGCTTCGTCGGCGACGTCTTCGGCGCCCCGCTGGCCATGGAGGGCCTCGCGGCATTCTTCCTCGAGTCCACCTTCCTGGGTCTGTGGCTGTTCGGCTGGGACCGGCTGCCCAAGAAACTGCACCTGGCCTGCATCTGGCTGGTGTCCATCGGCTCCGCACTCTCGGCGCTGTTCATCATCGCCGCCAACTCGTGGATGCAGAATCCCGTCGGCTACCAGATCAACGACCAGAACGGCCGCGCCCAGCTCGACGACGTGGTCGCGATCTTCACCAACCCCGTCTTCATCAACGCCTATCTGCATGTCCTGTTCGCATCGGCGGTCACCGGCGCGGTGATGATGCTGGGGGTCGCGGGCTACCAGATCCGTAAGGGGAACAAGCAGTTCCTCACTGCGGCGAAGACGTCCCTGGTCGTCCTGTTCCCCTCGATCATCCTGGCCATGGGAGTCGGCAGCGAGTTGGGCGTCATCGAGGCCACCTACCAGCCGATGAAGATCGCCGCCGCCGAAGCCCAGTGGGAGACCTGCCAACCCTGCTCCTTCAGCCTCTTCCAGATCGGGGGCGGCAACGACGACCAGGACCCGAAGCAGATCATCGAGGTGCCCTACTTGCTGTCGATCCTGGCGACGAACTCGCCCGACGGCCAGGTCGTCGGCCTCAACGAGCTGCAGGCTCAGTACGAACAGGAATACGGCCCCGGCTACTACGTACCGAACGTGTTCGTCCAGTACTGGTCGATGCGACTCATGGCCTACACGGCCTCGGCGGTCGCGCTACTCGGCGCGCTGGGCCTCTTCCTCTGGTGGCGCAAGAAACTGGAGGGCGCCCGGTGGTTCTGGGGTCTGGCCATCATCGGGATCTTCACTCCCTACGTCATGAACACGGCCGGGTGGATGCTCACCGAGAACGGCCGCCAGCCGTGGATCGTGCAGGGCCTCATGAAGACGGAGAGCGCGGCCAGTCCTTCCGTGACCGCGCTGGAGATCTGGATCAGCATCATCGTGTTCGCCCTGGTCTACATCATCCTGGGCGTCATCTGGGCGTCGCTGATGTTCCGGGCCGCCCGCAAACCGCTGCCTGAGGACGAACCGACGGCCCCCGACGACAAGAGCCGCGACGACGTCCCGGCCCTCACCTACTGACGGGCTCGGAGGGCATCATGGATCTGGCCAACGTCTGGTACCTCATCATCGCGATCTTCTGGATCGGGTTCTTCGTCCTCGAGGGATTCGACCTGGGAGTGGGCGTGCTGCACCGTTTCGTCGGTAACGACGACGTCGAGCGGCGGGTCGCCATCAACACGATCGGGCCCTTCTGGGACGCGAACGAGGTGTGGCTGATCGTCGGCGGCGCTGCCATCTTCGCGGCCTTCCCCGCGTGGTACGCCACCATGTTCTCGTCGCTCTACCTGGCACTGGTCCTGGTACTGGTGGCCCTGATCGTGCGGGGCGTCGCGTTCGAGTTCCGCGGGAAACGCGACTCGCAGCGCTGGCGGTCGGGCTGGAGTTGGGCGCTCACCATTTCCAGCGCCCTGGTTCCGCTGCTGCTCGGGGTCGGCGTCGGAGACCTCCTGGTCGGTCTGCCCATCGATGCGGACCAGAACTTCACCGGCACCTTCTGGAACCTGCTCACCCCGTACGGGCTGTTGACCGGCGTGACGCTACTGGTGTTGTGTCTGGCCGACGGAGCGGCCTTCCTCGCTCTGAAGACCACCGACGACATCCGGGAACGCAGCCGCGCCCTGGCCGTTCGCTTCGGCATCATCGGCCTGATCCTGGCGGTCCTATGGGTGCTCTACACGGTGCTCGGGCCGGGCGGTCCGAAGCCTCTGGCGCTGGTCTTCATGGTCGTCGCGGCCCTCGGCATCGCCGCCGGGGTCCTCTACCAGACGAAGGGCCGCGACACCGCGGCATTCACCGGTACCGCCCTGGGCATCGGGGGAGCGGTTGCAGCGCTCTTCGCCTCGCTGTTCCCGAACGTGATGGTGTCGTCCACCTCCGCCGCCAACAACCTGACGGTCGCCAATGCCTCCAGCGGCAGCTACGCGCTGACGATCATGACGGTCGTCGCAGTGATCATGTTCCCGATCGTCCTCGCCTACCAGATCTGGAACTACTACGTGTTCCGGGCGCGGCTGCAGGCCCCCAAGGAACTAGTTGCGGACGTCCCGGGTCTGAAGCGCGACGTACCCGATGCCGGCAAGGACGAGACCAGCGACCGCCAGCACCAGTAGCGGTACGGGGTTCACTTCCTGCGTCGGCAGCGTGGGCACGTGGGAGAACGGTGAGATGTTCACCGCCCAGCTCGGCAGTCCGAAGACGGGCCCGAGTTCGGTGAGCAGCGCGAAGAAGCCCATCACGAGCCACACCAGTCCCGCCCACCGGGGCAGGACACCGACGAAGACCAGCGCCAGACCGATCGCGAAGATGAGCGCCGGCAGCCACACCGCCGCGGCGGTGAGGAGTCGGCGTACATCGTCGAGGAACGACTCCCCCTGCACCCCGAACGCGATCCCCAGGACCGCACCCAGAACGGTGAGCACCAAGACGCCGCCCACCACAGCGAGGAGCACGTAGGCGCTCACCCACCGGGACCGGCGGGTGCGGGTGGTCAGGGCGAGGCTCGTGCGTCCTGCTTGCTCCTCGGTGTGCAGCCGCATCACCAGGGAGACGACGAAGAACGTCGCGAGGACACCGCCGATCCCGATGTAGGTCGCCAGGAAGGCGTCGACGATCGCCCCCGACCCCCCGAGGGCGGTGAACACGTCGGTGAGCGCCGGGCTGCTCTCCGCGAACTGGATGAGCGACTCCCGGGAGACACCCAGCACGACCCCGACCAGCGCATATCCCACGATCCACCACAGCAGCGTCGCGCGTTCCAGCCGCCACGCCAGCGAGTAGGCGCCCCGCAGGCGGGGCGGGGCGGCGGCGCGGCCGGGCCGCTCGGCGAAGGCTGCGGCCGTGACGTCGCGACGGCCCTGGATGGCCGTGGCCAGGACCAGGAGGACCGCTGTGAGACCCAGCGGGACGACCAGGACTTCCCAGTGGTTGCCGCCGAAGGGGTCGGCCTTGGCGATCCAGCCGAAGGGCGACGCCCACTGCAGGGCGCTGGCCTGCAGGTTGCCGATGCCCGCAACCACCCAGGACAGGACGAGGATGGCGCCGGCGATGCCGTTGGCGCTGCGGGCGGAGTGGGTGAGCTGGTTGGTGACGGCCGCAACCCCGGTGAACACGAGTGCGGCGGCCGCGCCCATCACGGTGAACAGCAGCGACCCCTGCCCGTCCAGCCCCACGGCGACCATCAAGCCGGTCCCGACGGCGACGAACAGCAGGCTGCTGATGAGTGTGACGCCGACCGCGGCGTACAGCGGGGCGACCCGGGCGGCGCGCCCGGCGAGCAGGAGATCCGCACGCCCGGACTGCTCCTCCGCCCGGACGTGCCGGGTGACGGTGAAGATGTTCACCAGGCCCAGGACGAACACGATGCCGACGCCGATCCGCCAGGCGGTGAGCCCTCCGGTCGACAGGGGGTTGGTGAGCGGGCCCAGCAGGGCCGTGAGGGCGGGGTTGCCGGACAGGATCGCCACGAGTTGCAGCCGCTCGTCGGCCGTCGGGTACAGCCGGTCCCACGAGGCGGCGACGCCGACGACCATGACGGCCAGCAGCGCGACCCAGACCAGGATGCGGAACTTGTCGCGGGACAGGTCGAAACGCAGCAGGGACGCGGTTCCGCTCACGAGGACACCTGCTGGCCAGCGGGCACGCGGTCGCTGTCCCGCAGGGAGATGACCGGTTCGGGGTCGTCGCTGTCGTCACCCGACTCGTCGTCCGGCAGCGCCACGTCGCGCGGGTCGGCGCCGTAGTGACGCAGGAACACCTCTTCCAGGCTGGGAGGGCGGCAGTCCAAGCTCACGGGTCCGGCGTTCTGCACCGCGGTCAGGACAGTGGCCAGACCGGCCGCGCCGACCTCGCACGTGACGCGGTCGGCCGAGATGTCCAGGTCGTGGATGTGGTCGGACTCGACCAGCCCGACCACGGGCCGTTGGGTGGTGGCGGTGACCCGCGTCCGGCTCAAGTGGCGCAGGTCCAGCAGCGTGCCGGACTCGATCGTGCGGCCCTTGCGGATCAGGGTGACGTGGTCGGCGATCGCCTCCACCTCGCTCAGCATGTGGCTGGACAGCAGCACGGTCGCCCCGGCGTCCCGGCGTTCCGTGATGCACTCGCGGAACACCTGGCCCATGAGCGGATCGAGCCCATCGGTGGGCTCGTCCAACAGGTACAGCGGGACGTCGGCGGCCAGGGCGGCGATGAGGGCGATCTTCTGCCGGTTGCCCTTGGAGTAGGTGCGCACCTTCTTGCGGGGATCGAGTTCGAACCGCTCAATGAGCTCGTCGCGCCGCACGGGCGTCACCTTGCGCATCCGCAGGAGGAGATCGATGGTCTCCCCGCCGCTGAGCTGCGGCCACAGCTCCAGGTCGCCGGGCACGTACGCGAGGAACTGGTGCAACCGGGCCGCGTCCTGCCAGGGGTCGAGCCCCATGACGGTCAGGACCCCCTCGTCGCGCTGCGCCAACCCGAGGAGGATCCGCAGGAACGTCGTCTTGCCGGCACCGTTGGGGCCGAGGAAGGCGTGGATCTCGCCTTCGGAGACCTCGATCTCGAAGCCGTCGAGGGCGTCGGTGGAGCCGAACGTCTTGCAGATGCCGCGCCCGGCGATGACCGGGCCCTCGAACTCGGGGGGTTCCGGCGCCGCTGTCTCCTCGTCGGCAGCGGGAGCGGCGACGTCGTCGCCCTCCGACGTGGCGGCGGCCAATTCCTCGTCCGGTGCGGTCATGGGGGACAGGCTAAGCCGTGATCGGGCGCGGTTTGGCCACTCGGTGGGTCTGTGACCGCCCCGTCACTTTCCCAGGGTGTCGTCGATGTCCGCGGCCAGCCCCAGGTCTTTGGCGGTGACCCCGCCCGCCGAGTGGGTGGCCAGCCGGAAGGTGACCGATCGCCACCGGATGTCGATGTCCGGGTGGTGGTCGGCCCGCTCAGCGGCGACCGCCACAGCCGCCACCCCCAGCACAGCCTCGGCGAACGAGGGGAACTCGTAGGTCTTGCTGATGGATGCGGTATCACCCATCCACCCGGACAGGCCCGCGAGGGCCTCCCGGACCGCCATCTCGTCCAGCGTCATGTCAGACCTTCCTCGCCTCGATGATCATTCCGGCCACCCGCAGGTTGGTGATGAGGACCTCCCCTACGCCGACCGCGGGCGTGAGCACACCGTAGCGCCGGGGCAGACCGTCACCGGCCAGGGTGAGTCCGGTGGTGCCGAGCATCAGGGACGTAGCCGCGTATCCCGGGTCGCCCTGGGCCGCGACGCGGGCGCGGTACGGGGCACCCGTCGTGGTGCGGGTGTGCAGTTCGATGGTGAAGTACCCCTTCGCCCGCGTCTCGTCGCCGGGCCCGGCCCCGGGTTCGGGCAGCACGCGCCCGGCCAGCGTGCGCACCTGCGGCAACGCCAGCGCCGCCTCCCCGACAGCCATACCGACCGCCATGCCGGTGGCCGCCAGGCGCCCGGGCAGGCCTTTGCCGCACGACACGTACTCGGCGTACCGGAACTGGCGGCCGTACGAGAAGTCGGTGAGCGCGTTGCTGCGGCGCACGACCCGCGAGTTGATGGGTCCCATGATGAACGGGGCCAGCCACGTACCGGTGACGTCGTCGTGCACCACCCCGCGGGGGTCGCCGGTGTCGCCCGGCGATGGCTCCCCCGGTCGGTCCGGGGACAAGGCGTAAGGGTCGGCCAACAGGGAGGCCGCCAGGTCGTCGCCCTTGGCCCGATCCAACTCGTTGAGCCCGGATGCGATGGTTCCGCCGCTGACCCCGCCCTTCGCCCCGGTCACGATGAAGCGGGTGCCCAGCAGCCGGGCGGCGGGATCGTCGTGGCGGGCGGCTGCTGCGAGAGCGAGCACGCCGAGATCGCTGGGGATGGAGTCGAAGCCGCACGAGTGAACGATGCGGGCCTTGTTGGCGCGGGCAACGGTGTCGAATCGGTCGATGCTGTCGCGCATGAACAGCACCTCGCCGGTGAGATCGCAGTAGTTGGTCCCCGCGGTCGCGCAGGCTTCCACGACCGGGAGGCCGTACTTGGCGTAGGGGCCGACCGTGCTGATCAGCGCAGTCGTCCCGGCGGCCATCCGGGCCAGGGACGCGGGATCAGCGCTGTTGGCGGTGACGAGCGGCCACTTCGCGGCATGCCCTCCGATCTGCGCCCGGATGGTGCGCAGCTTCCCCTCGCTGCGCCCGGCCAGAGCGATCCGCACATTGCCGGGGGCGTTCTTGGCGAGGTAGGCGGCGACCAGCTGCCCGGTGAAGCCGGTGGCGCCGTACAGGACCAGGTCGTGGTCGCGCCGCGGTGTCGCCGTCGTTGATGAGGTGGCGGCCCGGGGCGAGGCTTTCCGGGCGGAAGCCTTGGTGGTCCCGGCCTTCTTCGTGGTCGTGGTCTTCGTGGTCGCGGTCTTCTTCGCGGTACTGGACTTCTTGCGGGTGGCCCTCTGGGCGGACGCGGCCTTCCCTGGCGTCTTCTTCGCGGCGCTCGTCATATGGCCACCGTAGCGACCGGACCCGGGATGTGGATCCCCGTGTCAGTCGACAGCGACCCACTCCGCGCCCGTCAGGGCCCGGTAGGCCTTCGTCGCGCTCGTGACGGTGGGGTAGAACTGGTCCTCCGTCAACTGCTCGAACAGGCCGTACTGGCCGAGCTTCTCCTTGACCTTCCCTTTCATCTCGGCGATGACGAGCCGGTGCCCCCGCTTCTCCAGGTCTGCATCGAGATCCTCCAACATGTCGCACGCGGTCGTGTCCGCGTCGCTGATGGGCTCGGCGGCAACCACGATCCAGGCGGGCTGGATGTCGCGCATCGCGTCGCTTTGTTCCATCACGAAGGCCGCGAAGGTCTTCGCGTTGGCGAAGATCAGGGGGGCGTCGAAGCGGACGATTGTGCACCCGGGCAGGCGCCAGCCGTCGTCCTCGTCGTACCGCTCCAGGTCGTGGTAGCCGGGTGTGTCGTCCAGGCGCCCCAGGACGGCGTGGTACGGCCACCACAGGCGCCGGAAGACGTTGGCGATGGACATGCCGACGGCGATCACGATCCCGGGCAGGACGCCGAGGACGACGACTCCGACGAACGCCGTCATCATGATCAGGAAGTCGGTGCGGCGCTGCCTCCAGAGCCGCCGGGACGCGGGGATGTCGGCCAGCGACCAGGCCGCGGCGATGACGACGGCGCCCAGGGTGGGTTGGGGCAAGGTCTGCATGAGGCCGGGGAGTGCCACGAGCATGAGCGTGATCACGCCCGCGCCCACCAGGCCGGTGAGTTGGCTCTTGGCTCCCGCCTGGTCCGCGACGGCCGTGCGGGAGCCGCTGGTGGACACGGGGAAGCCCTGGAAGAAGCCGGTGGCGATATTGGCCGCCCCGATGCCGATCATCTCCTTGTTGCCGTCGACCGTCTCGCCGCGCCGGGCCGCGAACGACGAGGCCGTCGAGATGGTGTCGGTCAGGGCGACCAGCGCGATGCTGACCGCTCCCGCCAGCAGCACTCCCACGTCGGCCGGGGAGACCGAAGGCCAGGTGAAGGCGGGGAACCCCTGGGGCAGCACCCCCACGACCTTGACCCCGTGAGTCGCGAGGCTCAGGGCCGCGGAGACCACGAGCGCGAAGATCACGGCGACGAGCACACCCGGGATCTTCGGCAGCCACTTGTTGACGGCCAGGATGATGAGCAGGCTGACGATCCCGATGGCAGCGGCCGCGGGAACGACATCCCCTCCCGCCACACCCGCCACGAACCCGGTGACGTCGCCGAAGAACCCGTCCGAGGTGACAGAGAAGCCGAGGAGTTTGTCCAACTGGCTGACGATGATCGTGAGCGCCAGACCGTTCATGTAGCCGAGCATCGTGGGTTTGGACAGGAGGTCGGCCACGAAGCCGGCCTTCCACACCCCCGCCGCGACCATGATGGCGCCGGTCATGAGCGACAGCATCGACGCCAGCGCCACAGCTTTCGCGGGATCGCCGTCGGCAATCACCAGGGGGAGGACGGTCGCCGCGATCATGGGGCCGAGGGACGAGTCCGGCCCGAGCACGAGGATGCGGGACGCGCCGAAGATGGCGTAACCGATGAGGCACAGCACGGACGTGTAGAGGCCGGTGACCGGCGGCAGGCCCGCCAGCTCGGCGTAGGCCATTCCCTGTGGCACCAGCAGCGCCGAGAGCACGATGCCCGCCATTACGTCGCGCGGCAACCACGCCGGCTGGTACGGCAGCAGGGCTTGGAAGACCACCCGGTGGGGGTGGGTCGCAGCCTCGGCGATGCTCACCCGGTCAGAGTGCCAGGCGACGGCACAACCAGGGAAACGCTGGACCGGCGTGGCTGCGCCGCCTATCGTCAAGCCATGCGCAAACTCGCCTCTCTCGCCATTGCCGGTGCCGCCGGTACCGCCCTCGTCCTGGGGTTGCCGGCCGCCGCCGGCGCCGCCAACAACGTCATCAAGATCGACAAGAGCATCAACAAGGTCCGGATCGGCAACAAGCAGCACGTCGTCATCAACAAGGTCGGAGAGGATCCGAAGAAGATCGTCTCGGGGACCGACGTGGCCCTCAACATCCCCTACAAGGACCTGTACTTCTCCAACAAGTTCATGGTCCGCGTCCTGGCCGACGACATCGGCACCACGTGGATGACCACCAAGTCGAAGAAGGTCACGACGTCCGAAGGCATCGGGGTGGGATCCACGAAGGGCGAGCTCAAGAGCGCCTACGACGTCATCTGCGAGCGGGTGGACGCCAGCCGCAAGATCTGCCACACGGGGCCCAAGAACCCCGAGCCGGGTGAGACCCGCACCGACTTCCGGCTCACGAACAACGTGATCACCGAGGTCAGCGTGGTGTCCTTCCTGGACTGACCTCTATCTCACGCTGTCCCCGGGTGCTCCGCGAGTGCCCGGGGACAGTCGTCTCCGGGGGAGGTAGCCGGGTTAGGGTGCTGCCATGCGCCTTCCGCTCGCCGCCGTATCCACTGTTGTGCTCCTCGTACCGGGAGTGGCCCTCGCCGGGCCCACGAACCTCATCAAGGTCGACAAGAGCATCAACGCCATCAAGGTCGGCAACAGCGAGAAGAAGGTCATCCAGAAGATGGGGACCGATCCGCTGCGGGTGCGCACCGGCGTCAACCAGTTCGGCGAGTACCGCGTCCTGTTCTTTGCGGACAGGTTCACCGTCACCGTCGTGAAGGGCGGGGTCGGCGTCACCAACATGGAGACGACGTCGCCTGCGCAGCGGACCAGCATCGACATCGGGGTGGGGTCGAGCAAGAAGCAGGTCCGCTCGGCGTACTCGGTCGTGTGCGAGCCCGTCCCGTCGCAGCCGGGGCGACAGTCCTGCGCCACCAATCCCGACCCGAAGCCCGGCCAGGTCGCCACGCTCTTCCGGCTGAAGAACAAGGTCGTCACCCAGGTCGGCATCGGGACGGTCTTGGACTGAGACCCGGGGGGCGCGGCCCGCCCGGGGGCACCTGGGGTCGTGCAGCGCCGGTGGCCGTGCGAGGCTCGATGACGTGCTGTTCGTCCCGCGCAAGGAGTTCGAGGATCTCGTCGCGCGCGCCCTCGATGAGATCCCCCAGGAGTTGGCCGACCTTGTCGACAACGTGGTGTTCCGGGTAGCGGACTGGCCACCGCCCGGCCAGAACCTGCTGGGGCTGTACCAGGGCGTGCCGCTGACTCAGCGCACGACGAACTACGCCGGTGTCCTGCCGGACACCATCTGGGTCTACCGGATCCCGATCCTGCACATGTGCGACACGTTGGAGGATGTGGTCGAGCAGGTGCACATCACCGTGGTCCACGAGATCGCGCACCACTTCGGCATCGACGACGACCACCTGCACGAACTGGGCTACGGCTGAGTGGGCCGCTGCGCGGCGGCGCGGTGCAGCCGGTCGCGGACGGCGACCGCCTCCCCTTCATCCCCGGTGGGCGGAACCGCGTAGACCGCGGCGAGGGCCAAGGCGTCTGCCTCGCGCAGCGCCCCATACACGCCCCTGGCGTAGTCGACGGTCGTGGCGGGGGCGATGAGTCGGACGACCCCGGGTGGCGTCGGAACACCCACCATCGCGATCAGACCATCGCCGGGCGCGGGATCACCGGAGAGGTGGACCTGCGCGCGAGGGGCGTAGTGCGAGGCCAGCGACCCGGACACCCTTGGGGCGTCGCTCGGGGCGATGGCGGCCACGGGGACCCCGCTGAGCCTCTCGATGTCGGCGGCGGAGTAGGCGCCGGGGCGCAGGACGACGGGCTGGGTTCCGAGAGCGGACACGATGGTGGACTCCACCCCCACGCGGCAGGGGCCGCCGTCGAGGATGACGTCCCGCGGCTCCAGCAGGTCGCCCAGGTCGCGGCGGACGTGCTCGGCGCTGGTCGGCGAGACCTGCCCGAACCGGTTGGCGGAGGGGGCGGCCACAGCATCGCCGAACCCGCGCAGGACTGCCAGCGCCAGCGGATGGTCCGGCACCCGGACGGCGACGGTGTTCTGACCACCGGTCACCCAGTCCCCCACAGCTGGCGACCTCGGTAGCACGACGGTCAGCGGGCCCGGCCACGCACGGGCCACGAGCGCGTGCGCCCAGTCGGGGATGCCGACCGCCCACCGGTCGAGCGCAGTGGCCGAGGCGATGTGCAGGATCAGCGGATGGTCGGCCGGACGCCCCTTGACCGAGTAGATGCGCGCCACGGCACGGGGGTTGCCCGCATCCGCGGCGAGGCCGTAGACGGTCTCGGTGGGCAGCGCGACCAGGGCGCCGGACCGTAACGCGGTGACCGCGGCGGTCTGCGCGTCGCTGTTCATGCGCCCATTATCGCCGGGCGCAATCGAGGGCAGCCGGCGCGGACGACGGGGACCCCGGGGTTGGAGTCCGGCCCCCGTGTCACCTATGCTGAAGCGGCACTCAACGGCTTTCGGTCGGTGAGGGCCGAGTCCGGCCCCCATCGTCTAGCGGCCTAGGACGCTGCCCTTTCAAGGCGGTAGCACGGGTTCGAATCCCGTTGGGGGTACTGAGGCCCTGTAGCGCAGTTGGTTAGCGCGCCGCCCTGTCAAGGCGGAGGTCGCCGGTTCAAGTCCGGTCAGGGTCGCTCGGTCCGGCACCAGCCGGCACCTCGGCCAGGTAGCTCAGTTGGTACGAGCGTCCGACTGAAAATCGGAAGGTCGGCGGTTCGACCCCGCCCCTGGCCACCAGATCTGAGCGTGAAATCGGCGAATCTCGTCTCTCCGCCGCCCGGTATCCGCAGTTCTTGTCACGTATTTGTCACAGCGCTTCTCTAAGGGCCTCGGACAGAGACTCCCCTGCGGCTTTCAATCCTTCATCCATCGCGACCGAGTAGTTGCGACGCATGACAGCCTCGTCGTGGCCGTGCCACGCGGCGACGTGATGGTCGGGAACACCCATGTCCCGCATCAACGTGACCGAGGACCGACGCGCAGCACGCAGATCCAGGTAGCGGATGCGGTGATCCTTCAGGACCTCCCGCCAGAGGTCCGAGAAGCGCTCAGGGCGGAGCGGCTGACCGAACTCATCCACCACGAGGAATCCATCCCGGACTTGAGCCAGCCCGTAGGTCTCTTGCTGCTCTGCACGGGTGCGCTTCAGGACCGCGAGCAGGTCGGAATCGAGCGGAAGGGTGCGTCGTCCCCGTTGAGTCTTTGGCTCGCCGATCACGCTGCGACTTCCGGCCACATCCACCCGGGATCGCGTGACGGTCAGGGTCGCCGCCGTGAAGTCGATGTCCGACCAACGCAGTCCCAAGACCTCCGAACGCCTGAGTCCATTCTGCGTGAGCCGGAATCCAGCCTCGAGCCGATTGCCCACGATTGCCTTTCGCACTTTAAGCATCTCAGCCGCGGTGAATGCAGCGGGCTTCGCAGATGGCTGGCCTGCGTGCTTCAC
>JAPOIY010000001.1 GCA_029978705.1 Actinomycetota bacterium
CCGAGGGTCTGCCAGGTGATGGCCGTGCTGTCGTCGTGGCCGTGGGGGCCCTTACGGGGCTGGTTGAGGGCGGTCCACCACGTGGTGTTGGGGTCGCTCCATGACCACCGGCCCACGGCCAGGCCACCGACCGGGTCGGTGAGGCTCAGGGGACGGCTGGGGTTGGCGTCGGGGCGCAGGACCGAGTCGGCCAAGCGCGTGTTGCCGATCAGGGCGAGTTGCCCGGTCGGGCTGATGAGGTGGGCCACCACCTCCGTGGCATTGCCCAGGCGGGAGTCGATGAGATTCGCTTCGGCCGCGTAGCCGCGGTTGCGCAGCACGTCGCGGGCGTCGCGCCAGCCGGCGATGTTGACCGACTGGTACATCGTGGAGCCCTCGAAGGCCCATCCCAGCGGGCTGAAGACCTGGCCCGAGTCGTTGGCGAGGCGTTCGATGGCCCGGCGCTTGTAGGAGGGTTCGTCGATCCGCTCACCGATGTCGATGAGGGTGAGGTTGGCCAGCATCCCGTGGTTGTGCACGGCGCGCTGCGGCGGGCCCTTGTAGCGGTTGTCGTCGATCAGGGCGTCGCCATGCACCCGCAGCAGGGCCTTGAGCCGCGGCCACAACGCGTGGTTGCTGTCGACGTAGGAGGACAGGCACAGCAGCGCCTCGGCGCGGCGGAAGGTGGTGCCCTCGTCCCAGCCGGTCGCGTTGGAGAGGGCAGTCCACTCCGGGGTGGCGCTGCCGGGATCGGGGAAGTTCTCCGCGATCTCGATCATGCGGGCGGCCAGCGGCGCCGCTTCGGCCGGACGGCCGTTCTCGGAGGCGTCGACCGCCGCCACAGCCAGCCACAGCAGCGACCGGTACCACAGCGTCCGGGACGGATCGACGAAAGGCGATGGGTTCTTCAGGTCCAGGGTCGCCAGGTCGATGGACTGCGTCTCGTCGAGGAGTTGCAGCGTGCTCGGCGGGTCGAACCGCGACGAACTGCGGTAGAGCTCGAGGCGGCTCATCGGGCGGGCGCACCATGGTGAGCTGGGCACCGGGCTCGCGGCGCCCTTCACCTTGGCGGCCGGCGCTGCCGGCGCTGCGGCGGCGGCCCCGGCGGGCGGGGCGGACACCAGGGCGAGGCCCATGGCGAAGGTCGCGGCCGCTGTGGCGGTCGTCACAATTCGTCGTCGCAGGTGCTGCATCCTGGTTCGCTCCCGGTCCCGTCTTCGTCCCGCATCCGTCACAAGATTGTTTGCGGTGCTCTCCCAGAGTAAAGGGTGATGCACGGATCGCAGGCCATCGTTTACATAACGCTCACCCGGACACGGCGCAACGTGTTGCATGATGGAAGGATGACCTGGAGCAGCACAGTGACCGCCCTCGCGGGGACCGCGGCCGTGGCAGCCGGCCTCGTGGCCCTTCCTCTGACGGGCGCGGCGCACGCCGAACCGGGGGCGCAGACCACGCCGGCTCTGAAGATCGTGGCCCCGCCCCGCAGCGTCGGCACGATCACCACGAACGACTTCGGCATCCACTCCTACCAGGGGAAACCCGGCCTGCGCTCCGGCAGTTACCGGCACAACTGCTATCCGCTGTGGCGCACCCTGAACCCCGAGCGCGGCGTCTACGACTGGAAGCAGGCCGACGAGATCATCGGCCAGTCGCAGGGCATGGGCTTCACCGACACCCTGTTCAGTTTCTGCGGCACGCCGGAGTGGGCCGCCAAGGGGCCGGTCGCCATGCCGGAGCGGGAGTACTGGGGCAAGGACGCCACCGCCGCCCCGAAAGACATGTCCGATTGGCGGACGTTCCTGCGGGCGTTCGTGAGCCGCTACGCCGGCCAGATCAGCATGTACGAGGCGTGGAACGAGGCAACCGCCAAGTACCTGTGGCAGGGCACGCCGGACGAGATGGCCGAGATGACGAAGATCCTCTACGACGTCGTGCGGGAACTCGACCCCACGGCGAAGGTGGTCTCCGCGAACTCGCAGATGGGCGAGCAGCCGGCCTGGTTCCGTTCCTTCTTCCCCAAGTACATGGCCGGCCTCGCCGCTCGCGGCTGGCCGGTCGACGTCGTGGCCATCCACAGTTACGCCGGTCACCCGTCGAAGATCTCCCCGGACGAAGGGGTCGTGAAGCGGTCCCAGGTTCTCGATGAGTTCGTGCGCGCCGCCAAGAAGGCTGGCGTGCCCGACCGGGTGCAGTTCTGGGACACCGAGACCAACTACCTGGGCACTGCCTCGCCCCGCCTGCAGCAGGCGATCGTCCTGCGCACCTACCTCGACTCCTGGCGGCATGGCTTCAAACGCACCTACTGGTACATGTGGGTGCAGGAGCCGTACAAGTGGCTCGGGATCCAGATGATGGCCGGCTCCCCCGGCGTGGTGGCCTACAACACGCTCATGGATTGGACGGTCGGCAGCCGGTTCCGCGGCTGCGGCACCGACGGGCCCCTGCGGATCTGCGAGTTCACGAAGGCGGGCAAGACCTTCAAGATCGCGTACGCCGCCGAGTACCGGGGCCGCAAGACCCTGACCCTCCCGACGGCCACGCAGGTGTGCGAGCCGACCGGTGCGGCCTGCCGCACCACGAAGAAGGTCGCCGTCACCTACCTGCCGGTCAAGATCGGCTGACGGGGCCTCAGAGAGTCTGCGTGCGGCCCGTGGCCGCTGCCGTCAGCACGGCTTCGGCGACGGCCAACGTCCGGGCGCCCTCGGCGAGGGACACGATCTGGGAATCCTTGCCCAGCACGGCGTCGCGGAAGGCCTCGTGTTCGGTGCGCAGCGGCTCGGCCTTGGGGAAGGAGAACCGGATCATGTCGCCCTCGCTGACGCCGCGGAATCCCGCAATCTGCGCCCACTCGGTGGGCACCGACCCATTGGCGTAGAACGTCAGATCGGCGGTGAGGGTGTCGGCGACGAACGCCCCCTTCTCGCCGGTGATTGCCGTGACGCGCTCCTTCAGCGGGGACAGCCAATTGACCATGTGGTTGGTGACGGTGCCGTCCGCGAGACGTCCGGTGATGGTGACGAGATCCTCGTGGTCCCGACCGGAGCGGTGTGCGGTCTCGGCGGCGACGCGCGCGAACGGCTGTTGCGCCACCCAGGCGGTGAGGTCGATGTCATGGGTGCCCAGATCCTTGACCACCCCGACGTCGGCGATGCGCGCGGGGAAGGGGCCCACCCGCCGGGTGCTGACCTGCAGGACATCCCCCAGGTCGCCGTTGGCGATGCGGGCGCGGGCCTGCTGCAGCGCCGGGTTGTAACGCTCGATGTGGCCCACCGCGCCGACGAGTCCCGCGTCGGCGAAGGCCGCGACGATGTCGGCGGCCTCCGTGCTGTTGGCGGCGAGCGGCTTCTCGATGAGCGCGTGCACCCCGTGGCCGGCCAGGTCGAGCGCGATGCCGTGATGGAACGCCGTGGGGACCGCCACGACGCAGTAGTCGATCCCGGCCGCCACCAGGGAGGCGACGTCCGCCCCGACCGCCAACTCGCCGGACACGTCGTGCGGGTCGCCCAGCGGATCGGCGACCGCCACCAACTCCACGCCCTCCAGGGAACGCAGCACCCGGGCGTGGTGCCGCCCCATCATGCCCAGCCCGATCAGCCCGGCCCGCAGGGGCCGGCTCATGCCGGCACCCCCGCCGCCACCTCGTTGACTGCTGCGGCGACCGTCTCCAGGTCGGCCCGGCTCAGCGCCGGGTGCACCGGAAGGGAGATGACCTGCCGGGCGGCTTCCTCGGTGTGCGGCAGGTCGATGTCCAGCGCGAACGTCGGTAGGCGGTGCACGGGCACCGGGTAGTAGACGCCCGACCCGACGCCACGCTCGGCCAAAGCCGCCACGAAGGCGTCCCGGTCGCCGGGCACCCGGATCGTGTACTGGTGGTACACATGCTCCGCACCCGGACGGACGGGGGGAGTCGTGACCCCCTGCAGGGCCCCGTCGAGGAACGCGGCATTGTCCTGGCGCTGCCGGGTCCAGCCGGGGAGTTGGCCGAGCTGCACGCGCCCGATCGCCGCATGCACGTCGGTCATGCGGTTGTTCAGGCCGGCGACCTCGTTGTGGTACCGCTTCTCCATGCCCTGGTTGCGCAGCAGGCGCACCATGCGGGCCAGTTCCGGATCGCCGGTGACGACCATGCCGCCCTCGCCAGAGGTCATGTTCTTGGTCGGGTAGAAGGAGAAGGCGGCCGCGTCCCCCCAGGCGCCCACGGGGCGGCCTTCCAGGGAGGCGGCGTGCGCCTGGGCGGCGTCCTCGAGCACCTGCAGTTCGTACTCCTGGGCGATGTCCATGATCTGGGCCATAGCGGCCGGATGGCCGTAGAGGTGCACGGGGATGATGGCCCGGGTCCGTGCCGTGATCGCCGGGGCGATGGTGGCGGGGTCGATGCAGAACGTGTCGGGGGCGATGTCGACGAACACGGGCGTCGCCCCGGCGACCGCGACGGCGTTCGCCGTGGCGGCGAAGGTGAAGCTGGGCACGATGACTTCGTCACCTGGGCCGATGCCCATGGCCAACAGCGCCAGGTGCAGTGCCGAGGTGCCCGAGTTGACCGCGATGCACTCCCGCCCGGCCACGAAAGCGCCGAACTCGTCTTCGAAGGCGGCGACCTGCGGGCCCTGGGCGATCATGCCCGACTGCAACACGGCGTCGACGGCGGCCCGCTCCTCGGCTCCGATCAGGGGCTGCGCGGCGGGGATCATACGGTCGTCTCCTCTGTCGGCGTCAGCAGATTCGCGGCCGACTCCCGGTATTCCCGACCGGTCGCCGGGCAGCGCCACCGGCCGCCCCCGGCATCCTGCAGGGGGCGCCCGGCGTGTCCGACCCAGCCGACCCGCCGGGCCGGGACGCCGGCCACGATGGCGTGGTCGGGCACGTCTCTGGTGACCACGGCGCCGGCGGCCACAAGCGCCCACTTCCCGATCGTCACCGGTGCCACGCACACGGCCCGGGCTCCGATCGAGGCGCCGTCGCCGATGGTCACGCCGACCGGCTGCCAGTCCGTCGCAGACTTGACGGTTCCGTCCGGGTTGATCGCCCGCGGGTACTCGTCATTGGTGAGCACAGCGGCCGGTCCGATGAAGACACCGTTGCCGAGGCGGGCGGGTTCGTAGACGAGGGCGTAGTTCTGGATCTTGCAGTTGTCGCCCATGGTGACGCCAGTACCGACGTAGGCGCCGCGCGCGATGATGCAACCCGTCCCCAGACGGGCCCCTTCCCGGATCTGGGCCAGGTGCCACACGCGGGTGCCGGCGCCGAGCGTGGCCCCGGGAGCCACGTCGGCGGAGGGGTCCACCACGGCCGCTGCAGTCATGCACGAAGTATCCCAGACCGGATCGCCGCCCCCGGCACCAGCGCCGGGGTCAGTCCACGTCGATGCCGTTGCGGTCGTCCCGCACCTTCTCGAGCAACTCCAGAAAACGGTCGTGCGCCAGGACCGCCCCTTCGCGTCGCACTCCGCCGTCGTCGATACCCAACGGCCGGTCCACCCGCACCCACGACTCCCGCCGTTCCCGGTCCCACGGTCCCGACCCGAGGCACACCCACCCGCGGTCACCGGCGTGGCCGCGGCTCGACAGCATCAGGGCCACGTACTGCCTGGGCTGTTCGCCGCGGCCGATGACCACGAGAGGGCGGTCCTTGCCGACGTGGGGGTCCTCCTCGTACGGCACCCACGCCCACACGATCTCCCCCGGGTCGGGGTCGCGGTCGGGCTGCGGGGCGTAGTCGGGGGTGACGCGGCCGCGGTAGGCGTAGGCGCCGCCGGACGGCGGCCGCGGGTCGGCGTGGTCGACCATCAGGGACTGGTCGTGCGCCGGGCCGCCGTCTTGCGGGGGGCCCGTTTCCGGGGCGCCGGGGGCTCCGACGCCGGGGGCACGTTGGGCCGACCGGAGGCGCTCATGGGCTCGCGCAACTGGCCCACCTGCAGATCCCAGGCCTTCACACCGCCGACGATGCCCGTCGCGTTCGGCACGACGAGGATCTGCCCGCCCACGGCGAGCAGGTCCTTCTGCGCGACCTTCACGCCGTTGCCGCCGCCGAGGTACAGGCGGTCCCACTCGAACATGGGCCGCAGCCCGATGAGCACGTCGCGCACGCGCTTGCTCCACGCCACGGCCCCCAGACGCTTGCGCGCCGCGTCGCCGATGTAGGTGTCGTAGATCCGGCCCCGCCGCACGGGGGCGCGGGACACCTCCAGGTGCGGCAACAACTGGCCGTCGTCGAAGATCGCATTGCCGAGGCCGGTGCCCAGGGTCATGACCACCTCGAAGCCGAACCCCGTCACCGCGCCCGCGCCGGCCACCTCGGCGTCGTTGAGCACGATCGCGGGCAGGCCCATCCGTTCCGCGACGGCGGCCTGGGCGTCGAAGTTGCGCCAGGCGGTGACCAGGAGCGGATCCACCTTGGTGTGCGGTCCGCGTTTGGTGACGTAGTGCGGTGTCGACACCACCCGACCGTGCCGGATCATGCCCGGCATGCCGACCGTCACCCGGTCGGCGGCGGGCAGGCGGTCGGCCAGCCCGGCGAGGATCCCGATGAAGCGGTCCGGCGGCAGCGGGTAGGGGGTGCGCACCCGGACCTGCTCGGCGGTCATCTGCCCGAGCGGGTCCAGCACCGACCCCTTGATGCCGATGCCGCCGCAGTCGATCGCGAGCGTGAGCGTTGCCACCCGCCCATCGTGCCGGTTGCGGCGGGGGGACACACCCCGATTGGCCGGGTGGACCCGCGCAATGGGGGTGCGGCGCGTGGCGGGGAACCCGCGTCACGGAGCGTGGAGCGGCACCGTATACATTCGAGGAAGATCCCGGCCGAGGAGTTGAGTCCGTGCGCATCGGAGTTCCCCGCGAGTCGAAACCCGGTGAACGCAGGGTGGCAGCGACCCCCAAGACCGTGGCCCAGATCTGCAGCCTCGGGTACGAGGTCGCGGTCCAGGCGGGCGCGGGGGCGGGTGCGTCCTTCTCCGATGCCAGCTACGAGGCCGCCGGCGCCCAGATCGTCGGAGACGACGTCTGGGACCGCGAGATCCTCCTCAAGATCAACCCACCGGACCCCGACGAGGTCACCCGCCTGCACGAGGGACAGACCCTGATCAGCCTCCTGGCGCCGGCGATCGACCCCGAGCTGACCCAGGCCCTCGCGGCCCGCGGCGTCACCGCCCTCGCCATGGACGCCGTCCCGCGGATCTCCCGCGCCCAGGCCCTCGACGTGTTGTCGTCGATGGCCAACATCGGCGGCTACCGGGCCGTCATCGAAGCGGCCAACGAGTTCGGCTCCTTCTTCACCGGCCAGGTGACCGCCGCCGGCAAGGTCCCGCCCGCCAAGGTGCTCGTGGTCGGCGCCGGAGTCGCGGGGCTGGCCGCGATCGGGACCGCGGGCAGCCTGGGCGCGATCGTGCGCGCGTTCGACGCCCGACCCGAGGTGGCCGAACAGGTGGAGTCGATGGGCGCGGACTTCCTGCGCATCGACGTCGCGGAGTCCGGCCCCAGCGCCAGCGGCTACGCCAAGGAGATGGGGGAGGACTTCAACCGCAAGGCCGCGGAGCTGTACGCGGAGCAGGTCAAGGACGTCGACATCGTCATCACCACCGCGCTCATCCCCGGCAAGCCCGCCCCCCGGCTGATCACCGAGGAGATGGTCGCCAGCATGAAGCCGGGCAGTGTCGTCGTCGACATGGCCGCGGCCAACGGCGGCAACGTGGCCGGATCGGTGGCCGACGAGCGGGTGGTCACGGACAACGGCGTGACGATCCTCGGCTACACCGACCTGCCCGGTCGGCTGCCGACGCAGGCGTCGCAGTTGTTCGGCACGAACCTGGTCAACCTGCTCAAACTCATGACGCCCGAGAAGAACGGCGAGCTCGTGCTCGACCTCGACGACCCGGTGATCCGCGGCATGACGGTGGTGGACCGGGGCGACGTCCTCTGGCCCCCGCCGCCCGTCCAGGTGTCCGCGGCCCCCGCGCCCACCGCAGCGCCGCCACCGGTTGCGGCGCCGGAGCCGAAACCCCCGATGAGCGACGGCAAGAAGCTCGGGCTGATCGCCGTGGCCGCTGCTCTCTTCCTGGCGCTGTCGGCGGTGTCGCCCGAACCCTTCCTGGGCCACTTCATGGTGTTCGCGCTGGCGGTGGTCATCGGCTTCTACGTGATCGGCAACGTGCACCACGCGCTGCACACGCCGCTGATGTCGGTCACCAATGCGATCAGCGGCATCATCCTGGTCGGGGCCCTGCTGCAGATCGGCCACGGCGGCTTGTGGATGTCGGCGCTCGCCTTCATCGCGATCCTCGTGGCCAGCATCAACGTCTTCGGCGGCTTCACCGTCACCGGCCGAATGTTGCGCATGTTCCGGCGGGAGGACTCGACGCGATGATCCCCCTGACCCTCGTCCTCGGCTCCTACATCGTCGCCGCGCTGCTGTTCATCGGCGCCCTGGCGGGCCTGTCGAAACACGAGAGCGCCCGCATGGGCAACCGGTACGGCATCTTCGGCATGGCCATCGCCCTGGTGTTCACCATCATCGCGGCGGTCGGCGGCGTCAACGGCGTCGGCGAGGCCAACGACCGCACCGGCAGCGGCCTCAGCGGCCTCGGCCTGATCGTGGCCGCCATGGCCGTCGGCGGGGCCATCGGCATCTGGCGGGCGCGCCGCGTGGAGATGACGGGCATGCCCGAACTCATCGCCATGCTGCACAGCTTCGTGGGTCTGGCGGCCGTGCTGGTCGGCTGGAACTCGTCGTACGAGACGTCGGTCCCCTACCCCGCCATCCACGACGCCGAGGTGTTCATCGGCGTCTTCATCGGCGCGGTCACGTTCACCGGGTCGATCGTGGCGTACCTGAAACTGTCCGCCCGCATCAAGTCCGCGCCCATGATGCTGCCGGCTCACAACGCCGTGAACCTCGCCGTCATCGTGATCTCGATCGCCATGACCGTGGCGTACGTGCTGGCCCCCCACGACAGCGTGGTCCTGCGCCAGTCCCTGCTGCTGATCATGACGCTGCTGGCGCTGTTCCTCGGCTGGCATCTGGTCGCGTCGATCGGCGGCGGCGACATGCCCGTCGTCGTCTCGATGCTGAACAGCTACTCCGGGTGGGCGGCCGCCGCTGCGGGCTTCCTGCTCAACAACGACCTGCTGATCATCACCGGTGCACTCGTCGGATCCTCCGGTGCCTACCTGTCGTACATCATGTGCCAGGCGATGAACCGGTCGTTCCTGTCGGTGATCGCGGGTGGGTTCGGCGTCGAGGCGGGCACGGTGTCCGGGGACACCGACTACGGCGACCACCGCGAGATCACCGCCGAGGGCGCGGCCGAACTGCTGGAGTCGGCGCGGTCCGTCGTCATCACCCCGGGCTACGGCATGGCCGTCGCGCAGGCGCAGTACCCGGTGGCCGAGCTCACCCGGCACCTGCGCGAGAAGGGCGTCGACGTCCGCTTCGGCATCCACCCGGTCGCCGGCCGGCTGCCCGGTCACATGAACGTCCTCCTGGCCGAGGCCAAGGTCCCGTACGACATCGTGCTCGAGATGGACGAGATCAACGACGACTTCCCGGACACCGACGTCGTCCTCGTCATCGGCGCCAACGACACCGTCAACCCCGCGGCCATCGACGAACCCAACAGCCCCATCGCCGGCATGCCCGTCCTCAACGTCTGGAACGCCAAGGACGTCATCGTGTTCAAGCGGTCGATGGCCACGGGCTACGCGGGCGTGCAGAACCCGCTGTTCTTCAAGGACAACACCCAGATGCTGTTCGGTGACGCCAAGGACCGCGTCGAGGACATCATCCGCGCCCTCTGACCCTCCCCCTGGCGCGGAACCGCCCCCGCCCTTCCCCGGTCCCCGCGGTGCTGACACCATCGAGGCGGGAGGTCGTCATGGATGACGCGGGTGTGGATTTCGGTGTCGTGGCGTGGCGCGAGGACGGCGACTGGCACCTCGTGCTGGCCCCCGCTCCCGCTGCCGACGCCCTGTCCGACCTGATCGAGTTCGCTCGCCGCTACCAGGGCGAGACCGGGGCGGTCGCCTTCGTGTCCGTCGCCGAGGAGTTCTTCGTGTGTCTGCGGGTGCAGGGCGCGCGCGTCCGGGTGCTGCTGTCGGATGCCACCAGTGCCTTGGACTGGCCCATCGCCGAACAGGCGGCCGACCTGCTGGGCCTCGACCTGGACGCGGTGGCCGACGTCGACGACATCGAGCCCGCCGGTGACCTCACCCTGCTGTCCGATCACGGGCTGCCGGCGGCCGAGCTGGATCAGCTGTGCGGTGACCCGGAGTTGTACCCCGACGAGCAGATCGGGGCCATCGCGGCCAAGGTGGGCTTCGGCAAGGAGTTCGTCGCCATCCTGGACAACGCGCCCGCGTGATGCAGCCCGCCGCCGCCGACGACGAATGGATGCGGCAGGCCCTCGTGTGCGCCCGGGACAGCGACAGCGACGACATCCCGGTGGGGGCTCTCGTCGTGCGGGACGGTGAAGTCGTGGCGCGGGCCGCCAACACGCGGGCCGGCGGCATGGACCCCACCGCCCACGCCGAGATCGTGGCTCTGCGCGCAGCGGGAGCGGCCCTCGGCACGTGGCGGCTCACCGACTGCGATCTGGTGGTGACCCTCGAGCCGTGCCCGATGTGTGCGGGCGCGGCCGTGGCGGCGCGGGTCCGGCGGATCGTGTTCGGCGCCTGGAACGACCAGTACGGCGCCTGCGGGTCGCTGTTCGACATCCCCCGCGACCGCCGGCTGCATCACCGGCCCGAGGTGGTGGGGGGAGTGCGGGCGGACGACGCGGGGCGGATGGTGCGCGACTTCCTGGCCGACCGCCGCTGAGTGCCGTCCCGGAGGCCGGCGCGGACCCGGTATCGTATGCGGCGGTGGCGTGTCCGAGCGGCCAAAGGAGCACGCCTCGAAAGCGTGTGTGGGGGCAACTCCACCGTGGGTTCGAATCCCACCGCCACCGCCAGACCTGTCCCGCCCTGCGGGAACGGTCACCCGCCCGAAGTGCCGCTCTCCATGATGCGGTCGCGGCGGTGGCCGAGGTGGCCGCTGAGCAGTTCCACGTGCTCCAGCCAGACGGTGTCCCACTCCACGGTCCCGACCAGGGCCACACCTTCGTCGTTGGGGCTGGCCTGGGCGACGGCCGCCGTGCCCGCCTCGTCCAGCAGACTGCGCACCTCGGGCCGCACGGCATCGCCCATCCGGGACATCCGCGTCGCGATCTCCGGGTCGCTGCCCGGGTGGCGGGCCAGCATCCCCAGGACATCGTCTTCCACCGACGCGAACCGGTCGCCGACGAGTAGTGCGGCCTGGTCCAGGCGCGCGGCGACACCGAGGGGCGCAGGGACGGCGGGAACCGTGCCGATGATCACGGACCCGAAGAAGACGTGCCGGCTGGACATCACCAGCCGGGTCCAGGACACGGTGGGGGGCGGTTTCGGGGGCTGCTCGAGGGTGGCGAGGTCGCACGCCTCGGATGCCTCGCGGATGCTCATGCGGGCCCGGTCGGCCGCCGCGCTGAAGGAGCCGGCCGTGCCGCGCACCAACCGGTTGTTGGCGACGACCAGGAGGTGGGCCGCCGCTTGGGCCGCGTCCGCGATCTTGCCGGCCACGTGCTGCTGGATGCCGCGCGGCCACAGCAGCAGGCTCACGACCAGGGACACGCCCAACCCGATCAGCATGTCCTCGAACCGGGTCAGTGGGACGCCCTGCTCCTGCGGGGTCACGAGGGTCAGGCACACGACCACCAGCACGGTGAAGGCAGCCTGCGGCATCCACAGCCGTTTCGGGGGGGCGAACCCGGCCAGGAACCCGACCACGGGGACCAGCGCGATCAGCGCCCACGGATACGGATGCAGCAGCATCACGATCGCGAAGGACGCCCCGAATCCCACCGCCTGGCCCAGGATGGCGGCCCCGACCGTCCGGCCCGTGCCCAGGGCGTCGAACCGCAGCGCTCCCAGGGCGCCCATGACGATCCAGAATCCGTGTTCGATGCTGGGCATCCGCGCGATCGCGATGGCCACGGCGAGGGCCAGCGCCCCGCGCGCCGCGTTGCGGAACCACGGCGAGCCCGGACTGAGCTGCTGAGTCACCATGCGCAGGGGCGTCGACCGCCACTCCGGAAGGGCCACGCCACCGACGCCGAAGGCATCGGCGGGGGGTTTCCCGCCCAGCGCCACGTCGGTCTGCACCGCCAACCCCACGGTGAACAGCGACGTCATCCGGAGCAGGAAGTTGCGGGACGCGACCGCCTGCGCCTTCGCGGGGTCCCGGGTGCGCACCGCGTCGGCGAAGGCGTCGTTGATGCGGGCCCACTGCCGATCCCGCACATCCATCAGATTGCTCAGCGTCACCTGGGGCTTGCCGTCCGCCAGGCTCTGGGCGACGGTCTGCGCGGTGGTCGTCACGGCCGTGGCCAGCACCGGGTCGGTGGACCCGGTGGCGACCCCGGTCTGGATCCGGGTCGCGCACAGCGTCTGCAGGCGGTGCAGGTAGTCGCTGACCGACAGCAGCGCGCGGTCGCGGGCCAGCACACCACTGGGACGGGTGCGGTTGCCCGCCCAGTGCCCATCCAGCGCGGCGAGGGAGTCGGTGAACAGGGCGTAGTCCCGCTCGGCGTCCTGGGTGACCGAGGGCCACAGTTGGGGGACCAGGTTCGCGTACGCCGCGCAGGCGCGGGAGGTGAAGGGGTGCGCGGTGTCCCGCTGGTAGCCGGGCAGGATCAGCAGGGCTCCGGCGGACGAGATGGCGCACCCGACCAGCCAGGCGAGCAGCGCGACGCCGAGGGTCTGCAGGGCCTCCGGGTTGGCGGCCTCGCTCAGGAACGGCAGCAGCAGGGGCAGTCCGGCGCGGCCGAACTGGCCGCGGTAGACGCCGAACAGCAGCACCAGGAAACCCGCGACAGCACTGCCGAGGATGGCGGTGAGCTCGTAGTGTCCGGCCAGGGCGCCGAGGGTGAGCATGACCGCGCCGCCGAGGCTGACGGCGACCAGGGTGATGGCACGCGGCAGCGGCGGTCCCCGGAAGTCCCCCATGATCAGAAGACCGGTCACGGCGAATACGCCCAGCAGGCTGGCCGGGCCCAGGTGGAGTCCGACGGCGAGGACCAACAGGGTCACGGACAGCACTACCGCGACCCGGATCCCGCGGGCGACGAGCACATCGGATACCACGGGGGGAGTTTCCCAGCCCGATCCCGGGGTCGCGACCGTTCCGGATCACCCGGCGGCGGTCAGCGGATCTTGTCCTCCAGGAAACGCGCCAGCGTCGTGACGAAGGCGTTGCGGTCCGGAGCGGCGCTGAGCGGGTCGATGTGGCCGTACGAGCTCGACCGGTCCACCGTGGTGACCCACCGCCGCGGCACACCGGCGCGCTCCGCCAGGGCGCGGGTGGCGGCTCCGACGCGGCCGGCCCCCAGGGCGGCGTCGAACGCGTACATCGGCAGGTGGACCGTGCGGCCCATCGTGGCGCGCACGCCGAGGACCCGCTGGGCCGGGGTGGGGACGCCGTTGTTCACGACGGCGGCATCCAGGCTGAGTCGGGCCGGGTGGTACCAGGCGGTCCCGTCTCCCGGCCCCGACTCGGCGAAGACCCGCGCGGCGCGCCGGGCGCTGCCCAGTTCCCCGGCCACCCAGCCGCGGGGGTCGCCGGCCGTCGCCAGGTGGCCGATGTGGCTGTGCACGAGACGAAGGGCCGCGGGAGACGTGTCGGCGTCCACGCTGTACCCGTACTGGGCGGCATTGGTCGCCGGGACCGGGGGTTTGAGGAATGACGGGACGAGGGGCAGTTGCTGCAGCGGGGACCGCTGGTCGGGGTCGTGGACCGCGGTGGTGGAGCCGAGCGCGTTGAACACCCCCGACGCCCACGGCAGTCCCATCCCCAGGATGTCCAGGAACGGGGAGCCGTCCTGCAGTGCGGCCAGCCGGGCCCGGGCCTGTGCGGCGGACAGCACCTCGGTGCCGGTTCCGGCGCCGTCGATGAACACCAGTCCGGCGAGGCGACGCGCGCCCGGGTGACCACCGAAGTCCCACGATGCGTACGCGGCGGCGATCCGCCCGCCCAGGGAATGCCCGCCGAGGACGACCGTGCGGCCGCCGGACGCTGCTCGGGTCACCACCCGGTCCACGTCCTCGACCGCCACCTGCAGCCCCCAGTCACGGGCGAAGGGCGCCTCGCTGACCGGTGAGAAGCGGGGAGTGCTGCCCGGGTCGGTCAGCCAGCCCAGGTAGTAGTCCACGGCGTCCGCTGCGCTGGCCCGGCCCTGGGCGTACTGCCGCAGCATGGAGTGGTCCTCCAGGAGGTTCTCCCGCCGTTCGATCGACCACACCTGCCAGCCGGGCAGGCGCTGTACCAGTGCGGAAGCCGCCAGGCGGAACGTACCCGCGCCCGCCGAGGTGCCCGGAGCGAGCACGAGGACGTGGTCGGCGTCGGCCGGTCCCTGCTTCAGCACCCGGACCTTGTTGTACCGCTCCGGGGTGCCGGGGGCGGGGTAGCCGGGCATGGTCTCCCAGCGGTCCGCGGCTTCCGCGGGGGCGACGGTCGCCGCCACGGCGACGGCCGCGACTGCTGCGGTGGTGAGGAGAAACCGAGTGATCACCCGTCCACTATCCCCCGAGCCGCCGCGCTGCGCACCCCTCGGTCCTGGCCTTCGCCCTCCGCGCGCGCTTGACTGGGCCGATGAGACTCACCGCACTCCCGCACGCCAAGGTCAGCCTGGGCCAGCCGATGCCCGCCCAGAAGCTCGTGCGCGCAGCGGTGGATGGGGTGTTCGTCGTCGACATGCGACCCCCGCTGCTGGTGTGGGAGCACGCCGCGTATCCCTGGTACTTCACGTCCCGCGACCGCATCGCCGGGGAACTCGTCGCCGCGGGCGACGGGCCGCGGTCCCGGTCACTGGGCCCGAGTGAGGTGTTCGATCTCGTCACGGGGGCAGGGCACACACTTCCGGCCGCGGTGCGCCGCTACCCGCAGGCGAAGAACGATCAGGTGCGGGAGAGCTTCACGTTCGACTGGGAGAGCTTCGACACGTGGTTCGAGGAGAACGACATCGTGATCGGGCACGCGCGGGACCCGTACGTCCGGCTCGACTCCTTGGCGTCCTCCCGGCACGTGGTCGTGGCCGTGGGAGCTACGACGGTCGCGGAGTCCCGGCGCCCGGTCGTGCTGCTCGAGACGGGAGTGCCACCCCGGTTCTATCTGCCCCGCGTCGACGTGCGCATGGATCTGCTGACCCCCACCGATACCGACAGCGTGTGCCCCTACAAGGGGACCGCCCGCTACTGGACGGTGCGCGCCGGGGGCAAGGACCTGCCGGACGTCGCGTGGAGCTACGAGCAGCCGCTCCCGGAGTCCGTCCGGATCGCGGGACTGGTGGCGTTCTGGCCGGAGCAGTCGCCGCGGCTGCGGATCACGGTTGACGGCGCGGAACTGGGCGCCTCTCACTGAGCCGTCACCGATAAGCCAGGCGCCGGTCGAGACTGGCGCGCAGTTCCGTGACGCCCTGCCGGACAACTTGGCTCAGATCCCCCTGGGTGGCGCGCGCCCGGGCCCGTTGCCGTTCGTACCCGGCACCGGTGTCGATGACCCGCTGGACGCCCATCAGTTCCCGGGTGCAGCCCAGGCGGGCGGCGACCGGGATGAGCCGGGGCACCAACTCCCCCAGATCCTCGATGACCTGCGCCTCGTGGTTGTCGTCGTTGGTGATCAGGATGGTGTCGAGGCCGTAGCGGGCACTGCGCCACTTGTTCTCCTGCACATGCCACGGTGGCAGCGTCGGCAGGGTCTCCCCCTGGCTGAGCCGCGTGTCCAGGTCGACGATCAGGCAGTGGATGAGCGCGACGACGGCCTCCACCTCCTCGAAGGTGGCCATCGCGTCGCACACGCGGACCTCGATGGTGCCCAGCGTCGGCGACGGCCGGATGTCCCAGCGGATCTCGTTGAGCAGTTCGATGACCCCCGTGACCATCAGGTCGTCGACGTACGACTCGTACTCGACCCACGTGTCGAACTGGAACGGCAGACCGGCGGTGGGCAGTTGCTGGAACAGCAGCGCGCGGTTGGAGGCGTACCGGGTGTCGACGCTGTCGTAGAAGGGAGACGATGCCGACAGCGCCTGCAGGTGAGGGAAATACCGCAGGAGGGAGTTCAGCACCGGCAGCACCCGGTGCTGGTCCGGCATGCCCACATGCACGTGGGTGCCGTAGATCAGCATCTGGCGTCCCCACCACTGCGTGCGGTCGATGAGTGTGGCATACCGCTCCGCCTCGGTGACCCGTTGGTCCTGCCAGGAGGCGTAGGGGTGCATCCCGGCGCTGAACAGGTCCACCCCGATGTCGTCGGTCACGGCGCGCACAGCGCCCATCGACTCCGCCAGGTCGGCCATCGCCTCGGCGACGCTGCCGCAGACGCCGGTGACGAGTTCCACCGTGTTGAGCAGCAACTCCTGGTGCACCCGGTGCTCCGGACCCTCGTCGAGGCGGGCGAACACCTGGTCGGCCACCGACACCAGGTTCCCGCCGTCCGGCCCGACCAGGGCCATCTCCCACTCCACGCCCAGGGTGTAGGGCACCGACGGGGTGAACGGGATGCCGGGAGGTTGCCGGCGGCCCGGATCGCGGTCTGCCACGAGCCCTCCTCATGGGTGCCCCGACGGTACCGCGCACGGGTCGCCCGTCGCTCTCCTGTCGTTCCCCGGACGTCCGGCGAACGGGACTGCCACAATCCGGGCATGGCCATGCGCATCGAGGACTACGCCTTCATCAGTGACAACCAGACCGTGGCGTTGGTGGGCAAGGACGGGTCGATGGACTGGCTCTGTCTGCCGCGGATCGACTCCGGGGCGGCGTTCGCGGCACTCCTCGGGAACCACGACAACGGCCGGTGGCGCATCGGTCCGCTGGCGGACGACGCCCGCGTCAAGCGGCACTACCGGGACGGAACGCTGATCCTGGAGACCGAGTTCAGCACCAACGGCGGCGTGGTGCGCCTCATCGATTTCATGCCGCAGCGCAGCATGCACAAGTTCGACTCCAACCCGACCGTGGTCCGCATCGTGGAGGGGATCTCCGGCAGCGTCTCGATGCGCATGGACCTGCGGATCCGGTTCGACTACGGCTGGGTGGTGCCGTGGGTGCGCCACATCGACGCCGGCATGCTGGCGGTGGCCGGACCCGACGCCCTGGTCCTGCGCTCCCCGATCGGGTTGCAGGGTCACGACATGCACACCGTCGCCGAGTTCACGGTGGGTGAGGGCGACCGGATCCCCTTCGTCCTGAGCTGGTACGACCCGGCCGGCGACGTCCCCGACGCGGTGGACGCCGAGGAACTGCTCGACAGTTGCGAGGCGGCGTGGGGGGCGTGGAGTTCCCGCGGCACCCTGAGCGGGCCCTTGGCCGACCAGATCAAACCGTCCCTCACCGTCCTCAAGGGACTGATCTACGAACCCACCGGCGGCATCGTGGCCGCGGCCACGACGTCCCTGCCGGAGGAACTGGGCGGGGAACGCAACTGGGACTACCGCTACTGCTGGTTGCGGGACGCGTCCATGACCATGCAGGCCCTGGTCCAGGGGGGCTATGCCGACGAGGCCAAGGACTGGCGCGACTGGCTCATCCGCGCGATTGCCGGCGACCCGCATCAGCAGCAGATCATGTATGCCGTCGACGGCGCTCGCCGTCTCCCGGAACTGGAACTGGACTGGTTGTCGGGCTACGAGAACTCCTCGCCGGTGCGGATCGGCAACGCGGCGGCCGCGCAGTACCAACTGGACGTCCCCGGTGAGGTCCTGGACGCCCTGTCCGTGGCCCGTTCGGCGGGCATGCCGGCCGACAACCACATGTGGGCCATCCTCCAGGTCATTCTCAAACACGTGTCGCGGGTGTGGGACAAGCCGGATGAGGGCATCTGGGAGGTCCGCGGGGGGGCCCAGGACTTCGTCTACTCCAAGGTGATGGCCTGGGTGGCGGCCGACCGGGCCTCCAAGAGCCTGCATCTGGTGGGCCAGCCCGAACTCGCCAAACGGATCGGGACGCTGGCGGACATGGTCCATCGCGACATCATGGCCAAGGGCTTCGACGAGAAACGCAACACGTTCGTGCAGGCCTACGGGACCGACGCGCTCGACGCGAGCCTGCTGCAGATCCCCATCGTCGGTTTCCTACCCGGGGACGACCCGCGCGTGGTCGGCACCATCAAGGCCGTGCGCGAGGAGTTGGAGCACAACGGGTTCGTGGAGCGCTACCGCACGGACGCGGCCGCTGCCGACGGTCTGGCCGGCACCGAAGGGTCCTTCCTCATCTGCTCCTTCTGGCTCATCCAGGCGATGGCCCTCGCCGGGCAGCGCAAGGAGGCCCGCGAACTGCTGGACCAGATGCTGGACCTGCGCAACGACGTCGGGCTCCTGAGCGAGGAGTACGACACCGTCAACAAGCGGATGCTCGGCAACTTCCCGCAGGCGTTCAGTCACATCGGGCTGATCAACGCGGCCCTCGCCAGCGGGGCCGTCACGAGTACGTCGGGGGATCCGGCCGAAGGGGTCCCGCCCGCCGGGTGACGATCCGGTGTCCATTTCGCCGTTCCCCGGACGTGGGGCCCGGCGATGGGTCATCATCGGAACCCGATGCGCCGGTCCTTCCCCGGCCCCGACCGACGATGCGAGAGAGTTGCGCATGATCGACCGCTTCACAGGGCGCGCCGGCCTGCCGGCGGCCGCCCTTGCCGGCGGTGTGCTCTTCGCGTGCGTCCCCCTCACCCCGGCGATGGGCCTGATCGGCGTCCCGGATGCCCCCGCCTCCGTGGCCCAGGCCGACGCCGTCGTGGCGGCAGGGCCGGACGAACGCAGCCCGGTCGTGGTGATGGCCGCTGCGGAGGAGCAGCGCGACATCCTGGCCGCGCAGGAGGCCAAGCAGCGGGCCCTGGAACTGGCTGCGGCCCAGAAGCAGGCGGCCCTCCTGGCGGCGGGCGGGACCACGACGACCACCACGACGACGACCACCACGACGACCGGCGGCACCCCGACGGTCACCACCGGGGGCCCCATCCCGACGACTCCCTCGACCGCGAAGACCCGGGAGATCCAGGGTCTCGTGCGCAAGTACTTCCCGGCCAGCGAGGTCGGCAACGCGATGGCGGTGTCGGCCTGCGAGTCGGGCCACAGCGACGCCAAGGGCGAGGTCAACTCCGACGGCACGATCGACTGGGGCGTCTTCCAGCTCAACGACGGCGGAACACTGCAGTCCGCGCTCGACGCCATCGGGGTGTCGTACTCGTCCACGGCCGAGGCCCGCAAACTCGCGCTGCAGACCGACCTCAACGTCCGCGCGGCGGCCCAGATCCACGCCCAGCAGGGATGGGCGCCCTGGGTGTGCGCCTACAAGATCGGCGTGGTGGCCGGCCTGTACTCCAGCGTCCCCGGTCCGATGGACGGCAAGTTCGACGACTGGGGCAAGCCCACGGTGCCTGTCCCGGTGGTCACGCGTGACCCGGGCCCGGACAACGCACCGGCCCCCGCCCCGGTGACGCCTCCGGACAAGAACAACGGCAAGCCCACCCCCACCCCCAGCCCCAAGCCCTCCCGGACAGCGAGCCCGGAGCCGTCGGCCCCGACCCCCACCCGAGCCCCGCAGTCATCGGCGCCGCCGGCACGTCCCCCGACGCCGACCGCGCCCGCGCAGCAGCCGGGCGCCACCCCCGCCGGGACCGCGACCCCCAACTGACGCCTGGCATGATGCGGGGGTGTCTGCCCCCGCCCCGCGCACGGCCGAACCGGCCCTCCCCCAGTGGGTGGTCACCGCCAACGTCGCCGGGGCCGTGCTCACCCTGGTCCTTCTCGTGGGGCGCGTGGTCATCAACCACTGGCACAACTACGGCTGGTGGTCCTACAGCGCCGGGGAATGGCTGATCAACTACGGGGCCGGATTCCTGCGGCGGGGGGCCGGCCAGGTGTTCCTGGACGTTCCCGCTCCGTCGGCCATCGTGGCCCTGGAGATGTGGCTCCTGGTCGAGTGGACGGTGATCTCCGTCCTGCTGGCCCTGCTGGTCCATCGCGTGATGACCCGGACCGGGACGGCGTGGGCGTTGGGCGCCTGGGTGGTGCCCAGCTGGTTCATCATCAGCACATTGCAGTTGGCGTGGAAACCGATCGGCATCACCAACGTGCAGTTCCCCACCCGCAAGGAACAGTACTTCCTGATGGTGGTCCTGATCGCGATCACCTGGTGGCAGAGTCGGGTGTCCTGGCCGTCGGTGGTGGCGATCTCCGCGCTCCTGGTCGTGGGTGTCCTCTTCCACGAAGGCTTCGCTCCGCCCACCACAGTTGCTCTCCTCGTGGTCGGTTGGTGGGCCACCCGGAACTCCCCGGCGCGGTCGTGGCTGGCGCGGGGGGCCGTCCTCGTCCTTCCGGCTCTCGTCGTGGCGGCGGCGGTGGTGAGCCACCCGGGCACGGCGGCCGACCGGCTGCCGGTGTGGGACGCCGTCGACTCCACGACGCGGGACTGGTACCTGCGGGGCGACCTGCCGCCGCTGACCGACGACATCCCCGGCGCGATCGCCTACCTGGGCACCACCGCGTCGGACGGCTGGCGCCAGGTCGACGCCCTCTTCATCAGTGTCGGGGCGTGGCGCTGGTGGCTCCTGAACGCAGTGATCGCGCTCGGGGCCGTCGTGCTCGTGATTCTCGCCTGCGACCGTTCGCCCGGCGCCGTCCGACGGATCCTGGTCCCCCTACTTCTCGTGGCGATCGCGCTGCTGCCGCTGTTCCTCATCGCGATCGACTGGGGCCGCTGGGTCGCGTTCCTGGCGAACCTGGTCCTCGTCCTCGGGCTGGCAGGGGTCCTGCGGGCCCGCGACCCGGTGCCTCTCGTGCCCCGACCCGGCACGGTGACCCTGGTCGTGGCGGGACTGGTCTTCGCCGCGCTCTACGGGCTGCCGGAGATCGGGGACGTCAGTTGGGGAGCCTTCCTGCGCTGGCCTGGGTGACCGCACCAGCGCCGCGTCGCGTACCCTCGTCTGCGGAGGATTCGCCTAGTGGCCTATGGCGCTCGCTTGGAAAGCGGGTTGGGTTCACGCCCTCGCGGGTTCGAATCCCGCATCCTCCGCTCTCGGCGGCCGACGCAAGCCGCCCATCGGGTCCCGACAGTCGACCACCAGGTGGCGGACCGGGGCCGTCACCGGGATGTCCGGCAGTCCAGCCAGCGCCGCGAGGCGTTGCCGCGCCACCGTCAGGGGCAGTCGGCGCCGGTACGTGGCCACGGTGATGTGGGGGACGTACTCCGCCGTCCGGTCCTCCGGCGGGTTGAGCCGCGCCAGGTGGGCGCGCAAGTCCTGCGCTGCGGGTGCGGCGGCACGCAGGTAGGCGGCGGCAGCAAACGTGGCCGCCCCCCCGATCCCCACGGCGAGCCGCTCACCGTCCGGGACGCCCACGGGTGGGTTGCGGCCCGCCACCCACACTGTGACGTGGGCCTGGGGGGCGGTCGGGCCGGCGGCATCCCCCAGCGCTGCGACCGCCGCGGCCCGCCGGGCCAGGACGGCCGGGTCGGCGACGAGGGCGACCACGACATGCCACCAGCGGGGCCCGGAGCGCCAGTCGGCCAGGACCGCGGGGTCGGGGGGTTCGGTCCAGCCGGTCACGCCAGCCAGGGTTCGCTCAGGCGCACCAGGTGGTCCACGGTCCGGTTGACCCGCGGGACGTAGGGAAGGTCGAACGCGGCCTCCAACAGCAACTGCATGCCCACGCGGTCGATGGCCTCGCAGCGCAGGTCGGCGGCGAGGGCGGCGAGGTAGGCCTCGCGGTCCAGCGACATCCCCGTGGCGCCCAGTGCTGTGCGGTGTGTCTCCGCGTGATGGAGCAACTGCTCGGCGGTCGCGTTGTCGTCGAGCAGGAAAGTGAGGAGTTCGGCCACGTCCCGCTGCGGGGAGTCGCGTCGGGTCAGTTCCCAGTCGAGGGCGATGACTCGCCCGTCGGCGTCGAATCCGACATTGCGCTGGTTGAAGTCGTTGTGGGTGATCACGGTGGGCATGGCGTCCTTGGCCGGGTGCCAGACCGCCACCGTGTCGATCAGCTGCGTCCGGCGGGCGACGACGTCGGGGGTGACGATGTCGGGGAGCCGTGCGGCGGCGTCAGCCAGCAACGCACGCCACAGGCTCGCATCCCCGGCGATCGTGGCCGTGTCCGTACGGGGCGGCAGCCAGGGCACCTCAGCGGCGATCGGAGCGGAGGCGGCATGCACGGCCGCGATCCCGCGCAGCGCGGCGTCGATGTGGTCCGGCGACCAGTGGTCGATGCGTCCACCCGCGTCGAGCCCGGCCAACGGCCCGACGTCGCCGAGGACGACCGCCCGCTCGCTGTCGGCCATGATCGTGCCGTAGTAGGGCGGCAGGATCGTCATCAGTTCGGGCATCTGGATCGACAGGTCGTACACGTTGGCCTCGCGTGCCCCGGTTCCGACCACCTCGCGGGTGGAGTGGAACGTGGCGTAGGGCGCCGGCAGGTCGACGTCGTACGTATCGCAGATCCAGGGGATGAGCGTCTCGCCGATCCCGTGGACGGGGTTCACCTTGATGACGAGGTCGAGGGCCCGCTCGCCCGCGGTGACGGTGAGCGGGGTGACGCCGTGGAGGTCGTCGTCGCCCGCCGGGCCGTACTTGGCGGCCAGCCACGGCTGCTCCTCGTGGGCGGCCGGGGGCGGGCGGTCGATGTCGATGACGGTGACCGGTTGCCCCAGCGCCTCACTCATGATGTGCGGCAGGCCGGCCGCGATCTCGGAGAACTCCACGACGTCACGATGACACGTTGCGCCGCACTCGGACCACTCGGCCCGCGGGCTCGGTCAGCTGATGTCGAGGGCGTGCATCTGTCCCGAACGGGTGCCGAAGTACATGCCGCCGTCCCACACCGCGGGAGTGGACTCGATGCAGCCGCTCAGCTTCTTCGACCACAGTTCGGCCGGCTTCGACTTCGTGTCCGAGACGTCGTAGGCGTGCATGCTGCCCTGGCAGTCGCCGATCAGCAGGGTGTCCGACACGACCACCGGGGACTGCCACAGCGGACCGGGCAGCTCGAAGTGCCAGCGCACGTTGCCGTTCTGACGGTCGATGCCCAGGACGCGGCCGCCGTCCGTGTCGTAGATGACGATGTCCTGGTAGAGGGCCGGGGTGCCCCACACACCGCCGCCGACGCGTCCCTGGTCCTTGACCGACCACACGATCGGGTCGTTCTTCTTGCTCGGATCCAGTTTGACCATCTGCCCGACCTGCTGGGACCGGGAGTTGGCCTTCTCGTACTCGGAGCCGATGTACAGGTACCCCTCCTCGTCGATCACGACGGAGGCGTCAGTGTCGTCGCCGGTCCAGAACCGGAACACCCGCTTGGGGTCCTTGCCGTCCTTCAGACCGCTGATATCCCAGCCCTGCACGAGGCCGGCGCTGTTGGCGAAGTACACGGTGTCCTTGTAGATGGCCACCGAGTTCTCGATCGACGTCTGGGGGCTGCCGAAGTCCGAGTTGAGTTGGTCGTCCCACCCCGGGGTGTGGAAGACGAGTTTCGGGTTGACCCTCACCTGGCCGGACTTGTCGTAGTGGCGGTTGAGTTTGACGATGTGGAACTGGCTGTTCTCGCCGCCCTCGAACAGGTAGTCGTCGATGACCAGCGGGGAGCCGTCCCAGTCGTCGTTCCACTGCGTGGGGGAGACGTCATAGGCATTGAGGCGCCACATCTCCTTCGGCTGGCTGCCCTGGAAGGAGATGATGCGCAGGTTGTTGTCGCGCGATCCGGTGTACACCAGCGGGTAGCCGTCGGGGTCGATGGTGACCGACCCCTTGATGATGTCGCCGGTCTTGAACGGCGGGATGATGTCGCGCCCGTTGGCGGCGTTGACGAAGTGCACGCCGTAGTCGTAGGCGCCGAACACCACCCACGTCTTGCCCTCGTGCTCGAAGACGGCGGGCTCCCCGGTCCAGCCGCTGCCGCACCAGGTCATCTCGCCGTGCTCGTCGATCGACTGGCCGCACATCTGGCCGTTCTTGGGATAGGACCACTTCTCGCTGGGGGTGGAGTCGGTCACCGGGCCGGCACCGTAGAACGTGCGGGTCGGGTTGCCGCGGAAGGTGATGAGCCCCTGGACCTTGCCCGGTGGGTAGGGCTGACCCACGCCGGCCGGGTCGGACCAGAAGCGCGACGGCGGCGGCCCCGACTCCTCCGGCGAGGCGGTGGCGCTGGGGCTCTTGCTTGCGGCGTCGCTGGCCGCGGGGGCCGTCCCGCCCGAGGAGCATCCGGGCAGCAGGGCCACGGCAACGGCGGTGAGGGCGACGACGATCCGGGTTATCACGGCAGAAGGGTATGCCGCGGGTGCGGCGTGCCTCGACAGTGGTGGTCACGAATCGGCGTCGGCGCCCCGGGCCGCGGGGCGGCTCGGTAGGTTCGCCGCATGGGCGTCCTCATCACCGCGCTGACCCTGGTCCTGGCCTGGGTGCTGGCGCTGCTGGGGGTGACCCCCCTGGGCGCCCAGCCGGGGGACGACTTCGCCGAGACCGCCATGCGCTGGATGCTGTCGCTGCCGGCGGGCCCCATGATCCTGGTGAGCGGGGTCATGCACACCTTCTTCGCCAAGAAGACCGCCGCCATGATCGGGTGGCAGACCAACGGCTTCCAGTACGAGATCGGCTTCGCGAGCTACGGCATGGGCCTCGCCGGACTGTGGGCGACCGGCCAGGGGCCGCAGGCATGGGTCGCCCTGTCCATCGTCCTGTCGGTCTTCCTGCTGGGGGCGGCGGCGAACCACATCAAAGAGATGATCAAGGACGGGAATTTCCACCCGGGCAACTCGGTCATCCTCGTCTACGACATCGGGCTGCCGCTGTCGATGTGGGGGCTGCTCATCTTCGGCGGCATGCTCCCCACGGCCTGACCCGTCCGGCATGCGGGCATTGGGGAAGATTCCCCGGGGGGCCTTGTTACTCGCCAGTAACGAGTGGTCCTACACTCGGGGCACCGGGGCCTGGCCCCTGTCCGACCCGCGGGTCCCCCCGCCGCAGCCTGAGGAGTAGCCGTGTCGAGTGAAGCGTTCATCTACGAGGCGATCCGCACCCCGCGGGGCCGCGGCAAGGCCAACGGATCCCTGCACGGGGTCAAGCCGGTCTCCCTGGTCACCGGCTTGCTGCAGGAACTGCAGACCCGCCATTCGGGCATGGACCCGGCGCTCATCGACGACGTGATCCTCGGGTGCGTCACCCCCGTCGGCGACCAGGGCGCCGACATCGCCAAGACCTCCGCGATCGCCGCCGGACTTCCCGACACGGTCGCCGGCACCCAGGTGAACCGTTTCTGCGCCTCCGCCCTGGAAGCCGTCAACATGGCCTCCCAGAAGGTCCGGGCCGGCTGGGACCAGCTCGTGGTGGCCGGGGGGATCGAGTCGATGAGCCGCGTCCCCATGGGCAGCGACGGCGGCGCGTGGGCCATGGACCCCGAAACCGCGTACGACACGTACTTCGTGCCGCAGGGCATCAGCGCCGACCTCATCGCCACCACCGAGGGGTTCACCCGCGACGACGTGGACTCCTACGCCGTGCTGTCGCAGGAACGGGCCGCGCAGGCCTGGAGCGCCGGCAACTTCGCCAAGTCCGTCGTGCCGGTCAAGGACATCAATGGCGTGACGATCCTCGATCACGACGAACACATGCGGCCCGGCACCACGATGGCCGACCTGGCCAAGCTCAAGCCGTCCTTCGCCGGCATCGGCGAGATGGGTGGCTTCGACGCCGTGGCCCTGCAGAAGTACCACTGGGTCGAGAAGATCGACCACGTCCACACGCCCGGCAACTCGTCGGGGATCGTCGACGGGGCTGCCCTGGTCCTGATCGGCAGCGAACAGGCCGGCCGGGACGCGGGCATGACCCCGCGGGGCCGCGTGGTGGCCACGGCCGTCAGCGGCGCCGATCCCACGATCATGCTCACCGGTCCGACGCCGGCCACGGAGAAGGCGCTGCGGCTGGCGGGTCTGACGCCGGCCGACATCGACGTGTGGGAGCTGAACGAGGCGTTCGCCGCGGTCGTGCTCAAGTGGGCCAAGGACTTCGACCTGCCCATCGAGAACGTCAACGTCAACGGCGGCGCCATCGCCATGGGGCACCCGCTGGGGGCCACGGGCGCCATCATCTTCGGCACCGTGCTCGACGAGCTGGAGCGCAGCGGCGGGCGGTACGGCCTCGTCACGCTATGCATCGGCGGGGGCATGGGACTGGCCACCATCATCGAGCGCGTCTGAGCGCCGCGACCGGAAGAAGGAGCACACAGATGAGCAACATGATCGCCTGGGAGCAGGATGCCGACGGCATCGTCACGCTGACGATGGACGACCCGGATCAGAGTGCCAACACGATGAACCGGACGTTCCAGGACTCGCTGGCCGAGACCACCGCACGGCTCGTGGCGGAGCGGGACTCCATCACCGGCATCATCCTGGCCAGCGGCAAGAAGACCTTCTTCGCCGGAGGCGACCTGGGCTTGCTCAGTTCGGCCACGAAGGCGGACGCGGCAGCCCTCGAGGAGCAGTCGCTGGCGATGAAGAAGAACCTGCGTACCATCGAGACGCTCGGCGTCCCCGTGGTGGCCTGCATCAACGGAGCAGCCCTGGGCGGCGGACTGGAGATCGCGCTGGCGTGCCATCACCGCATCGCGCTCGACGCGAAGGGCTCCGAGATCGGGTTGCCCGAGGTCAGCCTCGGCCTGCTGCCGGGCGGCGGCGGGACCGCCCGCACGGTGCGGATGTTCGGCCTGCAGAAGGCCCTCATGGAGGTCCTGCTGCAGGGCCAGCGCCGCAAGCCGGCCGCGGCCCTGGAGGTCGGGATCGTCGACGAACTGGTCACCACCCCCGAAGAGATGATGGCCAACGCCAAGCAGTGGATCAAGGAGCATCCCGAATCCACGCAGGAGTGGGACGTCAAGGGGTACAAGATCCCCGGTGGCACCCCCAGCACCCCCAAGTTCGCGGCGATGCTGCCGGCCTCCCCCGCCAATCTGCGCAAGCAGATCAAGGGCGCCCCGATGCCGGCCCCGCACCACATCATGTCGGCGGCCGTCGAAGGTGCCCAGGTGGACTTCGACACCGCCGACCGGATCGAGACGCGGTACTTCGTCGACCTCGCCACCGGTCAGGTCTCCAAGAACATGATCAAGGCGTTCTTCTTCGACCTGCAGAACATCACCAAGGGCGGTGCCCGGCCCGAAGGGTTCGCGCCGTACCGGGCCAAGAAGCTCGTCGTCCTCGGCGCGGGGATGATGGGCGCCGGGATCGCCTACGTGTCGGCCCGCTCCGGCATGGACGTCGTCCTCAAGGACGTGTCCCTGGAGTCGGCGGAGAAGGGCAAGGACTACAGCCGCAAACTCCTGGAGAAAGCCGTCAGCCGTGGCCGCATGACGCAGGCGGCCGCTGACGAGGTGCTGGACCGCATCACCGCCACCGATAACCCCGCCGACGCCAAAGGCGCGGATCTGCTCATCGAGGCCGTGTTCGAGGATCCGTCCCTGAAGCGCACGGTCTACGCCGAGATCGAGCCGTTCATGGCCGAGGGTTCCCTGCTGGCGTCCAACACGTCGACCCTGCCGGTCACCGGACTGGCGGAGGGAGTGACCCGGCCCGCGGACTTCATCGGGATGCACTTCTTCTCGCCGGTCGACAAGATGCCGCTCCTGGAGATCGTGGTCGGGGAGCAGACCTCCGACGAGGCGATCGCCAAGGCCATCGACGTGGCGCTGCAGATCAAGAAGACGCCGATCGTCGTCAACGACAGCCGCGGGTTCTTCACCAGCCGGGTCATCGGCACCTTCATGGGTGAAGCCGTCGCCATGCTCGCCGAGGGCGTCCCCGCGCCCTCGATCGAGCAGGCCGCGTTACAGGCCGGCTACCCGACCGGGCCGCTCGCGCTGTTCGACGAGGTCTCCCTGACCTTGGGCCGCCGCATCCGGGAGGCTTCCCGCGAGGCCGCGGCCGCGGAGGGCTGGGAGTTCGCCGAGCACCCCTCCTTCCCGGTGATCGACAAGATGGTGGTCGAGTTCGACCGCGGCGGCCGCGCCGCGGGGGCCGGGTTCTACGACTACGAGGACGGCCGCCGCACCGGGCTGTGGTCCGGGTTGGCCGAGAACTGGGCCGAGGTCGACCCCGCGACCGTCGACTTCGCCGAACTGCAGGAGCGCCTGCTGTTCGTGGAGGCGCTCGACTCCGTGCGCTGTCTCGACGAGGGGGTCCTGCGCTCGGTGCCGGAGGCCAACATCGGTTCCATCTTCGGCATCGGGTTCCCGCCGTGGACCGGTGGTGTCCTGCAGTACATCAACGGCTACGAGGGTGGCCTGCCGGGCTTCGTGGAGCGCGCCAACGAGTTGGCCGCGCGGTACGGCGACCGGTTCACCCCGCCGCAGTCGCTGATCGAGAAGGCCGCCGCGGGCACCACGTACGAGTGATGCCGCTCAGGTCGGCTTGAGCAGGTCCGCGGATCGGGTGGGCCAGACCGTCGCCATGGGGCGGCGGCGCGGACCGGTCCACGGGGCCGGCACCTCGTTGACCCAGTAGGCGACCTGGTAGGCGTCCTGTTCGTATTGGGCGCGGATCGCCCGGAACCGCTCCCAGGCGTCATCGAGGTCGGCCACCAGTTCCAGCCCGGCACGCGCCATCAACGCCGTCGCCTCGTCGAAGTCGGCGCGCGTCAGGCTCGACTCCCCCGCCGTGCGACCGGTCACGACATGTTGCCGGGTGCGTTCGGAGTCCCGCCGGATCGCCCAGTAGAGCGCCTGCGCCGGCCATTCCGTCTGCTCGGTGGGAACCGCCACGGGGGTGAGCTCGTCCAGCACGGTGACGTTGCCCAGCGGTTCCAGCAGCATGCGGTTCAGGGCCAGCGTCTGGCCGCCCTCAGCCAGCAGCGTCGCCAGATCCCCCGCGTGCGGGTGCGGGGTGGCCACCACTTCCAGCGCCGCGGCATCCATCCGCGCGATGGTGGTCGACACCCACCCCCGCATGGCTCCCGACGAACGGAAGTACGCCAGGAGCGGGTACATCGTGTGACTCACGCGCACCTGACAGACCCAGTCCACCCAGCCTTCCGCATGCGGCCGCTGCGGGCCACTGCCCGCCAGGTGGCGCCGGCACAGGATCTCCGGACCCCACGCCGGCTCCCCGGCCCACATCGCGGACTTGGTCACGCCGGTCTCCCGGTCGGAGTACGCGGTGAACAACAGCAGCAGGTAGCCGACCAGCACGGCGATGATCACCATGCCGGTGAACGCGGCGAGGAAAGTGACGGCTACCTGCACGGGGTCATCGACCTGCACCAGGCCGAGGGTCAGCAGCCCTGACCCGGACTGGAGCAGGGCGTTGTCGAGCGGTACCCCGGTGACGGCGTAGATGATCAGCGCGAAGGCGGCCAGGAACCCCAGCACCGCCAGGAACAGGGTGAAGACCACCATCAGCGGCCCGACCGCCGACAGGATCCGGTGCTGCCGCTGGTAGGACCAGCCGGTGCGTGCCACCGCCGAGATCACGAACTGGACCGAGACCCGGGTGAAACGGGTCAACAGCGACGACAGCGGGCGGGGGACCAACAGGTCCGTCACGAGCGAGCGGGCGATGACCAGGGTCACGAGCAGACCGACCACCCCGGCGACTACCCGCAGCAGCATGGCCACCTCCTGTCCGGACTGTATTGGATGGGACTGCGGCCGGGTCCGGGATTGCCGGGGATTGGCGATGCTCGGCCGGCCCCCGCACTCGCTACTGTTCCCCCATGACGGACAGCACCCGTTCCTCGTCGTGGACCCGCCGTTTCTACGCCCGGGAGGGGGACGGCGTCGCCTTCGACCGTGTCGTGTTCTTCTCCGACGCGGTGTTCGCGATCGCCCTGACGCTGGCAGCCGTGGAGATCGGGATGCCGGAGGTCGACGGGGACCCCGTGTCGGTCCCAGCGCTCTGGGAGGCACTGGCGGGGAAGGTGCCCGCGGTCCTGGCCTACGTCGTCGCGTTCCTGTGGGTGGCGATCTACTGGCGGGCCAACCACCGCTTCGTCATGACGCTGCGGGGGATGAACGGACCCTACGTGGCGGCGACGCTGGTCTACCTGGCCCTCATCGCCCTGCTGCCGATTCCGGCGGCGGTGCTGGGGGACTACTGGCAGAACCCTCTGGCGGTCACGGTCTTCGCGCTGTACGCCAGCGCCGTGAGCCTCATGGAGGTCGTGCTGTTCGTCGTGGCCGACCGCGGCGCCCTCTTCGTCGCCCCCTTGAGCCGACCCTTCCGGCGCCAGCAGATCCTGGGGTCCCTCACGCCGCTGATCGGCTTCCTGGGTTCGATCCCGATCGCCTTCCTCCTGGGGACATCCTGGGCCCTGCTCTGGTGGCTCGTCGCAGCCGTGGGGTCCGGCATGGTGTTCAGCCGATATGCCACGGCCGCACCCCCGGCCGACCCGGACCCGGCGCCCTGACCGCAGCCGACTACCGGAACGCCGGGACCGGCTCGGGTTCGGTCATGCGGGTGCGCTGGGACAGGTACACGGGGATGCCGATCAGGAAAGCCACGCCCGCCATGATGAACGGCGCGTACTCCTGCAGCACCGAGGTCCCGTCGCCGGTGTTGCGCGAGTAGACGATGAACAGCACCGAGAACACCAGGGCGACCACCGCCACGATGACGTCGCGCAGGAACCGGGGCGTGTGGATCTCCCGGTTGTCCTGGAGCCGCCACTTGATCTGGGCCAGCGCCGAGAAGGCGTACGGGATGGCGGCGGTGATCCCGGACATGAAGACCAGTGTGTTGAAGACCGTCTGACCGGCGGTACCGAGATACGACACGATCATGAAGATGGAGGCGAGGGCCGTCGACGTGACGATGCCGAAGACCGGGACCTCTCGGTCGTTGAGTTTCCCGAAGCGGGCCGGGAAGAGACCGTCCTTGCTGGCGGCCAGCGGCATCTCGGCGCAGATCATCGTCCACCCGTTCAGTGCCCCGAAACCGGAGATGATCACGATGGCGGCGATGAGCAGCCCGGCCCACGTCCCACCCGTCATCGAGTCGGCGGCGTCGGAGTACGGCGTGGTGCTGGCGGCCAGGTCGGAGGTGCTGACAGCACCGAACACCGCGGTCAGGGACAGCAGGTAGACGACCGCCGTGGCCAGCGTGCCCAGGATCGTCGCCCGGGGCACGTTGCGGTCCGGGTCGCGGACCTTGTCGGCCGCGACCGCCGCCGTCTCGACGCCGAGGGACGAGAACAGGCACAGCGCCATGGCGCCGAGGATCGCCGTCGCATCGGAGTCGCCGCTGACGTTCCAGGTGGCGAAGTTCTCCGGCTTGATGAACAGCAGGCCGACGGTGGCCATCAGGGCCAGCGGGATGAACTTCAGGATGGAGGTCCACAGCTGGACCGCCCCCATGTTCTTCACGCCGGTGATGTTGATGATGGCGGGGATCCACAGGCCCACGAGCGCGATGAGGATCGACCACACCGGGATCGCCCCCTGGTTGACGAACACCTGCACGTACATGACCCAGCCGACAACGATCGCCGCGTTGCCCGACCAGGCGGTGATCCAGTAGGACCAGGCGTTGGCGAAACCGGTGGCGTTGCCGAACGCGGCTCGCGCGTACGCGTAGGGGCCGCCGTCCGCCGGCAGACGACGCGACAGCGACGCGAACAGCAGGGCCAGGGCCAGGGCCCCGATGGTGGTCAGCAGCATCGCCACGAGGCTGATCGGACCGAACGCGGCCAGCGACGCCGGCAGGTTGAAGATCCCGACCCCGATGATGCTGCCGACGATCAGCGCCGTCGCCTGGGGGAGTCCCAGGGTGCCCGAGGCCTTCTGCCGGGTGTTGTCCGGCGCCGCGGTGGACATGGTGAGCCTCCCTCTCCCGGGCCTGGGATCAGCCTGGCGCACCGGCCGCCCCGGTGGCGCGACGGGAAGAAAGGGACCCCTCGCGCACCCGCAAGAGCTCACTTATCCTTGCTGCCTTCCGGCCCTGGGGAGGTTCGGTGAGGTAACGCCGCACGAGGGGTCGGCACGAGTGTACGCCGTGAGCCCGCGCCCCGGGAACGGGGCGGCGGCGCTGCTGCCTGCGCCGGGTCTCGGGGCCCGGGCTTAGGCTGTCGCCATGAGCTTGGCCCTGTACCGCACGTACCGCCCGAGCCGGCTCAGCGAGGTCATCGGTCAGGAGCACGTCACGGAACCGCTGCGCCGGGCGCTGGAGGGAGACCGGGTGCACCACGCCTTCCTGTTCAGCGGCCCACGGGGGTGCGGCAAGACGTCGACCGCGCGGATCCTGGCACGATCACTGCTGTGTGAACAGGGCCCCACCCCCGACCCGTGCGGGGAATGCCGGTTCTGTGAGGCACTGGCCCCCACCGGCGGCGGCCTGGTCGATGTCATCGAACTCGACGCCGCCAGCCACGGCGGCGTCGACGACACCCGGGAGTTGCGCGAGCGGGCCGCTTTCGTGCCGGCGGAGGCACGCTACAAGATCTACATCATCGACGAGGCCCACATGGTCAGCAAGGACGGCTTCAACGCCCTGCTGAAGCTGATCGAGGAGCCGCCCGAGCACGTCAAGTTCATCTTCGCGACCACGGAGGTGGACAAGGTCCTGCCCACGATCCGGTCCCGCACCTTCAACTACACGTTTCAGTTGGTGCCGGTGCGCTACCTGCAGGCCAACCTGGCCGCCATCTGCGAGGCGGAGGCGGTTCCCTTCGAGACGGGTGCCCTCACGTTGATCGCCCGCGCCAGCGGCGGCAGCGTGCGCGACGCGCAGAGCATCATGGGCCAGTTGATCGCCGGTGCCGGACCGGACGGGCTCACCCAAGCCTCCGTCGCCGAGCAGCTCGGGGTGACCGATGATGCCCTCCTCGACGCCGTGGTCGACGCCATCGCCCGCCACGACGGGACGGCGCTGTTCGAGGTCGTGGAGCGCACCGTGGACTCGGGCCACGATGTCCGACGTTTCGTGACGGACCTGCTGCACCGCTTCCGCGACCTGTTGGTCATCCAGCACGCCGGCGCCGCCGCCACAGCCGACGTCCTGGACGTCTCGGCGGACCGGCGGGAGGTCCTCGCCGAACAGTCGGCCCGATTCGGACCCGTGGAGCTGACCCGCTACGCGGAGGTCGTCAACACCGGGCTGACGCAGGTGAAAGGCAGCACCTCCCCCCGGCTGCAGCTGGAGATCCTCGCGGCCCGACTGCTCGTGCCCAGTTCCGACACCGACCCGGAGGCGACGCTGGCCCGCATCGAGGTGTTGGAGCGCCGCCTCGCCGTCCTGAGCAGCGCCCCGGCCACGGCGCGCCCGGTGGAGGTGCCCGCAGCCGCGCCCCCGCCGGAGGTCGCCCCGTCCGCAGAGAAGGGCGGGCGGACACCCACCCCGCCCGCCCCACCGCAGACCGAGAGCCTGACCGCGCCGCCGCCCCGGCCGAAGGCCGCGAGCCGACCGGAACCCCCGCCGAAAGCGGAGAGCCCGGCCGTCGCGCCACCGCCCAAACCGCCGGCAGCCCGGCAGCGGAAGGCCGCTCCCGAGGAGAAGCGGCCGGCCCCGCCGCAACGAGCTACGGCAGGGGCCACCGACCTGGAGACGATCACCTCCCTCTGGCCGGAGCTGGTCCGGGCGATCGGCGACAAGAGCCGAGTCGCGGCCGCCAGCTGGGAAGGCGCCCAGCCGGTGTCGGTGACCGACGGCACCCTGACGATCGCCGTGCCCAGTGAGGGGCAGGCGAAGTCGATCACCCGCAGCAAGCGTGACCTGATGGTGCGCACCCTGCTCCTCGAGAGCCATGGCATCGACCTGCAGGTGGTGGCCACTGTGGCCGGCGCGGGGACCACCGGAGCCGGCGACGAACCGTCGCACGACGACCCCGACGTCGGGGCGGACGACCTGTCCGGCGTGGACCTGGCCCTCAAGAGCCTGGGCGCCACCAAGATCGGCGAGATCGAGGAGGCCTGACGTGTACGACGGCGCCATGGCCGAGCTCATCGAGCAGTTGGGGCGGTTACCGGGGATCGGGCCCAAGAGCGCCCAGCGGATCGCGTTTCACATCCTGGATGCCGATCCCGACGACGTCGCCCGGCTGGTGGATGCGGTGCGGGAGGCCAAGGCGCGGATCACCTTCTGCAGCGTGTGCGGCCGCGCGACGGAGACCGACCCCTGCCGGATCTGCGGGGATCCGCGCCGCGACCAGACCATCATCTGCGTGGTGGAGGAGAGCCGGGATGTGATCGCGATCGAACGCACCCGCGAGTTCCGCGGGGTCTACCACGTCCTGGGAGGCGCGATCAGTCCCATCGACGGGATCGGTCCCAACGACCTGCGGATCGCCGAGCTGATGCGCCGGCTGGCCGACAACACGGTCGGCGAGGTCATCATCGCGACGGACCCCAACCTGGAGGGGGAGGCAACCGCCACCTACCTGTCACGCATGCTCGCCGACCTCGGGGTCACCGTCTCGCGGCTGGCCAGCGGGCTTCCGGTCGGCGGCGATCTCGAGTTCGCCGACGAGGTCACGTTGGGCCGCGCCTTCGCCGGCCGCCGCTCTGTGACGTGACCACAAACCTGCCCCGCCCGGGGCAGGTTCGCGCTGTGCCGGGGGGAGGTATGCGCGGATGGGGCAGGTCTGGGTCTCGCTACCATGGGGCGCTGACGACAGGAGGGTGAGCGCGTGGCCGTGATCGTGCAGAAGTTCGGCGGATCGTCGGTCGCGGATGCTCCCTCCATCCAGCGCGTCGCCCGCCGGATCTGCGACACGAAGGGCCACGGCCACGATGTGGTGGTGGTCGTGTCCGCCATGGGGGACACGACCGACGACCTCCTGGACCTCGCCAACCAGGTGTCGCCCGACCCGCCCGGACGCGAACTCGACATGCTTCTGACGGCCGGCGAGCGGATGTCCATGGCCCTGCTGGCCATGGCGATCCACGACCTCGGCTACGAAGCCCGGTCCTACACCGGTTCCCAGGCCGGTCTGATCACCGACTCCGCCCACGGCCGCGCCCGGATCATCGACGTCACTCCCGGTCGTATCCAGGGCGCACTCGACGACGGGGCCATCGCCATCGTCGCGGGATTCCAGGGGGTCAGCTACGACAGCAAGGACGTCACCACCCTCGGCCGAGGCGGCTCCGACACGACGGCGGTGGCGCTCGCGGCGGCACTGGATGCCGAGGTCTGTGAGATCTACACGGACGTGGACGGGATCTTCACCGCGGACCCCCGAGTGGTCAGCCGCGCCAGCAAGGTCGGCCGGGCGTCCTATGAGGAGATGCTCGAACTCGCCGCCGCCGGGGCGAAGGTGCTGCACCTGCGCTGCGTGGAGTACGCCCGCCGCTCCGACATCCCCATCCACGTACGGTCCACCTTCAGCCCCACCGAGGGCACGTGGGTCGTCGCCGATCCGACAGCCGGAGGAACCATGGAACAGCCCATCATCGCGGGGGTAGCGGCCGACCTCAACGACGCCAAGATCACCATCATCGGGGTGCCCGACCGGCCGGGTGAGGCGGCGGCCATCTTCCGGGCGCTGGCCGTGGCCTCGGTGAACGTCGACATGATCGTCCAGAACGTCAGCGCAGAGGCGACCGGCCGCACCGACGTGACGTTCACGTGTCCCAAGGGCGACATGGCCCGGGCGTTGCAGGCCCTGCTGGACGCCCAGGGGAGCATCGGGTTCGAACGTCTCACCAGCGACGAGGGCATCGCCAAGGTCTCGCTCGTGGGTGCGGGCATGCGGTCCCACCCTGGGGTGTCGGCGACGTTCTTCGAGGCGCTGTCCGAGGCCGACGTGAACGTGGAGATGATCTCGACGTCCGAGATTCGGATCTCCATCGTGACCCGCACGGAGTCCGCCAACGCCGCCCTGCAGGCCGTCCACACCGCTTTCGGACTGGATGCCGACGGCGAGGCCGTGGTCTACGCCGGAACCGGGCGCTGACGGCGATCGGCGGCGCGACACCCCCGAACCGGGGTGGTCGCTGTGCTGGAACACGACGCATACGTTGCCTTGGATGGCAGTCAGTCGTTAGGTTCCAGCATGAGCACACATCACACTTCCCGGTTCTTCGGCGCGGCGGCGGCCGTCAGTACGTTCGCATTGATGATCGTGGGGATCCCGCACGCGGGCGCCTCGACCACGCGCACCGTTGCCTGTCACGGGTCCGGAGGCGGTGTGGCGGGACTGCGGTCCGCCATCAAGGCGGCGAACGCCCACGGCGGTGGTCAGATCACCCTGGCGAAGAAGTGCACCTACACCTTCACCGACGGCCCCTACCAGGACCAGGCGGGCGGCAACGCCCTCCCGATCATCACCAGCCCGATCGTGATCATGGGCAGTCAGTCCACCCTGATCCGTCAGTCCCAGGCCCCCTTCCGCCTCTTCGAAGTGGCGGCCGGCGCCGAACTGGAAGTGCAGGACGCCACCCTGAAGGGTGGTCACACCGCGTCGGACGAGCAACAGACTGACAATGGCGGTGCGATCTTCTCGCTGGGGCGCCTGGTGCTGCGTCACGTCACCCTGAAAGGGAACGTGAGCGCCAACGGTGGCGCGATCGAAGCAGACGGCGGCACGGTGCGCATCACCGACTCCACCCTTGCCCACAACCACGCCCGCGACGTCCCCGGGGCGACTGCGGGGGCGATCGCCGTGGGAGGAGCGAGAGTGACGCTTCGCCGTGTGACTCTCGCTGACAACGACGCGTACGCCAAGGGTGGCGCCATCGCGATCTTCACCGGAGCCGTCGACATCGGAGAGAGCACGCTGGCCGACAACACCTTGTCGATCAACGGCGCCGGCGGCGCGATCTTCAACTACGGCAGGTTGACGATCGATCGCACCACTCTGGCGGACAACGAGGCCAATGGGTACGGCGGCAACGGCGGCGCGATCGCCAACTACGACCGGGGCGAGCTCACCCTCACCAAGTCCGAGATCACGGGCAACAGCGCGGGTATGAAGGGAAGCGCCGTCTCTCGGGCTTTCGGGGGCGGCATCGCGAACTTCGGGACCGCCAAGTTGGCGAAAGTGCAGATCACCAAGAACAGCGCCCAGGGCGGCAAGGCCAAAGGCGGCGGTATCGCGGTCCGCGCGGGTGTACTGGCGATCGCCAAGAGCACCGTGACGCACAACTCGCCGAACAACTGCTCGGGCCAGATCCAAGGCCGCTGCTGACCCCTCGGCGCCCCGACGGCCGGCCGGGGGGCCGACCATCGGCTGCTGAAGTGCGGCGACCCGGGCGTGATCTCTGGGCTATCAGGGGTCGGTCCGGGCGACCCCGGCGGGAGGGGTGGCCCCTCTCGCACTGGCTCGCCCCGCGGCCGCTAAACTCGGAAGGCTTCGTCGGCCTGCCGGCGCAGCGGGGTGTGGCGCAGCTTGGTAGCGCGCTTCGTTCGGGACGAAGAGGCCGTGGGTTCAAATCCCGCCACCCCGACGTTTGTGATGTCTCAGGACATCTGCAAGACCCGAACCCACAGTCGGTGGGTTCGGGTCTTTGTCTTTCCGCTACTTGTTGACCACGCCGGCGGAACAGCCCGGCTTGACGCGACCGGCGAAGGCGTCCGACAGGAACTTGTCCATCCGCGAGCCGGAGTAGGCGGCATTGCCGTTGTCGGCCAACTGGAACGTGGTGCTCAGGTGGCTCGCCGGGGACGTGGGACTCTCCGCCAGCAGGTCCAGGCGCAGTCCCGCGGAGCTGCACATGTCGGTGGAGCGGAAGCTGTCGTACAGCTGTCGGGACATGCAGTCGCGCGCAGCCGGCACCGTCGTCCCGGAGTGCTGGCAGTAGATCAGCGTGTCGTCCATCCCCTGGCCGATCAGGATCGGCGCATACGAGCCGTCGTGCTTGCGGGGAATCTTGGTGAACGGGTTCACCCCTTCCGGGCCGGGCATGTTGTACTCCAGCCACCGGCACCACTTCTGCAGCCCCTTGGCCTGGGGGTCGTCGAGGCAGGTCTGATCCAGTTGGCCGTGCCAGACGCCCTGTGCATCCGGCTGTCCCCACACGGGCGGCACGAAGAAGGCGTTCTGGGTCGGATCGGCGAGGAACCGGTTGGTCTGGGCCGCCAGGGTCGTGAGGGTGTTGTCGTTGATGCACTCCCGTGCGACCGTCTCGGCGGTCGCGGCGCCGCCACCCTCCGTCGGACCGGTGAGGACCTCGTCCACCAGGGGTTTCGTGCTGCGCGGATAGCCGGGGAAGGAGGCGTTCTTCCCCGGGGTACCTTCCACGGCATAGTCGGCCCACGAGGTCATGACCTGGGAGAACAGGATGGGTCCGGTCGCGCCGAGTTTCAGCGGTCCGATCTCCACCAGGGCCGAGTGCATGTCCAGGTCCGCGAGATGGCGGCCCACGAGGGAACTCGAGTCCTCGTCGGTCGCGACGAACGAGGACGCGGGCACCGTCGCCATCACGCCCACCTGCTTGATGGGGGGCTGGTGGTTGAGGGCGGTGACGTTGTAGTACTTGCGGGCCAGCTGTCCGGCCCACAGGGCCGCATGGCCCCCCTGGGACGCCCCCCACAGGGCGAGCCGCCAGGACGACTCCGTGCGGGAGGTGGCCTTCTTGGCGAGCGTGATCCCGGCCCGGACGCTGTCGAGGCCCGCGGCTCCCGCCGGTACCCCCGCCACGTAGTGCTGCTGGTAGAAAGCGGACTGGCCCAGCCCCGAGTAGTAGTCGGTGGCGGTCACCATCCGGCCTTCGTCGATGAGTCCCTGCCAGATCCCCTGCAGGGGCGAGCCCGAGACGATGGGGGGGCCCACGCCCGATCCGTACTTGATGGCGCCGGCCTGCAGGAAGTGGTTCGGGTCGTTGGAGGGCTGACAGGACTGGTGCACCCCGACGGTGCCGTGGGCCCAGGCCACCACCTGGTTCTTCTGCTTCTTCTTGCTCGTGGGGAGCAGTACCAGGCCGCAACTGGCCTGCACCTTGCTCTCGTCCACTCCGGTCGTGGTGTAGAGGATGCGGAACATACGGGCACCGCGCAGCAGCGTCGGGTCCACCTCGAGTTCCCGGTACGCGAGCAGTTGACCCGGCCGGCGTCCCGACAGGTCGGGCTTCTTGCGGCACGGCGACTTGGCGACGTTGATGGGAGCAGCGGCTGCCGCCGTGACGTCCGGAGCGGTCTCCGCGGCGGACACCGGTCCGACCCCGGCGACGGCGGTGGTTCCCGCCACGAGAGCGACAGCCAGTGCGGGGGCGAGGGAACGCAGCATAGACAGACAGTACCTGGGGGTCCGTGGCGTCGCGCTCGGGAGACGCGGGACAACTACCGCGCGGTGAGGGTGAGCAGCGTGGCCTCCGGGGGGCAGAACAGCCGGATCGGGGCGTAGGGGGAGGTGCCCAGCCCCGCGGACACATGCAGCAGGGGGTGGCCGGTTACCCCGTCCGCCGTCGGGCCGCTCCACTCGGGGGCGGCGGGGTCCTGCCGCGGGATGCGGGCAGCCAACGGCTGGTACTCGTGCAGTCCGCTGGCCATGGTCGGGGGGATGTCGCAGTTGCTGACGATCGCGCGCCCCCCCGGCAGGCACACTTGACCCCCGTGGGTGTGGCCGGCGATGACCAGCTGCGCGCCGTCGGCGGCGAGGGCGTTGAGGACACGCAGGTACGGGGCGTGCACCACGCCCATCCGGAGATCCGCGGGAGGGAACGGTCCCGCCACCTGTTCGTAGCGGTCCCTCATGATGTGGGGGTCGTCGACGCCGCGGACCGCCCAGTTCAGGGCCCCGACCCGCAGGGTGTCGGTGGTGTTGGTGAGGTCCAGCCACCCGAACCCCCGCAGGCCGGCGACCAGGTCCCCCCACGGCAGCGGGGGGCGGTTGTGGGCGAGACCCGAGGGCCCGGAGAGGTACTTGAAGGGGTTGATGCTGGTCGGGGCGTAGTAGTCGTTGCTGCCCAGGACGAACATGCCGGGGAACCGGCCGAGGGGCGCCAGCGCCTCCAGGACCGCGGGCACGGCGTAGCGATCGGCCAGGAAGTCCCCGGTCACCACGACGGCGTCGGGGCTCAGGTCGGCCAGATCGGCCAGCCAGCGCTGTTTGTCACGCTGCCGCGGGACGAGGTGGAGGTCCGAGAGATGCAGGAGCCGCTGCGGCGCTGCACCCGGGGGCAGCACGGGAGCGACGACCGCCCGCAGCCGGAACTGGTGGGCCTCATAGAGCGACCAGGCCAGGACCCCGGCGCCGGCGAGTGCTCCGGCCGCGAGGACCGGCGTAGCCCGCACCGTCCTCACATTCCCAGGGACTGCTTGACCATGGCCGCCAACTCCGCGCCGTCGAAACGGCCGGTGGTGGCCGGCTTGAGTTGCTTCATCACCGAGCCCATGGCGCGGCCCCCCGTCAGGCCCGCGGCGGCAGCCTCTGCTACCGCCGTCTGGACCATCTGTTCGACCTCGTCGCGGGACAACTGGTCGGGCAGATAGCGCGCGAGAACAGCGGCCTCGGCCAGTTCCTGCTCGGCCAGTTCCGGTCTGCCGGCGTCCTGGTAGGCCGCGGCGGCTTCCTTGCGTCTCTTCACCTCACCGGTGAGGACGACGATCACGTCGTCGTCGCTGAGTTCGCGGGCGCTCTTTCCCGCCACCTCCTCCTTGGAGATGGCCGCCAGCGCCATGCGGATGGTCCCGACGCTCTGGCTGTCGCCAGCTTTGAGAGCTGCGGTGAGGTCGTCGCGCAGGCGCTGTTTGAGGTCGGACATTCCTCTATTGTGCCCGAGACCGGATCGGTCAGTTGCCGCCGAAGTGGATGTCGGGGAGCTTATCCAGCAACTCCGTGCCCCAGTTGCCCTCAGTGGATTCGGTCGGGGCGGGGGCGGGCTCGACCGGCTGCTGCCCCTGGTCCTGTTTCTTGCCGGACTTGTTGTTGGAGGGGTCGTCCTGGATCTCGATCCAGCCCTTGCGGGGACCGCCGCCGAAGTCCTTGATCGGGAGGTCCTGATGGGCGCCCATCATGGCCGAGCGCCAGATCGGGGCCGGCAGGGTGGCACCGAAGACCTCGCCGTAGTAGCTGCCGTTCACGTAGACGTCGCGCATGGGGTAGCGGTAGCCGCCGCGCGGGTCGCCCACCCAGACGGCGGCGGCGATCTGCGGGGTGTACCCCACGAACCACACCGCCGAGGAGGAGTCGGTGGTCCCGGTCTTGCCGCGGATGGGGCGCCCGAAGTTCGCGTTCGGGGCGGTGCCGCCGCCGCTCACGGGACCGGCCAGCAGCGAGGTCACCGTGTCGGCCACGTAGCTGCTGAGGACTCGTCGGCACTGCGGTCGGAAGTCGTACACGCCCTTCTTGTCGTCGGTGTAGGAGATGGTCTCGACCGGGTTGGGCTTGCACCACACCCCGTCGTTCTCGAACCCGGCGAAGGCGGCTGCCATGTCCAGGGGCACGACCTCGTTGGCGCCCAGGACGAAGGACGGGACGCGGTTCAGCGGTTCGCCGTCGCCCTTGCGCACACCCATGGACTCCGCGATCTCCGCCTGCCGGCACAGGCTGACCATCTGCTCCAGCCCGACGAAGAACGTGTTGATCGAACCGGCGGTACCGGAGTACATGTTCTCCACGCCCCCACCGCCGCGCACGGTGTAGGGCGGGAAGCCGTACCCCTGGCAGTCCTGGAACCCGTAGAAGGTCCGCACGGGCGGGGCGGAGATCGACACGTACGGGGAGATGCCCTCCTCGAGGGCGGCGGCCAGGGTGAACGGTTTGAAGGTCGACCCGCTCTGCATGCCGATCGTGCCGCCGTAGTCCTTGCGGACGTTGTAGTTGTAGGCGGTGCGGCCAAGCCCCTTCGTGCCCCAACGCGTGTTCTGCGCCATGGCCAGGACCCGGCCGGTGCCGGGCTGCACCATGCTGATGGCGTCGGCCTTGCGGCTGGCATCCGCCACGGGGATGTAGGCCTCGACGGCGCGCTGGGAGGAGCGCTGGTCGCCCGGGTCCAACGTGGTGCGGATCGTGAGGCCACCGGTCTTGAGTAGTTCGATCCGGTCCTTGCGGGTGGGCCCGAAGGCCGGCTCGTTGCGGATGTAGTTCAGCACGTAGTCGCAGAAGTACGGCGCGTCCGAGGTGGGGCAACCGTTCTTGAAGAAGCGCGGGTGCACGTACCGCTTGACGGGGACCTTGCTGCCCTTCTCGAACTGGGCCTGGGTGATGTAGCCCAGGTCCCGCATGCGGCCCAGCACCAGGTTGCGCCGGGTCTGGGCGGCCTTGGGGTTGCGGATGGGGTCGAACGCCCCGGGCTGCTGCACGGTCCCGGCCAGCGTGGCCGCCTCGAGCAGGGTCAGGTCGTCGGCGTGTTTGCGGTAGTAGGTCTGGGCGGCCGTTTCGACGCCGTAGGCACCGGAGCCGAAGTAGGCGATGTTGAGGTATCCGTTGAGGATCTCCGCCTTCGTCTTCTTCTTCTCCATCGCGATGGCGAAGCGCGCCTCCCGAATCTTGCGCTCGGCGCTGCGCTCCGTGGCGGCCTCTTCCTGCGTCTTGTTCTTCGCGTTGTTGAGCAGGATCATCTTCACGTACTGCTGTGTGATGGTCGAGCCGCCCTGCTGGATCTCGCCGGAACCCTGGTTGGTGACCAGGGCACGCGCGGTGCCGCGGATATCTACGCCGTTGTGCTCGTAGAAGCGGGAGTCCTCGATCGCCACGATCGCCTGCTGCATGCGCTTGGAGATCTTGTTGATCGGGACGTCGACGCGGTTCTGCTCCCAGAGATAGGCCAGGGTGTTCCCCTTCGCGTCCTGGATGACGGAACGCTGCGGCAGCACCGGGTCGCCCAGATTGGTCGGGTAGGACTCGAAACTGTCGATCGCGGTGTTGGCGAGGGCGGCCATACTGCCCACCGCGGGCATCGCGGCGCCGGCCGCGACGACGCCCGCCACGAGGGACGTCCCGACGAACGCGGCGAGCATGGTTGTGCGCGTGCTGGGGCCGGGGGCGCCGGCAGGCTGCTGGGGGTCTTTCTCTGGCACAGACATACGACTCTCAGAGTACGTCGGGAAGTTCCCCGCCCTGACCACGCGTCTCGAACCGAGACATTCCGGACGGGCAAAACGTATCAAATAGTCCATTAGGACTATGAGACTTAGTGACGAAAGACCTGTGAGCCTCGTCACGGTCTGCGTAGTGTCCGTGACAACCCGCGTCAGGGGACGTCACCGTATTCGTCGGTGGCCCCCGGCGCCCGGCGGAAGGACCTGTACGGGCATGGTCTGGAGCAATGACTGGGCTGTTCGTGCTGCCTGCAACGGCACGGATCCCGACGAGCTGTTCGTCCAGGGAGCGGCCCAGAACCGCGCCAAACTCATCTGCATGGGTTGCGAGGTGCGCACCGAGTGTCTGGCCGACGCGCTGGACAACCGCGTCGAGTTCGGCGTCTGGGGCGGCATGACCGAGCGGGAGCGCCGCGCGCTGCTGCGCCGTCGTCCCGACGTCACGTCCTGGCGGCGGCTGTTGCAGACCGCCCGCGAGGAGCATCACCGGGTCGGAGCCGAACTGCCGCTCGTCCCGCAGCAGACCGAGCGCTCCGTCGTGCGTCCGATCGGGACCTGACCGCACTCAGTTCCACGTGTCGACGAGGTCGGCGGTCATCAGGTCGCCGACCTCACGTAGCCCCGCCATGTCGTGGACGTCGTCGGCCAGCGCCGGCACCACCGCTTGGGCGACCGTCGGGTGGGCGGCGGAGAAACGGTCCGCGATGTTCTGCTGCCGCCGGGCGGCGCGCATGGTGTCGGCGTGCAGCCGAAGGAGAGCCGCGGTCGGTGAGTGCACACCTTCGCGGTCCAGTCGCTCGGCCCCCACGATGGCCTCCTCCGCCGACAACGAGTGGTCCGGGGGCAGCGTCACCCGGTTGAGGACGAGGCCGGCCAGCGGCATCTCCTCGGTGGTGAGGCGGTCCACGAAGTAACTGGCCTCCCGCACGGCGTCCGGTTCCGGCGCGGCGACGACGACGAACGCGGTGCCCGGCTCCTGCAGGATGCGGAAGGTCTCCTCGGCCCGGGCCCGGAAACCCCCGAAGATGCTGTCGAGGGCCTGGACGAAGGTCGATACGTCACCCAGCAACTGATTGCCCAGGACCTTCTTCATCACCCCGGAAGCCAGACCGATCCCCGCTCCCAGAACCCGGCCCAGCCCCCGGCCAGCTCCCCGGGCGCCGCCCCCGATCAGCCGGATGAACCGTCCGTCGAGGAAGGACCCCAGTCGTTCCGGGGCATCCAGGAAGTCCAGCGCCGATCGCGACGGCGGCGTATCCACCACGATCAGGTCCCACCGGCCGTCCTCCTGCGCCGTACGGGACAACTGCCCCAGCTTCTCCATGGCCATGTACTCCTGCGTCCCGGCGAAGGAGCTGGACAGTGCCTGATAGAAGGGGTTCTCGAGGACTTGGCGGGACCGCTCCGGGTCGCTGTGCGCTTCGACGAGCTCATCGAAGGTGCGCTTCATATCGAGCATCATGGCGTCGAGCGAGCCGCCCCCCGAGACGCCCGCGACGGCGCGCGGGGTGTTGTCCAGTTCGGTCAGTCCCATGGACTGGGCCAACCGGCGGGCCGGGGCGATGGTGAGCACGACCACGTGGCGCCCCTGCTCGGCGGCCCGCAGTGCCATGGCCGCGGCGGTGGTGGTCTTGCCGACGCCGCCCGACCCGCAGCACACGATGATGCGGGTGTCCGGATCCGCCAGCAGCGCGTCGACGTCGAACGGCCGCGTCATCGGGGGGCCTGCTCGTCGATGGCCGCGGCCAGCTGGTAGAGAGCCCCCAGATCGATCACCGGCAGGGCCGGGAGGTCGATCAGGGGCAGGCCGGTCTCTTCGAGACGATCCCGCTCGCGTCGCTGCAACTGGACCCGGGTGGCGTGATCGACGGCCTCCTTGTGCAGCGCCTTGACCAGACCCCGTTTCCGTTCGGGGATCCCGGCGGCGACCAGGCCCTCCCGGATCTCCGACGTGCTCACGGGGTCGTCGGACAGCAGTGCGGCATCGGGCAGCTCCTCGGCCTGCAGCATGTTCACGAAGACGGCCCCGACGGGAAGGCCGGCCTCCGCCAGGTCGTGGGCGCCCTCGATCGTCTCCTGGACCGGCATCTCTTCCAGCAGGGTGACCATGTGCACCGCCGTCTCCGGAGACCGCATCACCCGCATCACCGAGTCCGCCTGGTTCTTGATCGGCCCGACCCGCGCCAACGAGCCGACCTCGGTGTTGACGTTGAGGAAGCGGGTGATGCGTCCGGTGGGGGGAGCGTCCATCACCACGGCATCCCAGACGAACCGGTTGTCGCGGTCCCGTTTGCGGACCTGCTCGCCGGTCTTGCCGGTGAGCAGGACGTCACGCAGACCGGGGGCGATGGTCGTGGCGAAGTCGATGGCGCCGATCTTCTTCAGCGCCGCCCCACCGCGCTTGATGTTGTAGAAGAGCTGGAGGTACTCCAGGACCGCCGCCTCGGGATCGATGGCCTGTGCCACCACCGTCCCACCGTCGCGGCCCACCGCGATGCGCGTCTCCGCATAGGGCAGCGGCGGGACGTCGAAGAGTTGCGCGATGCCCTGCCGACCCTCCACCTCGAGCAGCAGGATGCGGTTGCCACCGGAGGCCAGAGCCAGGGCGAGAGCCCCCGCGACCGTCGTCTTGCCGGTTCCCCCCTTGCCGGTCACAACGTGCAGTCGCACCCCGGGCCAGAGTTCCACGGACGTGAGCCTAGTCCGTCAGACGGCACCCGGCTCGCCCCACCGCAGTGTGAGCCGCGGCGGCGGGAGCAGAGTGCGGGCGGTGAGGATCAGCCCTAGGATGACCGGCGATGAGTGCGCGGCGTCAGGTCCATATCCCGGGAAGGTCCGTATGAACCTTGCCCTCACCGAGATGAAGCGGTCGAAGTTGAAGTTCGGGCTGCTCATCGGGGCGGTCGCCCTGCTCGTGTTTCTCGTCCTCTTCCTGACGACCCTGTCGACCGCACTGGTGACGTCCATCACCGGCGCCCTCAACGGGCTCGACGGCCAAGTGCTGGTGTACTCCGACGCGGCGCGCGACAACCTGCAGGCCTCGCGCCTCCCGCCCACCGTGGTCGCCGAGGTCGAGAAGGTCCCGGGAGTTGCGGCGGCTGGCGGCGTCACCCTCGGGACGGTCTCGGCGGAGCTGCTGGACGGGTCGGGGGACCTCCAACTGGTGGGGTCGACCGCGGGCGAGCCGGGGGCTCCCACCGGGCTGGTCGCCGGGGAACTCCCCGCGCGCAAGGACGAGATCGCCATGGATGGCAGCGGCTACGCGCTCGGGGACGAGGTCACCCTGTCGGAAGTCGACCGGGCCCTGACCGTCGTGGGCCTGCTCAAGGGCTCCCAGTTCAACGCGTCGCCTACGGGGTACGTCGTACCTGCGGTGTACGACGAGGTCGTTCGGGCCGCCAACCCCGGGGTGCCGTTCGTGCCGCTCAATGCGGTCGCCGTCGCGGTCTCCCCGGGCGCAGACCCCGCTGTCGTGGCGCAGCAGATCACCGATGACGTGCCGAAGGTCAAGGGGTACGTGAAGGGTGATGCCGTCTCCCTCATTCCCGGGGTGGAGTCCATCACGCAGACGTTCGGCATCCTCGTCGGCCTGACCTTCGTCATCGGCATCGTCGTGATCGGCTTCTTCTTCCTCATTCTCACGGTGCAGAAGATGAGAACCTTCACCCTGTTGCGCGCGATCGGCGCCTCGACCGGCAAGTTGTCGGCGGCGGTGGCGGTCCAGATCGCGGTCGTCGTGATCGCTGCCGGCATCTTGGCCGTGCTGCTGACCTACGGGGCTGTTCAGGGGCTGTCCACGGGAATCCCGGTCACGTTGTCCCCGGTCCTCGTGACGGGCACGGTGGGGGCCGTGCTGCTGTTCTCGCTGCTGGCCGGGCTGCTCAGCATTCGACGCATCTCGGGGATCGACCCGGCGACCGCGGCAGGTGCGCGATGATGCTCGCCCTCAACGAGATCCGCCGTGGGCGGGGCCGCTTTGCCGCCATCATCGGCGCGCTGGCGCTCATCGTCTTCCTGGTCCTGACGCTGGCCGCTCTGGGCGACGGCCTCTTCTACGGCTCTACCGGCGCGGTGCGCAACACCACCGCGACGGCCTATGCCTTCAACTCCGACGCCGAGGGGTCCCTGATCCGCTCCAGCCTCAAGGAGACCGCCGTGGCCAGGGCGGCGCGAGCACCCGGCGTCGCCGCGGCATCCCCGGTCGGGGTGCTGCTCAGTGCCGGGGACACGCCCGCCGGGGAGCAGGATCTCGCGGTCTTCGGAATCCAGGCGGACGGCGCCGGAGTCCCGACCACAGTGTCGGAGGGCAGGTTGCCCGCTCCGGGCGAGAACGACACCGCGGCGATCGATCAAAGCCTGGCGACATCGGGGGTCGCGGTCGGGGACATGGTGACGGTGGGACGGACGGACGTCGAGGTCGTGGGTGTCGTCGACGACGTCAGCTATCAGCTGCAGCCGACCGTCTGGACGTCGGTCCGTACCTGGCGGGAGATGCGCAACGCAGTGCGCCCGGAGTTCACCGGTGTCACCGACGACATCAACGCCGTGGCGATCGAAGGGCCGGAAGGCGCCGCCCCCCAGGTGCCCGGCCTCACAGTGCTGACCGCGGAGCAGACGGGCCTGGCGATCCCCGGCGTCGCGCAGCAGAAGTCGACCCTCAACACCATCATCTACACCGCGCTGGCCGTGGCCGCTCTGGTGGTGGCGCTGTTCTTCGCCCTGGTCGTGCTGGAGAAGAGGGAGTTGTTCGCGGCGCTGAAGGCGCTGGGAACCTCCACGACGCGCCTCGGTCTCGGTGTTGTCCTGCAGGCCGTGGTGGCGACGCTCATCGGGATCGTCATCGGGGCGGTGGCCTCCCGCTTGTTGGGCATGGTCGTCCCCGAGCAGGTTCCGACCCTGTTCCGCAACGACACCCTGCTGACCATCGCCGTGTTCACCCTCGTCGCAGGGGTGCTGGGCGCGGCCTTCTCATTGCGCCGGATCGCCCGGATCGACCCTGCCACCGCCATCGGAGGAGCACTGTGACCGACGACTTCGTGCCGGCCCATCCCGACCAGCCGGGACTGGACCCCGCTGTCGACGCCGGCGAGCACGGCGACGCCATCCTCTCGCTGCGCGACGTCAGCAAGGTCTACCAGTCCGGGGACTCGGAGGTGCGCGCAGTCAGTGGGGCCACCATGGCGGTCGAGCAGGAGGAGTTCGTGTCACTGTTGGGACCCTCGGGTTCGGGCAAGACCACCCTCATCTCGATGATCGGGGGCCTGCTGTCGCCGACGTCGGGGCAGATTCTGGTGGGGGGGACCGACGTCGGCGCGCTGAGCAGCCGGGAACTCACCCGGTTCCGCGCCGAGCGCGTCGGGTTCGTCTTCCAGTCCGCCAACCTGGTGCCGTTCCTGACTGCCCGGGAGAACCTGCTGTACGTGTCGACGCTGCAGAAGCGCGTGAGCCGCAAGGAGGCCCAGAAGCGCGCCGACCAGTTGCTCTCCGAACTGGGCCTCGCCGACCGGGCCAAGAACCTGCCCGAGCAGTTGTCCGGCGGCGAGCGGCAACGGGTCGCCATCGGCCGTGCCCTGATGAACGACCCGGACCTCATCCTCGTCGACGAACCGACGGCCGCACTGGACACCCAGCTCGGACGCCAAGTGGTCGAACTCCTCGCCCGCGAGGTCAAGCAGCGCGGCAAGACGGGGATCATGGTGACCCACGACCTGCGTATGGTGCAGTACACCGACCGGGTGTTCGAGATCCTGGACGGTCACCTGACGCACGTGGAGCAGCCCAGCGCCCTGCAGCACTGACGGCGCGGACCCCGTCAGCGCAGTTTGGCCAACTTGTTCGACCGCTGCTGCAAGCCGGACTTGCTGGCCGAGAGGAACTTCAGGGGGTTGAACGCGCGGTCCTTCGCGGTGCGGGTCTCGAAGTGCAGGTGCGGTCCCGTGGAGTATCCCGTGGAACCGACCTTGCCGATCAGCGTCCCGGGCCGGACGGTCTGGCCCTTCTTGACTGCGATATGGCTCTGGTGGCCGTAGAGCACCCGCTTGCCGGTCGGGGTCTTGACGATGACCAGGTTGCCGAACCCGTAGTAGGACCGGGCCAGGATCACCTTGCCGTCGGTCACGGAGTAGATCGGTGCACCGGTGGGCGCCGCGAAGTCCAGGCCCTTGTGGTTGCGTCCCGCGTGCGGGCCGCGGGAATCACCCCAACCAGCGCCGACGCGGAACTTGTTGAGGGGCAGCCGGTGGTCGCCTCCGGGGAGGATCTTCAGTTCCCGCTTCCGGGCGGCGACGGCGGCGGCCTTGGTCTGGGCCGGGGTGCGTGCGGCGGAGACCCCCGGCGAGGCGGTTGGGCGCGGCGTGGCGGCGGGGGTGCTGGTGGGCTCGGTCGTGGGGGCGGCGGTCGCGGTGGCGGCCACACCGGCCGTCAGGACACCGCTCGCAGTGGCTAGCGCCAGCGCGGTCTTCGACATCTTGTGTCACTCCTCGTGCCGCGGGTCGGTGCGGCATCCGGTAGTGCTGCCCGCGGACAGGTTCGGGAACCCTCGAATGGTGTGACACCGGTCATGCCCGGTTGTCACAGATCACACGGAACCGCCGGAATGTGGCTCACCTCACGGGAAAAGGTCTCAGAAGCCGAGCCACTCCAGGAGGAGTTCGCTCGACAGTTGAGCGTCCCACGGCGCGAATCGCGCCGCGAAGGCGGGCGATTCGACGACGGGACCCTGCCGCAGGACGCGGGCGAGTTCCCCGTCGTCGCCGACCACCGGGCCGGCTGCGTGCTCGGCGAGCCGGATGTTGGTGCCGGGGGACGTCTGTTCCGCGAACGTCCGGTCCGGGACGTAGTGCACCACCGGCCGTCCGGTGAGACCGAAATCGGTGATGACCGATGCGTAGTCGCTCACCAGGATGTCAGCCATCAGCAGATAGTCCGACATGTCGATCCGGCCGCTGACCGTCGCGGCGAACCACCGCAGATCGTCGGGGATCCCGGTTGCCCGCCGCCCGGTGGCGTCGTCGTCGTGCTCCCGGTGGATCCAGAAGAAGTCATCTCCGAGATCGGCCGCCAGCCGCTGCAGATCGGGCTGGCGGTACTCCGCCGAGACCTCGCCGTCGCGCAGCACCGGAGAGAACAGCACCACCGTGCGCCCCTCCAACCCCCAGCTGCGGCGCAGTTCGGCGCGGCGCTTCCCGGCAGCCGCCGACAACAGCGGGTCGGTCCGGGGGGCACCGAACGGCTGGTAGGTGAAGCCCTCGGAGAACGGGGCGTCGAGCCAGTGCTGAAACGACTCCCCGGAGGAGATCACGGCGGACCACCGCGGGCGGCGATCCTGTTCGGGCAGTCGCACGAACGGCACACCGTGCCACAGCTGGACCAGCTTTCGGCGACCGCCGGGGCGGAAGGGCAGCCATCCGTTGTCGATCCAGATCTTGGCGGTGGCCAGTTCGGTGAGGTACTCGCGCGAGAAGTGGGGGGTTGCGATCGCATACTCGGGAACGTCCAGCAGGGACCAGCCGTTGCATGACCACACCTGCCGGGTCTTGCGGCTGCGCCGGTGCAGTGCCTGAGACACCTGGAGAGGGCCATCTCCGATACGCCGGCCCGCGAAGGCCTCGAAGAAGACCCGGTCAGGTTCGGGCTCCCCCTCGAAGTCCGCGAGGAACTGGCGGGCCTCGCTGAGGCTGAAGACGTCGGCGGCGGAAACCGGAGGCACGGTCGTCGGCGTCCGGAAACGTCGGGTCGTCTGCCGAAGGGGTCCCGGTGCGCGGTGCAGGACCGTGTCGTTCTCGTCGACATCGGCGCGCCACAGGCTGCCGGGCGCGGTCAACTGTCCGGGGGGCTCGGTCGGGTGCAGGGTGATGGACCACTGGTCGGGGGCGTCCCGGTGGAACTGCCCGAGCAGGGTGATGGGGCCCGGCTCCCCCCCGAAGGTCTCGTCGAGATCCTGGTAGCGCACCCGTCCGGTGAACCGGACGGTCCCCGGCCGTCTGCTGCGACGGCGCCGCAGGGACACGAAGCGGCGGGTGCCGCGTCCGGTGTCCATGAGAGCAAGCTCGGCCCGCCCACGGAACCGTGTGACCGGCCGGTCGGGGGACTCGATGACGATCGTCACGGCGAAGCCGGACGGTTCGGGGGCGGTGGTGATCTCCGCGCGAGTGGACCGGAACCGGTCCGGGATATCGGGGAGGCGGTACCGGGTCACCTCGTACACCGGATCGGCGCCGGTCGGCTGGCCGGGGGGCGACACGAAGAGCCGGGACCCGTCGGTGGTCCGGCTCCACTGGGAGGCAATGCGGTTGTAGGGCACGGTGGCGACCTGCTCGGCCTCGGTCAGGCGTCCCGCACGCAGGCAGTTCAGCATGAGGGACTTGTTGAGGGGCAGTCCCACGAGGGCCTCGGGCTGGAAGCCGTCCGTGTACGCGGTGGTCCGTTCGACCAGCATCTGGCGGTACTCGGGGGTCGCGTCGGCCAGTTCCTTCACGTGAATGCTGAGATCGTGCTGCAGGAACTTGCGCTGCTTCAGGACCAGCAGGTCCTGCCGGTTCTCGCGGGTGAGGAACTCGTCGATCCGCTCGTTCGCCGTGAAGCGGTCCGACAGGTTCTCCACCGTGGTGCGGCGCTGGGTGACCGAAGGCCGCCCGCTCGGCCAGTGGCGCCAGTCGAGGACGAAGTAGGACAGCACCGCGACGCGGCGGGCGGTGGCGTAGTACTCGAGGGTGAAGACCTGGTCCTGGTAGTAGATGTCCTCCGGGAACGACAAGCCGTGTTCCCGCACGAACGCGGTGTTGTACAACTTGCCGCCCCCGGTGGTGTCCCGGATGACCTCGGGGAACTGCGCCAGGTCCTCGACCACGCGGTTGCGCAGGGACACCGACGGCATCCAGCGGGTCGTCTCACCCGTCTCCATGTTGATGCGCTGCAGGCTGCCGACGACCAGGTCCGCCCCCGTCTCCTCGGCGGTCCGCAGGAAATGCTCACAGGCGCGGGGCCGGAGCAGGTCATCGCTGCCGAACACCGTGACCCAGGGTGCCTGGGCGGCGGCGATCCCGGCGTTGATGGGGCGCCCGGGCTTGCCGTCGTTGTCGGGAAGTGCGACGACCCGGATCCGTGGGTCGCGCTCGGCGGCCGCCTCGGCGACGGCCACGGACGCGTCCGTGCTCCCGTGGTCGACCACGATGATCTCGATGTCAGCCAGCGACTGCTCCTGGGCGGAAGCGATGGCTTCCAGCAGGCGGGCCTCGTCGTTGAAGCAGATGATGACGACCGAGACGCGCGGCTCCGCAGCGGGCACGTCGCCAGCCAGTGTGTCCCCCGAGTCGGACGTGTGGTCCTCGGTCACGAGTCCCCGTCGTCGGCCGCCGCGGCCTCGTTGGCGCGCTGCAGGTCCGCCTCGAAGTCGACCTCGACGGCGAACAGGTCCGAGATGTCCACCGGCTCCACCCGCAGCCCGGACTCCGCGATCGCCACCTCGAGGCCGCGTTCGAAGTAGTCGTTGTCCGCGACCCGATCCAGCGCCTCGATGAGGACCGGCTTGTCCGCGGCACTGACGAAGTTGATGCCCACCGCCTCGCCCAGGGCGCCCACGACCGTCTTGGACAGTTCCTGGATGAAGCCCTCGCCGTCGACGGTGTACTTCACTTCCTCCTCGCCGACGGCCGCCGTGTTGACGCACACGAAGGTCTGCTCGGCGTCGATGCGGTCCTGGACTCGGGAGAGGATCCGTTCGTCGAAGACCACATCGCCGTTGAGCCACAGGACGCCCGTGTCGTCGGACAGTCGCAGCGCCTTGAGCAGGCTCTTGGAGGTGTTGGTCTGGTCGTAGAACTCGTTGTAGGCGTAGGCGACGTCCGGGAAGGCCTCCATGATCAGGTCACGCTTGAAGCCGACCACCACCATGACGCGCACACCGGGATAGGCGTGCAGCAGTTTCCCGATCTGTTGCGCCATGATCGACTGGCCGTCCGCCAGTTCCGTCAGCGGTTTGGGGAAGGGGCGCCCGAGGCGGGTCCCCATGCCCGCCGCCAGGATCACTGCCTGTCGTGCCATCTCGTCCTCACAGATCCGGGTTGATCACGCGGGCAGCCCGGCGGCGGACCTTCGCGACGGTGGAGTCGGAGTCCTTGCGCGGGGGCAGGTCCGCCTCGACCTCCTTGCGGTAGGCGGGGCGCACGCGGCCGCCGTTCATGCCGGCGACGTATGCCTTGCGGAGCTCCTCCGCCATCGAGTTCACCGTGAACGGCCGGTTCTCGAAGGTGGTCTTGATGTTCACCCGGCGCACCGGCTCGGCCGCCTCGAACCGTTGCCGCAGACCGTCGCCGGTCACCCCCGACAGGTCCGTGCCCGGCAGTCCCAGCGGTTCCACCGGCAACGGGTCGGCCGCGCGGTAGCCGAAGATGCGCGCCTGGGAGTCGGCGCGCTTCACCAGACGCGCCATCTGCTTGTCGTTGACCGAGCCCCGCCACTTGGCCATCCGTGCCGTGTCGACGGGGTCGGAGGCCTTGGTACCCCCCTCGGCGACACCCCCCGGTTGCACCTCGTGGTGCGCGAGGACCTCGTCCTTCCACGGTTCCCCGAGGAAGTCCAGCACCTCGCGCAGGACCGGCTCGGTGTCCGTGACGAGGTCCTCGTAGCGGATCAGGTGGAACCGGTCGCCCAGGGTCATCCCGGCATCGGTCATGTTCTGGTTGGAGTGGGTCCAGTGTTCGATGCCCTTGTTCCAGTCCCACTTGAACCGGCCGACGCTGTTGGCGACCGCCCCGGGGTGGCGCACGGTGGCGATGAACTGGGCGTCGGGAAAGACGCGGGCGGCGAGTTCCATGTGGTGGACGTGGTACGGCGTCTTGTCGCCCCAGCGGGTGGCGCCGCGCTTGGCCGCAGCCCGGGAGAACACGTCGTCGTAGAACGACCGCGCGGCGTCGTCCAGTTCGGCCTCGCTCATGTCGATGCGCTCGAGCCACTCGCCCCCGAACTTCCAGAAAGGGATGTAGTACTGGGCCATCAACGCCCGCAGGAAACCGGTCTCCTGCGCGATCATGATGTTCGGGTGGCTGTCGAGCATCAGGCGCAGCAGGGTCGTGCCCGACCCCATGGACCCGATGACGAAGATTGGTTTCTGCATCCCGTCACTTCCCGCCGTCGAGTCCGACAGCTGTGTAGAACTGCTGCATCGCCTGGTCGTTGTAGGTCTGCGGATCGAACGCCGGTGGGGGCACCGAGCCGGCCAGGAAACGGCGCAGACCGTCCTCGACGCCGGCCACCGTCCGCGGCACGATGATGCCGTCGGCCGGGTCGAGGGCGCCGCGCACGCTGGAGAACTCCGTGGCGACCACGGGCAGACCGAGCGTGAGAGCCTCCAGGATCACCATGGGCTGCCCCTCGTGGTCGCTGGGCAGCACGAAGCAGTCGCACTGGCTCATCGGTCGGTAGGGGTTCACCTGGAACCCGGCGAGTTCCACACTGTCGGCCACCGCCAGTTCCTCGACGAGTTCCTGCAGATGCTCGGCCAAGGGGCCGCCACCGAGGATGATCAACCGCGTCCGGGGGTGGTCGGCGTGGACCTTCGCGAAGGCCCGGATGAGGCGTTCGTGGTTCTTCTCCGTGGACAGGCGTCCGGCGGTCACGAACGTCGTCACGCCGGGTGCGTCGGTCCACTCCCAGTCGGCAACTCCGTCGGTGAGGCCATCGGAGTCCTCGCCGAGATCCGACTCCTCGGCGTTCTCGGCGTCCGGCTTGCGCCTGCGCCGCCAGTCCTCCTCGGGCGGCTGGGCCGCCATCGCCCGGATGCGCTGCCAGTCGATGGTGTTGGCGGCGAACCGGAAGTGGTCCGGCGGGGCGTACTGGGCGAGGTTCTTGGCGTTGACCTCAGCCAGGGCCTCCGAGACGGAGACCAGATGGTCGAAGAAACGGTAGGTGGAGAAGACGCTGTGCAGCTTCTTGTAGAGGTGCTGCTTGCCGTGGACCTCGCGCCGGGCGTCGGCGTACATGTCGTTGTGCAGCCAGATGCTCTTCTGCGGGGCGTTGCCCTGCAGCAGGATGAAGTCCCACAGCGGCCCGTAGCCGCTGAAGTCGATGATGTGGTCGAACTCGGCCTCACCGAAGCAGCGCACCCACTCGTCGTGGAAGAGGCCGACCACGGGCAGGGAGCCGGCGTCGGGGATGGAGTCGGGCAAGCCGTTGCGGGCGATCTGCTCGCGGCGCAGGTGCCGGAACTTGGAGCCGTTCATGCCGCCGATGCGGGGCATGTGGCGCACGCGGGGGTCGATGGCGGCGATGTTCTTCGCCTGGTCGCCCCGCCCTGTGTACGTGTAGAAGGCGGACACGTCGAAGCGGTCGTGGTCCAGGTTCGACAGTAGGTTCAACCCCGAGGTGGTGATGCCGTTGGACTTCATCGACCCGAGGTACACCAGCAGGCGTTCCCGGCCGTCCCGGGAGATGTCGATCAGGCGGGCATCCGGCGCGTCGCCGAAGACGGCCGCCACCACCCGTTCGGTCACTGCGCCGTCATCGAGCGGGGCGTACCGGTCGCGCCATTCGTGTCGCAGCGCCACCAGGTCCTCGGGCTCGGGCTCACCGCTCCCGATCGCCGCCGCCAGGTCCGCGAGGTCCGCCAGTGACTGCGCCTTGCCGCCGGGCAGCCGTTCGGGGGGCTCGTACAGGCCGCGATTGGCGGAGTAGTCGGCGAGGTCGGTCAGCAGGAACAGGATGGGACGGTCCAGACAGAGGAAGTCGAAGAAGATGCTCGAGTAGTCCGTGACGAGCACGTCGGCCGCCGCCAGCGTGAGATTGGTGGGGATGTCGTTGTCGACCAGGCGGCCGGCGAGATTGCCCGACTCGACCGCAGCGTCGTACACCACCTGGTGCACCTTGGCCAGGACGAGCCAGTCGGGTCCCACGGACTCCTGCAGGTGTGACACGACCTCGGCCACCTCTGCGGAGGTGTCCGCGGGCCGGTAGAAGGAGTCGCCCTTCCAGGTGGGGGCGTAGAGCATGACCTTGCGGCCGGCCACGTCGGTGCCGGAGGCGGTGAGGGCCGCGACGGCCTCGGCGTGCGCGCCCGGCGCCAGCGAGCGGTCGGTTCGCGGTTGGCCCTCCTCGAGGATGCGGCCCCGGAAGATGTTGCGCAGGCGGTAGTCCTGCGCGTACATGCTCTCGGTCATGAAGGGCCCGGAGCTGAGGAGATAGTCGGCCGCCAGGAAGTTGCGGATGATGTTGCGGGTGCTGGCGGCCCCGTCGGGCATGCCGTAGCCCATCTTCTTCAGCGGCGTCCCGTGCCAGGTGTTCACGTAGACCTGACCGGGGCGTTTGCTGAACGGGGGCGGGAAGGTCGCGTTGTTGATCAGGTACCCGGCGGTCGCCAGGAACCGGTCGTAGGACGGGGAGCGGTGACGCACGAAACGCACCCGTTTGTCCCCCGCGAACTCGTCCTGGATGGCCCGGTGGGCCTCGGTGTCCTTCAGCACCCACACATGCTTGAGATGCCCGTAGCGGGGGTCGGCCAACAAGTAGCGGAAGATCGCCTCCGGGTTGCACAGCACGCCGTTGCCACCGAACGACTCGTACATGACGACGTCGGGACGCACGGGGGCACGGCGCCACGCGGCCAGCATCTCCGCGGGGAGCGCCCGACGCAGCCGGCGCGCCGCGCGACGCGCCTTGGCGACAGGGCTCACGAGGACCTCCGGGACGGGTACGCGTCAGGATACCCGCGCGACCCGGGCACAAACGGGCAGCGGCACGGCCCCCCTGGGGCGTAGTTCACATTCCCGGGGCCCGATTGCGCCGTGGATCGTTACGCAGAGGGCTCAAGTTCCCGGGCGCTCCGGCCGACAGAGAAGTCATGCGTTGGAGTGTGACAGCGGCGGGAGCAGCCGCCCTGGCCGTGATCATCGCCGTCCCGGCTGCGGCCGGGACCGGCACGTCATCCGGATTCGCCTTCAGCGGCAAGGGCAAGGTCCTGCGCGTCACCGACGGCGACACGTTCCTGGGCGACATCCCCGCGGAGGGCTCGAGTCGCGCCCGGGTGCGGCTCTCCGGAGTTCAGGCCATGGAGCGCGGGGAGTGCCACGCCGACGATGCCGAGCGTCTGCTGCGACAGCTCCTGCCCCACAACTCGGCTGTGACCGTCAAGGCGCGGTCCAAGACATCCCGCGTGCCCAACCACAAAGAGAGCGAACCGCGCCCACTGCGCTTGGCGTTCAACGCCCAGGGAGTGGACGTGCAGGACGAACTGCTGCGCGCCGGGGTCGTCCTGCCGAACCTGATGCGGCGCGAGACGATCAACCAGGACACGTACTGGCGCACGGCGCAGGAAGCCGCCCTGGCCGGTGTCGGACTGTTCGACACCGACTCGTGTGGCACCGGCCCGTCACAGGAGGCCCAACTGCGCCTCATGGTCAACTACAACGCGGACGGCAACGACCGGGAGAACCAGAACGGCAAGTACGCCCGCATCCTCAACGAGGGCGCGACGCCGGTGGATCTGGGGGCCGGGTTCGGGCTGCGGACCGCCAAGCACGCGATGTACAAGTTCCCGGCCGGCACCGTGGTGCAGCCGGGTGGTGAGGTCCTCGTCCACCAGGGCCAGGGCCGTGACGGCGGCGGTCACTTCTACTGGGGGAACTACCGGGCCACGTCGACAGCCGAGCAGACCGAGAAGGTCCAGGTGGGCGACACGTTCACCAACCCCGCTGTGTCGCGTTACAAGATGGGCGGCGCCTACCTCGTCGACCGCGACGGCGACCTGCGCGCGTGGACCCTGTACCCGTGTCAGGTCGACTGCGCGAACCCGCTGGCCGGCCAGGTCGACATGAGCGTGATCTACGACCCCGACGGCAACGAGAACCTGGACCCCAACAGCGAACAGATCCAGTTGCGCCCGGCCAACGGCGCCCCCATCGACCTCAGTTACCACGTGCTCGAGGTGGGGGAGGGTGAGGTGCTGGAGTTCCCGGCCGGATCGGTCGTGCAGCCCGGCGAGACCATGACCGTCCACGTCGGCCGCGGCACCCCCACCCGGCTGCACCAGTACCTCGGCCGCGACGACTCCATCCTCCCGAACTTCGGGAAGGGTGCCCGCGTGGTCCTGCGCACCCACGAGACCCAGCGGGTCACGTGCTTCGCCTGGGGCGCGACCACCTGCTGACCCAGGTGTTTGGTCGGCCTTCTGCCGGCTTGGTACCTTTCCCGTGGCGCTCGCGACGGCGCCGCGACCACCGACCGGCCGGTCGCCGTTCCCAGGAGGCACCACGTGGAGAGCGCCCCCATCTCCCTGCCGCGCATCCCCGACGACGGCCTGTTGCTGCATGTCGGGGTCTTCAAGACCGGTACCACCGCACTCCAGGAGGCCTTGCGGGCGGCCGATCCCAGCCTCGTGGCCAACGGGGTGCTGTACCGGGGTCCCGCATCGTGGGAGTGGAAGACCCTCCTCGGCCTGATGAACGCCAACCGCCCCGGCGGCCCGTGGCAACAGCTGGAACAGGCCGTCAACGGGCACACCGGTCGAGCCATGGTCAGCAGTGAGAACCTGTGCGGAGCCACCCCCGACGAGGCCAAGAACGTGGTGGAACGCCTGGGTGCGGGCCGTCCCACCACCGTCCTGATCACGATCCGGTCCCTGTCCGGACTGCTGGCCTCGACGTGGCAGCAGTTGCTCAAACGGGGGATGCACCAGTCGTTCCAGAGCTGGCTGGAGCAGGTCTTCGACAACGTCGGCAGCCCCGAGGTGCAGTACTGGCGTCGCAACGACTTCCCCGCCCAGGTGCGCAAGTGGGGCGCCCTCGTGGGTGAGGAGAACGTCATCCTCGCGGTGTCCGACAAGAAGTTCCCCACCCGGAACATCGAGATCGTGGAGGACCTGCTCACGCTGCCGCGGGGCACCGTGGAGCTGCGGGCCGACACCCGCTCCAACCGGTCGATGACCTTCGCGGAGGCGGAACTGCTGCGTCGCGTCAACGAGGATCTCGAGGACCGGCTGACCCGGGAGTCCTACCGCAAACTCGTCCGGCTCGGCACTTTCCCCGGCATGTACAAGACCGACACGGGCGCCGATGAGCCCATCCCGCTGCCGCGCTGGGCGGCGGAGCGGGCCTCGGAGATCGGGCGGGACCAGGCCGAGCAGCTCAAGCAGTCCCGCGCGGTACTCATCGGCGACGTGGACGCCCTGGCCGACTGCAAGTGGGACATCGACGGCCCCGTCCCGGAACCGACCAGCATCAACCTGGCGACCGCGGTGGCCGCCGTCAACGGCGCCCTGCTGGCGTCGCAGCGTGATCTCAAGCGGCAGGCCAATGCCACGGCCGGCCGCGCCGCGTCCGATTCGTCCTCGCGTCCCCGCTCGTCGGCGGGCCGACTGCGCGGGCTGCTCAAGCGATCCTGACCGAGCGCGCATGACGGGCTCCCGGACGGTCGTCCTCGAGCCGACCATTCCTGCCGCCGCCACCGACCTGGCGGAGATCCTCCGGGAGTCCACCGGAGACGTGATCGTCACCGCGCCGGGGGTCGTGCTCCCCGGTCCGGCCGCGCACGACCTGGCGTCCCGCCCTGGCACGGTCACCGCGGTGGCCGCCGCCGCCCCGGTCCCCGTGCGCACGGGCTTCGGCCGCGTCCTGGCCGTGGGAACGGACCGCACGCCGCTGGCCGATGCCTCCGTCGGTGCCGTGGGGTGGTTGCGGATCTCGGCGAGCGACCGGTCGGCAGCGGCGGCCGCGCTGGGTCACGCCGCCCCGCAACTCGCCGCCGTCGGGGGGGACGAGTCCTTCGCCTGGGTGCTGCGGACGCTTGTGCGCGCCGGGGTCGTGGTCCGTGCCGACGCGATCGCCCCCTATCCGTACTCGGTGACCGGCGGCGATGTCTCCCTCGATCCGGTGGCGACGGCGCGGATCCGCCTCGTGCGCGCGAACCGGTCCGGGGACAGTGGCTACTCGGTCGCCGTGCTGCGGCGGCTCAGCAAACCTCTCACGGCGCTCGCCGCGCGGCGGGGCTGGTCGCCTAACGCCATCACGCTGCTGTCACTGCTCATCGGGCTGACGGCCGCCGGGGCCTTCGCGGTGGGGTCGCGCTGGGCCCTCGTCGCCGGCGCGGTGCTGCTGCAGGTGTCGTTGGTCGTCGACTGCTCCGACGGGGAGGTCGCCCGCCTCACCGGTCGGTACAGCCGCACGGGAGCGTGGCTGGACGCGGTCACGGACCGGGTCAAGGAGTTCGCCGCCTACGCAGGTCTGGCGGCGGGAGCCGCGTGGGTGTCGGGTGCCGACCTGTGGTGGGTCGCAGCCGCCCTGATGGTCCTGCAGACGGTGCGTCATGTGGGGGACTACACCTTCGAGGTCGTGCAGCGGGAGTGGGCGACCGCCGACGTGCGCGGCCCGCTGCTGGGCGGGGTGGACGTGTCGCCGCCGAGCGGCGGCGGCGCAGCGCCGGCGTCCATGCTGCGGCGTGCCCTCTTCCTGCCCATCGGGGAGCGGTGGCTGATCCTGTCGCTCGCGGCCGCGTTCTTCGGAGCCGCTGCAGCGCTCTGGGTCCTGCTGGGGCTGGGGGTCGTGTCCCTGCTGTACGCCACCGCGGGCCGGGCGGTGCGCACGCGGCGGTGGACCGGTGGCCCGGTCGCGACCGGCCTGATCGTGCGCCAGCTGGACACCGCCCCCTTCGGACTGCGCCTCCCGCTGGGTGCCCGGTCGGGCGCTCTCCTGCTGGCTGCCGCAGTCGTCGTCACCGTGGCCGTCGCCCTCCTCCTGGTGATCGTGGTGACACCGGCGGCCGTCCTCCTGCTCCTGGGGTCGGTGCTGCTGCTGGGGGTGCGCGCGGCGATCTTCCGGCCGGCGTGGGCGGCGCCGGCCGCCTTGGCCGCCCTCGAGGCCGTCCCCTGGCTGGTAGCCGGACTGTCCCTGGCACCGGCCTGCGGCCCGGTGTTCTTCGGGCTGCTGTTCACCCTGTCCTTCCATCGGTACGACCTGCTGTACCGCGCGCTCGGCGGGGAGGCGATGCCGCGGTGGCTGCTGGCGCTGTCCGGGGGCGCGCCCGTGCGGCTCGCCGTCCTCGGAGTGACGCTGCTGGTCGCCCCTGCCGCGTTGAGCGGCGTGGCCGCGGTCCTTGCGGTCTACTTGGTGCTCGTGACCGTGGTGCTGGCCTCTGCGCAGTGGTTGCCCGCCGCCCGCCGCTCGGAGGAGGGGGCGCTGTGACGGCGGACGACGCCATCGTGCTGCACATCGGCGTGCACAAGACCGGCTCGACCGCGCTGCAGGCGACCTTGGCTGCCGCTCGCGCGGACCTGGCGGACCGGGGGGTCCTCTACCCGGGGCGCGATGAGGCCCACCACGCCGCCGCCTGGGCGGTGACGGGGTTCACCATGGGGTACGGCGAGGAGTCCACGTCGGTGCGCAAACGCAACTGGCCCGCACTCGTGCGCCAGGCCCGCCACCACCCGGGGCGCGTGATGATCAGCAGCGAGTTCTTCGGGCGCATGCGGCCCCCGGCGGTGCGCCGAGTCGTCGCGGACCTGGGTCCGGAGCGAGTGCAGGTGATGTTCGCGGTGCGGCGCCTCGGCGACCTGCTGCCCAGTTCCTGGCAGCAGTACCTGAAGTCGGGGCTGTCGGTTCCGTACCGGGACTGGCTGAAGGACGTGCTCACGCGGGACGAGCCCGAGGTGACGAAGGGGTTCTGGTACCGGGCCGACTTCGCCGCCCTCATCAAACGGTGGAAACGGGTGCTGCCGCCCGAACGCATCACGGCCGTGATCCTGCAGCCGCCCGACCGCGACCGCCTGTACCGCGTGACGGAGGACATGCTGGGCCTGCCGCCCGAGTGGCTGGAGCCCTACCGCAGCCTGGTCCGGGAGAACCGGTCCATGACGGCCGTCGAGGCGGAGGCGGTGCGCCGCACCAACGAGCGGGTGCGGGAGCAGATGGGGTGGGCCGAGTACGCGCGGCGGATCCGGCACGGGGCGATCCAGGACATGATCGAACATCGGGTGCCCCCGGACGACGAACCGCGCCTGGTCACGCCCCGGTGGGCGCTGCGGAAGGCGGTGCGGCGCCAGGAGCGCGACCGGCGGCGACTCCTCGGCTCGGGGATCACCGTGGTCGGCGACCCGGACTACCTGCGTACCCGGCCGACGGCCGCGAGCATCGCGCAGATCACGGAGTTCCCCCCGGACCTGGTCGGTTACGGACTGGTCGGGGCCGAGCCGGTGCGGTGATCACCGCAGCCGGTTGCTGGCCAGGATGGCCAGCGCATGCCCCAGGGTCGACAGGGTGGCGAGCAGGAGCAGGGCGAGCAGCAGGACCCGCGTGACGATGAGGTCGCCGGCGATGGCGTCCCCGACGGCTGCGACGAGGATGATGAGCGTCATTTCGACGGAGTGGTAGATGCGGTGGAACGGGACGTAGCGGGCCGCCGACCGCAGCGTGCCCAGCAGGCCACCCCGCGGCGCGGCGTTCGCCGCGGTGTCCTCGATCTTGGGTAACTGGGTGAGGTAGCGGGTCGACTCCGCCATGTCGTTGAGGGCCTTGTTCCACGTGAGGATCAGGGCCAGGATCGCGCCGGCCAGGATCCAGCCGCTGTCCAGGCTGAAACCACCCGCCGCGCGCACGCCCAGGGCCAGAGGGATCAGCCCCTCCGTCGTGTAGTGGCCGATCTTGTCCAGGAAGATGCCCGACGCCCCGCTGGTGCCCCGGACCCGGGCGACCTCACCGTCGGACGCGTCGACGAGCATCTGCACCTGCGCCAGGATGGCGGCCAGGACCGCCCCCGTCAGTCCCGGGATCAAGAGGGCGGCCGCCGCGGCCCAGCCGGTCAGGATCATCAGCACGGTCACGCCGTTGGCGCTGATCCCGGTGGGCAGCAGGATCTTCGTCAGATAGGGGGAGAACCTGCGCAGGTACAACGACGCAGTCCAGTGTTCGGCGCTGCGACGTCCGGTGATGGACGCGGGCTGTCCGATCTCGCGGATCTGCTCGATGGTGTACCGCTGCGCCATGGGGTGCATCCTGGCAGACCGGCGCCGTCCGCTGCGGGAGCAGGGCTGCCCCGCAGACGCACAACTGCCCCGTTCGGACCGCAGAGGTGCCCCGTACGGGGCAGGGCTGCGGTCGGCCCAGGTCGTACAGTCGGGGGGTCCGGCGCGGCGATCACGAGGAGGAGTGAGTGAGCCAGCGGTCCAGCGGCATGGTGTTCGCGCTGCTGTCCGCTGCGCTGTTCTCGACCTCCGGCATCCTCGTCAAACCCCTGCTCGATGCGGGGTGGTCCTCCGGGTCGGCCGTGCTGGCGCGGATCGCCGGCGCCGCCCTTCTCCTGCTGGTGCCGACCGTGCTGGCCGCGTGGGGCAGCGGCCGCGTCCTGCGGGCGAATTGGCGCTACCTGCTGGCCTACGGGCTGTTCCCCGTTGCCGGCGCCCAACTGGGTTTCTACAGCGCGATCCAGACCCTGCCTGTCGGCATCGCGCTGCTGATCGAGTACCTGGCGCCCGTCTACGTGGTCGGCTGGCTGTGGCTGCGCCGTGGGCAGCGGCCCGGGCGGTTGACCGTGGCCGGAGCGGCCGCCGCGGTCATCGGGCTGATCCTCGTCCTCGACCCGTTCACCGGGCAGGGAGTGGACCCCGCCGGGGTTCTCTGGGCCTTCGGGTCGTCGTGCTGTGTGGTGGTGTACTTCCTGTTGTCGGCGAGTGTCTCCGACGACCTGCCGCCGGTGCTGGTCATCGGGGTGGGCATGGTCGTCGGCTGCTGTGCCTTGGCACTCGCCGGCCTGGTCGGGCTGCTCCCCATGGCGGCCACCGACACCTCTGCGGCCCTGGGCGGCGTGACGGCGCCGTGGTGGGGGTACGTGATCGCCATGGCCCTGGTGGGGACCGTACTGCCGTATGTCACAGGCATCATGGCCATCTCGCGCCTCGGCGCCCGCCTGGGGGCGTTCGTCGCGCTCGCCGAGGTCGTGTTCGCCGCCCTCCTGGCATGGCTGCTGCTCGGACAGACGGCCACCGCCGGGCAGGTGGCCGGCGGAATCCTGATCATCAGCGGGGTCGTCCTCGTGCGCGCGGGGGAACCCCCGCCCGACCCGCTGAAGTCCGCCCCCGACCCCGAGGAAGAGACCGCAGACCTGCCCCGTACGGGGTAGTTCTCGGCATCGGGTGGGGGAGTTTTGGCGGTTGCGGGCAGGTCTGCGGCCCGGCTGCGGTCAGAGGTCGAGTCCGGTGAGCACGAGGACCTTGTCGTGGGTGAAGTCGGTCATGGCCGAACGCAGTCCCTCCCGCCCGAACCCTGACGCTTTCACCCCGCCGTAGGGCATCTGGTCGGCGCGGAAGGAGGGCACGTCGCCGATGATGATGCCGCCGACCTGGAGGTCGCGCTGGGCGCGGAACGCCGTCTTCAGGTCATGGGTGAAGATGCCGGTCTGCAGCCCGAAACGGGAGTCGTTCACCCGGGCGAATGCGTCGGCCGTACCGCTGACGCGGGAGACGACCATGACCGGCCCGAACACTTCCTCGCAGCTGACCGCGGCATCCGGTGGAGCGTCCGCCAGCACGGTGGGCGCGATCGTGGTGCCGTCGCGGCCGCCGCCGGCGAGCAGCGTCGCCCCCCCGGCCACCGCCTGCTCGACCCACGACTCGATCCGGTCGGCCGCCGCCTCGTTGATCACGGGCCCGACGACCACGCCATCCGCCCACGGGGACCCGGTCGGGAGGGCCGTCACAGCTGCTGTCAGCAGAGGCAGGAAGCGGTCGTAGACCGAGTCGTCGACGAGGACCCGCTGCACGGACACACACGACTGGCCGGCCTGATAGTTGCCGAAGGTGGCGATGCGGCTGGCCGCCCACTCCAGGTCCTCGTCGGAGGACCAGTCGCCCAGCACCACGGCCGCCGCGTTGCCCCCCAACTCGAGGATGACGTGTTTGTCGGGCTGTCCGGACTGGATCGCGTACCCGACGGTCTCGGATCCCGTGAACGAGATCACCGGGAGACGGGGGTCGGTCACCAACTCGGCGGTCTCGGCGTTGCCCAGCGGCAGGACCGACCACATGCCCGCCGGCAGGTCGGTCTCGGCGAGAATCCCGCCGAGGAGCAGGGCGGTAAGGGGGGTGGCCGGCGCGGGTTTGACGACGACCGGGGCTCCCACCGCCAGCGCCGGGGCCACCTTGTGGGCGACGAGATTGAGGGGGAAGTTGAAGGGAGCGATCGCGAGGATGGGGCCGTGGGGGAAACGGCGGATCACCGCCATGCGCCCCGCCGCCGGCGGCTCCGTGTCCAGGCGCTGCAGTTCGCCCGACCAGCGGCGGGCCTCCTCCGCCGCCCAGCGGAATGTCGAGACCGCCCGGTTCACCTCGATGCGGGACCACATCAGCGGCTTGCCGTTCTCTGACGTGATGAGGGCAGCCACCTCCTCGGACCGGTCGGACAACTGTTGTGAGACGTACATCAAGGCGTCGGCGCGCTGCGCCGCCGTGGTCGCGAGAGCCGCGGGCTGCACCGCGTCGGCAGCCGCGACGGCATCGGCCACGTCGGCGGGCCCCGGCACGCAGTAACTGCCCACCACCGAGCCGTCGTAGGGGCTGTGCACGGTCACGACCGTGTCACTGGTCCGTGGGCGCCCCGCGACCCAGAACGGCTGAGCGTCGGTCATCACCCCGCCTCCGCGAGGATGGCCTCGCACAGGATGTCCATGGCCTCGCCCAGGAGGTCATCGCCGATCACCAGCGGCGGCAGGAGCCGGATGACGTTGCCGTACGTGCCGGCGGTGAGGATCATGACGCCCTGCTGGGCGCACGCCGCCGCGACCGCCTTCGGGAGGTCCGTCTTGGGGGTGAGCGTGCCGGGCTCGGTGAACTCGATCGCCATCATGGCGCCACGGCCCCGGACCTCGGCGATGACGTCGGTCTTGCCCTGCAGATCGGCGAGCTTCTGCCCGATGATCTCGCCGATGCGCACGGCCCGGGCCGCCAGATCCTCGTCCTGCATCGTCTGGATAGCGCCGAGCGCCGCGGCGCAGGCGACCGGGTTGCCGCCATACGTGCCCCCGAGACCTCCGACATGTACCGCATCCATGATGTCGGGGCGACCCGTGACCGCCGCCAGCGGGAATCCACCCGCGATGCCCTTGGCGGTGGTGATGACATCGGGCACCACGCCCTCATGCTCACAGGCGAACCACTTGCCGGTCCGGCCGAAACCTGTCTGGATCTCGTCGGCGACGAACACGACGCCGTTGGCCGTGCACCACTCCTGCAGAGCCGGGAGAAAACCGTCGGCCGGGACGATGAAGCCGCCCTCCCCTTTCACCGGCTCGATCATCAGGGCGGCGACGTTGTGGGCGCCCACCTCGAACTCGACCCGCTTCAGGGACCGCTCCGCGGCCTCCGCACCGGTGAGGCCGTCCCGCAGTGGATAGGAGGTGGGCACGCGGTAGACCTCCGGCGCGAAGGGCCCGAAGGACTCCTTGTACGGCATGTTCTTCGCCGTCATGCCCATCGTCAGGTTCGTGCGCCCGTGGTAGGCGTGTTCGAAGACGACGACGGCATGGCGCCCGGTGAACGCCCGCGCCACCTTGATCGCGTTCTCGACCGCCTCGGCGCCGGAGTTGAACAGCGCGGACCGTTTCTCGTGGTCCCCGGGGGTCAGTTCGTTGAGCTTCTCGCACACGGCGATGTACGGCTCGTAGCCGGCGACCATGAAGCAGGTGTGGGTGAGACGGTGCACCTGCTCGGTCACCCTCTCGGCGACCAGGGGCGCGCAGTTTCCGACGTTCGTCACGGCGATGCCGGCTGCCATGTCGATGAAGGAGTTGCCGTCCACGTCGATGACGACGCCGCCACCGGCACGGTCGGCGTAGATCGGGACGGCAGCCCCGAGCGCCGCCGAGACGGCCGCTGCGCGCCGCTCGGCAAGGGCCCGGGACTTCGGGCCGGGGATTTCGGTGACGACCTTGCGAACCTGGGGGAGGGCTGGGCCGAACGCTTCTTCCATCGGGTACTCCTGGTCTTGGCCGGGTGCTGGGATCCGATCTGCCCATACTGCCGCCTGGAGGGCGTCGTCGCATCGGCGTCCGCGATGTCTCAGGAGCGGGGGTCCGCTCCCGGACGGGCCAGGCCTGTCCGCAGCCGGCCCGCAGAGGGCGGGTCGCGGGAGTCGCCGCCGGCGCGGAACGCCCCCGCGACGACATCGAACGCCGACCGTCGTCGGCTCCTCCTCGGCCATAGGCTCGCCCCATGGAAGAGGTGCTCGAGCCGCAGGTTGCTGACCTTGAGTCCAAGGGGCTGCGCAAGGACGCCGTCGGCCTGCTCGGCAGTGTGACGATCGGGCTCGCCTCGACCGCTCCGGTGTTCTCACTCGCCGCCACCATCGGGTACCTGGTTCTGGTGGTCGGCGAGCAGTCCCCGGCAGCCATGATCATGGGTTTCATCCCCATGGCGCTGGTGGCGGTCGCCTACAAGGAGCTCAACAGGGTGATCCCCGACTGTGGGACGACCTTCACCTGGGCCGCCAAGGCCTTCGGACCCCGCGTCGGATGGATGGGGGGATGGGGAATCGCGGCGGCGGGCATCATCTTCGTGGCCAACGCCGCGGACGTCGCCGCCATCTACACGCTGCAGCTGTACGCCCAGTTCACGGGTGCTGAGGCCGCTGAGCTGGAAGCCAACAACGCTCTGGTGATTCCCCTCGCGATCGCCTTCATCGCCCTGCTGACGTGGATCACATACCGCGGTGTCGAGGGCAGCGCCCGCCTGCAGTACGTCCTGCTCGGCGTGCAGTACGCCGTCCTGGCTGCCATCGTCGTCACCGCCTTCTGGGCGGTGTCCCACGGAACTGCGCCGGAGGGCGCGCAGGTGCCGCAGCTCTCGTGGCTCAACCCCCTGGCGATGGGGGACTGGAACGCGTTCATCGAGGGAATGTTGCTGGCGGTCTTCATCTACTGGGGCTGGGATACGGTCCTGGCCATCAACGAGGAGACGGTGGACCGCGAGAAGACCCCGGGCCGGTCCGCCGTCCTGAGCACCGTGATCCTGCTGGCCACCTATGTGATCGTCACGATCGCAATGGAGGCGTACGTAGGGGTCGGGGACTCCGGGCTCGCGAATGAGGACACCGCCGACGACGTCTTCGCGCTGGTGGCCCAGCCCCTGCTCGGCAACTGGGGCGCCCCGATCCTGCTGATCGCCGTTCTCCTCAGCACCGCAGCGACGCTGCAGACGACGATCATGCCCACGGCCCGGGGCGCACTTGCGATGTCGGTGTACCAGGCCCTTCCCGCCCGCTTCTCGGCCATCCAGCCCAAGTACCTGACCCCCTCCTTCTCCACGATCATGATGGGCGTCGTGGGAGGCGCGTTCTATGTGACCTTCAAGATGCTCAGCGACAACCTGTTGCAGGACACGATCCTCTCCATCGGGCTGGCCATCGCCTTCTACTACGGCATCACGGCGTTCACGGCGGCGTGGTACTTCCGCAAGGACGCGCTGCTGGGGGTGCGGGACTTCCTCATGCTCTTCCTGCTCCCCTTGCTGGGCGGCCTCATGCTGACGGGAATCTTCGTGCAGAGCGCGGTGGACATGTGGGCACCCGACTACGGTTACACGACCCTCTTCGGCATCGGTGGCACCTTCGTCATGGGGATCGGTGCACTGCTGGTGGGCGTCGTCCTCATGATCATCTGGAACCTCATCGCCCCCGCCTACTTCCGGGGCGAGACGCTGCACCGCGACACTCCCGTCCTGGTCCCGGAGGACTGAGAAGGGCTCCCGTCGCCTACCGTGAGCGGTGATGGACGAGGGCTGGAAAGGCGCCACCGCGCCCACTGAGCATGTCGAACTGCCGCCGGTGGGCCGGCGGCTGCCGCGCCCCGTCTTCGTGGGCGGCATGAGCCGCAGCGGGACGACGGTCATCGGGAAGGGCCTGCTGAACCGGCACCCGACGATCTCGGTCACCCGGCCCGCAGAGATGTGGTTCATCACGAACACCGGTGGCCTGTGCGACATCGTCGACGCAGCCGAGTCGGGAGGATTCAGTGCCCGGCTGGCCCTGAACACGCTGCGCCGGGGCAAGGTGTCGCCGCTGACGGCCTTCCGGGAACGGATGGAAGGGTTCTGGTACGCCCGGGACTGGTGGAAGGACGGCCGCAACATCGGCCTCGGGAAGGCCGTCTCCCGGGAACAGCTCGCGGAGGCGCTCGACCGCTTCGAGGGAGCCTTTCCCCAGGACCCGCGCGAGGCGGGCCGGCAACTGGCGGCGGATCTGATCGATCCGACGACCCGGCGGCGGGGCAAGGAGCGCTGGGTCGACACCACCCCCGACAACGCCTACCGGGCCGACGCCCTATACCGGATGTTCCCCGACCTGGTGGTCGTGAACATGATCCGCGACGGGCGCGATGTGGCCGCCTCCGTGGTCAGCCGGGGTTGGGGCACCGACGACCACGGCAAGGCCTTGAAGCAGTGGGGCGAGCGCATGCTGGCGGCTCACCGCGCGTTGCAGTCCCTTCCGGCGCAGCAGGCGGTGACCATCCAACTGGAGCATCTGGTCGGCCCGGAGGGCGACGCCGACTATGACCGACTGCTGGCGACCGTGGGTATCGCGGATGTCCCCGCCATGCGGCGGTTCTTCGACGAGGAGATGACTGCCGAGGCGAGTCACAGCGGCCGGTGGCGACGCGACCTGTCCCCCCGCGAGCAGGACCGCATCGACGCGCAGTACGCGAAGGTCTGCGCGCGGCTGGACGCGGAAGGTGTGACGACCCCCGCCTGAGAATTCCCTGCGGGGATCGCTCAAGGCGGGCCGTCCCCGGGGCGATCTTCTAGGGGTGACCCGGACTGTTCTCGTGCGCGCCGCGACCGCTGCTGTCGCTGTGGGCTTGGCGATGCCGGCTTCCCCTGCGGTCGGCGGCACTGCCGCGGGTGGTGCGCTCGGCACCAACCTCGCGGCGGTCACGTACTACGACGGTGCCACGGTCTTCGCCAACATCGTGGAGCAAGCCGGGGACTGGGTGCCGCAGGACGACGGACGGCCGTGGGGTGAGGGGCCCCCTCTGGACCTGCGCGACGACGGGTGGCCGCGGCGCCTGGCCGGTGGCCAATTCGGGAGCCTGGTGCTCGCGGACAGCCACTACCCCTCCGGGCGCTACCCGGTGTCGTGGTCGGGGACGGGGCGCTTCGACATAGGAGGGACGGTGTTCCGCGGCACCGACGGCACCGGGGAGATCACCCTCGACGGCACCTCAACGGTCGTGCTGAATCTGCGGCAGACCGACCCTGACAACCCGGTCCACGGCATCCAGGTCCGGGTCCCCGGAGCCGATCCGACGGCCCGCTTCACCGACGACTACCTGCGGCAACTCGCGCCGTACCGGGCGTTGCGTTTCATGGACTGGCAGCGCACCAACAGCACGCTCGCGGATCCGGAGCGTTCCTTCACGTGCGCGAACCGCACCCCCGGCTCCTACTACTCGCAGGGAACGTCACGCGGGGCGTCCGTCCCGGCGATGGTGGCGCTCGCGAACGCCACCGGCACGGACCCCTGGTTCACCATTCCGCACGAAGCCTCCCTGGACTGGGTGCGGTGCCACGCGCGAGTGGTCGCCGATACGCTCGCGCCCGGCCTCGTGCCGCGCTACGAGTTCAGCAATGAGACGTGGAACCCCGCCTTCCGCGCGTTCCACGACCTCAGCGACGAGGCCGCGCGCCTGGGGCTGGGAGGCGGGGACCGGTTCCTCGGGTTGCAGCAACTCGTCGGCCGACGGCATGTCGCGGTCATGGACGTGGTGGGCGAGGAGATGGGCGGGCGACCCTTCCTGCGGGTGCTGGCCGGGCAGGCGGCCAACCCGTGGGTCCTCGAACAGCGCCTCGCGGTGGCGGGGGACCGCACCGACGAGATCGCCATCGCGCCCTACCTGGGAGTGGGCGGTGACCCGTTCGATCCGGCCGAGGCGCGGCGGGTCGCCGCGTGGTCCTCCGACGAGCTCATGGCGCGGCTGCGCCAGCAGCAGGCCCGTGAAGTGGACGCGTGGGTCGGTGAGCATGTGCAGCTTGCGGGCCGGTCCGGCAAGCGCCTGGTCGCCTACGAAGGGGGGCAGCACCTGGCCGGGGATCCCGACAACGCCTCCCTCACGGACCTGTTCACCGCGGCCAACCGATCGTCTGCGATGGGGGACCTCTACCGGACCTACCTGACGCGGTGGGCCGACGCGACGGACGGTGCCCTGTTCATGCACTACACCGATGTGGGACCGGCCAGCCGTTACGGCTCATGGGGGGCCCTGGAGGCCTCCGACCAGGACCCCGGGAGCAGCCCCAAGTACCGGGCGCTCGCGGACTTCGCGGGGGTCCCTCCGACGGCAACACCGGTCGCTCCCGCACCGGGGCGAGCGGGCATCAGCGTGGCTGGTGGTGACGTGTTCACCCGGCACCGTCGTGTCCTCGTGGCCATCGACTGGCCGGCGGCGGCCGAGTCGGTGCGCCTGAGCAACACCCGGCGCTTCCGGGCCGCGCGGGAGTATCCGCGCGGGGCTCGGGTGCGGTGGCGGCTGCCGGCATCCGGGCGGGTGGTGGTGCGGGCCCGCTTCCGGGGTCCGGGAGTCGACGCGGCCCGCACCGTCACCGACGCGATCACGGTGGACCGGGAGGCGCCCCGGCTACACCAGGTGGCTGTCTCCCGATCCAGCGGTGGGCCGCTGCGCCTCCGCAGCAGGGCCGCCGACCGGGTGAGCGGGGTGATGACGGTGACGGTGGCCGGCGACCGCGCGGGCACGGGGAGCGCCACGGTGGCGTACCGGCCCCGGGTGCGGGTCGCGCCCGCAGGCCGGCTGGGGGCGCGTGTGTTCGTGCGGGTCACCGACCGCGCCGGCAACGTCTCGGTCTGGCGCGCGGTGCCGGTCCGGAGGTGACGGTCACGGGCGCTCGGCCTCCCGGCCGCACCGAGGGACGGAGCGGGAGTGGTGGCTGCCTCGCACAGAGGCGACCGTTGCAGTCAGGTGCGACTGTTTCAACGGTCGCCTCTGTGCGAAACAGTCGCATGCGACTGTTTCGGAGAGCCACGCAGCAGCGGGGATCGGCTCCAGGTCATCCACGTGGCCACCCCTGACCAACGCGATCCCGGATGGTCACCGCGCTACCGCTCTGGTAGGCATGCGGCAACAGAAGGAGCCTGCCCATGGGCGCGACCGTCATGACCCGCACTCTTGCCTCATCCCTGGTGGTCGGCGCCGCCGCTGCCGTGGTGCTCGCCGGCATGACCGCCCCCGCGGCATCGGCGGTCCCTCTCGTGGCGGGGGCCCACCACGCCTTGCAGGGGATGGGTGCCCGTAGGCCCGCGCCCGGCAATGCCGTCGTCTCCTTCACCGTGGGGCTCAAACGCTCCGACTCGGCCGCTGCGGACACCTTGGGGGAGGTCTCCGACCCGACGTCGTCGTACTACCGCCACTTCCTCGCCCGGAACACGATCCGGAGCGATTTCGGCGCGACCAGCAACTCGCTGGGTGCGCTGCAGGACAGCGCCGGCAAGCACGGGCTCACCGTTTCCCTGGACCGCACCGGGGTGTTCGCGACCGTCACCGGGCGCGCCCGGGAGATGAGCGATTGGCTCGGCAAGCAGGTCACTGTGAGCCGCGGCGTTCCCGACGGCTTGGAGGCGACGCTGTACCAGGGCCGTAACAAACTGCCCCAGTCCATCCGCAACAAGGTGCGGGAGTTCGTGCCGATCGACCTGCAGGTCGACGGTGGGGTCGGGGCCTCGGCCCTACCTCCGTACGAGGGCACCAACGACGGCACTCCGGTCAGCTGCCTGAACTCCGAGGGCAACAAGTACGTCTACGCGTACAACCAACTGCGCACCGCCTACGGGATCGACGACCTTCCGATGAGCAAGAAGGTGGGCTCCGCCACGCATGTGGTCATCATGGGGCTCGGGCAGGGCTTCAGTCGACAGGCGCTGGCGCAGTCCGCGGACTGCTTCGACGTTGCTCCCATGACACTCAGCCGCAAGCCCGTTCCCGGACTCAACACCGCCCTTCCCGCCGGTCTGGAGGGCCAGTTGGACCCACAGGTGGTGCAGTCGGTCCTGCCTCCCGGTAGTCACGTGGACGTGGTGGAGCAAGCCATCTTCGACGGCCGCTGGTACCTGGCGTGGGCCCGCGCCTTCCGCCTGCAGCGCCACCCGGATGCGCTCACGACCTCCTATGGCATGTGTGAGCAGGAGACGGGCAACCTCCTGGGCTTCTCCAAGTCGCTGACCGAGGCGGTCCTGGTGCGCCTGGGGCTCACCGGCGCCACGGCCTTCAGTGCCGCCGGTGACCAGGGTTCCAGCGACTGTGTGGAGAACAACGGCACCGGTGAGGGCAACCGGAAGCTGGCGGTCGACTACCCGAGTAGCAGCCGGTACGTGACGGCGGTAGGTGGCACCCGTCTGATCGTCGACAAGGCCAACGGGCGGGTGGGGGAGTGGGTGTGGAACGCGACTGCGGCGGAACCGCCCGTGGGTCCGTCCCTGGCCGGCGGCGGTGGCGGGACGAGCCGCTGGTTCGACCGGCCCTCGTGGCAGCCCCAGTCGATGTCCCACTCGAGCATGCGTACGCTGCCGGACCTGGCGGCGCACGCCGCCAACGGCCCGTTCTGGCCCCTCTTCACCGGGGAGAGTTCCTCTCCCTTCGAGCCCGTGGGCGGGACCAGCGCTGCCACTCCGATGACGGCGGCAGCGGTGGGCGTCATCGCCGCCCAGCAGCGGGTGAAGAGCAAGCCGGCCCTGGGGCTGATCCAACCACTGCTGTACCGCCTGCAGCAGAAACACCCCCAGTCGTTCTACGACGTGGTCGACGGCAACAACGATGTCTACGGCCAGGGGTGCTGCAGCGCCAAGGCCGGCTACGACAAGGCGTCGGGACTGGGTTCCCCGAACTTCGGGGTCTGGCTCGACAAGCTGCCGGCTCCCGGCCGCTGACGGCCCCCGGGGGAAATGGGGTGCCGCTGCCGCTCAGGTGGTGGTGGGGAACCCCAGGTTGATACCGCCGTGGGTCGGGTCGGGCCAGCGACTGGTGACGACCTTGCCGCGGGTGAAGAAGTGGAACCCCTCCACCCCGTGGGCGTGGGTGTCGCCGAACAGCGACGCCTTCCAGCCGCCGAACGAGTAGTACGCCATGGGGACCGGGATCGGCACGTTGATGCCGATCATGCCCACCTGGACCTCGTTCTGGAAGCGCCGCGCGGCCCCCCCGTCGCAGGTGAAGATGGCCGTCCCGTTCCCGTACGGATGGTCGTTGACCAGCGCCAAGCCCGCCTCGTAGGTCGGGACGCGCACCACCGACAGCACCGGGCCGAAGATCTCATCGGTGTAGATGGACATGTCGGGGGTGACACGGTCGAACAGGGTGGGGCCGAGCCAGAAGCCCTCCGCGGCGCCGTCCGCTGCGACCTCGCGGCCGTCCACGACCAGGTCCGCCCCCTCCGCCACCCCGGCGGCCACGTAGCCGGCGACCTTGTCCCGGTGCGCCGCCGTCACCAGCGGCCCCATGTCGCAGCCCTTGCGACCGTCTCCCGTGCGCAGTCCCGCCATCCGGGACGCGATGGCCGCGATCAGGTCGTCGGCGACCGGCTCGACGGCGACGATGACCGAGATCGCCATGCAGCGTTCCCCCGCCGACCCGAAGCCGGCGTTCACCGCGGAGTCGGCGGTGAGGTCGAGGTCGGCGTCGGGCAGCACCAGCATGTGATTCTTCGCCCCCCCGAGCGCCTGCACCCGTTTGCCGTGAGCCGTGCCGGTCTCGTACACGTACCGCGCGATCGGGGTGGACCCCACGAACGACACCGATGCGACGTCCGGATGCGTCAGTAGGGCGTCGACGGCGACCTTGTCCCCGTGCACGACGTTGAACACTCCGTCGGGCAGTCCCGCCTGTCGCCACAGGTCCGCGATGTACATGCTCGCGCTCGGGTCCTTCTCCGACGGCTTGAGCACCACCGTGTTGCCCGCGGCGATGGCGATGGGGAAGAACCACATCGGCACCATCGCGGGGAAGTTGAACGGCGAGATGATGCCGACGACTCCCAGCGGCTGCCGCAGCGAGTACACGTCCACCCCGGAGGCCACCTGCTCGGAGTAGGAGCCCTTGAGCAGTTGGGCGCTGCCGCACGCGAAGTCGACCACCTCGAGTCCGCGGCTCACCTCGCCGAGGGCGTCGGACAGCACCTTGCCGTGCTCTTCGGTGATGAGGGCAGCCAGGTCCTCCTTGTGTGTGTCCACCAACTCCCGGAACCGGAACATCACCTGCATCCGCCGGGTGAGGGTGGACCGGCCCCACTCGCGCTCGAAGGCGTCCTTCGCCGACCGGACCGCGCCGGCCACCTCCTCGGGGGTCGCGAAGTCGACCGCCTTGGTGATCTGGCCGGTGGCCGGGTCGAAGACATCGCCCTGCCTCTCGGCGGTGCCGTCCCACCTGCGACCGTCGATCCAGTGCGTGATGGTTTCGGTCGACATTGCTATCTCTCCTTGCTCATCCGGACGGGAGGTCCGGTCGCGGTTCGGCTACCTCGTGTGTCAACTGTCGAACCCCAGGCCCATGCGGTCGAGGGTCTTCAGCCAGAGGTTCCGCCGTCCGTCCGCGGCGTCCGCGTCGGCCAGCGACCGGCGGGTGACGTCGATAACCACCTGGCGCACCGGCTCCGGGGGGAACGGCAGTGGCTTGGAGCGCACCATCCGCAGCCGGGTCCGTTCCGTGTCGAGGCCCCACAGTAGGTCGAGCATCGTGTCGGCACCGAAGCGCGACGCCCCCACCCCCAGCCCGGTGAAGCCGACGCAGTAGACCAGTTGGCCACCGAAGGCCGACCCCCAGAACGCACTGAACCGGGAGCAGGTGTCGATCGCGCCGGCCCACGCGAACTCGATGGGAACGTCGGCTGCCTGCGGGAAGGTGTCGTGCAGATGCTGCACCAGGCGCGCCGTCAGGAAGTCGTCCCGCTCCAGGCGCGATCCGGGACGCTCGCCCTTCTCGTATACCGCGTCGTATCCGCCCCACACGATCCGGTCGTCCGGGGTCAGGCGGTAGTAGTGGAACTGATTGCCGGAGTCGCTGATCCCCTCCCGACCCGACCAGCCGATCGCGGACCGAACGTCGGCCGGCAGCGGCGCGGTGGCGACCACATGGTCGAACACCGGGATCACGTACGCGGAGATGCGGCGCAGCAGGGGGGCGTGCGCGGCGGTGGCCAGGGCGACCCGCCGCGCGGTGACCGCGCCGGAGTACGTGCGCGCCCGAACGCCAGCGGCGGCGCGGGCGAGCTCCTGCACCGGGGAGTACTCGAAGATCCGCACCCCCAGGCCGGCAGCGGCGCGGGCCAGGCCCCAACACAGCCGGGCCGGGTCGACGAGACCGACGTGGGGGTCGCGCACGGCGCCCCGGTAGCTGGGGGAGCCCACCAGTGCCCGGGTCCGCTCGCCGTCGAGGAAGTCGAGGTCGACACCGTGGGCGTCGCCCTCCGCCACCTCGGCGCGCAGGTTCTCGACCTGATAGTCCTCCGTGGCGACCCACAGGTCACCGGGGCGCTCGTAGGAGCAGTCGATGCCGTAGCCCTGGAGGGTCTTCTCGATGTCGGCGAGATTGGCCAGCCCGAGGCGGTACAGCTCGCCGAACTGGTCGGGCCACCGCGCGATGCCGTTGCCGTAGCCGTGGGTGATCGAACTGGCCACGAACCCGCCGTTGCGGCCGCTGGCCGCGTTTCCGATGCGGTCGCCCTCCAGGAGCACCACGTCCGCGCCCGGGTCCCGCTCCTTGGCCCGCAGCGCCGTCCACAGGCCGGTCAGGCCGCCACCGACCACCACCAGGTCCGCCGACAGGGACTCGGTCAGGACCGGTCGGGGCGCAGGGCGCGCCGCGTCGGCCAGCCACAACGGCTCATGGCGGACATCCCGGAGAGCGGCGTAGGCATGTTCACCCGGGGAAGGGGCGAACGCCATGTCAGGCCTTGTTCCGTCTGCTGCCGGCGGTCTGGCCGATGATCACGATCACCAGCGCGATGAGGAACATGGCGGTCGCGATGACGTTGGCCTGTGGCGGGATGCCGCGGGTGGCCGACACGTACACGAACTTGGGGAAGGTGGTGAACTGGCCGGAGTTGAAGTTCGTGATGATGAAGTCGTCGAAGCTCAGGGAGAACGCCAGGAGCGCAGCCGCGGCGATCCCGGGAGCCACGAGGGGCAAGGTGATGCGCCGGAACGCACTCCACTCGGTCGCGTAGAGGTCCATCGCCGCCTGTTCCAGCCGGGGGTCGAGGCTGGCCAACCGGGCCTTCACCGTGACCACCACGAAACTGATGCAGAACATGATGTGCGCGATCACGACGGTCCAGAAACCGAGGGGGATCAGGATGTTCAGGAACAGCGCCAGCAGCGAGGAGCCGAGGACGACCTCCGGCGTGGCCATCGGCAGGAAGATCAGCAGGTTGGTGGTCGAGCGGCCGCGGAACCGGTGGCGCACCAGCGCGAATGCGATCAGGGTGCCCAGGAGGGTGGCCACGGCGGTCACCACCGCGGCCACCACGATCGAGTTGACCAGGGAGCCGCACACCTCGGGAGCGCCGCACGGGTTCAGCCAGTTGTCCAGCGTGAAACCCTGCCAGACCAGGTTGGTGCGGCCAGCGTTGTTGAAGGAGAAGGCGAAGGTGTAGGCCACCGGCAGCAACAGGTAGATGAACGCGAACACCGCGTAGATGCGCAGCGCATTGCGTCCGAACCACGCCGAGATCCGGCGACCCAGGGGCGGGGTCTGGGCGACGGTCGGGGAGGAGGTCATACGAGGTCCTCCGTTCCCACGCGGCGGATGTAGACCAGGACCATGACCAGGATCGTGGCCATGAGGATGAAGGAGAGCACGGCTGCGGTCGGATAGTCGTTGACGCTGAGGAATGTGTACTCGATGCGGTTGCCGATCATGGTGTTGCTGGGCCGGCCGAGCAGGGCGGCGTTCACGTAGTCACCCGCGGCCGGGATGAAGGTGAGCAGCGTTCCCGCCACCACGCCGGGCATCGACAGTGGGAACGTCACCTTGAAGAAGCCGGTCATGGGCTTGGCGTACAGGTCGCCCGCTGCCTCGACCAGCCGGGGATCCACCCGCTCCAGGCTGGCGTAGATGGGCAGCGTCATGAAGGGCAGGAAGTTGTACGTCAGACCCATGATGACGGCGAAAGCGGACGGGTAGATGCCGGCGGTGTCCCCCACCAGGCCCAGCGTGCGCAGGACGGCGACGACCGGGCCCTCGTCGGCGAGGATCTGGCGCCAGGCGATCGTGCGCAGGATGAAGGACACGAAGAACGGGGCGATCACCAGGATCAGCATCACGTTGCGGTACTTCCCGCCCTTGAAGGCGATGGCGTAGGCCAGCGGGTACCCGATGAGCAGCGCGAGGATGGTTGCGATCGCGGAGTAGACGAAGGAGCGGATCAGCGGCACGTAGTACGTGTCGTCGGTCAGCGTCTCGACGTAGTTGCTGAACGAGAACGTCTGCTGGAACTGGCCGACCTCGCCGCCGGGCACCGGCGTCTGGAGGCTGGTCATGAACAGGAAGATCAGCGGCACGACGAAGAAGACGGCCAGCCACAGCATGCCCGGCAGCATCAGCAGGTAGGGAGTGGCCTTCCCGCGTTTGTCGGGCGGCGGCGGGGGTTTGGGCTCGTCCTCGATGGTGTCGCCGATGGCGGCTGCGATGGACACTCAGCTCACCACTAGCGCGTCGGGGTCGATCTCGACTCCCGCGTCGATGTCCTGACTGCCGTCCAGGACGAAGCCGTGAACCGGCTTCCAGCTGAGCCTGACCCGGGCGGCCACCGGGATCACGCCGTGGGCGTCGAGGTTCTGCGCGAAGACCTGGATGATGTCGCCCCCGGGGGTCCGCACCTCGTACTGCGTGCTCACTCCCAGGAAACTCGTGTTCTCGACGACGCCGTCCACGAAGTTGCCGTCGCCCGGTGGGGGCGCCGACTCGTCGAGGGGAGCGATCTGGATCTTCTCGGGGCGAACGCCGACGAGGACCTTGGCCCCGCGTTGGGTGGACACGTTCCTGCCCATCCGGCTCTTGGGCATCCGGAACGAGCCGTCCTTGTCCTCCAGTACGAGTTCGTCGCCGTCGCCCTCGACCACCTTGGCCGGGAACAGGTTGGACTGCCCCAGGAAGTTGGCGACGAACGCGGTCTGCGGCGACTCGTAGAGCTGCGTCGGCGCGCCCATCTGTTCGATGATCCCGTTGTTCATGACCGCCACCGTGTCCGCCATGGTCATGGCTTCCTCCTGGTCGTGGGTCACGTGGATGAAGGTCAGGCCGACCTCGGTCTGGATGCGCTTGAGTTCCAGTTGCATCTGCCGGCGCAGCTTCAGGTCCAGGGCACCGAGGGGCTCGTCGAGGAGGAGCACGGCGGGCCGGTTGACGATCGCCCGGGCCAGGGCGACCCGCTGCTGCTGGCCGCCGGACAGTTGCGCGGGCTTGCGTTGCGCCACCTGCGACAACTGGATGAGGTCCAGGGCGTCGTCGACCTGCTTGTCGACATCCTTGACGCCGCGCCGCTTCAGGCCGAAGGCGACGTTGTCGCGGATGGTCATGTGCGGGAAGAGAGCGTAGTTCTGGAACACCGTGTTGACGGGCCGCTTGTAGGGCTTCTGACCGGTGATGTCCGCGCTGCCGATGCGGATCTGGCCGGCCGTGGGGGCCTCCAGCCCGGACACCATGCGTAGCGTGGTGGTCTTGCCACACCCCGAGGGCCCGAGGAGGGCGAAGAAGGACCCTTGGGGCACCTGCAGGGACAGGTCATCGACGGCGACGAAGTCGCCGAACGACTTGGTCAGGTGGTCCAGATAGAGATCGCCCGATGCCTTGGTGATGTCGGTCTTGGCCATGGTGCTCCCGCCGCTCAGCCCTGGATGACGCGTCCGAAGGACTCCGAGTACTCCGCCTGCTCCTCCGGCGTCAGCGGCCGGAAGACGTAGGCGTTGTCCAAGGTGGCGTCGGTCGGGAAGATCCACTCGCTCGCCGCCAGCTTGGGGTCGATCTTCTCCATCTCCTCCTTCGCGCCCTTCACGGGACACACGTAGTTGACGTAGGCGGCGACCTCGGCGGCGTTCTTCGGGTCGTAGTAGAAGTTCATCAACTCTTCGGCACCCGTCTTGTTGGCCGCCGTCGATGGGATGAGGAGGTTGTCCGACCACAGAGTGCCGCCGGTCTCGGGAAGGGCGAATCCCCACTTGTCGCCGTTCTCGGCGTTGATCTGGAAGATGTCTCCCGACCAGCCGAAGGAGGCGTATGCCTGCTCGTTGATGAGATCCTCCTTGTAGGAGTTGCCCTTCACCTGCTTCACCTGGCCCGAGTCGACCTGCTGCTGGAGGACGTCCAGGGCGGCGTTGAACTGGTCGGACGTGAAGGGTTCGCTGATGTCCACCCCTTGGCTGAGCATGATCAGGCCGATGGTGTCGCGCATCTCCGAGAGCATGACCACCTTGCCCGCCAGTTCGGGCTTCCACAGGTCGTCCACGGTCTTCAGGCCGTTGGGCAGCTTCTCCTTGTTCCACACCAGTCCGGCGAACCCGGACTGCCAGGTCAACGAGTACTGCCGGCCGGGATCGAAGGGGACATCGGCGAGAGCGGGGAGGATGTTCTTCTTGTTGGGGACGTTGGCGGCGTCGATCTCAGCCACGTAGCCCTTGCGGATCCACTCCGTGGCCAACCAGTCGGTCAGGGTCACCAGGTCGTAGCCGATGTTCTGGCCGTTGGCCAGTTGCGGGGCCACCTTGCCGTTGAACTGGGTGTTGTCCTCGATGTCCTCGCGGTACTCGACGGTGTACCCCGACTCCTTCTCGAAACGGGCCAGGGAGGGGTAGGTCTTGGACTCCTTGTCGTAGTCCAGGTACAGCGTCCAGTTGGCCCACGTGATCGTCTTGCTGTCCCCCGACGAGGCCGGGGTGGAGCCACTGCCCGACGTGCTGCCGCCGGTCCCGCAGGCCGCCAGGCCGGCTGCGGCACCCGTGGCCCCCACGGCAGCCAGGAAGTTGCGGCGGGACATCGCTTGGCGCAGCGCCTCGATACGGGGGTCGGGGTGCTTCTCGGTCATGATGCGTCTCCCTGATCTCGTCTGATGCTGCTGACGTTACTGGTCCGGGCGGGGGTTGGAGTAGATAGTGCGATGCCATTCCTTATTGGCGACGCCCGTTATGTCCACGGACACGTGCTTCACCTGTGTGTACTCGTCGAAGGAGTACTGGCTCATGTCCTTGCCCATTCCGGACTGCTTGTAGCCGCCGTGCGGCATCTCCGACACGATCGGGATGTGGTCGTTGATCCACACGCAGCCCGCCTCGATCTCGCGGCTCGCGCGATGGGCGCGCCGGACGTCGCTCGTCCACGCCGATGCGGCCAGTCCGTAGCGGGTGTCGTTGGCCAGGCGGATCGCCTCGTCGTCACTTTCGAACGGCAACACCACCAGGACCGGCCCGAAGACCTCCTCCTGCACGATCTCGCTGTCCTGGCGGGCGCCCGTGAGCAGGGTCGGACGGTAGAAGCAGCCGGGCAGGTCCGGCGCGAACCCGCCGCAGGCGAGCGTCGCCCCGCCCGCGACTGCGCGCTCCACCATCGCCGTCACCTTCTCCCGCTGGGAGGGCGAGATGAGGGGGCCGAGGTCGGTGGCGGGGTCCGCCGGGTCGCCGAGGCGGACGCCGTCCATGACCCGCGCGACCCCGGAGACGAATTCGTCGAACAGGGAGTGGTGGACGTAGGCGCGGGTCGCCGCCGTGCAGTCCTGGCCGGTGTTGATCAGAGCGCCGGCGACGGCGCCCTGCACGGCCGCGGCGAGATCCGCGTCGGGGAAGACGACGAAGGGTGCCTTGCCCCCCAGTTCCAGGTGGGCCCGCTTCAACTGTCCCGCGGCGATCTCCGCCACGCGGTGCCCCACGCGGGTGGAGCCGGTGAAGGACACCATGCGGACATCGGGATGCGCGACGATCGCCTCGCCCACGTCGGGCCCTGTCCCGGTGAGCACGTTGAACACCCCGTCGGGCAGGCCCGCGGCAGAGGCGTCCTCGGCCAGCATGAGGGTGGTCAGGGGTGTCAGTTCGCTCGGCTTCAGGACGACTGTGTTGCCGGCGGCGACGGCCGGCAGCATCTTCCACATCGCCATCTGCAACGGGTAGTTCCACGGGGCGATCGAGCCCACGACACCGATCGGTTCGCGGCGTACGGTCGAGGTGTGGTCGCCGTCCCACTCCGCGGCGGCCGTCCCCTGCAGGTGTCGGGCGGCACCGGCGAAGAAGAGCGTGTTGTCGACCGAGCCGGGAACGTCGAAGCCGGTGCTGAGGCGGATCGGTTTGCCCGTCTGGGCCGTCTCGACCCGGGCGTACTCGTCGGCGCGGTCCTTCATGCGTTCGGCCAGCGCGAGGAGGGCGTCGCTGCGGACCACCGGCGGCACCTGCGACCACTGCCGGAACGCGGCCCGCGCCGCCGCCACGGCGTCGGCGACATCGGCCCCGTTCGCGAGCGTCACGCTCTCGACCGTGGTGCCATCGGCCGGATTCGCCACCTCCAGCACGTGCCCGGAACCACCCTCCGCGGGCCGACCGTCGATCCACTGGCCCGGGAGCATGTCAGTCCTCGATGGCCGACATCACGTGCTTGATGCGCGTGTAGTCCTCCAGGCCGTACAGCGACAGGTCCTTGCCGTAGCCGGACTGCTTGAAGCCGCCGTGCGGCATCTCGGCCACCAGGGGGATGTGGGTGTTGATCCACACGGTGCCGAAGTCCAGGGCCTTGGCCATCCGCAGGGCCCGGCCGTGGTTCTCGGTCCAGACGCTGGACGCCAGCCCGTACATCACGCCATTGGCCATGGCGACCGCCTCTTCGTCGGTCGAGAATCGCTGCACGGTGATGACGGGGCCGAAGATCTCGTTCTGGATGGCCTCATCCTTCTGGTTCATGTCCACCACGACGGTCGGGTCGATGTAGAAGCCCCGGTCCCCCGGGCGGGTTCCCCCGGCGGCGATGGTGGCGTGCTCCGGCAGCCGCTCGATGAACCCCATCACCTTCTCCATCTGGGCCTGGTTGTTGAGCGGCGGCACCAGCGCGTCCTCGTCCTCAGCGCCACCGTCGAATGTCGTCTTGGTGCTGACCGCCTGCTCGGCCAGCGCGGCGACGAACTCGTCGTGGATGCCGTCCTGGGCGAGGATCCGGGTGGCGGCGGTGCAGTCCTGGCCGGCGTTGAAGTACCCCGCAACGGCCAGCCACTCGGCCGCCTTCGCCGCGTCGGCGTCGTCGAAGACCACGACCGGGGCCTTGCCTCCCAGTTCCAGGTGCACCCGCTTGACAGACTTGGCCGCTTCTTCGGCCACCTGCATGCCGGCCCGCACGGATCCCGTGATCGCCGCCATGTCGATGCCGTCGTGGGACACGAGGGTGCGGCCGGTGTCGCGGTCCCCGGTGATCACGTTCAGCACGCCTGGCGGCAGCAGTTCGGCCTCACTGATCATCTCGGCCAGGCGCACCGTGGACACCGGCGTCGTATCGGACGGCTTCAACACGACCGCATTGCCGGCGGCGATGGCGGGAATGAACTTCCAGATCGCCATCATCAGGGGGTAGTTCCAGGGGGTGACCTGGGCGATGACGCCGACGGGTTCGCGCCGGATCATGGATGTGAACCCACTCATGTACTCGCCAGCCGAACGGCCCTCGAGGATTCGCGCCGCACCGGCGAAGAACCGCACCTGGTCCACCATGGGAGGGATCTCCTCGGCGTGCGTGACCGGGATGGGTTTGCCAGTGTTCTGCGACTCGAGACGGACCAGTTCGTCGGCGTTGTCCTCGATGAGGTTGGCAATCTTGAGAATGGCGGCCTGACGTTCGCCGGGAGTCGTGTTGCGCCAGGCGCCGAACGCCTCCCGGGCGGCCGCGACGGCCCGGTCGACATCGGCACCCGTGGCGACCGGAGCTCCGGCGAACACGGTGCCGCTGCTCGGATCGATCAGTTCCAGGTCCGGGCCACTCGCCGGGGACGCCTGGCCGTTGATGACGCTGTTGACCTGCATCAGGTTCCTCTCCTCCGACCGTCTGCGCGGCGGTCCGGCTGATGGTGGGCGATGTGCTGCGCATCCTACGGGATTCGTCATGGCGATGGGTGGCGACCTACGGAAAGCGTTGCGTGGTGGTGGGACAGTAGGTCAGAATCAGAAAATGTCGCAGACCACCCCTCCGGGGCCGACGGCCGCCCCGCCGGCGCGCACCCACCGCAGCCCCGTGCTGCCTGTGGCGCTCGATGACGTCAACCGCGCCATCGTGAAGCTCCTGCAGGAGGACGGTCGCCGGTCGTTCGCCGACATCGCCAAGCGCGTCAGCCGCTCCGAGGCGTCGGTGCGCCAACGCGTGGCGCGCCTCATGCGCGCCGGCGTGATCCAGATCGTGGCCGTCACCGACCAGTTGCAGATGGGCTACGCGCGCACCGCGATGATCGCCATCCGGGTGGACGGGGACGTCGACGCCGCGGCCGAGCAGATCGCCGAGATCGAGGAGGTGGACTACCTTGTGGCGACCGCGGGAGGAGTCGACCTGTTCGCCGAGGTGGTGGCCGTGGACGACGAGAACCTGTACCACGTGGTCACCCGCATCCGGGCAGTTCCCGGCGTGCGGCACGCAGAGAGCTACGTCTATTTCAAGTTGTACAAACAGACCTACGAGTGGGGAGCGCGATGACAAGCACGCCGCAGTATGTGACCGAGGGTGGCCCGGACGCCCTGGCCGAGGCCGCCCGGGACCACCTCTGGATGCACTTCACGCGCCAGTCCACCTATGAGCAGGGCGGCCATGTGCCCGTCATCGTCAAGGGGGAGGGCGCCTACGTCTACGACGACCAAGGGCGCCGGTACCTGGACGGACTGGCCGGGCTCTTCACCGTCCAGATGGGCCACGGCCGCCAGGAGCTGGCCGATGCTGCCGCGGCCCAGGCGAAGGAACTGGCGTTCTTCCCGATCTGGTCGTACGCGCACCCGCAGGCGATCAAGCTGGCCGAACGGCTGGCCGACCAGGCGCCCGGCGACCTGAACCGCGTGTTCTTCACGTCGGGTGGCGGAGAGGCCGTCGAGACGGCCTGGAAGCTGGCCAAGCAGTACTTCCGCCTCACCGGCAAGCCGGGGAAGTACAAGGTCATCAGTCGGGCTGTTGCCTACCACGGCACCCCACAGGGTGCGTTGGCCATCACCGGGATCCCGGCTGCCAAGGAGGCCTTCGAGCCCTTGGTCCCCGGCGCCTACAAGGTTCCCAACACCAACTTCTACCGGGCGCCGGAGCACGGCGACGACGAGAAGGTCTTCGGGCGGTGGGCCGCGGACCGGATCGCCGAGATGATCGAGATGGAGGGGGCCGACACCGTCGCGGCGGTCTTCATCGAGCCCGTGCAGAACTCCGGCGGCTGCTTCCCGCCGCCCCCCGGATACCTCGAGCGGGTCCGCGAGATCTGCGACGAGTACGACGTCCTCTTCGTGGCCGACGAGACGATCACGGCGTACGGCCGGATCGGGGACATGTTCGCCATGAAACGTTTCGGGGTGCAACCCGACATGATCACGTCCGCCAAGGGGCTCACCAGCGGGTACTCGCCGCTGGGGGCGATGATCGCCAGTGAACGCCTCTTCGAACCGTTCAAGCACGGCACCAACACGTTCCTGCACGGTTACACGTTCGGTGGCCACCCCGTGTCGGCGGCAGTCGCGATGGCCAACCTGGACCTCTTCGACAAGGAGAACATCTTCGAGCATGTGCGCTCCAACGAGGGGAACTTCCGCGCGACCCTGGACAAGCTCAGGGATCTCCCCATCGTCGGGGACGTTCGGGGGGCGGGGTACTTCTACGGCATCGAGTTGGTCAAGGACAAGGCGACCAAGGAGACGTTCAACGAGGACGAGGCCGAGCGCCTGCTGCGGGGCTTCATGTCCAAGGCCCTCTTCGATGCCGGCCTGTACTGCCGCGCGGATGACCGCGGCGACCCGGTGATCCAGCTGGCTCCCCCGCTGATCATCGGCCAGAAGGAGTTCGACGAGATTGAGGGAATCCTGCGCTCTGTGCTCAGTGAGGCGTGGGCGATCCTCTAACTCGGGTGAGCCATTGCCTCCCGAAGCCACCTGAGGAGGCGCCCTTCCGTAAGGTGGTCCCGGTCGAAGGAGGCCGTGGTGGAGAGTTTCCCCATGTGGCTGGTGCTGGTCATGCTGGCCATCGCAGTCGTGATCGTGATCGTCCTGGGGCCACGCGTCCGGCGCGTCCTGGTCCGCAATCCCGACGACTCGACCGTGGGCGGCTACGGCTATCTGATCATGCCAGCGGTCACCCTCTCCTCGCTGTTGCTCTCTTTCACGCTGGTCGCGGTGTGGTCGTCGTACCAGAGCGCCGTCCAGCGGGCCTCCACTGAGGCTCTCGAGGTCGACCACGTGGCCGACTCCGCCGAGATGCTGCCCGCTGGCGCGGAGGCGCGCGCCATCGCCGCGGACATCGCCTGTTACGCACGCGCGATCGCCGGCCCCGAGTGGCAGGCCATGAACGCCGGGGAGACGACCGCGCCTGAGGTGGAGGTCTGGACCGACCGGCTCGAGCGGGACATCGCGACCCTCGCGCAGTCCACGTCCGGTCAGAGCGCCCTTACCCGCGAGATCCTCACCGCGGACCGGGCGCGCGCCGATGCCCGCAGTGCGCGGCTGGCTGAGGCGCGGGTGTCGATCCCCTGGCTCGTCATGCTTCTGCTGACCGTGCTGGTTGCGCTCGCTGTGGTGGGGATGGGCTTCGCCTTCATGCCGGGCACCGGACGGGCGCTGCAGATCGGTTCGCTGATCGTCGTCGCCGGGCTGTTCGCCGCGCTGCTGGCGACGATCATGGAGTTGGACTCGCCGTTCCACGGCCTCATCGACGTGGAGCCGATCGACATGACCCGGGTGGCGGAGACCGAGGCGGTCGGGTTCTCCACCCACTTCCACGGCGCTTCGCTGCCCTGCGACGAGCAGGGACGCGAGTCGGCCCCCTGACAGCCGCCGGACTACAGTCGGTCCCATGACCAAGTGGGAATACGCGACCGCGCCCGTCCTCGTCCACGCCACCCAGCAGATCCTGAACAACTGGGGGCAGGACGGGTGGGAACTCGTGCAGATCGTGCCGGGGCCCAACCCGGAGAACGTGGTGGCCTACTTCAAGCGGCCTCTCGCGTGAGTTCCGCGAAGGGGCGCCTGGCGGAGTTGGGGCTGGCCCTGCCGCCGGTTCCACAGCCTTTGGCCGCCTACGTCCCGGCCGTGATGGTCGACGACTGGATCTACACGGCCGGCCAGCTCCCCCTCGTCGACGGGGAACTCCTGGCCGCCGGTCTCGTCGGGGAGGCGGTCGACGTCGCCACGGCGACGCAGTGCGCCCGGCAGTGCGCACTCAACGGTCTCGCCGCCATCGTGTCGGTGGCGGACGTCCTGGACCGGGTCCGGATCGTGAAGGTCACGGGATACGTCGCCAGCGCGCCCGGTTTCGACCAACAGCCGACCGTGCTCAACGGCGCCAGCGAGTTGCTCGGCACCGTCCTCATGGCCGACGGGGTGCATGCCCGGTCCGCTGTCGGGGTCGCGGCGCTGCCGCTGGGTGCGCCGGTGGAGGTCGAGATCGTGGCCCGACTCGTGGTGTGACCATGCAGCCGGAACGACCCAGCCTGACGATGCCCGCGGAACTGACCCGGCGGGCGCGCTCGGTGGCCGCGGGCGACCGGAGCAACTGGCAGATCCCCGAGGCCGTCGACGCGGCGACCGTCATCCTGGTGCGGGACACCCCCGCCGGCCCCGAGGTGTTCCTGCAGCGGCGGGTGAACCGCATGACCTTCGCCCCCGGCATGTACGTCTTCCCCGGCGGCCGCGTGGAGACGTCCGACCCCGACCTGCCGTGGGAGGGGCCCTCCGGACAGCCGTTCGCCCGCCCGGAGGCCGCTCGGCCCACCGCCTCCTTCCGCGCGGTGACGGCCGCCGGTGCCCGCGAGACCTGGGAGGAGGCCGGGACCGCTCTCGCGCACGGGCCTGCGGGACCCGTGGTCGAACGCCCCGCCCGCGCCGATGCCGACTTCGGGGAGTGGCTGGTCGAGCGCGGCTTCCGGGTCGCCGGATCGTCGCTGCTCGCGTGGAGCCACTGGGTCACCCCGGAGGTGGAGAGCCGGAGATTCGACACCCGCTTCCTCGTCACGCGCCTGCCGGCCGGACAGGGTGCCGTCGACCGCGGCAGGGAGAGCGACCATTCCTCGTGGTTCCGGCCCGCCGCGGCCATCGCCGCCGCCGGTGCCGGAGAGATGCCCATGCTGCCGCCCACAGTGCACGCCCTGCAGGAACTCGCGGACTTCGACTCCACCGCTGCCATCCTGGCCGAGGCGGCCCATCGCGCCCCGCGCCCCCTGCTGCCGCGGCCGGTGCTCGTTGCCGACGAACTGCAGTGGCAGCTGGAGGACGCCTACACCGGTGAGCAGGTGGCCTGGTGAGCCGGATGGCCGCCGTGATCGGGTCGACCGAGCCGTGGCAGTCGGGGGAGGTGCTGCCCACCGCTGTGTGCGTGCTGGCGCCGAACCCGTCGGCGATGACGTTGGACGGGACCAACACCTGGCTGCTCGGGTCACCGGGACACGGCACTCTCGTGGTCGACCCGGGGCCGGCGGACGCCAAGCACCTGACCGCGGTCCAGCAGGCTCTGGCCGAGCGCGGGCAACACGCCGTCGCCGTTCTCCTGACCCACGGTCATGCGGACCACGCGGCGGGAGCCGCCCGGTTCGGGCGGGTGTTGGGGGTGCCGGTCCGGGCGCTGGACCCGGCCCACCGGTTGGGCGACGAGGGATTGACCGCCGGTGACGTCATCACCGCCGGCCCGGTGGAGGTGCGGGTGGTCGCCACTCCCGGCCACAGCGCCGACTCGTTGTCGTTCCACCTCGTCGCGGAGCGGGCGGTTCTCACCGGAGACACGTTGCTGGGACGGGGGACGACGGTGGTGGCCTGGCCCGACGGATCCCTGCGCGACTACCTGGGGTCGTTGCGGGTGCTGCGGCGACTGGCCGACGAACACGACCTGCGTCACGCCCTGCCTGGGCACGGGCCGGCGTGCCGCGCACCTGCCGAACTCCTCGACCAGTACCTGCAGCACCGGCGCGAACGCCTCGACCAGGTCCGTACCGCCATCGAGGCGGGCGCGGGGTCGGTGGCCGACGTCGTGGCCATGGTCTACGAGCCGCTGCCGGAGGGGGTCTACCCCGCGGCGTATGCCAGCGCCGCGGCGCAGTGGGAGTACGTCACGGGGCGACCCGCGCACTGACCGCGTTGGTCAGCGGGCGCGGCGCTGCAGCCGTTCGTGGTCGATGAGCACGACCGACCGGGACTCCAGCCGGATCCAGCCCCGGGAGGCGAAGTCGGCGAGGGCCTTGTTGACGGTCTCGCGAGAAGCCCCCACGAGTTGCGCCAACTCCTCCTGCGTCATGTCGTGGGTGACGCTGACGCCCCCCTCCACCGGCACGCCGAAACGTTCGCCCAGGTCGAGCAGGGCCTTGGCCACCCGCCCGGGGACATCGGAGAACACGAGGTCCGACATGGCCTCATTGGTGCGGCGCAGTCGCTGGGCGAGCGCGGTCAGCAGAGCCTCGGCCACCTCGGGGCGTCCCGCCAGCCAGGGGCGCAGGGCATCGTGACCCACCTCGCGGGCGACCACGTCGGTGAGGGCCGTGGCCGTGGCAGCCCGAGGCCCGGGGTCGAAGAGGGAGAGTTCGCCGATCATCTCGCCCGGGCCGATGATGGCCAGCAGGGCATCCCGGCCGTCGGCCGACGCGGTCCCGAGCTTGATCTTGCCTTCCTCGATCACGTACAGGCGGTCGCCCGGATCCCCCTCCCGGAACAGGATTCCGCCCTTCGCGAGGCGCACCACGTTCGTGGCGGCCCGCAGGGCGGCAGCGGCCTCCGGATCCAGCGCAGCGAAAAGAGGTGCCTGCATGAGCACGTCGTCCACGTGGCGTCGTCCTTTCGTCGCAGCACCGCAGACAGTGTGGCGCAGATCGCACCCGGATGCAGGGGCTCAGTCCCCGGAGATGGAGCAATGCAACGTTTTCGCTACCCGACGGCCACGGATTCCGTAGCCCAGGGGGGTCAACGACTGGGCAACCGCTCGTTCAGGGCAGTCAGGGCGAGGGCGGGTTGCTCCCGGTACCGCGCGATCAGCTCGCCCGTCACGTGGTCGATGCGGGCATGCAGTTCCCGGCGGTAGTCGCTGAGCCGGAGCTCGGCCTCGCGCAACTGCTCGACCAGGTGGACGCGGGCCGCCGGCTCGGCGGGGATCATCTGCTGCCACAACTGCGCCAGGTCGGGCAGCGGGGGTAGCCCTTCGGCGGACGAGACACTCAGGGCGGCGATGCGTCGATGCGCCGAGCGCGAGTCCACCAGTACCGCGGCGAGGCCCTCGTTGACCGATACCGCGTCGCCCTTGTCGATGAGGTCGATCCGCGCCTGGATGATGCGGCGCCAGTAGGAGACGCGGGATTCCTCGTCGGACAGCCCGGCGCGGCGGTTGCGCAAGTCGGTCAGGTCGATGTCGTCGAAGCGGGGGTCGCGCTGCGGCGGCGGCTGCTTGCGGGCCGTGCGGCTGGCGCGCTGCGGCGGCAGCACCATCCGGTCCACGTCCATCTGACTCACTCCCATCCCGGATCACCGTGCGTGACCAAGAGAGGCATCGCCCCGGTCACGCTCTGTATTGAGGTCGTTAGCCCGAACGGGTGATGCCCGTAGGCTGGCACCATGCCCGACGCCGCCCCGCCGGAGTCCGCGCTGGCCCAGAAGCGGCGCTGTCGCCGGATCATGCGCCGATTGGCGGACTTCTACCCGGACGCCCGCTGCGAACTCGACTTCACGACGCCGTTCCAGTTGCTGCAGGCAACGGTGCTCTCGGCGCAGTGCACGGACGTGCGGGTCAATCAGGTGACCCCACAGCTCTTCGCGCGCTGGCCCGAGCCGGCGGATCTTGCCGGAGTCGACCAGGCGGAGCTGGAGGAGGTGATCCGGCCGACGGGGTTCTTCCGGGCCAAGGCGTCCAGCCTGCTCGGGTTGTCCCAGGCCATCGTGACCGACCACGACGGCCAGGTGCCGGACCGGCTCGACGCACTCGTCACGTTACCCGGGGGGGGGCGCAAGACCGCCAACGTCGTGCTGGGGAACGCGTTCGGGGTGCCGGGAATCACCGTCGACACGCATGTCGGACGGCTGAGCCGACGCCTGGGGTTCACGGACCAGGAGGACCCGGTGAAGGTCGAGGCCGACCTCATGCGGCTGTGGCCGCGCAGCGAGTGGACCCACTGGTCGCACGTCCTGATCTTCCACGGGCGGCGCTGCTGTCATTCCCGACGGCCGGCCTGCGGCGTCTGCCCGGTGCGGCAGTGGTGCCCCTCGGCCGGCCTGGGACCGTTGGACCCCGCGGTCGCGGAGCGGCTGCTGAAGGACTGATGTGCCCCCGGCCCCGCTCCTGGGGGATGCTGGGGGCATGGCAGCGACGGCATGGCTCGACGAGGCGGTACTCCCCGCGCTGCCGCGCTGGCTCGCTCCGGTCGTGGCGGCCGTGCGGTCCCTGACCCCGGAGGAGATGAGCCGCTTCCTGCCTCCACCGGAGGGAGGCCGTCCCGGAGCCGTGCTGATCCTGTTCGGGGACCACCCCGGTCACGGCCACGACCTGCTCATCATCGAGCGTTCCCACGACATGCGGTCCCACGCGGGTCAGCCGGCCTTCCCCGGCGGCGCGATCGACGCCGAGGACCGCGACCCGGTGGCGGCGGCGCTGCGCGAGGCGCAGGAGGAGACGGGGTTGGACCCGACCGGGGTCACCGTGTTCGGGACTCTCCCGGATCTGTGGCTGCCGCCGTCCGGGTTCGTGGTGACCCCGGTGCTGGGATGGTGGTCGTCGCCGTCGCCGGTGCATGCCGCCGATCCCGGCGAGGTCGCCTCGGTACACCGCATCCCCATCGCGGAACTGCTCGACCCCGGCCGACGGGTCGAGGTGCGCCACCCCATCGGCTACGTGGGGCCGGGCTTCGAGGTCAACGACCTACTCGTGTGGGGGTTCACGGCGGGCCTGATCTCCCGGCTGTTCGACGCCGCCGGCTGGACCCGGCCGTGGGAGCCCGCCCGGCAGGTGCAGATCGACGTGTAGTCAGCGCACCCGCGGTGCACCGGCCGGCAGCGTGGCCAGCCACTCCAGGAGGACGTCGGCGAAGGTGTCCGGGGCCTCCTCGTGCGGGAAGTGGCCGACGCCGGGCAGGTCGACCCGGGTGTAGGGCCCGCGTACGTAGTCCTCGCTGCCGTCCGACGTGCGGGGCAGGAGGGTGTCGTCCTCTGCGCCCAGCACATGCAGTACCGGCTGCCGGACGGGGAAGGCCATCCGCTGCTGGAACCGGCGGCCGTCGGGGCGCGGGATCGACCGGATCGCCCAGCGGTGGTACTCCAAGGCACAGTGCGCGGTCGAACTGAACTGGATCGCCGACCGGTACATCGCCGCAGCCGTCGGGTCGGGCCAGCCCGGCGTGGCCGACCAGTCCCGCAGGATCTCGACCACGCGGGCGCCGTTGTGCCGGGTCAGGGCCCGTTCCGGGGCGAACGGCCACTGGTAGCCGAACGTGTACCGGGACCGTTTGCGCTGTTCGCCGTCGGACACCATGCCGCGCCGCAGGCGCACCGGGTGGGGCATCGCGACGGGAGCGATCGCGCGCACGGCCGACAGGCGCATCACGGCCGCGGCCCATGCGACCATGGCGCCCCAGCCGTGGCCCACCATGACGGCGTGCGACTCGCCCAGCGACCGGACCACGCCCGCGGCGTCAGCGGACAGGGTGTGGGGGTCGTAGCCGTGCGGGGTGTGGTCCGACCCGCCGTATCCGCGCAGGTCCATCGCGACAGCCCGGTACCCGGCGTCCGCGAGGCGCGGCAGGAGTCGGTGCCACGCCCACCAGTACTCCGGGAATCCGTGCATGAGCAGCACCATGGGGCCTTCGCCCATCTGCACGGTGTGGAACCGGGCGCCGTTGGCGGCGACGTCGCGGTGTTCCCAGGGGCCGGTGGCCCAGATGGCTTCTTCGGGGGTGACCGCGAGTTCGGGGTCGGTCACCGCGTCGGCGCGGCGACGGAGTCCGAGGTGCGGGGGACGGGCAGGTTCTCCGGCTGCTTCCCGGAGAGCATCTGGGTGGTGCGCTGCCACTCGACCTTGGCCAGTTGCACGCCTTGGACCTCCTTGGCGCGTTTGCGTCCGACGGCCCCGAGGATCGCGGCCACGATGAGCAGGATCAGGGTCACGATGCCGAATCCGGCCCACACGGGGAGCCCCAGCGCGACGAGGACGTAGGCGATCGTCACGAGCAGGAAGATCGCGCCGATCGCGCCGGCGACGGCGGCGCCAATGAGCAGTCCGGCAGTCTTGCTGACGCCCTTCTCGGTCTGCTTGACCTCGGTCTGCAACAGCTCCATCTGTGCCTTCATGAGCTGCTGGGTGTCCGTACTGACGGACTTGACCAGCTCGCGGATGGTGGTCTGGTTGGCGCTGTTGCTCACGGGACGCTCCTGTCTGTCGCCGCACCAGACTAGTGCGCCGCGGCCCGGCGGCGCCCCCCGGTACCGCCCGTCACCCTGCGTCCCCGTGGCCCTGGTAGACGTCCGGCACGCCGTCCCCGTCGTCGTCCTGCTCCTCCTCACTCTGCAGTTGGGCGTAGTACCGGTTGCGGGTGAGCAGGGCGATGCCGGCCACGACGGCCGAGATGAGGGACGCGAGCAGGACGGACAGTTTGGCGCTGTTGAGCAGGAACGCGTCGGTCGGGAAGGCCAGTTCGGAGATCAGCAGGGAGACGGTGAAGCCGATTCCGGCGAGCAGGCCGACGGTCAGGACGTCGCGCCACCGGATGGACGAGCTGAGGCTCGCCCGGGTGAAGCGGGCCATCAGCCACGCCGTCCCGATGACCCCGATGGGTTTGCCCAGGACGAGGCCGAGGATCACGCCGATGGCGATCGGCGTCGTCGCCGTCGCCACGACGTCGGTGCCGCGCAGATCGACGCCCGCGGCGAAGAACGCGAACGCCGGGACGGCGAAGCCGGCGCTGATGGGCCGCACCACGTGTTCGGCCCGCTCGCCGGGGGACTCCTCCTCGCCCGGGTCGGGAACCACCCGCGTCAGCAGGCCGACGGCGACTCCCGCGACGGTGGCGTGGATACCGCTGGCGTGCATGAACCCCCACGCCGTCACGGCGATGACGAGGTACAGGGGCCAGCCCTTCACGCGCAGCCACTGCAGCAGTCCGTAGAGACAGATGAGGCCGACGGAGATCGCGAAGGCCGTCGCGTTGAACCCGTGCGAGTAGAAGATGGCGATCACGAGGATCGCGCCGAGGTCGTCGACCACCGCCAAGGAGAGCAGGAATGCCCGCAGGGCGATGGGCAGGGACCGGCCGACGACGGCGAGCACCGCCAGCGCGAAGGCGATGTCCGTCGCCATCGGAATACCCCAGCCGATGGGTTCGCCGGCGGGCTGGGTGGTGTTGACGATCGCGTAGATGATCGCGGGTACCGCCATGCCGCCGATGGCGGCGGCGATCGGGACGGCGGCCTTGCGGGGATTGGCCAACGTGCCGCGTTGGAACTCGTAGCGCAGTTCGATGCCCGCGACGAAGAAGAAGATCGCCAGCAGGCCGTCCGCCGCCCACTGCGACAAGGTCAGGTTCAGATGCCACGGCGCGTAGCCCACGACCGTGTCGGAGATCGTCTGGTAGACATCGCCCCAGGAACTGTTGGCCCAGATCAGCGCGATAGCCGCCGAGATGAGTAGCAGGATGCCGCCCACGGTCTCGTCCCGGAGGGTCTCCAGCAGCCACTTCCGTTCCGGTAGGGACACCCGGCCGAAGAGGCCGCCACCGTCGGATGCCGCCATGCCGCCACAGTAGTGGCCGGGTCCGGGGGAGGACACCGCCTGCCGGTGGCACGATGGGACCGTGAGCGCCGTCCCCACTCCCGCCGAGGCGACCGCCCTGATGCACCAGGCGATCCCCTTCCTGCAACGCATGGGTCTGGAGGTGGTCGCCATCGACACCGGATACGTGGAGTTGCGGGCCCCGTTCGCCGGCAACGGCAACCATGTGGGGACGATGTACGCCGGAGCGCTGTTCTCGACCGCCGAGGTCCCCGGGGGGCTGCTGGGCCTCCTGCTGTTCGACCCCACACGGTTCTTCCCCGTCATCCGGTCGATGAGCGTGACCTATCTACGGCCCGCGACCACCGATGTCACCGTCGTGGCCCGGATCCCGACGGACGAGGCCGACCGGGTCCGCGCGGGCGCCGAGCGCGACGGAAAAGCCGACTTCGTGCTCGATCTGGAGGTTCGGGACGCCGCCGGCGTGGTCGTCATGACCAGCGAGGGTCACTACCAGTTGCGTTCCCGCTGACCGCGTCAGGCGTCGTCGCCGGGCGCCGCCGCCAGGCCCTGGCTGATGAGGTTCATGACCGTCGGGTCCGCGAGAGTGGTGACGTCGCCCAGGTCGCGCTGCTCGGCGACATCGCGCAGGAGACGCCGCATGATCTTCCCGGAGCGGGTCTTGGGCAGCTCCGGGACGATCATGATCTGTCGGGGTTTGGCGATGGGGCCGATCTCATGGGCCACATGGCCGCGTAACTCGGTGATCAGTTCCTCGCCCCCGGTGTTGTCGCCGCGCAGGATGACGAACGCGACGATCCCCTGGCCCGTCATGTCATCCGCCGCGCCCACGACCGCCGCCTCCGCGACCGCCGGGTGGCTGACGAGGGCCGACTCCACCTCCGTCGTCGAGATGCGGTGCCCGGACACGTTCATGACATCGTCGACCCGGCCCAACACCCAGATGTTGGAGTCCTCGTCGAGTTTGGCGCCGTCACCGGCGAAGTAGACGTCGGGCCAGCGGGACCAGTAGGTGTCGATGTACCGCTGCTTGTTGCCCCAGATGCCGCGCAGCATCGCCGGCCACGGCTGCTGCAACACGAGGTAGCCCCCGTTGCCGGGAGCCACGGGTGCCCCGTGGTCGTCGACGACGGCGGCGCTGATCCCCGGTAGGGGGGTCATGGCGGAGCCGGGTTTGGGGGCGGTGACGCCCGGCAGCGGGGAGATCATGATGGCGCCCGTCTCCGTCTGCCACCAGGTGTCGACGATGGGGCAGGTGTCGCCGCCGATCCCCCGCCGGTACCACATCCAGGCCTCCGGGTTGATGGGCTCGCCGACCGAACCGAGCAGCCGCAGGCTGGACAGGTCGTAGTCGTCGGGCAAGCGCTCCCCCCACTTCATGAAGGTCCTGATCGCGGTCGGCGCGGTGTAGAGCAGGGTGACGCGGTGCTTCTGCACGATCTCCCACCACCGGGCCTTGTGGGGGGTGTCCGGGGTGCCCTCGTAGATCACCTGCGTCACGCCGTTGGCCAGGGGCCCGTACACGATGTAGGAGTGGCCCGTCACCCAGCCGATGTCGGCGGTGCACCAGTACACGTCGGACTCGGCCTTCAGATCGAAGACCGCCCAGTGGGTCCACGCCGTCTGGGTGAGGTACCCGCCCGACGTGTGCAGGATGCCCTTCGGGGTGCCGGTGGTGCCCGAGGTGTACAGGATGAACAGGGGGTGCTCGGCGGGGAAGGCCTGGGCCTCATGTTCCGGGGACGCGGTGTCGACCACCTCGTGCCACCAGACGTCGCGCTCCGGGTCCCACGTCACGTCGTCGCCGGTGCGGCGGACCACCAGAACCGTCTCCACCGACGGGGTGTGACTCACGGCCTCGTCGACGGCGGCCTTCAGCGGGAGCGTCGAGCCGCGCCGGAACTGCCCGTCGGCCGTGATCACGACTTTGGCTTCGGCGTCGTTGATCCGGCTGCGCAGGGCCTCAGCGGAGAACCCGGCGAACACCACGGAGTGGGGCGCCCCGATCCGGGCGCACGCCAGCATCGCCACGATGGCCTGGGGGATCATCGGCAGGTAGATGGCCACCCGGTCCCCGGCCACGACTCCCAGCCCGGTCAGCGCGTTGGCGGCCTGGCACACCATGTCCTGCAGGTGCGCGTACGTGATCTCCTGCGTGTCTCCCGACTCGGCTTCGAAGATCAGCGCGGTCCGGTTCCCGAGTCCCGCGGCCACATGGCGGTCGACGCAGTTGACGGCCACGTTGAGTCGGCCACCCACGAACCACCGGGCGAATGGTGCGTCACTCCAGTCGAGGACCTGGTCCCAACCGGTGTCCCAGGCGAGGCGCCGGGCCTGCTCCTCCCAGAACGCCGTCCGGGAGATCGTGGCCTCCTCGTAGACGTCCGGTTTCACGTTGGCCCGCTTCTCGAACGCCGGGTCGGGGGGAAACGTGCGGTCCTCGTGCAGCAGGTTGGACAGGGCGTCGTCGCTCACGGGGCCTCCAGATGATCCAGCTCGTACGCGACCCTATGCGACCCGGCACGCTAGTTTCATCTGGTGGCGGACCCGATCGCTGAGCTGGCGGCCCTACCCGACGTGGCGGCGGAACTGACCGCGGGGCGGACCGCCGTCGACCAGTTGCTGTGGAACCGGACTGCCCGTGGCCGCGGCCGCGGACTGGCTGCCGAGTCCGCCCTCCTGGGCGCCTGGGCCGACGCCGCCTTCGAGGGCGCCGAGGTGCCGCAGGACTCCCTGCGCGCGGGCGTGTTGGAGGATTCGCCGGTGGGCCGGACCGCGGTCCGGACCCTGGCGATGTATGCCGAGATCCCGGGGGCCGCGGAGGTGCTGACGTCCGCCCCGATGCAGGCGCTGGCGCGGCTGCACGCCGTGGTCTCGGTCGACGCCCCGGGGGAGCCCGGCCGACCCCGCCGCGCGGACGAGGTGGTGGACCCGCTGCGCCTGCGGACGGCCGTTCCGGCCGGTGCCGCGGCGGACCGGCTGGCGTCCCTGGGTCCGCTGCTGACCGGTGGTACGGAAGCGCCGGCGCTGGCGCTGGCGGCCGTCGTTCACGCCGAGGTGGCCGTCGTCCAGCCGTTCGACTCGGGATCGGGGCTGGTGGCCCGCGCCCTGACCCGGACGGTCCTGCGCGCCCTGGGGGTGGACCCGGACGGCTGGAGCATGCCCGAGGCGGGTTTCCGGATGCTGGGACGCCCCCAGTACGTCACCGCCCTGCGGGGCTACGCGTCGGGGGACGTCGCCGGCGTGACCGGGTGGCTCGTCACGCACGCTCGCGCGGTCGCCGCCGGCGCCCAGGCTGCGGCGGAACGAGCCGAGGAACTGCCGCCGGATGAGTGAGGGCGCCCCTCACGGGGTGCACGGCATCGCCATGAGAGCTGCCAGGCCGGCGCGGTCGCCCGCTGCCAGGGTGAGCCGGTCCTCGCTGAGCGTCCCGTTCATGATCGAGTCGCCGGTGGTCACGTGGCCCAGGCCGAGTGCGTGGCCCGACTCGTGCTGGTACAGCGCCTGACGCATGCCGTCGGCCGGAAGGCGGGCGGCGTCGTCGGCGTCGATCATGACGAATCCGCGGTCCCCCACCAGCATGCCGCCGGGCACGCTCGGGTCGCTGGTCACCTGCAGGCCCCCGTTGCCCGCGGTCCGGCCCTCGACCGCCGTCGCGCGGTAGGCAGGGTCACCTACGCCGTCGTGAACATACGTGACGCCGATCGTGCCGGGGGCGACGGCCGCCAGGTCGATCTGCCCGGCGTCGTCCGTGTGCAGTTGCTGTTGGCCCGCGTAGACGAACTGGTAGTGCCCGCCGGAGGCCTCGGTCCAGCGCTGCATGACGGTCGCCCAGCGCGCGGCTTCCTGCCCCGGGTCCAGGCCGGCCGCCCCCGCCAGGGTGAGGTCCAGCGTGTAGCGGATGGTCCCCCCGCACCAGCGGCCGGGATAGCGGCTGTCATCGGAGCGCAACAGGAACGAGTAGCCCTTGGTGCGGGCGTCCGCCCGCCGCTGCAGGGCATCGTCGGACATCTGCTGGGTGGCATCCGCCATGGGCGCTCTCGGCCACTGGGGGCCGACGGCCACCAAAGCGACGGCGGCCACTGCGGTGACCGCCGCGACTCCGCGCAGGGCATTGTCGATCGTGGCCATACCGCATGACATCGGTCCCACCGTCGGGATCGCCGATTCCCGTGCGCCGCCGTCACCCGTTCGGTGCAGGCAAGTGCGGCGAATCGGGTCGAGGGGGACCGCGGTCAGGCGCTGCCGCCGGTGGCGGAGCGGCGCCCGGCGTACCACGCCAGACCCAGGGCCACCGCACTCCCGATCGCCACGGCAGCCGCCCGGCGGGCGTCCTTGCTCTCCAGCGGCGAGCGCATGGCCACGGGCTTGGAGAAGTCGAGGATCTCCCAGTCGCGCTCCTGCGCGATCCGCCGCAGCTCGTGGTCCGGGTTCGTCGCCACGGGATGGCCCACGACGTCGAGCATGGGTAGGTCGGTGTGCGAGTCGGTGTAGGCGTATGACAGGTCCAAGGCGTAGTTCCGCTCCGCGGCCAGGTCGCGCATCGCGTCGGCCTTCCCCTCGCCGTACGCGTAGAAGAGGATCTCGCCGGTGTAGTGGCCGTCCGTCACCGCCAGCTGGGTCCCGATGGCGAGGTCTGCCCCCAGCCGGTCGCCGATGGGTTCCACGACCTCGGTGCCCGAGGACGAGATGATGATCACGTCGCGGCCGGCCGCCTGATGCCACGCCATCAGGTCGAGGGCCTCCTCGTAGACGATCGGGTCGACGATGTCGTCGATCGTCTCGGCGACGATCTCCTGCACCTGCGCCACGTCCCATCCCCGGACCAGGTCGGAGAGGTACTCCCGCATCTGTTCCATCTGGTCGTGGTTGGCGCCTGACACCAGGTAGACGAACTGGGCGTAGGCGGCCTTGATCGCGTCGGGGCGCCGGATGAGACCGCCCTCGTAGAACTTGCGGGTGAAGGCCAACGTGCTCGACTTCGCCAGGATGGTCTTGTCCAGATCGAAGAAGGCCGCGGCCCGCGGTGTCCCTGCGCCGTCATTCACGATCGAATCCTAGGCCGGGATCCCCAGTCCAGGGGGGCAACCGCCGTCCCCAGGTCGCCGCGGGGCCCGCGCAGCTGTCGGGGGACCGGGAGGCTGGCGTCACCCAACCGTGAGGATCCAGGTGCCCGATATCGCCGTGCAGGTCGCGGACCGCGAGCTGGCGCAGATCGTGCGGGAACTGGTGGCCCGCGCCCGGTTGAGTGCCTCCAGCACCGTGACCTCGGACGTCGACCTGCTCGTGACCGATCACACCCCGCCTGCCGGGTCTTCCCTTCCGACGGTCCTGGTGGCCCGGGGGGCCGACGCCGAGGTGTGGCGCGGGGCGGCGGGAACCGGGGTCGAGCAGGTCGTGGTCCTGCCCGACGGCGCTCCGCTGCTGCTGAAGCGGCTCCGGAGCCGCCGACCCCGGCCACCCGGGATCCTCATCCGGGTGATCGGGTGCCGCGGGGGGTGCGGGGCCACGACGGTGAGCGTGGGTCTGGCGGTCGCGCTCTCCGCGACGGTGCCGACCACCCTGATCGACGCCGACCCGGCCGGGGGTGGGCTGGATGTGGCGGTGGGAGTCGACGGTGAGCGGGGCCTGCGCTGGCCTGAGCTGAGTGGGCTGCGGGGGATGGTGCCGGTGGGGTCCCTGGTGTCGCGCCTACCGCGGGCGGCGGAGGTGCCGATTCTGTCCCACGGGCGTGACGTCGCCGAGATGGCCGATGCGTGGGCGGCCGTCACCGGGTCCCTGCTGTCCGGCGGCGGGGTGGTGGTGGCTGACGTCCCGCGGTACCAGGTGACGTCGCTGGCGTGTCCGGGCGACGGAATCGACATCCTCGTCGTCCCGCCGGACGTGGTGGCGATCGCGACGGCCCGCCGCCTCATCGCCGCGGGACACGTGGCCAGCCGTCCGGTTCTGGCGCTCCGGCGGACCCGCGGGACCGTCCCCCCGGCGGTGGTGGCCGAGGAACTGCCGGGTCGCGCCACCGTGCTGGTGCCCGACGCCGCCGGCGTCCGCGCAGCCGCCGACTTCGGGGACCTGGCCGAGGCCGTGACGGCCCGGGGATTCCGCGGCGCCTGCCGTCGCCTGGCGACCGTGGCCGTGGGCGGGGGGTCCGATGACTGATCTGCTGGACCGCGTGCGCACGTGGTTGGTGGCGGCCGAGACCGACCCGAGTGGCGCGGCCATCCGGCATGCTCTCGACGATCTCGGCGTGGTGGCCGACGGGACCGAGGTGGCTCGGCTCACGCGGACGCTGCGCGCCGACCTGGTCGGCGCGGGCCGACTCCAGCCCCTGTTGGAGATTCCGGGGGTCACCGATGTCCTGGTCAACGGACCCGACCAGGTGTGGGTGGACAGCGGTGCCGGGTTGCGCCGTTCCGACTGCGGGTTCGCCGGGGACCAGGAGGTCCGCCAGTTGGCGCAACGGCTCGCAGCCCAGGCGGGTCGCCGGCTGGACGACGCCTGTCCGTTCGTGGATGCCCGGCTACCCGGCGGGGTGCGCCTGCATGCGGCGCTGCCCCCCCTGTCGTGGCCCGGCACCCTCATCAGTCTGCGGATCCCGGCGCAACGGTCGCTGGACCTCGCGGCACTGATCGAGGCCGGGACCGTGAGCCGGGCGGGGGCAGCCTGGCTGGCGGCCCTCGTCGCCAGCCGTTGCGGCTACCTGGTCACGGGCGCCACCGGGTCGGGCAAGACGACGGTGCTGCGCAGCCTGCTGGAACTCGTGCCCGCCGATGAGCGCATCGTCGCCCTCGAGGAGTCCGCCGAACTGCAGCCCCGCCATCCCCATTTCGTGCGCCTGGAGGCGCGGGCCGCCAATGCCGAGGACCGGGGAGCGGTGCCGCTGGTGCACCTCATGCGGCAGGCGATGCGGATGCGGCCTGACCGCATCGTCGTCGGGGAGGTCCGGGGGCCCGAGGTCACCGCCCTGCTCAACGCCATGAACACCGGGCATGAGGGCAGTTGCGGCACGGTCCACGCGAACGCACCCCGGGCGGTGCCCGCCCGCCTGGAGGCGCTGAGCCTGGCGGCGGGGATGGACCGGGCGGCGGTGCACTCGCAGCTGGCCGCGGGGCTCGACGCGGTCCTGCATGTCGCCCGGGAACGCGGGGGTCGCCGCGTCATCACCGAACTGGGCGTGTGTGCGGGCGCCGACCCGGTGCACGTCGTGCCCCTGCTCACGTTCGGCACCGGCCGGCCGCGCCTGCACCTGCCGCACCATCCGGTCGCGCGCCGTCTGATGGCGGTCCTGCCGTGACCTGGTGGTGGGTCGGGGCGGCACTGGTCCTGGTGCCATCCCCCCGCGCCGCGACGCGCGGGGGCGCGGGCCGGCGGCTGCCGCACCGAATCGGTCGGGCCGCGACGGCGGACGCCACCATCGCGTGGACCCTGGCTCTGGTGGGAGAACTGCGCGCGGGGGCGGATGTCCAGGGAGCCCTGTCGCGTTGCAGTTCCCTGCACGGCGTGGGCGGTCGCGCGGCGCGGGCGGCTCGGATCGGCGGGGACATTCCCGCGGCGCTGCGCCAGGACGCCCACGGGTCGGCGTTGCTGGCGTCGGTGGCCGCGGCCTGGACCCTGGCGGGGCAGTCGGGATCCGGGCTGGCTGACGTCCTGGAGAACCTGGCGGACGGGTACCGGCGCAGCGTGGCCGTCAAGGCAGCTCTCGCCGTCGAGATGGCGGGCCCGCGGGCGACCGCGCGGTTGATGAGCCTGCTGCCCGCGGTCGGGGTCGGTTTGGCCATGCTCCTGGGCGCGGACCCGGTGCGGTGGTTCGTGTCGTCGGTGCCCGGGCTGCTGTGCCTCACCGCGGGGGTCCTGCTCAATGTCGCCGGCTACTCGTGGATCGGGGGGATCGTGCGCGGTGTCGAGGCGGATCTGTGAGCTGGTGGCTGCTGACCGCGGCGCTGCTGCTCCTGCCCCGCCGCCCCCCGCGGGCCGCTCGCCGGATCGCCCGCTCCCGACGGGGGCCGCTGCCGTTGAACGGCGTGGGGGCCCTCATCGGGATGCTGGCCTCGGTGATCCTCATGCCTCTCCCCTGGTCCGCGCTCGCCGCCGTCGTCGTGGGTGGGGCGGGCTGGCGGTGGCTGCCGAGGTCCTTCAGCTCCGATCAGGACCGGGCCGAACTCGCGCTCGCGCGGGCCCTCCCGGATGCCGTGGACCTGCTCGGGGCGGTGCTGCGCGTGGGGTTGTCCGACGGGGAGGCCCTGCTGCTGGTCGCGGGGGCGATCGACGGGCCCCTGCGCCACCACTTGACGGTGGTGGGTCGACACCGGGCGCTGGGAGCCGCGCCGGAACGGGCCTGGCGGGCGGTCGCCGACGTCCCCGCCCTCGCCGAGTTGGCGCGAGCCATGACACGTCACGCGGCGACGGGATCCCCGGTGGCGGCGGTACTGGACCGGGTCGCGGCCGACGCCCGGCGGGACTACCACTCCCGCGCCCAGATGGCCGCCCGTTCGGCCGCCGTGCGCGCCGTCATCCCGCTGGCGGTCTGTTTCCTGCCCGCGTTCGTCCTGCTCGGTGTCGTCCCGATCGTGGCGTCCCTGGTGTCCGATCTGTCGTTCTGACGGCGGTCCCCAGGCTCCATCCCTCCCGCTTGTCCCCACTGGCGCCGATCCCGGCTTCCGTCCCTTCCACCGTGGCGAGGGTGAACCCAATACAACAAGCCCACAGGGGCGGAAGGGATGGGAGATGACGAAGATGCTGGCCCGCGTGATGCGGGAGGAGGACGGGCTGTCGACGGCCGAATACGCGGTCGGGACGGTCGCCGTCGCCGGACTCGGCGGGGTTCTCGTGAAACTGCTGAGCAGTGACTGGGCATTCGAGTTGATCAAGAGGGTCATCGAGTGGGCGTTCAGTTTCCTGTTCAACTGAGGGTGGACCGGGGGCGCCGGTCCAGCGGCCGCGCCCCCGGCCATCGCGATGCGGGGATGGTCACCATCGAGATCGCCCTCGCCATCCCGATGGTTCTGCTCGTCACGGTCGCGGCTGCGGTCCTCCTGGCCGCAGGCCACATGCAGGCCCGCACGACCGACGCCGCCCGCGCTGCGGCCCGGGAACTCGCGCGCGGCGAGTCCCCTGCGGCGGCGGTGGCCGCCGCACACCGCGTCGTACCCGACGGTGAGGTCCGGGTCGTGCGCGATGAGGACGTCATCGAGGTGCGGGTCACCCGGGAGGTGCGGGGCCCCGGACCACTGCTGGGGCAGGTGCGCCGCACGGTGTCCGGGACGGCGGTCACCCGCCGGGAGGGTCTGCCGTGATGGCCGATCGCGGCACCGCGGGACTGCTGGCGCTGATCGGGGCTCTCGCGGCCTTCGGGCTGGCGGCCGTGTCCGGGCTGCTGGTGGCCGGGACGGTCGCACATACCCGCGCCGATGCTGCGGCGGACCTCGTCGCCGTCGGCACGGCCGGGCAACTGCTGTCGGACCCCGCCCCCTGCGACACCGCGGCCGCGTTGGCGGCCGCAAACGGGGTCACCTTGGCCGACTGCCGGGTGACGGGTCTCACCGTCGGCGTCGCCGTGGCTGCGCCGCCCCCGCCCGGGCTGGCCCTGATGGGGAAGGCGGTCCACGCGACCGCGCGGGCGGAACTGCAGGTGGCGGAGGGGCCGTGACAGGTCAGGGCTGTTCCGGGGGCGCCTCGTGGCTTCGGACCGTCCCGGCATGGGCGGTGCGGCTGGGGTCGCGGCGCACGGCGATGATGCTGGCGACCGTCGTGATCACCAGGACCACGAGGATCACCACCAGGGACGCCGTCGTCGGCACCTCCGGCACTGCCGGCCAGATGCCGTGCGCCCAGTGGAGGGCCAGCTTGAGGCCGATGAACACGAGGATCAGCGCGAGCCCGGTGGAGAGATAGACCAGACGGTCCAGCAGCCCCTGGACGAGGAAGAAGAGGGCGCGCAGGCCCAGCAGCGCGAAGGCGTTGGCCATGAACACGATGTAGGGCTCGGCGGTCACCCCGAAGACGGCCGGGATCGAGTCGAGGGCGAACAGCACGTCCGTCGTGCCGATGGCGATGAGGGCGATGAACATCGGAGTCGCCACGCGGCGACCGTCCGTGTGCGTGAAGAACTTGCCCCCGTCGTACTCGTCGGTCGTTGGGATGATCTTGCGAGCGCCGACGACGAGGAAGTTGTCGCTGACGTCGGGATCCTGGTCCCGGTGGCGGTACAGCGCGATGCCGGTCCAGATCAGCGCAAGGCCGAAGATCAGGAACATGAAGGAGAAGTAGGCCAGGAGCGTGGCGCCCACGGCGATGAAGATGGCCCGCAGCACCAGGGCCAGCGCGATCCCGATGATCAGGAGCTTCTGCTGGTACACGGCCGGCACGGCGAACGCAGCCATGATGATCACGAAGACGAAGAGGTTGTCGACCGACAGGGTCTTCTCCACGATGTAGCCCGCGAAGTACTGGGCGCCGTAGTCGCCACCCGCCCACAGGCCGAAGACGACACCGAACAAGAGGGCGACACCGATGTAGAAGACCGACCAGAGTGCGGCCTCCCGGAACCCCACGGCGTGGGGCTTGGCGAGCGCCAGCCCGAGGTCGAGGGCGAACAGCCCGATCACGATGGCGAGGGTGACGGCCCAGACCGTCCCCGTGATCTCCAGGCTCACCCCGGAATACTAAGCCCTGGCTCGGATCCGCCAGTGACCGCCCGAGCAGGGGGAGTCAGCCGATGAGACCCGAGAGCATCCGGACGGCACCCCCCTTGTCGAGGGGCTCGTTGCCGTTGCCGCACTTGGGCGACTGCACGCAGCCGGGACAACCGCCGCCGCAGGCGCAGGTCGCGACGACCTGATGGGTGGCGGCGAGCCACTCCTCCGCGGCGTCGTAGCCCCGCCGCGCGAAACCGGCACCTCCCGGGTAACCGTCGTAGACGAACACTGTCGCCACGCCCGTGTCCGCGTGCCGGGCCGTGGAGAGGCCCCCGATGTCCCAGCGGTCACACGTCGCCAGGGCGGGGAGCACCCCGATCGCGGCGTGTTCGGCGGCGTGCGCGGCGCCGGGGAGATCGCGGGCGAGTCCCAGGTCCACGATCGCCGCGTCGGGCAGCTGCCACCACACGGCAGTGGTCCGCAGGTCACCGGGTGGGAGGTCGAGGGGTTCGCGGCCCACCACCTGTCCGGTGCGGGCGTCCCGCTTGAGGAACCCGGTGACCTGCGTGGTCACCGTCACCGTCCCCAACTGCAGGGTGCCGACCCCCAGGGATCGCTGCGCGGTTGTCCCGAGGACGTTCAGTTGCGACACAGACTGAGCCACCGTGGTGTAGCCGGGTTGGTCCCGGCGCACCACGGCCACGCCGTCCGCCAGGTCGAGGTCCAGCACCACGTGCGTCTCCCCGAGGTGGGTGTAGACGGCGCCGGAGTGCAACTGGGCCGGTGCGGCTGCCCCATCGACGGTGCCGATGACGCGGCCCGTATCGGCGTCCACGATGGAGGTGTGCGACAACCCGCCGCGCAGGTCGGCCAGTTGGTCGGGACGTTGCCGGTCCACCCAGAACCACCGGTCGCCGCGCAGCCGGATCAGTCCGTTGCGACGCAGCGCCTCGAGAACGGGCGCCGCGCCCGCCCCGAATATCGCCTCGGCCTCCGCCGTCGTCAGGGGCCCCTCGTCGATCGCGCAGGCCACATGGCCCAGCAGAACGTGCGGGTTGTCGCGGTCCAGGACGCAGGACTCCAGGGAGGCCCCGAAGATCCGCTCCGGATGGTTCACATAGAAGCGGTCCAGCGGGTTCTCCTGGGCGCTCAACAGCGCCACCGCATGCTCGCCAGATCGGCCGGCGCGGCCGATCTGCTGCAGGAACGACAGTCGCGTGCCGGGCCAGCCGCACAATGCCACCGCATCCAGCCCCGCGATGTCGACGCCCAGTTCCAGTGCGTTCGTGGCGGCGACGCACGGCACCTCCCCGGAGCGCAGCCCGCGCTCGATGGTGCGTCGTTCCTCCGGCAGGAGGCCGCCGCGGTACGCCGTGACCGCGGCGCCGCCACTGCGGCGCCGGACCGTGTCGGCCAGGGCCTCGGCTCCCGCTCGGGAGCGCACGAAGCCCACGGACCGCACGCCCGCGGCCGTCCACGCCGTGAGCGCCGCCGCCGTCTCCGTGAATGCCCGCGGCGGGGACGGGGACTCCGCGGCACCGCGCCCGGGGTCGTGCAGGATCACCGTCCGCGCGCCGCGACTGCTCGTGTCCTCGGTCACGGCGGTGACGGTGTCCGGCGGGACACCGAGCAGGCGCGCGGCCGATTGGCGGGCGTCGCCGTACGTCGCGGAACAGATCACGAACGCCGGGTCCGCGCCCGCCGCCCGGGCCACGCGGACCAGCCGGCTGACGACGGCCGCGACGTGGGCGCCGAAGATGCCGCGGTACATGTGCCCCTCATCCAGGACCACGTAGCGCAGCCGCGACAGGAAGGTCCGCCACTGGGAGTGCTGCGGGAGGACCGAGCGGTGCACCATGTCCGGGTTGGTCAGGACGAAGCGGCTGGTGCGCCGGATGGCGGGGCGCAGGGCCCGGTCCGTGTCGCCGTCGTAGCAGGCGGCGCCGACCTCGGGCAGACCCAGCTCGGTGAGGCGGGCCCACTGATCGTGGGCCAGTGCCTTGGTCGGCGTGCAGTACAAGGTCGTGGCGCGCTCGGACACCGCCGCGGACAGGGCCGGCAGCCAGTAGCCGAGGGACTTCCCACTCGCGGTCCCGCTGGCGATCACCACGTGCCGCCCGGCCCAGGCCGCTTCGGCAGCCCGCACCTGGTGGGCCCACAGGTCCGTGACTCCCGCCCCACCCAACGCCTCCCGCACCCCGGGGGCCACCCACGTGGGCCACGCCTCCGTGACCCCGGGACGCGCCGGGGTCTCCAGCACCGCGGCCGGCGGGCAGGCGAGTGCGGCCAGCGTGGCCTTGACCAGATCGGCTGCGGTCCGCGGGGTGGGAGCGAGTGCCGGGGGCTCGCGGCGCGTGGCCATACGTCCTCCCTCACTGGACCCGGTCGTCATCGGGCGATGGCCCTCAGTGTGCCCCGCAGCCCCGACAGTTCGGCGCCGGGCCATATCGTGGGCCCGTGAAGACGTGGGTCCGGGCAGCGGCCGCGATCGCGGCGACCCTGGTGATCCTGCCGGCGACCACCGGGCGGGCGCAGCCGGTCGGCGGCCGCTCGGTCTCCTGGCACCGGTGCGCGGACGACCACGCGGCCCGCTGCGGACGGCTCACCGTCCCTCGTGACTGGCGGCACCCCGACCGGGCCACCTACCGGATCGCGGTGCGCCGCCTCCCGGCCACCGGACCGGCGCTCGGGCCGCTCGTGGTCAACCTCGGGGGTCCGGGTCTCGGCGGCGCCGATGCCCTGGCGGCGCTGGCCGGCAACCGCTCCCTACGCCGCCACTTCGACCTCATCTCGTTCGACCCTCGTGGGGTGGGGGCCTCGCAGCCCCACCTGCGATCGTGTCCTGCGGTGGTGGCCGGTGGCTACGAGCCGGAGACCGGCCCCTTCACGTGGCGGGCCGTCGCACGCCAGGCAGTGCGGCAGCGCAGTGTCGCCGGACGCCGGTGTCATGCCCGCAACCGTGCCGTCGGGGCGACCCTCGGCACATGGCAGGTGGCCCACGACATGGACGCCCTGCGATCCGCGGTGGGGTCGCGCCGCCTCACCTACGCCGGCTACAGCTACGGCACGACCCTGGGCCGGGTCTACGCCCAGGTGTTCCCGCGTCGGCTGCGCGCGATGGTGCTCGACGGGGTCACCTCCCCGGTGCCCACGTTCGCCAACCTGCTGGTGTCGAGCCGGCATGGCGGCGTGGCCGCCTGGCGCTGGGTCCGGCAGCGATTGTCGGCCGCGGCGGTGACCGCCTACCACCGGGTCTCCGCCACGCTCCAGCAGCGCACGGCGGGTGACGGCCAGGACCGGTGGGCCTTCTGGGGCGGCCTCGACCAGCAACTGGGGCAGGGGGCGAGCGCGCCGGCGACGGTCACGGCGGACATCTGTGGCTATGCCGCCGCTCTGACCGTGCCGTGCGCCGGCAGTTCTGCCACGGCCATCTCCGGCTCCCCGATCGTGACCCTTGTGGACTGCGTGGACCGGTCCGGCCGGCCGGGCTCCCAGGCCATCGGCCGGGCCCTGCGGGGCGTCGGTCCCGTCGCCGCGCAGAACGTACTGCGTTTCGCCACGCTGTGTTCCGGAGTGCCGGAACCACGTCGACCCCTGCGCGTCGCCCATGACATCCGGCTGCGGACGCCGCCCCTACTCGTCAACGGGGTCGGCGACCAGAACACGCCGCTGTACTCGGCCCGCCGAACGGCTGCGGCGTTCCCCGGGTCCCGGCTGGTGCGGGTCGACACCACGACCCACGGCATCTTCGGGCTCGCCGGCAGTCGATGCGTCGACACCGTCGCCACCCGCTACCTGGTGCACCGTAGGCTGCCGCAGCCGGGCAAGATGTGTCCGACGCCGGGAGGTGCGCCGTGAGTCGGGTAATCGCGTTCGTCGTCGCCGCCGTCGTCGTTCTCGCTGCTCCGCTGACCGCAGCTCATCCCACGACCACGGAGCGCAGTTGGCCCGCGGACGGGGACACGACGCTGATCCTGGCCCCCCAGACCGGAGCCGTGGTGAGCGACGGGACGGTCGTCCGGGCGGACTTCGTGGAGCCTGTCGTCGCTGTCGTGGCGTGGTGGAGCCGCCCCGGCGACGAGGCCGTGGCGCTGCCGGTGACCGTCGCGGCGGACGGTCTGAGCGCCACGCTGACGCTGCCCGGCCCCCTCAAGCCCGCCCTCCGGCATCGGCTGAGTGTGCGCGGCACCACCGCGGCGGGGGTCGCCATGCGTCAGGTGGTCGACTACTACGGGCGGGTGGGGCAGCGCACCTGGCGGGGGGGTCCCCCGACGCAGGTGATGACCGGCGCCTCCCCCGTCATCGGGAAGCGGGGCCGCCTGTTCACCTTCACGATCGAAGCGCAGACTTCCCTCGGATCGCATCTGCAGGGGCTCGCCCAGGGAGCGCTGCGGGCCCTCTTCGACGAACAACGGGGCTGGACCGCCCGGGGCCGCTACCGGATCCAGAGGGTGGCCGACCCGCGCCGCGCCGACATCCGGGTCCTGCTGGCGCGCCCGCCGCTGGTCGATGCGCTATGCCGTCAGGTCGGCCTGAACACGGGCGGCATCGTCTCCTGCTGGAACGACCAGTTCGCCGCACTGAACTCCGACCGGTGGCTCACGGGGGCCCTGATCGACAAGTTCGCCTCGTTGCAGCAGTACCAGACGTATCTGAGCAACCACGAGTTCGGCCACGGCCTCGGACTGCACCATGCCGAGTGTCCCTACCGGGGCGCGCTGGCCCCGATCATGCAGCAGCAGACGGGTGGGGTGGCCGGGTGCCGTCCCAACGGCTGGCCGTACCCGCACGGTCGCTGAGCGAGCCGCCGTCCTGCGGTGATCGCGGTCGTGGCACTATCGTGAGCCTGCCAGGCAGCGAAGGGACTCCCGTGGACATCACCACCACTGCATCGCCCGCCGGGACCGTGGTCGCCGTCACCGGCGAGCTCGACGTGTTCACGGCGCCCGCGCTCGAGCAGGAACTGCAGAGTTGCATCGACGCCGGGAAGACCGACCTCGTCGTCGACCTGTCCGGCGTCGACTTCCTCGACAGCACCGGCCTCGGCGTGATGGTGAAGGCCCTCAAATGGGCGCGGGAGGCCGGTGGTGGCCTGCGCGTCGTGGCGACGGAGGAACGCATAACCAAGGTGTTCACGATCACGGGCCTCGCCGACGCCATGCAACTGTCCGGATCGGTCGACGGCTGATGGCGACGGCCACGCTCACGGTCCCGGCCACTCCCGAGCAGGCCCGTACCGCCCGCCTCGTGGTGGGGGCCGCGGCGCGGCGGGCGGGAGTCGACCCGGACGTCCTGGACGACGTGCGGTTGGCGGTCGCAGAGGCGGTCGCGCGAGCAGTGCTGCGGGCGCTGGCGGCCGGCGTCGCCGTCCCGGTGGCGGTCGCCATGACCGACGACGGGACGTCCTTCCGGGTCGACGTGACCGACGGCTCACCGCCGTCGGTCACGGACGGCGAGGACGAGATGGAGGAGCGGCTGGCCGTTGCCGTCATCCAGTCCCTCGCCCCCGGGAGCACGCTCACCGACACCCCCGACGGCGGCCGCACGGTCTCGCTGGTGTGGCCCACCGCCTGACTCCCGCCGATTCCGTCGGCAGAGCGGCGCCGTAGTCACGGAATCCACCTCTCCCCGGTGGGGACACGCGGTCCCGCGCAGCCCCGTGACAGAAGCCCCGTTCGGGTCGCGTAAACTTCAGCGGTCAGCGGAATCCGCCCGTCCGCGGGTGGGGGGTCGCCGCTGGCTGTCCGGGTCGAGCGCTGTGCCGACCGATGTACCAACCTGGAGAGTCAATGAGTGCCGTCGATCTGACTGGCAGCAACCTGGTCACCGTGGGTGTGGTGGCGATCATCGCCCTGCTCGCGTTGGGTGTGGCCGCGGTGCTGGTCCGCCAAGTCCTCGCTGCCGATGAGGGCACGACCAAGATGAAGGACATCGCCGGAGCTGTGCAGGAGGGCGCCTCGGCGTACCTCAACCGCCAGTTCCGCACGTTGGCCATCTTCGCCGTCGTGGTCTTCTTCGTCCTGTGGCTGCTTCCGGCAGAGACCACCAGTGAGCGGATCGGCCGGTCGATCTTCTTCCTCGTCGGAGCCCTCTTCTCGGCCATCACCGGCTACATGGGGATGTGGCTCGCGGTGCGCGGCAACGTCCGCGTGGCGGCAGCTGCCCGCGAGGAGAACGAGCAGGGAGCCATGAAGATCGCCTTCCGCACCGGTGGTGTGGCGGGCATGTTCACCGTGGGCCTCGGGCTGTTCGGTGCCGCCCTCGTTGTGCTCGTCTACAAGGGCGAGGCGCCGAAGGTCCTCGAGGGCTTCGGCTTCGGGGCTGCGCTGCTCGCCATGTTCATGCGTGTCGGCGGCGGCATCTTCACCAAGGCGGCCGACGTCGGCGCCGACCTGGTCGGCAAGGTCGAGCAGGGCATCCCCGAGGACGACCCCCGCAACGCCGCGACCATCGCGGACAACGTGGGCGACAACGTCGGCGACTGCGCCGGCATGGCGGCTGACCTCTTCGAGTCCTACGCGGTGACCCTGGTGGCCGCGCTGATCCTCGGCAAGACCGCCTTCGGCGACCTCGGCCTGGTCTTCCCGCTCGTGGTTCCGGCCATCGGCGTCATCACGGCGGTCATCGGCATCTTCGTGGTGTCGCCGCGCGCGTCGGACCGCTCCGGCATGCAAGCGATCAACCGCGGATTCTTCGTCTCCGCCGCCATCTCGGCCATCCTCGTCGTCATCGCGACCTTCGTGTTCCTGCCCGACCGGCTGATCAACATGAAGGGCATCGAGGTGGGCAACTTCGACGTGATCGCCGTCGAGTCCTTCAATCCCCGGGTGTTCGCCATCTGGGCGGTCTTCGTCGGCATCATCCTCGCGGTCGTCATCCAGCAGCTGACCGCGTACTTCACCGAGACCAACCGGCGCCCCGTCGACGACGTCGCCAAGACCTCGCTGACCGGTCCCGCGACCGTGATCCTGTCCGGAATCTCCGTCGGTCTCGAGTCGGCCGTGTACTCCGCGCTGCTGATCGGCGCGGCCGTCTACATCGCCGCGCTCGCCGGCGGCGGCTCGGTGATCCTGTCGCTGTTCGCCGTCGCGCTGGCCGGCACCGGTCTGCTGACGACGGTGGGCGTCATCGTGTCGATGGACACCTTCGGCCCCGTCTCGGACAACGCTCAGGGCATCGCCGAGATGTCCGGGGACGTCGACGGTGAGGGTGCCAAGATCCTCACCAGCCTCGACGCCGTCGGCAACTCGACGAAGGCGATCACCAAGGGCATCGCCATCGCCACCGCGGTCCTGGCCGCGACGGCGCTGTTCGGCTCCTTCCGCGACGCCATCGCCCAGGCCACGGCTGCCGTGGTGAGCAACGGGGATGCGCTCGTGCAGCAGGTCGGCGCGACGGAGGCCGTGCAGTACCTCGGGGTCCTGAATGTCGCCACCCCGAGCAACCTCGTGGGTCTGCTCATCGGTGCGGCGGTCGTGTTCCTGTTCTCGGGGCTGGCGATCAACGCCGTGTCCCGTGCGGCCGGCGCGGTCATCTTCGAGGTGCGGCGCCAGTTCCGGGACGACCCGGGAATCATGGAAGGCACCAGCAAGCCCGAGTACGGCAAGGTGGTGGACATCGTCACCCGCGACTCCCTGCGGGAGCTGATCACCCCGGGCCTGCTCGCGGTCCTGGCCCCGATCGCCGTGGGCTTCGGCCTCGGGGTGGGAGCCCTCGGCTCCTACCTGGCGGGCACCATCGCCACCGGCACCCTGATGGCGGTGTTCCTGGCCAACTCCGGTGGCGCCTGGGACAACGCCAAGAAGTTCGTCGAGGACGGCAACTACGGCGGCAAGGGCTCCGAGGCCCACGAGGCCACCGTCATCGGCGATACCGTCGGCGACCCCTTCAAGGACACCGCCGGCCCGGCCATCAACCCGCTGATCAAGGTGATGAACCTGGTCGCCCTGCTGATCGCACCGGCTGTCGTCACGATGTGGCTGAACAACCAGACGGCGCTGCGCTGGGGGATCGCCCTGGTCGCCCTGTTGGTGATCATCGGCGCCATCGTGGTCAGCAAGTCGAAGCCCATCGCCGTGGGCGACGCAGATGTCAAGGACGGGGAGAAGGCCAGCGCCTGATCCCTCTCCCGCCAGGACCCCCGGTCACCCGACCGGGGGTCCTCGCTTTTCCGCTCTTCGTCGGTTGCCTCACATCCGCTCGGGAGGGGCTGACTTGACAGACACGGCCCAGGTAGCCTCACACTCACTGTCGGCAAGGCTGCAGCACCCGCCGACCCCCGGAAGGAATCCCAGTGTCCACCCCACGTCGCCTCGTGATCGTCGAATCCCCGGCGAAGGCCCGCATCATCCAGGGCTACCTCGGTCCGGGGTACGAGGTGAAGTCGTCGGTCGGCCACATCCGGGACCTGCCCCACAACGCCGGCGACGTCCCGGACAAGTACCGCGGGACCGCGTGGGCGAAGACCGGTGTCGACGTCGACAACGAGTTCGCCCCCATGTATGTGGTGGCGTCCGCCAAGAAGCCCCTGGTCCGGGAACTGAAGAAGGCCCTCTCCGGGGCGGACGAACTCCTCCTCGCCACTGACGAGGACCGCGAAGGGGAGGCCATCGCCTGGCATCTCGTCCAGGTCCTCCAGCCCAAGATCCCCTACCGCCGGATGGTCTTCCACGAGATCACCAAGGACGCGATCCAGGAGGCTGCGCAGACCACGCGCGAACTCAACACCGACCTCGTGGACGCCCAGGAGACGCGGCGCATCGTCGACCGGCTGTTCGGCTACGAGATCTCGCCCGTGTTGTGGCGGCGCGTCGCCCCCAAACTGTCGGCGGGCCGGGTGCAGTCCGTAGCCCTCCGACTCATCGTCGAGCGGGAGCGGGAGCGTATCGCCTTCCGCTCGGCCTCGTACTGCGACGTCCGCGGCTCCTTCACTCCGGGCCCCTTCACGGCGCGCCTCACGAAGGTCGACGGACGGCGCATCGCCGGCGGCAAGGACTTCGACGACACCGGGACGCTCACGAGCGCCGACGTCCTGCTGCTCGACGAGGTGGCCGCCGCATCCCTCACCGACGCCCTCGCCGGGCGGCCGTTCACCGTCGCCGCGGTCGAGCAGCGGCCCAGCCCCCGCCGCCCCGCCGCGCCCTTCATGACCTCGACCCTGCAGCAGGAGGCGGGGCGCCGGCTGCGGTGGACCGCCAAGCGCGTGATGGACGTGGCCCAGCGGCTGTACGAGACCGGCTACATCACCTATATGCGCACGGACTCCACGACGCTGTCGGCCCAGGCCCTCACCGCCGCCCGCGACCAGGCCCGTTCCCTCTACGGCGCCGACCACGTGCCGAACACCCCCCGCCGCTACGACCGCAAGGTGAAGAACGCCCAGGAGGCGCACGAGGCGATCCGCCCGGCCGGCCACCAGTTCCGCACCCCCGGCCAGGTCTCCGGACAGTTGAGCCGCGACGAGTTCCTGCTGTACGAGTTGGTCTGGAAGCGCACGCTCGCCTCCCAGATGGCGGACGCGAAGGTCGCCACCACGACATTGCGGCTGCAGGCCACCACGGCGGACGACCGGGCCGCGGAGTTCTCCGCGTCCGGCACGGTCGTCGTCTTCCCGGGCTTCCTGGCCGCCTACGCCGACGTGACCGACGACTCCGCCAAGGACTCCGACTCCAAGTTGCCGGCGCTCAAGGAGGGCGAGGCGGTGACGGCGACCGAACTGCTCGCCGAGCCGCACGCCACCAACCCCCCGCCCCGGTACACCGAGGGCACGCTGACGAAGAAGTTGGAGGACATGGGCATCGGCCGCCCGTCGACCTTCGCCACCATCGCCAACACCCTCATCGACCGCGAGTACGTGTGGCGGCGGGGCAGCGCCCTCATCCCCGCGTTCCTGGGTATGACCGTGGTCCGCCTGCTCGAGGACCACTTCACCGCCCTCGTCGACTACTCCTTCACCGCCCAGATGGAGGAAGTCCTCGACGCGATCGCCAGCGGGGACGACTCCCGGCTGCAGGCCCTGGACCGCTTCTACCGCGGCGATGGGGGCTTCGAAGGGCTGCGCACCCTGATCGACAAGGGCGGGGACAACATCGACGCCCGGGCGCTGTCGACCTTCCCGATCGCGGACTCCGAAGCCGTGGTCCGCGTCGGCAAGTACGGCCCCTACCTGCAGCAGGGGGAGGACGACCGCATCAACTTCCCGCCCGACCTGGCGCCGGACGAACTGACGGGCGAGAAGGTCGCCGAGTTGTACGCCGCTCCCCGCGGGGACCGCGAACTGGGCCCCGACCCCGACAGCGGCCACCTGATCGTGGTCAAGAACGGCCGCTTCGGCCCCTACGTGACCGAGGTGCTGCCCGAGGAGGAGGGGAAGAGCCGCGGCAAGGCCAAACCCCGCACCGCCTCCCTGTTCAAGGACATGGACCCCACGACTGTCGAGTTGGCCGACGCTTTGAAGCTGCTCTCGCTGCCCCGCGAGATCGGCCCCGACCCCGCCGACGGCGAACCGATCTACGCCCTCAACGGCCGCTACGGCCCCTACATCAAGAAGGGCTCCGAGAGTCGATCGCTGGCGGACGAGGCCCAGCTGTTCACCGTGACGGTGACCGAGGCGCTGAAACTGCTGGCCGAGCCGGCGCGGCGCCGCGGCCAACGGGCTCCCGCGGGCCCGCTGCGGGAACTGGGCAACGACCCCGTCTCCGGAAACCCGATCGTCGTCAAGGACGGCCGCTTCGGGCCGTACGTCACCGACGGGGAGTACAACGCCACCATTCCGCGCGCCGAGAAGGCGGAGGAGATCAGCCTGGAGCGGGCGTCCGACCTCCTCGTCGAGCGGCGGGCCAAGGGGCCGGCCAAGAAGTCGCGCAAGAGCCCGGCGAAGAAGTCGGGCACCCGCAAGAGCACGGCCAAGAAGACCGCCAAGAGCACTTCCAAGAAAACCGCCGCCAAGAAGACCGCCGCCAAGAAGGTCACCGCCGCCACAGGAGCGCCATGAGGATCGCAGACGACATCACCCAACTGGTCGGAGGCACCCCGCTGGTGCGCCTGCGCGGGGTCAGTGAGGAGACCGGTGCCGACGTTGTCGCCAAACTGGAGTTCTTCAACCCGGCCCACTCGGTGAAGGACCGGATCGGTGTGGCCATGATCGACGCGGCCGAGCAGGCCGGCGTGCTCGCTCCCGGCGGCACGGTCATCGAACCCACCTCCGGCAACACGGGGATCGCCCTGGCCATGGTCTGCGCCGCCCGCGGCTATCACCTGGTGATCACCATGCCGGAGACGATGAGCAAGGAGCGGCGAGCTCTCCTGCGGGCCTACGGCGCCGAACTGATCCTCACCCCCGGACCGGACGGCATGGGCGGCGCGATCGGCAAGGCCACGGACCTGGTCGCCGAGCATCCCGACTGGGTGCTGCTGCAGCAGTTCGCCAACCCCGCCAACCCGGCGATCCACCGGGCCACGACCGCCGAGGAGATCTGGACCGACACCGACGGTGAGGTCGACATCCTGATCTCCGGCGTCGGCACCGGAGGGACAGTCACCGGAGTCGGCCAGGTGCTCAAGGAGCGCAAACCCGGCGTGCAGGTCGTTGCGGTGGAGCCCGAGGCGTCGCCCGTGTTGTCGGGCGGCCAGAAGGGACCTCACCCGATCCAGGGCATCGGGGCGGGATTCGTGCCCGACATCCTCGACACCGGCGTGTACGACGAGGTGGTGCAGGTGCCGGCGGAAGAGGCCATGTCCACGGCCCGCGCGATCGCCCGGGATGAGGGACTGCTCGTCGGGATCTCCTCCGGTGCCGCGATCTACGCCGCGCGGCAGGTCGCCGGGCGTCCCGAGAATGCCGGCAAGCTGATCGTCGTCATCATCCCCTCGTTCGGCGAGCGCTACCTCAGCACGGCGCTGTTCGCCGACGTGATGGACTGATGTCCCGTTGGGGGGAGGACCTCACCACGGTCCTCGAGCGGGATCCCGCCACTCGGACCAGGACTGAGGCGTTCCTGGCCAGCCCCGGGCTGCATGCGCTGTGGAGCCATCGCATCGCCAGCTGGATCTGGCGGCACCGCATGCGTACCTTCGCGCGCTGGTGGGCGCAGATGGCGCGGTTCTTCACCGGTGTGGAGATCCACCCCGCGGCCACGATCGGCCGACGCGTCTTCATCGACCACGGCATGGGAGTCGTCATCGGCGAGACCGCGGTGGTGGGTGACTGCTGCACGATCTACCAGGGAGTCACCCTGGGTGGCACGAGCCTGAAGAAGGAGAAGCGGCACCCCACCCTGCAAGACAATGTGGTGGTGGGCGCCGGGGCCAAGGTGCTCGGCAACATCACCGTGGGCGCCAACGCCCGGGTCGGGGCCAACGCCGTGGTCCTGCACGACGTTCCGCCCGGCACCGTCGTCGTGGGGGTCCCCGGGCAGGTCGTCAGCCGACGCGACCCCGACGCCCTGCCCGTGTCCGAGCGGGAGAATGACGTCCCCGACGCGCTCGGTGCCGCCGTGGTGTCCCTCCTCACCCGCGTGGAGGTGCTGGAGCGGTCCTCCGGCCACGTGGGGCAGGGTCCGCACGCCCCGGAGCACGGGGTCTGGCGCGGCGAGGACTTCGACGTCGCGGACTACGTCATCTGATCGGTGCGTCCGTCGTCCCCGGCCCGTCAGAGGCGTGTCATAGGCTCACGATGTGGCTGACGGACGGTTCATCGTGTTCGAGGGCGGCGAGGGTGGCGGCAAGTCCACCCAACAACGTCTCCTCGCGGACCGTCTGCGGGGCCTCGGCCGAGAGGTCGTGGTGACGCGGGAGCCGGGCGGCTCGCCACGCGCCGAGCAGATCCGGCGCCTCCTGCTCGCCGCCGATTCCGGCGACCTGGATCCGCGGTGTGAGGCGCTCCTGTTCGCCGCCGCCCGCGCTGATCACGCCACCCACGTGATCCGGCCGGCCCTGGCGCGGGGCGCCGTGGTGGTGTCCGACCGGTACCTCGACTCGTCCGTGGCCTACCAGGGGGTCGCCCGCGGGTTGGGAGCCGAGCGGATCCGCGAACTGAGCGAATGGGCCACCGACGGTCTGCAGCCGGATCTCACGCTGGTTCTGGACATCGACCCGCGGGTGGGACTGGCACGGGCGCAGGACACGAACCGCCTCGAAGCGGAGAGCCTGGCCTTCCACGATGCCGTACGCGCCGCGTTCCTCGGGTTCGCCGCGGCTGACCCGCACCGGGTCCGGGTGGTGGCGGCCGACCGGCCCGTCCCTGCCGTCGCCGCCGACGTGATGGCAGCGGTCACCGCCGTGCTCGGGGAGGGGGGGCCGTGAGCGTCTGGCTCGACGTCGTGGGTCAGCCGGCCGCGGTTGCGCAATTCGAGGCGGCTGCGGCGGCAGCCCACGGCCACGGACCTGCCCTCGGGATGACCCACGCGTGGCTGGTCACCGGTCCGCCCGGCTCGGGTCGTTCGACCGCGGCCGTCGCCTTCGCCGCCGCCCTCGTCTGCCCGCAGGAGGGCTGCGCGGAGTGCACTGCCTGCCGGTCGGTGCGCGCCGGCAGCCACCCGGACGTCACCGTGGTCCGGTCCACCACGCTGTCCCACGGCAAGGAGCAGACGAAGGCCCTCGTCCTGGCGGCGTCGGGCAACCCCGTGACCGCGCCCTGGCGGGTCATGGTGATCGAGGACGCCGACCGGCTGACGGAAGCGGCGGCCAACACGCTGCTGAAGGCGATCGAGGAACCGGCGCCGGCGACGGTGTGGGTCCTCTGTGCGCCGAGCACCGAGGATCTGCTGCCGACCATCCGGTCCCGGACCCGGCATGTGGCCCTGCGGGTGCCACCCCCCGCGGCTGTGGCCGCCCTGCTGGAGCGGGAGGGGGTCGATTCGGCCATGGCCTCCTTCGCCGCGCACGCCTCCCAGGGCCATATCGGCCGGGCGCGCGCCCTGGCCACCGACGAGGAGACGCGGTCCCGGCGGGCCCAGATCCTCAAGATCCCCCGGCTCATGACGGGCATCACCGACGCCTACGGCATGGCGCACGACCTGCGCAAGGTGGCGGAGGAGGACGCCAAGGGCCGGACCCGGCAACTGGACGAGACCGAGAACGCCGAGATGCTCGCGGCCTACGGTCAGGGTGCGGAGGGGATCTCGGCGGGCCGGGTGAAGGCCCTGGCCGGACGGTCGCTGTCCGAACTCGCCAAGACCCAGACCCAACGGGCCGCCCGGTCGGTCCGCGACGAACTGGACCGGTATTTCGTGGACTTCCTGGGGTTCTACCGGGACGTGCTGACCGTCCAGTTGGGCGTCGACCAGCCTCTGATCAACATTGACGTCCGACCCGCGGTCGAGCAGGCGGCGCAGGCCGGCGACAGCGGCGACACGATGAAACGGATCGACGCGATCACCGCGGCCCGGGCACAGCTGGCGGGCAACGTGCCACCGGCCCTGGTGTGCGAGTCCCTGATGGTGCAGTTGCTGCACCCGGTGAGCGGGTCAGGCGTAGTGCGCTGAGGCGGCGGCGACGTGCAGCCCCTCGGTGTAGGCCGCCAGTTCCCGCACCGTGATGTCCAGCCGGTAGGACGGGGCGGCTGCCGGGTCCGGCGCTGACAGCATCTGCAGCGCCGCGTTCAGAAGCTCCTCGTACATGCCGACACCTTGTGCCAGGCGGATCCGGATCTCCTCTGCCGACGCCGCGGCGGTGGCGGCCGCCGGGGTCCCGAACATCTCGCCCTGGACGCGCGCGAGGACCGCCAGCCGCTCCACCAGCGCGGCGAGGGCGGGGGCGGCTTCGAAGTCGGTCCGCCGGATCTCGACCGCCGCCTCGCGGTGCAGCCCCTCGATCGTGGGGATCAGTTGGGCCAGTTGCACCCGGACCCGGTGCAGGTGCGCGGACTCGGCGGCACCCACGACGCCCGTTGGCAGGGGCCGGGGCGGCGGCGGGGGAGCGGTCGGGGGTAGGGGCTGGGCCATCTCTTCGGCCTTGCGCCGCGAGGTGCGGGCCGTGACCCCGGCGATGACCGCAGCCGGCGCCCCCAGCCAGAACCACGCATCCAGGCTGCCGCCGCCGACGGAGCCGACCAGATCCGCGGCGGCCACCGCTCCGGCGGCGATCGCGGTGGCGGTGGCGTAGCCGGCGCGGTTGCGCAGCCGGGTGACCCGGCTCTGGTAGCGCTGCGTCGCGCGGGCGTACTCCCGCTGCTGCCGCTCGTGCTCCAGGGCCATACGGTCGTGGGGGTTGCGGGGCTGCGGCGGACTGCGCCAGCCGTCCCGGAACGCGACGGCGTGAGCGGTCGCCTCAGCGATCCCGGAGGCGATCCGGGAGGTGAGGTCGGTCCGGTCGTTCCGCGCCATTCTTCTACGGTAAGCGACGGGCCCACCCTTGGCGAGTCACTTGCCGTCGCTCCGGCCGCGTACAGTCGGGGCAACCGGAGGGACGGGGATGGGTGCAGCGACAACATGGCGCCGGGTCGGCCCGGTGGTGCTCGTCGTAGCCCTGGCGGGATGCGCCGGCACCACCCCCTCTCCGCCACCCGCCGCGACGGAGCCGGTCCCGACGCAACAGGGCCTGGCGGCCTACTACGGGCAGCAGTTGCAGTGGCGGGAATGCGAAGGCTCGTTCGAGTGCGCCGATCTGACCGTGCCCCTGGACTACGCCGACCCGGCGGCGGGGGACACCAGCGTTGCCGTGCTGCGCAGCCCGGGGGAGAAACCCCTCGGCCCCCTCGTGATCAACCCCGGAGGTCCCGGCGGGAGCGGCGTCGACTGGGCCCAGGCGGCCCAACAGGTCCTGCCGGGAGACGTCACCGACGCCTACCAGGTGGTGGGCTTCGACCCGCGCGGGGTCGGGCGCAGTCACCCCGTGGACTGCGTCACCGACCGCCAGCTCGACCGGTGGATCGCCCAGGACGGCGACCCCACCACCACCGCCGAGGAGGACCAGTTCCTGCGGGTGGCCGCCCGCTTCGCGAAGCGGTGCGCCCGGGGGTCGGGAGAGATACTGGGTCACGTCGGCACCGACTCGGTCGTGTCCGACCTCGACATCCTGCGCAGCGCCCTGGGCACTGACCGCCTCAACTACCTCGGCTTCTCCTACGGGACCACGATCGGGGCCCGGTACGCCGACCAGTTCGGTCCGACGACGGGGCGCATGGTGCTCGACGGGGCCCTCCCGCCCCAACTGACCAGTGCCGAGGTCGGACTCGGCCAGGCCAAGGGGTTCGAGGACGCCCTGCGCCGGTACGTGGCCGACTGCCAGCGCAGCGACGACTGTCCCGTGGCGGGGGCCGACGTCGACGCCGGTGTGGCCCGCATCCAGCAGTTCCTCGCCGACGTGTCCGAGAATCCCCTGCCCACCGACTCCGGACGGGGCCTGAACGAGTCGCTGGCGCTGGGCGCCATCCTCTACCACCTGTACTTCCCGTTCCTGGGGGACTGGCAGTCGCTCTCCGACGAGCTGAAGGACGCATTCGCCGGCGACGGCACCGCGCTCCTGGACTTCTACGAGTCGCGCCTCGAACGCGACCCCGACGGGCGCTACCGCAACAACTCCCAGGAGGCGTTCTTCGCCGTCAACTGCCTCGACACCGACGAACGTCCGACGGTTGCCGATCTACGCGCCCGCGCCGAGGACTGGGCTCAAGAGGCCCCCACGTTCGGCCGATATCTAGCGTGGTCGGAAGCAGCATGCTCGCGCTGGCCCGTCGCGGCCGAGGGGGGACCGCGTCAGGTCACGGCGTCCGAGGCCGGGCCCATCCTGGTCATCGGCAACACCCATGACCCGGCGACGCCGTTGCCGTGGGCACAGCTGGTGACCGATCACATGGCAGACGCACACCTCGTGATCTGGGATTCGGATGGACATACGGCGTACGGGAACGGCTCGGACTGCGTCGACGACGCGGTCGGGGCCTACCTGCTCGACGGCGCTCTCCCGGCGGACAACCCGCTGCTGTGTCCCGCCTAGTCGCGGCGTGTCGCATCAGAGTCACGTCAACTTCGCGGTAATTTCCCAAGCACCCCCGCGCCGTCCAGTGAACGCGCCTAACATGGGGGCGCAATGACGAGCTATTCGCGCACGCTGGTGGGCGCCCTTCTCCTGGCTCTGTCGTCAACAGCGGTGACGACGGCCGCGTCCGCCGCGCCACTTCCCGCCGCGGACCCGTCCGCCAGCCCCAGCGCGGACCCCCTGGCCGCCCAGATCGCCGAGACCACCGGGCAGCTGCAGACCGACCTGACCGACATGCGCGCTCAGCAGGACGCTGCCGAGGCCCGCTACGAGGCGGCCCGCGCCAAGGCGCTGCGGCTGCAACAGCTCGTCGAGGAGAACCAGGCCGCGGCCGACGATGCCCGGCTGGTGGTCGGTCAGTACGCCCGGTCCATCTACATGAACGGGTCCACCGATCTCAGCGTGCTGGCGTCCATGATCGACACCCAGAACCCCAGCGACCTGATGAGCCGCGCCGACGAGGCCCTCCGCGTCGGCGACCGCAAGGACGATCAGTTCGATGACGCGGTGCGCGTCCTGAAACGCAACCAGGAGATCTCGGAACAGGCCGAGTCCGCGCGGGTCGCCGCCGAGGCGAGCCTCGAGTCGATCGAGAACCAGGTCGTGGGGCTGCAACGGCAACTGGCCGATGTCGCCACGAAGTGGGCCGACCACCTGGCCGGCGGCGGCGGGTTCCTGGACGCCGACCAGGCCAAGGCCAACAGTGCCGCCGCGGCCCAATGGGCCGAGTACCTGGGCCGGCTGGCGGACCTGCGCGCTCCCACGGCCTCCGTCGCAGAGGTGCTCAGCGGCAAACTGCCCGACGGGCTGTCGGCGAGTAAGGCCAACCCCGGGATCGCGACCTTCCGAGCGGACGGCAAGTCCCTGACGGTGCTGCCCGACCGCGTCATGGCCGCGGTGACGTACGCGGTGTCGACGCTGGGCACGCCGTACAAGTGGCACAGCAACTCCGGGTCCGAGATGGACTGCTCCTCGCTGGTGGACCGCGCCTGGAACATGCCATCCATCCCCAAGGGCGACCGCACCGACGAGCGGGACCTGGTCTCCGGCGGGGTCGCGGGGCTGGCGGCCAATATCCAGTTGATCCCCACCAAGCGGATGTCGGTGGGCGACGTCGTGTTCGTCACCGACGCGGGCCGCGGCGTGCATCATGCCGGGATCGTCCTGGACGACGACACCATGATCGCGGGCGACGCGAAGACCGGCGCCGTCAACGCGGTGCCGATCCCCGAGGACCGCATCTGGCAGGTGGGACGGCTGTCGCTCAAGGAGCCCAAGCGCGGGAACTTCGTGCCGAAGGCGAGCAAGAAGCCGTTCCAGTGCGGTGCCGACCCCGCCGCGTTCATCATGATGCCGGACGGCAAGGTCCTCGCCGACACCTCACTCTGCCCGCCCAAGCCCGAGGTCTTCGGCGAGGCGCACATGCAGCCCGCGGCCATCGTCGGGGGCCGCTGTGCGGCGACGCTGTGGCCGGCCATCCAGATCATCGGCGGCTGGCGCCCCAGCGACCCCTACCCCGATCACCCCTCGGGCCGGGCGACCGACATCATGATGCCGGAAGGGTGCGCGACCAGTGCCTCCAACCTGGCGCTGGGCACGTCCATTGCCGAGTTCTTCATGAGGAACCACACGAAGTTCCACGTGCAGTACATCATCTGGCAGCAGCGCATCTGGAACGCCGAGATCGAGGAGCCCAAGCCCGCCGGCGAGTGGCGGGGGATGTCGGACCGCGGCAGCTGCACCGCGAACCACCAGGACCACGTTCACGTGTCCTTCATCGGGCCCAACGTGGCCCCCGATGTCCCGGCGGCCCCAGCCCCGGCTCCCACCACCGACAGTTCCTCGTCCCGGAAGAACTGAGACCCCCGCCGTCGGGTCCGCCGGCGCGCCGGGTAGGTTGCCGGGGACGTTACCGACATCAGTGAGGGTGGTCATGGACGACGAGGTGCGCCGGCACAAGTACACGCTCGATGAGGACCAGATGCCGACGGCCTGGTACAACATCATCCCCGATCTGCCGGCGCCTCCGCCGCCACCGCTGCACCCCGGGACGATGGAACCGGTCGGCCCCGAGGACCTCGCCCCCCTGTTCCCCATGGCGCTGATCGAGCAGGAAGTCTCCGGGGAGCGCTACATCGACATCCCCGGCGGTGTCCTCGACGTCTACCGGCAGTGGCGCCCCACGCCGCTGTTCCGGGCCCACCGTCTCGAGCAGGCGCTCGGCACCCCCGCCCGCATCTACTACAAGTACGAGGGCGTGTCCCCGGCCGGCTCCCACAAGCCGAACACGGCGGTGCCACAGGCCTACTACAACAAGGCCGAGGGCGTGAAGAAACTGACCACCGAGACCGGCGCCGGGCAGTGGGGCACGGCGCTGGCCTTCGCCACCGCGCTCTACGACATGGAGTGCGAGGTATGGCAGGTCGGCGCCTCGTACGACGCCAAGCCCTACCGCCGGCTCATGATCGAGGCCTTCGGCGGCCAGGTGCACCGCTCCCCCAGCGATCTGACCGAGGTCGGGCGGATGTTGGGCGCCAACCCGGCCAACGAGTCCGGCTCGCTGGGCATCGCCATCTCCGAGGCCGTCGAGGTGGCCGCGCAGAACCCCGACGTGCGCTACGCCCTCGGGTCGGTGCTGAACCACGTGCTGCTGCACCAGACCGTCATCGGCGAAGAGGCGCTCTTGCAGCTGGAGCAGGCCGGGGACACCCCGACCCTGATCGTGGGCTGTACCGGCGGCGGGTCGAACTTCGCGGGCCTGTCGTTCCCGTTCCTGCGCGAGAAGATGGCGGGCAGGATCTCGCCATGGATCCTGGCCGCCGAGCCGGCGTCGTGCCCGTCGCTGACGCATGGCACCTACGCCTACGACTTCGGCGACACCGCCGGCATGACGCCGCTGATGAAGATGCACACGCTGGGCCACGACTTCGTGCCCGACCCGATCCACGCCGGCGGACTGCGGTACCACGGCATGGCGCCGCTGATCTCCCATGTCTACGAGTTGGGACTCATGGACGCGGAGTCGGTGCCGCAGACCGAGTGCTTCGCCGCGGCCGTGCAGTTCGCGCGGACCGAGGGGATCGTCCCCGCGCCCGAGCCGACGCATGCGATCGCGCTGGCCATCCGGGAGGCGCTGAAGGCCAAGGAGACCGGGGAGGAGACGGTGATCCTGACCGCCCTGTGCGGTCACGGCCACTTCGACCTCGCGGCCTACGATGACTACCTCAACGGGCGGATGGTCGACGAAGCAGTGTCCGACGAGCGGTTCGCCGCCGCGCTGGCGACCCTGCCCGAGGTCCCCGTCGGCTGAAGCCAGAGACCGCAGACCTGCCCCGTGCGGGGCGGGTCTGCGGTCTGAGGGGGGCAGCACTGGCCTTTCGGGGCAGTTCTGTCCCGGCCGTCCGACGTAGAACTGCCCCGTAGACGAAGAACGGCCCCGTACGAAGCCCATAACGGCCACGTACGGGGCAGTTCTACGGTCAGGCGCAGGACCAGGGGCCCCAGCCGGAGCGCTGGTGCAGCTTCCACGCGATGTGGTCCTGGGCGAACTTGGGCGCCCGGTTGGCCGCAGAGGCGTACCGGCCCCCGCCGGCTCCCCGCCAGGTGCTGTCGAGGAACTGCCACGCGCCCTTGTATGGGCCATCGACCATGTTGTAGTCGAACCCGGACTCACAGCGGATGACCGAGCGGGACTTCGGGGTCGACGCCCAGCGCTTGGCCTTGGCGACCTCCTTCAGTTCCCGCTGCGACAGGTGCCACTTCGCGACCTTCTTGGCCGGGATGGGGTACCCGTTCTTGAAGGTCTTGATCCTCTTGGTCGTCGCGGCCGGTGCGGCGTCAGCGGTCGTGGGCACCGCCGCAAGGGCGGTCACCCCCACCAGCGCCGCCACCGGGACGGCCAACAGTCGAGCGCGCATCAGGCGCAACTCCACGGGCCCCACCCCTGCTTGCGCCACAGGCGGTAGGCCATGTGGTCCTGGGCCCACTTGGGGGCCTTGTGCGGGTACGCGGCGTAACGGCCGCCGCCGATGCCCCGCCACGTGCCCGCGGCGAACTGGTATGCGCCGTAGTAGCCGTTGCCGGTGTTGATGCGGTAGTTGCCGCCCGACTCGCACTGGCGCACGGAGCGGGGCTTCGACCCGTTGGCCCAGCGCTTGGCCTTGGCGATGCTGTTGAGCTCGGTCTTCGACAGGTGGTACCTCTTCAGGTCCCGCTGCGGCACGGGCAGGCCGTCCGACTGGGCGGCGCTGGCGCCGGCGGCGGCGGGGGCGGTGGGGCTGGCCTGGGCCGAGGGCGCCAGGGCGGCAGCCGCCACGAGGGCGGCGGCGGGCACAGCAAGAGCGGTGAAACGCACGGTTGTCCTTCATCGATGGTCCCCTCGCACGGAACCGGAGCATCCGTGGCTCCAGCCGCACTCCTGCGGGGCGGTCGCGGGCGGTGAGCCCGTGGCGGTCGGCTTGCCCGGGCGGTGGGCCCGGAAAACCGACGTGCTCGACGCTACGACATGTCGCAGAACTGTCTCAACGCGGTCGCATGTGAGTCGTGTCACCCACTCAGTGCCCTCCCACGGGGGAGCGGTGGGCAAATCGCCGCAAATGCCACGGATCCCGTGTGGCCCGCCTCACCCGAAGGGAGCACCCGCATTCCTCCGGATATCGGATGGTCAGAGAGGCGGGTCGGCGAGTTCCTGCGCGTGCCCCGCGAGGACCTTGCGGCGGGCCTTCGCCGCGATCCGATCGATGTACAACAGCCCGTTGAGGTGGTCCGTCTCGTGCTGCAGGCAGCGGCCCAGCACGCCGGTCCCGCTCACCTCGACGGGATGGCCACGCTCGTCCCGCCCGGTCACCGTGGCCGTCTCCAGGCGGGACACCGTGGCGAACTGGTGGATCACCGACAGGCACCCCTCGTCGTCGTCGCACAGCCGCCGCTCGCTCACGTCGGGGTCCGCCAGCACCGGGTTCACCACCACACCGCGGTGCCGCACGTGATCCGCGTCGGGGCAGTCGTAGACGAAGACGCGTCGCCCGACGCCGATCTGGTTGGCCGCCAGACCCACCCCGTCCGCCGCGTACATGCTGGCGAACATGTCCGCGATCAGCTGGAGGAGGTCGTCGTCGAAGTCCCTGACCTCGGCACAGGGCGTCGTGAGCACGGGGTCGGGGTACTGCACGATCGGGAGTGCCCGCCCGGGCACACCGGCAAATCCTGGGGTCGACATGACTCCACGATAGGGGGGCGCCGCGTGGGTGCCCGCCGCCGGGAATGCCTCACGAGCGCCGCGGCGTTAGCCTTCTTGAACGCTCAACAATTACGGCTGCCGCCCTTGGAGGACCCGATGCCCGCCGCCACCGCCGATCCCCTCACCCTGCCGCGCCTCACCGTGGGTGCCGCCGACCGGCCCCGGCGCGTGAAGGTCATCGCCACCGCTCCCCCGGGGCTGGAGGGGGAGGGTTTCCCGGTACGGCGCGCCTTCGCCGGTCTGGAGCCCCGCGACGTCGATCCCTTCCTGATGATGGACCAGATGGGCGAGGTCGACTATGCGCCCGGGGAGCCGAAGGGCACCCCATGGCACCCGCATCGTGGGTTCGAGACCTTCACCTACCTCATCGACGGGGAGTTCCTGCACCAGGACTCCAACGGGGGCGGCGGCGCCATCCAGCCGGGCGGCACGCAGTACATGACGGCCGGCGACGGGATCCTCCACATCGAGACCCCGCCCGAGCATCTGGTCCTGTCGGGGGGTGTCTTCCACGGGTTGCAGCTGTGGATCAACCTGCCCACGGAGAAGAAGCGCATCGCTCCCCAGTACCAGGACCTGCAGGGCGAGGACTCGGCCATGGTCGCCAGCGAGGACGGCGGGGCGTTGGTCCGGGTGCTGGCGGGCGAACTGGCCGGGCACCGTGGACCGGGTATCTCCCACACCCCCCTGGCCATCACCCACCTCTCGATCTCGCCCGGCGCCCGCGTCGAGATCCCCTGGCCGAAGGACTTCAACGCGCTGGCCTACGTGCTCGCCGGGGCCGGCACAGTGGGCGCCGAGGGCGCTCCCATCCGTATGGGCCAGTCGGCGGTGCTCGTGGACGGTGACACCGTGGTGCTCCAGGCCGACGAAAGCCTGGACTCCCGCATCCCGGCGATGGAGGTCTTCCTCATCGGCGGTGTCCCGTTGCGCCAGCCGGTGTTCCAGTACGGCCCCTTCGTCATGTCGACGCGGCAGGAGGTCGTCGAGGCGTTCGAGGACTACCAGGCCGGCCGCTTCGGCCATATCCCCCCTGAGGCGATCCAGCCGTTCCGCCCCTGATGGCGTAACGGGGCGAACGCCCTCGGCCACCCTTCGTCGTGGCCCTCGGTCGGTAGGGTGGCGCGGTGCCGCCCCCCGCCCGCTCCACCGCCGCGGGGGCTGCTGCGGTCGTGGCGGCGGCGGCGCTCTTCGGCACGTCGGGCACCGCCCGCGCCCTGCTCGTGCCCGACTCGTGGCCGCCCGGCGTGGCCGCGGTGCGGCTCGGCATCGGTGCCCTCGGGCTGGTGGCGTTCGCCTGGTACCGGGGACTGCTGGCGCCCGCGCTGTCCTTGCTGCGGTCCCCCGTGCTGTGGCTGTGCGGCATCGCGGTGGCCGGGTATCAGGGCATGTTCTTCATCGGGGTCGAGTGGACCGGCGTCGCCGTGGGCACCCTGGTGTCCCTCGGGCTGGCGCCCCTGATGGCCGGGCTCCTCGGCTGGGCGGTGGGGGAAGGGCCGCCGGGATGGCCCTGGGCGGGAGTGACGCTGGTCGCCGTCGCCGGCCTGGCCCTCCTGACGCTGGCCGGATCCCCCTCCGTCGACCCCCGGGGGGTGACGGCGGCCCTCGCGGCGGGAATCTGCTACTCGGTCTACACGGTCTTCGGGACACGGCTGGTCCGCGACGGCTCCCACCCGACCGCCGTCATGACCGCCGCGTTCGGCACCGGCGCCGTCCTCGTCTCGCCCTTCCTCCTGGGGGTCGGGGACTGGATCGCCAGCCCCGCTGGGATCGCGCTGGCGCTGTGGCTCGGGCTGGCCACCACCTCCGTCGCCTACGTGCTGTTCGGCAAGGGACTGAGCGTCCTGCAGCCGGGTCACGTCGCGACGCTGAACCTGATGGAACCCGTGGTCGCGACCGCCCTGGGGCTGGGGGTGCTGGGGGAGACACTCGCCGCTCCGGGTTGGCTGGGCTGCGCGCTGATCCTGGCAGCGCTCGCCGCTCTCGGTCTGCTGGAGAGGCGCTCGCCGGCAGTGCCGACCGGGGCCTGAAGCGTAGGCTGGACAAGGGGTCCGATGAGCACGCAACCGGCGAGTCCGCAGGACGGGGTCCGCGACCTCGCGCTCGCGTGGACCGCGCTCGCCCTCGCTCCGCTGCTCTATCTGGCCGCGAACGTCCTCGCCGAGGTGGGGGGTTCCGACTGGCCCGGTGCCCTGGGGTGGGTGCTGATGTTCGGGTGCGGCGCCGCCGCGGTGGTCCTCGGGCTGCGGGCCCGCAGCCGGGGACGGTCCGCCGGGGTGCTGCCGGCCGCGATCGCGGCTGTCGTCATCGGGTCCCAGGCCCTACTTCTGCTCGTCGGGGTGATCGCGCACTTCGTCCTGGGCATCGAGTGACGCGCGGGCGGGCAGCCCCTCGTCGTATTCGACAGTCAGCTGCACCCCGCTGATCCGCCGGGCGAGGGTGGTCGTCAGGAGGAGCGCTGCCCGGTCCGCGGCCACTTCCAGCGGCAGTCCTCCGGGCCGGATGTTGGACAGGCAGTTGCGGTCGGCGTCGGTGAGCGCGGGAGCTGGCGCGTACTCGCAGTACAGACCCAGGCTGTCGGGAGCGGACAGGCCGGGTCGTTCGCCGAGGACGATGGCCGCTACCCGCGCGCCCACGGCCGAACCGACGTCGTTGAGCAGACCGACCCGGGCGAACGGCGCGACGACGATGGGCGCCACAACGATGGACTGCCGCCGCAGCCGGGTCACGACAGCCGTGACGAGGGCGGCGCCGTGCCGGTGGACCGCCGTCGCGGACAGGCCGTCGCTGAGGATCAGCACGACATCGGGCCCCGGGTCGCCGGCCGCTGCCAGCCGGGCGCGGGAGGGGCCGGTCAGGCGACGGCCGGCCTCGGGGTGGTGCAGGTACTGCGTCCGGTCAGTGCTGAGCGTGGCGACTTCCACGGTGGGGATCCCGGCGCCCGCCAGTTCGGCGGCGACCACGTCGGCGGCGAAAGGGGCGTGGACCGCCTCCCGGGCCAGGGCGTGATCGGCCTGGAAGGACAGATGGGCGGCGGTGGTCTGCGCGGTTCCGCTGCGGCCCAGGCCGACCCGAGCGGGGGTCAGGCGCGGCCGGGAGCCGGGCACCGGAGCGGAGGCTTCGGTCACGAGCGCGTCACCGCGAGCAGAGGATGGTGGGCCGGCAGCGGCAGCAGCCGTCCGTCGGGGGCGACGAGGTCGTGCTCCTGCAGCCACCGGTCGAACTCCGGCGCCGGGCGCCGTCCCAGCTGCCGCTGTAAGAACGCGATGTCGTGGTAGCTCGTCGACTGGTATTCGAGCATGACGTCGTCGGCGCCGGGAACCCCCATGAAGTACGTGCACCCGGCGACGCCCAGGAGGGTCATCAGGTCGTCGGAGTCGTTCTGGTCGGCGTCCGCGTGGTTCGTGTAGCAGACGTCGCATCCCATCGGCAGTCCCAGAACCTTCCCGCAGAAATGATCCTCCAGACCCGCGCGGCGAATCTGCTTGCCGTCGTAGAGGTACTCGGGACCGATGAAGCCTACGACCGTGTTCACCAGAAGGGGAGAGAACCGCCGGGCCACGCCGTAGGCCCTGGCCTCGAGGGTCTGTTGGTCCACCCCGTGGTCCGCGCCCGCCGACAGGCACGAACCCTGGCCGGTCTCGAAGTACATGACGTTGTCCCCACCCCGCCCGAGGGACAGGGCCGCGGCCTGGGCCTCGGCCAGCAACGCGATGTCGATCCCGAAACTGCGGTTGGCGGCCTGCGTTCCCGCCACCGACTGGAACACGAGGTCGACGGGAGCCCCGCGATCGATCGCGGCCAGTGTGTTGGTGACGTGGGTGAGGATGCAGCTCTGGGTGGGGATCGTGAACCGCTGGATCACATCGTCCAGGAGCGACAGCAGGTGGATGGTCCCGGTCACCGTGTCGGACGCCGGATTGATGCCGATGCACGCGTCCCCGCAGCCGAATGTGAGGCCGTCGACGATCGCCGCGGCGATCCCCAGCGGGTCGTCGGTGGGATGGTTGGGTTGGATCCGGGAGGACAGGTGCCCAGGCAACCCGAGGGTGTCGCGAAACGTGGTGACGACCGATGCCTTTGCGGCGACGGAGACCAGGTCCTGGTTGCGCATCAACTTGCTGACGGCCGCGACCATCTCGGGGGTCAGGCCGGGAGCCAGCGCGGCCAACTCGGGTGAACCGACCTCGTACGACAGCAGGTGCTCCCGCAGTTCGCCGACCGTCATGTGGGCCACGGGGGCGAAGGCCGCGGTGTCGTGGCTGTCCACGATCAGGCGGGTGACCTCGTCCTCCTCGTACGGGACGACCGGCTCCTCCAGAAAACGCCGCAACGGGACGTCGGCGAGGCATACCTGCGCAGCGACCCGTTCCCGCTCGTCCTGCGCCGCTACCCCGGAGAGCTGGTCCCCGCTGCGGGCGGGGGAGGCCTTGGCCAACAGGTCGCGCAGACCGGTGAACGGGTAGGTCCGTCCCCACAGTCGCGCGGCGAGCCTCACCCCGCGATCGTTGCCTGTGGGACACCGGGCCCGCAACCGGGGACGGCGCGGGTGCGGGAGGATGGGGGATGGGCAATCGACTGGATGGGGCGCTGTCGCCGTATCTCGCGCAGCATGCGGACAACCCGGTCGACTGGTTCGAGTGGGGCGACGAGGCGTTCGCGGCCGCCCGCCGGCGAGATGTGCCCATCTTCCTCAGCGTGGGATACGCGGCCTGCCACTGGTGTCATGTGATGGCCCACGAGTCCTTCGCGGACCCGGCCACGGCTCGCTACCTGAACGACCACTTCGTGAGTATCAAGGTCGACCGTGAGGAGCGACCGGACCTCGACGCGGTCTACATGGCGGCCGTGACGGCGCTGACCGGACACGGTGGCTGGCCGATGTCGGTGTGGCTCGACCACGACGGCCGCGCCTTCCACGCCGGCACCTACTTCCCCCCGGAACCCCGCCACGGCGCCCCGTCGTTCCGCATGGTGCTCGAGGCGGTCGCCGACGCGTGGGAACACCGCCGCGACCAGGTGCTGGCCGCCGGGGAGGCCCTGAACACCGCCCTGGCCGAGGGCGGGGAGCAGCAGGCGGGGTCGCCCCCCGGGCTGCCCGGCGAGGTGCCCGGTGCGGAAGTGGTACAGGCCGCGGCCGACGAACTGTCCGCGTCGTTCGACACCGCGCAGGGAGGCTTCGGCGGAGCCCCCAAGTTCCCCCCGGCCATGGTCCTGGAGTTCCTGTTGCGCCACCACGAGCTCACGGGTGACCCGCGGTCTCTCGGGATGGTCGAGCGCACGGCTGGCGCGATGGCCCGCGGTGGTCTCTACGACCAGTTGGGCGGCGGCTTCGCCCGCTACAGCGTCGACGCGCGCTGGCAGGTACCCCACTTCGAGAAGATGCTGTCCGACAACGCCCTGCTGCTGCGGGTGTACACGCACCTGTGGTGCCGCACGGACGACGACCTCTACCGGCGGGTGGCCGAGGAGACGGCGGACTTCATGATCCGCGACCTTCTGACACCGGAGGGCGCTTTCGCCGCGTCGCTGGATGCCGACTCCGCGCCCCCGGACGATCCGTCCGGGACGCCCGTGGAGGGGGCCGCCTACGTCTGGACGCCCGATGAGCTCGACGAGGTGGTGGGGCCCGAGGACGGTTCTTGGGCAGCCGACCTGTTCGGGGTGACCATCGCGGGAACGTTCGAGCGGGGGACCTCGACCCTCACCCTGGCCGAGGACGCCGACGACCCGCGGCGGTACCGCGAGATCCGCCGGCAGTTGTTGGAGGCGCGGGGCCGGCGTCCGCAGCCGGCCCGCGACGACAAGGTCGTGGCGTCGTGGAACGGACTGGCGATCACCGCGCTGGCGCAGGCTGGAGTGGTGTTCGACCGGCCGGACCTCGTGGCGGCCGCCGTGGCGGCCGCCCGGTACCTGATCTCCCGCCACCAGGTCGCGCCCGGACGGCTGGCACGGGTTTCCCGGGCCGGGACGACGGGAGCCGCGGCCGGGCTGCTGGAGGACTACGGCAACGTGGTGGAAGGGCTGGCGGCGGTGTTCGCGGCTACCGGCGACGCCACGCTCATCGAGCAGGCGCAGATCCTCACCCGGTCCCTCGTCACCCACTTCGCGCTGCCGGACGGCGGCTTCGCCGATACCTCAGACGACGCCGAGACTCTGGTGCGGCGCCCCCGTGACCCGGGCGACAACGCCACCCCCAGCGGGGTTTCGAGTGCGGTGATGGCCCTGGTCACGATGTCAGCGCTGACCGGCCGCCCCGAGTGGCGGGCGCACGCCGAGCAGGCGTTGGCGCGGCTCACCGATCTGCAGCAGACCCACCCCCGCTTCGCCGGCTGGTCCCTGGCGGCTCTGGCGGCGACCGTCGCCGGTCCCGACCAGGTCGCTCTGGTGGGAGACGTGGCCGACCCGGACCTGCGGGACCTGCGCCGGATGGCCTTCCGGGAGGGCCGCTGCGGGACGGTGGTCGCGCTGGGTGACGGATCGCCCGTGGTGGCCCTCCTGGCAGACCGGCCGCCACAGCGCCGGGCGACCGCCTACGTCTGCCGGGACTTCACGTGCGGGCTGCCGGTGAGCCGCGATGACGACCTGGCCGAGCAACTGTCAGGTCAGCCCTCGTCGAGCTGATGCCGCCGGGTCTCGCGCTCGATGTCCCCCTGCTTCCTCTCCGCTCCCCGGCGTTCCTCGTGAGCTTCTGCCTGAGTGGCTGCCTCATCCATCGAGGCCTGCTCCTCGAGGTCCTCCAGGCGGGCGTTCCGGTCGTCGTCGGGTGTCATGGTTCTCCTTCGTCCCTGGCAGCATCCTGCCGCACCGTGACCCGGGACCGGAATCGACGGCGAATCTCCCGCGTGCGGCACCCAGGGGCGATACTGCACGGGTGAAGGAGCCGGCGCGGCGGGCGTACGTGGTGTTTCCGGTCCTGATCCTGCTGGCGATCATGTGGGCGGTGGAGACGGCCGACTACATCCTCCCGGCGGAGTTGGACTACCTCGGCATTCACAGCCGCACCCTGACCGGCCTGGTCGGCGTACCGCTCGCGCCGTTCCTCCACGGGGGTTTCGACCATCTCCTCGCCAACACGCTGCCCTTCCTGATCCTCGGGACCCTGGTCGCGTGGCGGGCCCGGGGCCGCTTCTGGGCAGTAGCGGCGATCATCGTCGTCCTCGGCGGCCTTGCCGTCTGGCTGCTGGGTCCGGCCAACGCCATCACGATCGGGGCCAGCGGCATGGTGTTCGGGTTCCTCGGCTACCTCCTGCTCCTCGGGGTGCTCACCCGCAGCTGGGTCGACGTGCTCGTGTCCGTGGGCGTCCTCCTGCTCTACGGGTCGTTGTTGCTGGGGGCCACCCCCCTGGGGGTGCCGACCGGGGTCTCGTGGCTCGCACACCTGACGGGCTTCGCCGCGGGCATCGTCGCTGCCTTCGTCACCACCGAGCGGACGCACCCGAGCGGGTAGTGCCTCCCGATGCGGCTACTCGTGGGTGCATCGCGGGAAGTAAGGTGAGGCCATGGCAGCCGTCATCGTCATCCTCATCGTGGTCGTGGTGCTCGTCATCATCGGCGTCGTCCTCTACAACTCCCTGATCGGGACCCGAAACAAGGTCGACGAGGCCTGGGCTCAGATCAGCGTGCAGCTGAAGCGCCGGCACGATCTCATCCCCCCTCTCGTCTCCACGGTCAAGGGCTACGCCACCCACGAGAAGGGGACGTTCGAGGCGGTGACGGAAGCACGCAACGCAGCCGTGAACGCCATGAGCTCCCCCGCGACGGCGGGCAAGGCGGAGGAGCAGTTGTCGGGGGCACTGAAGAATCTCTTCGCCCTCTCCGAGAACTACCCGGACCTGAAGGCGTCGACGAACTTCCAGCAACTGCAGGAACAGCTCGTCGACACCGAGAATCGGATCGCCTTCTCCCGGCAGTACTACAACGACGTGGTCCGACAGTGGAACACCAAGATCCAGAGCGTCCCTACCAACGTACTGGCGGGCATGATGAAGGCCGAGAAGGCGGAGTACTTCGAGATCCAGGACATCAGCGCGGCCCGGATGTCGGAGGCCCTGTCCAGCGAAGACGCCTCCAAACCTCCCAACGTCGAGTTCTGAGCCCCTGAACGGGTAGCACGATGGCCTGGGAACTGTGGTGGCTCGCCATCCCGGCCCTCATCCTGTGGCTGTTCGGCTACCGGTCCCGGTTCTGGCGGATCCTCACGGTGGCGCTGGCGGTGGCGGCCGTGGCGTTCTTCCCGACGCTGCAGCAGTTCGTCCTGGGAGTCACTCAGCAGGACACGTCGGTCATCCGTCACTACGCCCTCGACTACGAGGTCAACGCCAACGGTCGGCAGGTGCTCACCGAGACCCTGGACGTGCAGTTCGCCGAGACCCGGCGGGGCATCTTCCGCTTCTTCGACGAGGCAGACGGCGTCGACCCCAGCGTCACCCATCCGGTGACCATCGAGTCGGTCAAGCGCTGCCTGGTCGGCGGGACCGGCAAGTGTGTCAGTGAGCCCTACGACGTCTACTACGAAGACGGGTACAAGGTCGCGAAGATCGGGGTGGCGAGCCACAGCTATCCGCCCGGGACGACGAACCGCTACATCATCACCAGTTCCACGACAGGTGCCCTCACGCAGCCGGCCGGGGCGACTGAGGCGCAGTGGTACTGGAACGTCATCGCCCCCGGGTGGAACATGCCGATCCGCCGTTCCCGCGTCACCGTCACGTACCCGGTCGCGCCCAGCGGGGTCCGCTGCATCACCGAGACCGGGTCGTGCGACACGACGCTCACCGGCAAGGTCGTGACGGGCTCCTACGACGGATTGCCGCCCCGTACCCCTGTCACGTGGCAGGTCGACCTGCCCCCCGAGGGGCTGACGGTCGTTCCCGTGTCGGGCACCTCGCAGTGGTGGAAGACGCCGTACGCCCTGATCGCGGGAGCGCTCGCCGCGGTCCTGATGGCCCTGCTGATCTGGTGGCTGCAGGAACGGCGCGCGAAGAAAGCCCCCGTCTTCGCCGAGCCCACCCCGGACATCCTTCCCGCGGTCTGGACCTACCGTGAGCAGGCGCCCGACCACCCGTTCCAGACGATGCTGTTGCAGCTGTCCGCCCTGGGCACCGTGCGCGTCGAAGTTCCCGGCGATGGGCGCCCGGACACCGACCCGCAATGGGTGAAGGTCTGGCGCAAGGACCAGCCCGTTCCCGACATCACCGGCGCCGAGGACTTCATCACCCGACTCGACCTCGCGGAATCCGGGTCCATGATCAAGATCGGGAAGAACAGTGTCTCCGTCGGGGCGAAGATCAAGAGCACGGAGGCGACGCTGGAGCGCCAGTCCAAGACGGGGGCGGCCAGCGCTGGGTTCTTCGGTAGCTCCGCTCTGGGCTTCCTCGTAACGCTCGTAGCTGCTGCGCTCGCCCCCGCGGCACTGCTGATCATGGCCTGGTTCCAGCAGCGGTGGCAGGCGGCGATGCTGGTCCTGCCGGCTCTCGTCGGGATCTGGGCCACCCGGACCCTGGCGACCCGGCTGACCTCCGCGGGCATGCAGATGCGTGACCAGGTGAGCGGGCTGCGGGTGGCGCTGTCGACCCCGGCGTCGGTCGAGCGGTTCGACTACGCAGCCAAGGCGCAGTATTTCGCGCAGTTCCTGCCGTGGGCGGTCGCGCTCGACTGTGCGGACACGTGGGCGGAGATCTGCGCGCCGCCTCCGGGGACCGAGCCCGGCGGGACGGGGTACGACCCGACCTACGCGGCGGCCTGGAGCACATACGGCATCAGCAACGCCGTGTCGGACGCGGTAGCCAGCGTCTCGGCGGGTGCTGTGTCCGCGTACGCGGCGACACAGTCGTCCAGCAGCGGTGGCGGGGGTGGCGGGTTCTCCTCGGGCGGCGGCTCCGGCGGCGGCGGCGGGGGGTCGTGGTGAGTCCCGGGAGTACAGTCCGGTAGGAGGCGCATCATGTGGCCGTTGTGGGTCGTCGGGATCGTGGTCGGTTTCGTCTGGGGGGGCTACAAGTCGCGGATCGTGCGCGGCATCGGTGTCTTCGTGGCGTTCGTCGGGATCCTCATCGTCGCCGTCAGCCAGACCGTCTCCCTGTCGCCCGGCTCCGCCGCCTCGCCACCGGAGGACAGCTCGATCATCCGTGACTACGCGCTGGAGTACGTCGTAGCCGCCGACGGTGGGCAGCGACTGGTCGAGACGTTGGATGTGGAGTTCACCGAGGAGAAGCACGGCATCTACCGGTTCTTCGACGAGTCCGACGGGGTCGACCCCGACGTCACCCACCCCGTGACCGTCGAGTCCGTGGAGCTGTGCAGCGGCCGGGCCCTCACGGACTGCAGCCCGGAGCCGTACCAGGAGAGCTATGAGGGCGACTTCCTCGTGGCCAAGATCGGGCGCCAGGCAGTCACGTACCCGGCCGGTACCGTCAACCGCTACGTCATCACGAGCAGTACGCAGGGGGCGATCACCCAGCCGTGGGGGAGCGCCACCGACCAGTGGTACTGGGACGTGATCGGAGCGGGCTGGGCCATGCCGATCCGCCGGGCCGAGGTCACCGTTGAGTTCCCGGTCACCCCCACCGCCGTGCGGTGCATCACCGAGTCGGGGGTGTGCGAGACGCGGAGCGGTCGGGACCACGTCGTCACCGGGACATACTCCTCTCTGGCCCCGGGCGTGCCGGTCACCTGGCAGGCCGACCTTCCTCCCACTGGCCTCACCGCGGTCCCCGTGGGCGAGGCGCCGGCGGGACCGCTGCCGTGGTGGCGGAGCTGGGTGCTCTTCGTCCCCGCCGCTCTGCTCGGTGTGCTCATGTGGTTCGCCATCCGCGCCGTTCGGGAGAGGCCGGCCAGTACGGCTCCGTATTTCGCCGAACCGAGTCCGGACATCCTTCCCGCGGTCTGGACGTATCGGGAGGAAGCACCGGAGCATTCGTTCCAGACGATGTTGCTGCAGTTGCAGCAGGCGGGGGCCGTGGAGGTGCAGGTACAGACCGACGGGCCCTACATGTCCCGCAACCCCGACTGGATCATGCTCCAGCGCACCCAACGGCCCCTGCCCATGATCGCGGGGGCCTCGGAACTCGTCGACGGGCTGGGGATCAGCCAGCCGGGTCAGTCTGCTGTTCTGGCCAAGAACGACAAGACGATGGGCGGCCTGGTCAAGGGGACCACCGGTCGCCTGGAGGGTCTGGCCGACCACTCGGCGAAGGCGATGGGCTACTACCACCGGTCCTCCGCCGGGACCGCCGTCGTGGTTGCGGCGGCGCTGCTGCCCATGCTGGCGCTGGCGGTCGCCGTCGGGTTCGGGCTGTGGTGGGTGGGTCTGGGGCTGCTCGTCCCGGCGGTGGTCGGGCTGTGGGCCGCGAAGTCACTCACCACGGAACTCACCCACGACGGACTGACGGTGCGCGACGAGGTGACCGGTCTGCACACCGCCCTGTCCACGCCCGCGTCGGTCGAGCGGTTCGACTACGCGGCCAAGGCTCAGTACTTCGCGCAGTTCCTGCCGTGGGCGGTGGCCCTGGGCTGCGCCGAGAAGTGGGCCGACGCCTGCAAACCCGACATCCCCCTGGACGATCCCCAGTGGCGCGACAATCCCGCCTACCTGTCGGCGTGGAACACCTACAACATGAGCCAGATCGTCTCCACGTCAGTCGCGAGTGTGGCGGCGGGTGCGATCGCGGCCTACACCGCGTCCCAGGCCTCCAGCGGCGGCGGCGGGGGCGGAGGCGGGTTCTCGTCGGGGGGCGGGTCCGGCGGCGGGGGAGGCGGCTCCTGGTAGTCGTCAGTCGGTGAGGAACTGCGAGGTGCCGGTCGACAGTTCGTGCACCCAGTCGTGCAGGGCCTCGAGTCGGTTGCTCTCCCCGGGGAGCAGATAGGCGTGCAGTCCCAGCCACATTCCGTAGGCGGGGGTGCCGGTGACCTCACGGTGGTGGCGCCCCATCTCGACCACAGCCTGGTCGTGCCGGATCATCGCCATGTCGCCCATGTCGCGATACCGGAACGGCTGCGGTGTCTTCCCCTCGCGCTGGCGCCGGATGGAACGACCCGCGTGGAGACCCTGCTGCTTGGCTACCGAACCGAGCTGGGGAAGCGGGTTCTCCCGGTCGGCGGCCGCGTCACCGATGCAGTAGACCCCTTCGTGGCCGGGTAGGCGGAGATCCGCGTCGATCAGGATCCGGCCACCGTGGCCCCGCGTCGGTTCCGGGTCCAGCTGCGGACCCTGAACGCTCAGTCCTCCCGCCCAGACGGTCAGGTCCGAAGGCACGGAGGTGCCGTCGTCCAATGTCACGCCCTGATCGCTGACCGCGGTCACGTCTCGGCCGAGATGGAAGACGACGCCGGCGTCGGTGAGCACGGTCTGCGCAGTCTGTTGGCTCTCCGCTGACATGCTGCGCAGCGGGGCGGTGCCGTGGTCGATCAGGTTCAGCTCGACGGATCTTTTCGGTGAGTCCGGGAAGGTGCGCGGCAGGATCTCCTGCGTCACGTCGACGAGGGCGCCGGTGATCTCGACGCCCGTGGCACCCGCTCCCACGACCGCGATCCGGACGGGCCCGTCACCGTGCAGGAACAGACTCTGCAGCCGGTCCTTGATCGCGCGCGCGTCGGCCCCCGTGTACAGCGGGAAGGTGTGGTCGGCCGCTCCGGTGACGCCGAAGAAGTCGACGGTGGCTCCGGGCGCCAGGACGAGTTGGTCACAGGTCACGGTCACCCCGGACGCGGTCGACACCGCGGGGGCGGCCACGTCGACCGCTGTCACCGTGTCGGCCACCGACGTCACCCGCTTCATCTCGCTCAGGTGGAAGTCCAAGTCGTCCGGCTCGATCAGACCCGTGGCGGCCTGGTACAACAGCGGCTGGAAGGTCTGGTACCCGCGCGTGTCGATCACCGCCACGGGGATCTTGTGCCGGGAGAGCTCATGCGCCGCGTAGTAGCCGCCGAAGCCGCCACCGACGATGAGGACCTCATGGTGGATCTGGGTCATGTGCTCTCCTCTTCGTGCCCACCCTAGGAGGTGTCGCCGCCCCCTGCTCGGTCACTCCAGACTCTCGGCTGCGCTGAGCCACTCCTCCTCGAGTTGGGTCTCCCGCTGCTCCACCGCGGCCAGATCGCGGCCCAGGGTCATCAGCTGATCCGGCTCGGTGGCGGCCGCCGCGAGTTCACGGTGCAGAGCTTCCCTGTCGCGGGCGACGCGTTCCAGCTGCCGTTCGATGCGTGCCAGCGCCTTGCGGGCCTGCCGTTCGTCAGCGGCACTGCTGCGCCTCCCGGGCTCCCCGATGGTGGCGGGGGGAGGGACCTCGGGCAGCGCGAGATAGTCGGTGACACCGCCCGGGAGGTGGCGCAGCGAGCCGTCCCCCGCCAGGGCCCAGATGTCGTCACAGACGCGTTCCAGGAAGTACCGGTCGTGGGACACGACCACCAGGGAGCCCGGCCACGTGTCGAGGAGGTCCTCCAGCACGGTGAGGGTCTCGATGTCGAGGTCGTTGGTGGGTTCGTCGAGCATCAGCAGGTTGGGGCCGGCGAGCAGGATACGCAGCAGTTCCAGTCGCCGACGCTCCCCGCCGGAGAGGTCGCCCAGGCGTTTGTGGGAGGCGTCGCCGGTGAAGCCGAACATCTCGAGCAACTGGGTCGCGGTCAACTCCCGACCGGACGTGACCACCACCTGCTCGCCGCCGCGCCGCAGCCAGGGCAGCACACGGTCGTCGGGGTCGGCGTCCGACAGGTGCTGGCCCAGCACCGCGGTCACCACGGTCTTGCCCCGCCGGACGAAGCCGTCGGTGGGAGGGCAGTCCTCGCCCCCGGAGAGCAGGCGCAGGAACGTGGTCTTGCCCGCCCCGTTGGCCCCGAGCAGGCCGACCCGGTCGCCGGGGCCCAGCAGGAACGTCTGGTCGGTGAGCACGGGGTCGACGCCCGGCGCGGGGCGCAGGGTGACGCCTTCGAGGTCGATGACGGTCCGGCCGAGGCGGGCGGTCGCCACGCGCTGCAGGTCCAGCGAGTCGCGGGGTGGCGGCTCGTCGGCGATCAGCGCCTCCGCCGCCTCCTTCCGGTACCGCGGCTTGGAGGTCCGCGCCGGGGCGCCGCGTTGCAGCCAGGCGAGTTCCTTGCGCAGCAGGTTCCGTCTCCGGGCGGCGGATGCGGCGGCACGGCGTTCGCGTTCGGCCTTCGCGAGGACGTAGGCGGCGTAGCCGCCCTCGTAGCTGTCGATCCCTCCGCCGACGACCTCCCACGTGCGCTCGGTCACCTGGTCCAGCAGCCAACGGTCATGGGTGACCAACACCAGCGCGCGCCGCCCCCGCGGCCACGCGGCCAGGTGCTGGGCGAGCCAGGTCACGGCGGCCAGGTCGAGGTGGTTGGTGGGCTCGTCGAGCAGGAGGACATCCGGGCGCCCGATCAGCGCCGCCGCCAGATTGAGGCGGCGCAACTCGCCGCCGGACAGCCCCGCGACCTCCGTATCGAGCCCGGACCGGTAGAACGACCCCTGCACGTCGCCCAGCAAACCCGTCATGACGTCCCGCACGGCGGGCTGCGCCGCCCACTCGTGAGGTGGGGCATCCCCGACCAGGGCCTCCCGGACGGTCCGACCCCCGATCCGGTCGCCCTGCGCCACCAGGCCGGTGGTCGTGTCACCGCTGCGTGCCACCCGCCCGGAGTCGGGGGCGACGACACCCGCCAGGGTGCGCAGGAGAGTGCTCTTCCCGCTGCCGTTGCGGCCCACGACTCCGATCCGGTCGCCGGTGTGCACACTCGCGGAGACCGCATCGAGGATCAGCCGGGGGCCGCGCCGGACGGTCACGGACTCCGCGACGAGAAGTGGGGAACTCACCCCTCCTCCGAAGGGGTGGGCCACACCAGTACGGCGGCGATGAGGAAGCCGATCGCCCCCAGCAGGGTCCCGAGATTGGCCCACAGGGAGTTCTCGAAGGTCCCCGGCCGGATCAGGGTGGCCCCCCACGCCGAGACCGCGAAGAAGATGGACCCGAGCATGTTGGCCCACAGGATCACGCTGGACCGGGTGATCACCAGGCCGTACCGGCGGAGTCGCACGACCGGATGCCAGGCGATCCACGAGGACAGGAGGAAGCACACGGAACCGTAGACGTCGGGGCGCCACACCGCGCCGTACTCGGTCATCGGAAGGAGCAGTGCGCGGACGGTCATCACGTTGAAGTAGAGGGTGCCGATCAGCTGAATGGTGGAACTGACCAGATCCGGGTCGGTGAGCACGTGCCGCAGCAGGCGGGGACCGGTGGGGGCGTGCTGGATCGCCGACAACAACTGGACGGCCGCTGCGAAGGTGAAGCAGATCGCACCCACGACGAAGATCTCGTCAGCGGTCGGGACCGGCGTACCGATCATGGCCAGCACTGCTCCGAGGCCGAACAGGAAGGAGCCGATCCCGAAACCCAGCGACATCAGGCGCAACAACCACGCATCGCGGCGCGACACGTGCGGCGTGACGGCACCGGAGGTGGAGGCAGAAGTGCTCATCGCAGCCCAGGATAGATCCGGCTGCGCTAGAACGAGAGGGTGCGAGCGCTGCGCTGGGTCCTCATCGTGCTGGCCGCCCTCCTGGTCGTCGTTCCCGGGGGGCTCACGGCCTACTACTGGATCGGACAGTGGCGGGCCGCGGCCGCCCAGGATCCCCTGGAGGCCTTCTACACCCCACCCGACCCCGTGACCGGGCGGCCGGGCGACGTCGTGCGCTCCGAGCCGGCTCCGGAGTGGAACGTGCCCGGAGCGACTGCGCAGCGGATCCTGTACGTCACCGAGGGGGTCGGAGGGGTGCTGCGGGTGGCGGGCGGCACGGTCTGGGTGCCCGACCGGCCCGCGCCAGGACCCCGCCGTGTCGTCGCGTGGGCCCATGGCACGGTGGGGTTGGGACCCGAGTGCGCCCCCAGCCGGAACCCCTCCCTCATGCCGACCATGAGTGCCTGGGTCGGGCAGATGGCGGCGAAGGGCTGGGTGGTCACCGCCACGGACTACCAGGGCCTGGGCACACCGCCGCCGTACTCCTACCTGGTGGGGCGGGCCGAGGTGCGGGATGTCGTCAACTCGGTGCGGGCCGCGCGCTCGCTCCCCGGTGCCCAGGCCGGTGCCGAGTGGGCCGTCTACGGCTTCTCCCAGGGCGGGCACTCCGCCCTGTGGACCGGACATCTGGCAGCGGAACTCGCCCCGGAGCTGCACCTCGTAGCAGTGGCCGCCGTCTCGCCGGCGGCCCCCCTGGCCGTGATCCTGGACCAGCAGTGGGACACCGGGGTGGCGTGGGCGATCGGTCCGGAGGTGATGGTGTCGTGGCCGGCGTGGTCGCCCGGTCTGACGGCCGGATCGCTGGTGAGTCCGGTGGGTCAGCGGGTGACGATGTCCCAGGCCCTGGACTGCGCGACGGCGGCGGCCCTGTTCGGGATCGCGCGGCAGGAGGCGGGGCAGCGCTACTTCACCCAGAATCCGGGGGATACGCCGGGATGGGACAGCGCCCTGCGGGCGGAGACACCCGGCCCGCTGCCGGGTGACCTGCCGGTCCTCGTGCCCATCGGCACGGCCGACGACGTGGTCCTGGCCAGTTCCATCGCCTACCTGCAGAAGCAGTGGTGCCGGGCCGGATCGGACCTCACCATGGACTGGCTGGGGGGCGTCAACCACCTGAAGGCGAACCAGGTCGCCGCCCCCGCTGTCGTGCAGTGGCTGACCGACCGGTTCGCGGGGCGCCGCAGTCACCGCAACTGCGGACAGGCGCCGCCGGTGGCTGCCTACCGTCCCGGATCGTGACCGGCGGGTCGTGGACTTCCCCCCGGTGACGGGCCACGATGGCGGCATGCGCAGGTTCCCCGTCATCGCCGTGGCCGTTCTGCTGGTAGCCGGGGGAGTGGCGGGCTGTTCCACCTCCGTGGAGGTGGGCACGCCGGACACGGCGGCGACCGTGGGCGCTCCCGGGGAGAACGACGTCACCCTCACCCAGACGCTCACGAATGACGAGTACGGCTTCTCGTTCGGCTACGCGCCCCCGTTCGAGCCGCAGGCCGGCACGGAGTTCTCCGGCGGGGGAGGTGCGGACTCCACGACCACTGAGGCCGTCTTCGACACGGCCGGCTCCCAGGTGGGCGGCCAGTACCGCGACGCCTTCGTCGTGAACGTCTACCCGCTCAACGCCGAGGTCACCAAGGAGAACCTGCCCGACGCCCGCGCGGAACTGGAGAACACGGTGATCCCGCAGTTGAAGGCGAGCACGCCGGGCCTGTCGGTGTCGTCCCTGACCGAGACCACCGTCGCGGGGAGTCCGGCGTTCAGCGCGGACGTGACCTTCGAGGTGGAGGGGCAGCCGATCCAGTCGACCATGTACTTCGTGTTCAGCGGGAAGACGGAGTATCAGATCCTGACGCAGGCCACCAAGAAGAACTGGGACGATCTGCAGCCCACGTTCGCCGCGATGGTGGCGTCGTTCACGATCACGGGGGCGTCGGCCACCCCCACTGCGTGAGGGGTCAGTACCAGCCGTTCGCGTTCCAGAACGCCACGGTCGCCGACGGGCTGCCGTAGGTCTGCTGGATGTAGCGCAGACCCCAGCGGATCTGCGGTTCAGGACTGGTGCGCCAGTCCGGGCCGGCGCTGGCCATCTTGTGACCGGGAAGCGCCTGCGGGATGCCGTACGCACCCGAACTGGTGTTGGTGGCGGTGTAGTCCCAGTTCGACTCGCGCGTCCACAGGTCGACCAGCGCGTCGAACTGCTCGTCGCCCCACCCGTACTGCTCCTTCATGAAGTCCCGCGCGTAGGCACGCGCGTAGGCGGGGGTGTAGCGGTCGGCCAACGCCTCCTCACGGGCGTCGGCCAGCTGGCCGCGCACCTCGGCCCGGGCGTGGCCGGTCGTACTGATGGCCTGGAACAGGGCGGCGGACCCGAGGCGAGCGGCATCGGTCCCGGCGGGTGCGGCTGCCGGGACGAAGGCCGCGGACGTGAGCGCAGCGGCCACGGCGATGACGAACGAGATGGGCATGGGGGGCTCCTGTCAGGTACTGCCCGTCCTCATGCCCGCGGCAAGGAAGAGGAAACGAGCCACGGCGTGACATCGCTCACCCTGCCCGACGATGGCGCGAACCGTCAGGGGTGCGCGAGATCGCGGCCGGTCTCGAAGAAGGTGAGCAGGCGGGAGGCCGCATCCGGCGTCGTCGGGTCGAAGGTCAGGTAGGCCCCGAACGGGGCGTTCCAGAACGGGTCGACATGAGGGGTGTCGGGTCCGACGTAGGCGTACGGCGACGGTGAGAAAGTGTCACCCGGCGATATGCCGTAGTTCGTGTCGTCGGTGCGGATGGCCAGGTCGAAGTGTTCGGGCCACAGCACGGAGGTCTGCTGGCTGAACAGGTCCAGCACCTCGGAGCCGACATCGAACACGCGGAGGACGGTGTCCCGGGCGTCGGGTGAGGCCGTGAGCTCAGTGTCCGGTCCTCCGGCCACCGCATCGTGGTAGGTGACGGCGGGACGTTCGCACGGGAGGTCGGCCCGGCGCGCCAGATCGGCCACGGTGCCGGAGAGAGGGAACGTGTCACCGTGCACCGTGAGCCCGGCCGCGGTGATCCGGACGGCGGGGTCCGCGGTTGTGGCGATGCCACCGCTACCGGCCTCCAGACGAATGGTGCCGCTCGTGGCGTGCTGCGGCCCGGCCAGCAACCACTCGGCGACCGTGTGGAGTTGCCGCCGCGCTGCTGTGTATTCCTCGGAGGTGACGTCCATGACCACATCCTCACAGAGGGCGCCTGGCCATGCGCCCCAGCTCACCGGGTGACGAGACGTTGCCGCCAGGTGGGTCGGGCCGACCGGCGCCCCCGTTCCCGCTTGAGGGTCCGGTTGTAGCGCCAGAGGTCGACCTGCAGCGGATGGCCGGGCGGCACACTGCGCTGGTCCGCTTCGATCCACTTGCGCATGGCGGTGCGACCGGGCAGCGATGCCTCCCCGGTCACCACGTCGCCCAGCCACTCGGCCTGTTCCTCGAACAGGGGCAGCGTGGCGCCGATGGTGTCGATGAAGCCCACGAACCACAGACCGGGACGCTGCGGTGCCACGACCTTGCGGTACAGCGGCATCCGGTTGCCGTCGGGCTGCAGGACCTGGGCGTCGAGGAACGGCAGGTCCACGTCGTAGCCCGTCGCGAAGACGATGAGATCCACCTTGCTGCGGGTGCCGTCCGCGAAGTTAACGCGGTCCCCGGACAGTTTCGTGGGAGCGGGCTTGAGTTCGACGTCCCCCGACTCGACCAGGGGCGGGAGATCGGGAGCCACGGGTGGGGCCACGGGCGGGGCGGAGTGTTCCTGGCCGTCCACCTCGGGAGCGGACACCCGCACGAAGCGGTCGAAGAGGGAGCGCTCCATGCCGGGGGGCAGGAGATTGGCCACCCCCGGGCGGAGCTGGTCATAGGGCCGCCCGAGCAGGTAGCGGGGCAGCACCTGGAGTTCGCGGCGGGAGGCCAGGATCGTGTGCTCCGCCCGCCGGGCACAGTCCACCGCGATGTCTGTCCCCGAGTTCCCGGCTCCCACGATCAGGACACGCCGGGTGAGGAACACGTCGGGGTCGCGGTAGTCCCGCGAGTGCATGGTCTCGCCGCGGAAACTGCCGGGGAGGTCGGGGACATGGGGCTGGCGGTGGTGACCCGTGGCGACGATGACGTTCTCGTAGCAGCGGGTCCGGCCGTCGGCGGTGGTGACGGCCCAGCCGTTGTAGCCGGGCAGGCCGGGCCCGGGCACCGGTTCCACCCTCGTAACCGCCGCGCCGAACTCGATCAGGGGGCGCAGGGCGAACTCGTCGGCGAACGCCTCGAGGTACTCGGCCATGTGGCGGTAGGTGGGGAAGTCCGGCCAACTGCGCGGCATCGGGAACGCCGAGAACTGCGTCATGCGGCGCGACGAGTTGCACTGCAGCGTGGGGTAGGCCGCCGAATCGGGGGCATCGATCTGCCACATCCCACCGACATCGAAGGCGGACTCCAGGACGTGGCACGAGACGCCCCGCTCCTGCAGCGCCTTCGCCGTCGCCAGACCGGCGGCACCGGCCCCGATCACCGCACACGTCGCGTCGAAACGCTCCGCGTCGGGGTCGGGGGTCATGCCCCGACGGTAGCGCTCACCCGGCGGGGGAGGACTGCGCGGGGGTGCGCTGCTGGGGGTCGCCCGGGTCCGGGACCGTCACCGCAGCCCCGCTGGTCTCCGCCAGGGCTGCCGTGAGCGCCGCCGAGAGGTACGTGACCACAGTGAGGAGATACAGCACCAGCAGGACCGTGATCGGCGCGGCGAACGCACCGTACTGCGGTTTGGAGATCGACCATGCCACCACCAGTGACATGACGGCTTTCAGGATCTCGATCGCCACGGCGGCCACGGCTGCCCCGATGAGACGCGCCCGGCGGGGAGGCCGGATCCCTCCGAGATGCCCCGACATCAGGTAGACGACGATGAATCCCACGATGAGTGACGCCAACCGGGTCCCCACCTGCAGGAGGATCTGGCCGGCAGTACTGGTGGAGCCGAAGAAGTCCAGGATCGGGCCGGCGAGAGTGGTGACCAACAGGGACGCGGCGAACGAGATCAGGATCAGCGGCGCCAGGAGGAGCATCCACCCCAGCAGGCGCAGCCGGGCGAGCACGACGTTGCGTCCGTCCTTGGGGGCGCCGTAGATGAGGTGGAAGCTGTCGCTGGCCGCCACCATGGCTCCGCTGCCCGAGAACAGCAGGACCAGCAGGCCGATCAGCGACACACTCGCCCCCACCCGCTCCAGGTTGGCGGCGTCGAGCCCCGCGCCCGGCTGCGTGAGTCCGGGGAACGCGGAGGACAGCGCGTCCTCGATGAAAGCGCTGACGCGCGCGGCGCCGAAGCGGGCGGCGAGGCCGAACGCCAAGGTGAGCAGGGCGAACATGGCCAGGAAGATGTAGTAGGTCGTGCCGGCGGCGAGCACGGTGGTGCGGGCGTGGGCGAACCGCACGAAGGCCCGAAAGCCGACGCCCGCGATCTCGCTGCGTCCCTCGATACGTTCGAGAGTGGCGACCTGCGACTTGGGTGGCCGGTCGATGTACTCGCCCGGGATCGGCGGCGGCGCCGCGGCCATGCTCATGGGTCCTCACTGTGTCGTGGGCGGGGGGCGGATGCCAAACGGTCGCCCCACAGCAGGCGCACGTGGGGGGCCAGGTCCGGCACCGGCGGCTCATCAGGTCCGGGAGGCCGGCCGTGTGCCATGGCCGTCAGCCAGTGCCGGGTGAGAGAGCGCACCGCTGCCGCGTTGTCCGGCCGGATCGGGCCACACACCAGCTGGGCCAAGCGGTCGCTCGAGCGACCCTCAGCGTCGGCATGCGAGCCTTGCCGCACCTCCACTCCCAGGAATCCCGGCAGAATCGTACGGGCGCACGCGACCCCGGAGCCGTGGGCGTTGCAGATCGACGGTGGCGCCGCCACGAGGCGTACCGGCACGTTGGCGCTGGCCAGCGTCCGAAGCGCCACCGGCAGATTGTGCCCGCGCAGCGAACGCACCGGGTCCAGCAGGACGGCGCCGGCCACCGGGGCCCGCCGTGCCAGTCGGGCCGCCACGAAGGCTGCGGCTTCGGCTCCTGCGCTGTGGCCCACCACCAGGAAGGGGTCGCCCGCCGAGGTCGGGACGGGCGGAGCGGCGGTACGCAACGCCACGGCCAGCTCAGCGAGGAACGCCCGGTTGTCCGCCAGCCGCTGGACGGTGCGCGCGTACCGGTCGAACGAGCGCAGCCCCGTGGTGAGTACGACGAAGCCAGCGGCGCCCAGGGACGCGGCCAGGTCGGCCATGCGATGCCGGGTGCGAGCGAAACCGTGCTGCAGCCAGACCCTGCCGGGAACCGGGGCCTCCGGGAGCCACCAGGTCACGGGCACCGACAGGCCCGGCTGCCCCACGGTCAGGGAGGTGTCGACGCGGTGTACGCCACTCACGGGTTGCAGGCGGCCAGCATCGTGCGCAGGCCTCCCACGGCGGGTCGCCATGTCTCCAGGTCCCAGGTCGGTTTCGCGCGGGCCACCAGCGAGAGCGGGTGGCACAGGAACTGCTGGCGGAGGTTGGCCCGGTCGGGCACCCCGCGGGCCACCGCCTGCTGCCACGCCGTGTCCAGTTCGGAGCGGTCAGCCAGCCGACCGGCCCGGGTCGGGCGGACGTGGTAGACGGTGCCCTCCGGCACTGCGGCGGGGCTGACGGTGAGGATGTAGGGGGTGCGGTCGGCGCGGTGCGGCGCCGTCCGGCCGGAAGCCGCCTCGGTCGGCGGGGTACTCACCAGGAGGGTGCGGCCCACCGTCGCGACGATCCCGGCGAACAGCAGCAGGATCAGGACCTTCCTCACGTGGTCTACCGTACCCGCGTCCCCTGCTCACCACGGACCACCAGTGCCACCCCGGCGAGGACCACGGCCGCGCACACCACGATCGCGAGCGTGAGCGACTCGTCCTTGATCCACCACCCCAGGATCACCGCCACCACGGGGTTCACATACGCATAGGTGGCCACCAGCGACAGCCGGGCGTTGGCCAGCAGCCAGGTGTAGCACCCGAATGCCACCACGCCGGCGACGACGAGGTAGGACCAGGCGACGATCGCCCGGGTTCCCCACATGTCGGGAGGGGGTACGTGCTCACCGGTGGCCAGGCCCATCAGGGTCAGTCCGACCGCTCCCGCCAGGAACTGCCAGAACGTCATCACCAGAGGGTCGCGCGGCAACCGCTGCGCCCGGGCGAAACGGGACGCGAGGAACGACCCGGTGGCCCAGGACAGGGCCGCGGCCAGAATGACCAATGTCCACAGCAACGATGTGTTCTGGTCCCCCACCTGATAGCCGTAGCCGAGCTGCCCGCTCCGTCGGCTCGACACGCTGATCAGAGCCGCTACCCCGACGAATCCCAGGAGGACGCCCAGGACCGTCGCGCCCGCGGGGACGTCCCCCGTCGCCCAGCGCAGGACCGCGACGGCCACGGGGGTTATCGCGATCACCAGGGCCGCGATTCCGGACGGAACGTAGCGCTCCGACAGGGCCACCAGGCCGTTGCCGAAGACCAGCAGCATGACCCCCACCAACGCTGCTGCCGCGAGTTGTCCGCGCGTGACCCGCAGGGCCCGGGGGCCGCGCAGCACGGCCACGAGAACGGCCATGATGAGCGCGGACACGGCGAACCTGCTGCCCATCGCGAAGAAGGCCGGCAGCGTCTCCACCACCACGGCCATCCCGAGGTACGTGGACCCCCAGACGACGTACACGACACCAAGGGCACCCCAGACCGCGGGATCCGGACGCTCCCCGGGCGGTGACTGCATCGACGTTCCCTCGGCTCGCGGTCAGCGAACGGACCGGATGGGGATGATCGCAGCCGCCCCCAGCAGGGTGATCACCGCGGTCGCGAGGTACAGGGTCCCGTACCCCCCGAGTTGGGTCACGAACAGGGCGCACAGCACAGGGGCCAGCACCTGGGGCATCGAGTTGGCGATATTGATGACCCCCAGGTCACGTCCACGAGCGTCGGCCGACGGCAGCACCTGGGTGATGAGCGCCTGGTCGACGCCCAGATACCAGCCGTAGCCGATGCCCAGCGTCCCGGCAGCCACCGCGGCCAACCCGAATCCCGACTCGTCGGCCGGAATCAGGGCGAGGATCACGCCGGCCAGCGCCATGATCACCGAAGCGATGATGACGAACGGCTTACGCCGGCCGCTGCGGTCCGACACCCAACCCCCGAGTACCGCGGTCAGGATCATGCCCAGGGTGTAGATCAGCAGAAGTGTCGTCTGCTGCTGGCCCGCCTGCGTCGCGGGGAAACCCAGATGGTCCTCCAGGAAGTAGAGGAGGTACAGCGTGGCCATGGCGAACCCCAGGGACACCAGGAAGCGGGCCAGCCACGCCCAGGCGAAGTCGGGGTAGCGGCGTGGCGACACCCAGAACGCCTTGAGGAAGGGTCCCAACCGGAACGGTGGCCGGTCCGCCTTGGGCAGCACCGGGTCCTTGAGGATGACGACGAACGGCAGCGCGAAGAGAACGAACAGGACCGCCGTGATGTACGAGCCGCCATCCAGGCTCAGCACCACGTAGGTGACGATCGCCACGCCGAGAACGGGGCCGAGGGCCTGGGCCAGCCCGATCAGCCCCGATGCCACACCGCGCTGGTCGACCGGTACCTCGTCCGGCACCGTCGCGGTCAGGCCCGCATAGGCTGCATTGACCGCGAACTGCACCACCAGCCACAGCACCGTCAGCGCGATGACCGTGGTCATGTGGGGCAGGAGCAGAAGCCCCACCATGCCGAGCACGGATCCCCCCAGGATCCAGGGCCGGCGGCGGCCCCAGCGCGAGACCGTGCGGTCCGACAGGGCCCCCGCCAGTGGGTTGCCGATGACGGAGCCGAGCACCCCCACCCCCGTCACCACAGCCAGCGCCGCCTCCTTCCCCCCCGAGCCCGCGATCTCCTCGCTGAGTCGCGGCAGGAGGTTCAGGATCGGCGTGAAGAACGCCAGCATGATCCCGAGGTTGGCGAGCGCGAGGCCGGCCAGGAATCCGCCGCGCACCCGCGCGGTGGGCTCGGCGAGCGCCCGGGGGGGCTGCGCTGTCTCGGCCATGGCCGGAGGGTAGCGCCTCCCCGCGAAGGGCGGCCAGGGCGACGGGATAGCCAGAAGCGGCGCCCGATGGTTCGATAAGCCCATGCCGGATCTCTACGACTTCGACCTCGCCGACGACCGGGCCGACGTCCGCGGTGCCGTGGTGCTGCTGGTGACCCTCCCGGGGCCCGGACCCACGTCGCAGGACGAGGGCGTCGACCTCCTGGCGGCGACCTTCCCCGCTCTCCGCGTGGTGGGCATCGCGATGGACGAGGCGGCCGCCGGGGGGCACGAGGTCTCCTTCCCGGTCGTGGGTCCCGTTGCCGTCAGCGGACCGGACCTCCACCCTCTGTTCGCCTGGCTGAACGAGGCGCTGCCCGGGCCCTTCGGCACCCCGGCCGTGGTGGGATACACCAAGTACCTCGTGGGCCGCGACGCGCGCCCGCTGGCCCGGTTCGAGCCCACAGCCGACGCGCGCGACCTCATCACTGCCGTCCAGCAGGCCCTGGCCACGGCCGCGCCGGACCCGCGCCTCCCGGTCCCCACCCCGCCCCGCACCCGCGTCGACGAGATCATCGATGCGGAGATCGTGGAAGAGAGCAGCACTGCCATCGTGCGGATCCGGCAGCAGGTCACGATGACGCGGCTCTCGGACGAGCTGGCCGATTCCCCGGAGCGCCCGGTCGGTGCCGACCTCCTGGACCTCGCCGCCGACCTGGCCGTGATCGAGGGGGAGGCCGCCGCCGGCGACGACAGGGCGTGAGCCCCGCACGGGCGTTCCGCTGCATCGGGGCGGCGGCATGCCTAGGGTCGGAGCGTGACTGAACTGCTCCTGGGCCGGACCGCCGGTCCTGCGGAAGAGACTCCGACGGACGTGACGGTGGAGACCGGGGATCTGGTGACCCACGGTGTCATCGTCGGCATGACCGGGTCCGGCAAGACCGGTCTCGGGGTGGTGCTGATCGAGGAGTGCCTCCGGGCCGGGGTCCCGGCCATCCTGTTCGACCCGAAGGGGGACCTCACCAACCTGGCCCTCGTCTTTCCCGGACTCACCGGTGCAGAGTTCGAGCCGTGGGTCGATCCCGCCCAGGCCAAGGCGGACGGGACCGACCTGGCGACGTTCGCGGAGAAGCAGGCCACCCTTTGGCGGGAGGGGCTCGCACCGTGGGGGATCGGGACCGAGCAGCTCCAGCAGTTCCAGGACACCCACGACGTCGTCATCTACACGCCGGGGTCGACCGCGGGTGTGCCGCTGAACGTGCTCGGTTCCCTGACGGCGCCGCAGACCGACGACCCCGAGGTTCTCACCGACGAGATCGAGGGCTACGTGACCAGCCTGCTGAACGTGGTCGGGATCGCGGCGGATCCGCTGTCCTCCCGCGAACACATCCTGTTGAGCAACATCATCCACGCGGCCTGGACCAACGGTGAGGACATCGACCTGCCGACCCTGCTCGCCCGGGTACAGCAGCCGCCCATGCGCAAACTGGGGGTGTTCGATCTGGACCAACTGTTCCCCCCGAAGGACCGTCTGGATTTCGCGATGCGGCTGAACGCAGTGCTCGCGGCGCCCGGGTTCCAGAACTGGATCTCCGGCGAGCCGATCGACATCCAGCAGATGCTGTGGGGTCCCGACGGGCGCCCCCGGTGTGCGGTCGTCACCACGGCCCACCTGTCCGACGAGGACCGGCAGAGTGCCACGTCGCTGATCCTCGCCAAGGTCGTGACCTGGATGCGGCGCCAGAGCGGGACGACTGATCTGCGGGCCCTGCTGTACATGGACGAGGTCGCTGGGTACCTGCCGCCGACGGCCAGTCCACCCACCAAGAAGCCGATCATGCTGTTGATGAAGCAGGCCCGGGCCTTCGGCCTGGGTGTGGTGCTCTCCACGCAGAACCCCGTCGACGTCGACTACAAGGCGATCAGCAACGCCGGGACGTGGCTGATCGGCCGCCTCACCACGGAACGGGACAAGGCGCGCCTGCTGGAGGGGATGTCGACGGCCGCTGGCGGTGTGGACGTGGCGGCCATCGGCGACAGCATCTCCGGATTGGGCAAACGCCAGTTCCTGATCCGCAAGGCGGGCCGCAACGACGTGTCGACGTTCGGCACCAAGTGGGCTCGCAGCTACCTGCGGGGCCCCATGACGCGCGACCAGATCGCGCAGGTCATGACTGGTCCCGCGACCGCGGCGCAGCCCGCCACCCCGGCGCCGGTGGCGTCGGCCGGTGAGTCCCCCGCGGCCGTCCCCGAGCCGTCTGGCGCAGCGCCGGCCGTCCCCGAGCCGCCCGGCGCAGCGCCGGCCGCGACTGCGGTGGCCGACGATGAAACCCCCGTGATGCCCCAGGTCGCCGCCGGCACCCCCGTCGCCTTCCTGGACCCCGGGGCGGACTGGACTGACCAGGTGGGGGCGGTGCCCCCGACGGGGGTGGGCCCGCGTCTGGTGGCGGGAGCGGCCGCGCGGGTCCGCCTGAACTTCGACGACGCCCGCGCCGGGATCGCCCACGAGGAGGAGTACGAGGCGGTCGTCGTCCCCCTGCCCACCCAGTCCGCCGGGGTCGTTCCGCTCGCCGTGGACTACGACGACCGCGACCTGCAGCCCGACGCTCCGGCCGGCGCCCGGTACGTGTTGCCCGACGCCAAGATCGACACCAAGACCTACTGGACGCAACTGTCGCGCGACCTGACCGATCACCTCGTCCGCAACAAGAGCGTGGCGATCTTCGCGAACAAGTCCCTGAAGGCGTACTCGCGCGTGGGGGAGACCGAGGAAGACTTCCGCACCCGGTGCTCCCAACTGGCGATGGCCGAGGCGGACAAGAAGACCGCGGCCCTGCAGAACAAATACCAGGCCCGCATCCGGACGCTGCAGACGCGCATCGCCACCGCGTCCGGCCAGGCTGAGGCCGCGGCCGCCGCCCGGACGAACGACCTCCTCGGGTCCGCCGCCTCGGTCCTCGGTGGGTTCCTGGGGGGCCGCAAGTCCACCGCCGGGATCACCTCCGCGATGCGCAAGCAGCAGGCCGCGTCGGCCCGTGCCGATGCCGCGACGGCCAAGGTCGGAGACCTCCAGGCGCAGCTCACCGACCTCGAGGCCCAACTCACCGACGAGGTGTACGCCATCCAGCAGGACTGGCAGGCCAAGGCGGCGGAAGTCGAGACCGTGCCGATCAAGTTGGCGAAGACGGATGTCCGGATCGTCGACCTCCGCATGGTGTGGGTTCCCGTCGCATGACGAGTCCCCCCGACGCCGCGGAGGTCGTCGTCGTCGGAGCCGGCCTGGCCGGTCTCAACGCCGCCCGCGAACTGCGCCTGGCGGGCGTGGACGTGGTGGTGCTCGAAGGCGCACCGGAGGTGGGCGGTCGGGTCAGCACCGACATCGTCGACGGGTACCTGCTGGACCGTGGGTTCCAGCTCTACAACCCGGCCTATCCGGAGGGGCGCCGGGTCCTCGACTACGAGGCTCTCGACCTGCAGGCCTTCGGCCGCGGCGCGTCGGTGCGCCTCCCGGGCCGTTCGGTCGAGGTGGTGGACCCGCGGTCGCGGCCGCAGAACGCGTGGCGCCTGCTGCGGGTGCCCGGCGGTCCTCTGGCCGGTGCCCGCTTCGCGCGATACGCGGCTACCTGCGGCTACCGGCCCGTCGCCGGCATCAAGGAGCGTCCCGATGCCGAGACCGGGGTGGTGCTCCGCAACACCGTGCACAGCCGCGCCATGCTGGAGGAACTCCTGCGTCCCTTCCTGGCCGGGGTCCTCGCGGATTGGCCGTTGACCACCAGCCGCCACTACACCGATCTCGTGCTGCGGTCGTTCGTTCGGGGCACCCCGTCGCTGCCCGCGGGCGGCATGGCGCAGATCCCCCGCGGTCTGGCCCTCGCCGTCGGCAGCGACCGCATCCACTGCGATGTGCCGGTCCGGTCCGTCACAGCCGACCGGGTGCACCACGACGGCGGCTCGCTGCGGGCGGCACACGTGATCGTGGCAACCGACGGGGGGACCGCCGCCCGCCTGGTGCCCGGTGTTCCCGAGCCGCACGTCAGTGCCCTGACAACGTGGTACTTCGTGGCCCGCCCCGACGAGTTCCCCGGGGACCCCCGCCTCCTGGCCGTCGACGGCGCCCGGCGCGGGCCCCTGGCCAACGTGGCTGCCGTGTCCGCAGTCGCTCCCGGCTATGCCCCCGGCGCCGGTCTGCTCATCGCCGCCAGCGCCGTGGGCCGTCACGGAGACGAGCCCGCGGTGCGCAACCAGCTGTCGCAGATGTTCGGGAGGGCCGCCGAACGGTGGCCACTGCTCGCCCGGTACGAGATCCCCCGAGCTCTGCCGCATTTCCCGGTCGGGCAGCCGCTGGCCGGACAGCAGGACTTCGCCGGCATCCTCGTGGCCGGGGATCACCGGGACACCCCCTCCCTCCAGGGCGCCCTCGTCAGCGGGCGACGGGCCGCCCGGGCCGTCCTGGACCGGCTGGGGCCCACCTGACGGTGGTGCCGAGTGTGCGCTGCCCCGATACTGGGGCAGTGATGTTCCGACGCTTCGGCCGCACCGGACTCGAGATGCCGGTGTTCAGCTGCGGGGGTATGCGCTACCAGCAGTCGTGGCAGGACACCGGGCAGGAGATCGAGCCCGCCGCTCAGGAACTCCTGGCCGACACGGTCCGCACCGGCCTGGCGCACGGTGTGACCCATCTGGAGACGGCCCGCGGCTATGGCACGTCCGAGCGGCAGCTCGGCATGCTGCTCCCCGACCTCGACCGGGACGCGCTGATCCTGCAGACCAAGGTCTCGCCCGAGGCGTCGCCGGAGGAGTTCTCCGCGAACGTCGCCGAGTCGTTCCGGCGGCTGGGAGTCGACCGCCTGGACCTGCTGTCGCTGCACGGGATCAACACCTGGCAGAAGCTGGCATGGGCGGTGCGCCCCGGGGGTTGCCTGGACGTGGCGCGGGAACTGCAGCAGCAGGGTCGCGTGGGCTGGGTGGGCTTCTCCACCCACGGCAGCCCGGACCTGATCGCGGCGGCCCTGGATCACGATTTCGACTACGTGAACCTCCATTGGTATTTCATCAACCGGCGCAATCAACCGGTCGTCGACCTGGCGACCGAGCGCGACATGGGAGTGTTCGTCATCAGTCCGGCCGACAAGGGGGGGCGGCTGTACGACCCGCCCGACCGTCTCGTCGAGCTGTGCGCGCCCCTGGCGCCGATCGTGTTCAACAACGCCTGGTGCCTGTCCCACCCCCAGATCCACACGCTCAGCATCGGGGCGGCGCGGCCATCGGATTTCGCGCCCATCGCGGACTCGCTGACGGCGCTGGCGGACCCGGCGGTGGTCGGTGAGGTGGCCGAGCGGCTCGCTGACGCCATGCGGGCGGCGACCGGGGTCGCCCACCCCGACGAGCTGACCGAAGGGCTGCCGGAGTTCTCCGAGGCGCCCGGCTTCATGAATCTGCAGGTGATCGTGTGGCTGCGGGCGCTGGCCCTCGGGTGGGGGCTCACCGAGTACGCCCAGGGCCGCTACCGCATGCTGGGGCAGGCGTCGGACTGGTTCCCCGGACTGTCCGCCGCGCATGCGGCGGACTGGGACGTCACGCCGCTCGTGTCCGGCTCCCCCTACGCCGAGTCGCTGCCGGAGTGGCTGGCCGAGGCGCACGCCCTGCTGGGAGGGGAGAAGGTGGCCAGGCTCAGCCAGTCCGGACGCTAGGGCTCCTCGTTGCCCCGCACCACGAGGACCACCACGACGACTCCGATCATCAGCATGATCACGGCGATCACCCAGAAGTACGCCAGGATGTCCATCCAGGACCCGATGGGGGGGTTGCCCGGCAGACCGTTGCGCAGCGACACCAGGGCGAACACGGCACCGGTCAGCCATGCCGCCGTTCCCACCGTGAACTCCAGCCGGCGGCGCACCCCGGCGACGACAGCCGTGACGGACAGGGCGGCAAACATGATCATCAAGGCGATGAAGATGATCGCGATGGTCCGCGTCGCGCCGTCCCGCGAGATCATCCCGGCCACGGCGTGGGGCCCGGTCGCCGACGGGGCGCCCTCGTCCTCAGGGGTGGAGTTCCAGCCCGGCACCTTGAAGAACACGGCCAGCGTCATCGGTACGGGCGGCGGATTGAGGTTGCTGCGTCCGGGTAGTTCGTGGAAGGTCCGGACCTGCACGTCGTAGACATAGGTGTCGAAGGGGTACTGCTGCACCAGGCCCAACGCGGGGAGGTCGACCGTGACCGGGCTGGGGACCGTCCCCTTCGCGAACGTGACGGTCCGGGCTGCCAGCCCGACGACGTCGACGGCGATGTCCCGGGTCAGTCGTCCCTCCGCCGTGAGCAGGTCGGAACCGGGGTAGATCGTGAGTTCGGTGGCGACGAACTGCTGGGCCGCATCCACCGAGAATGGAACCAACTGCACCACTACCCCGTCCGCCCGGGGCGCCGGCGGCGCGAACACCTTCTCCAGCCCGCTGCGGTAGGTGGCGACGGACCACACGTACGCCGACCCGAGGCACAGGATCAGGACGGCGGCGCCCAGAATCCACCATCCCCGGACGCCGGCGCGGACCTGTGGCACGCCGCCACTGTAGGGAAGCCGAGCCCGGGTGACTATGCAGCGCGCCGCCGCAGGTGGTTCATCGCTTCGGTGAGACCGTCGACCGTCAGCGGGTACATGTCGAAGACCTGACCGATCACCTCGATGGTCGAGCCGTGCCAGTGCGTGCGCGGCTCCGGGTTCAGCCAGACGCTGCCGGGGAAGTGGTGCCGCAGGGAGGCCAGCCATTCCAGGCCGGAGATGCCGGTGCGATCGCCCGGCCCGACAGGCCCCCGTTGCCCCAACTCGTACGGCGCCATGTAGGCGTCCCCCACCATGATCAGCCGGTAGTGACTGCCGCACTGGCGCATGAGGTCCTGCAGCCACACCGGCTCGGTGAACCGGTCGGTCTCGTAGACCTTCCCGTACGGCAGGTTGTGGAAGTACAGGGTCCGCAGTTCCTTGAAGTGCGTCGCCTTCTTCGCGGCGCTGAACAACTGGGACATCAGCGACGCGTACGGGAACATGGAACCCCCTACGTCGATCATGAGGATCAGGTGGGTGTCGGGGCGGCGGGGTGGTCGGGTGACGACCTCGATGTCGCCGGCGTTGCGCGCGGTCGCGTCGATCGTCCCCTCGATGTCCAGTTCCTCCTCGGCCCCCTCGCGGACGAACGCTCGCAGTCGGCGCAGCGCGACCTCCATCTGGCGGATGTCCAGCACGACGTCGGACCGGTAGCCCTGGTACTGCCGCGCATCGGCGGTGTGGAAGGCCATCCGCCCGCCGCCCGAACTGCCGGTGCTGATGCCGCCGGGCGCGAAGCCCGCCTCGCCGAAGGGGGACGTGCCCTGGGTGCCGATCCACGTGTTGCCGCCGTCATGCCGCTCGGTCTGATCCCGTTTGCGCTGTTCGAAGAGCTCGCGCAGTTCTTCCAGGTCCAGCGACTCCAGGAAGGCGCGCTCCTCGGCGCTGAGGTCGACGGTCCCCGCCCGGGCCTCGTCGAGCCACTGGCGCAGTTCCTCGGTCAGCGTCAGCGACAGGTCCGGCACGCCGCGGAACTCGGCGAGGAAGGCGCGGTCGTACGCGTCGAGGTGGCCCTCGTGGTGGATCAGCAGGGACCGCGCGAGGTAGTAGAAGTCGTCCAGGGAGTGGTTGTGCAGATCCCGGGCGAGCGCCTCCGCGAGCGCGACGGTCTCCTGGGTGCCGACCGGGACGCCCAACTGCCGCAGCCGGTAGACCAGCGGCAGGAAGAAGGGGCGCTCGGCCATGGTCGTCACAGGTAGCGGCGCCGGGGGCCGCCGTTGCCGTCGTCGTCGAACGTGCGCAGGTCCTGTTCCTTCTTCAGCAGAGTGCCGAGGAAGGGCGTGTCGGTACCGCGCGGGATCTCGCTGATCCCCCGGGCCTGCAGCATCGCCAGCCAGTCGATCAGTTCGCTGGTGCTGGGCCTCTTGCGCAGCCGGTCCATGTCGCGCACGCCGTAGAACACGTCCAGGGCGTTCTGCAGGAGGTCCTCGTCCAGTCCCGGGTGGTGAACGGCCACGATGCGTCCCATGAGGTCGCGGTCGGGGAAGTCGATGAAGTGGAAGACGCAGCGGCGCAGGAAGGCGTCGGGCAATTCCTTCTCCGCGTTCGACGTGATGATCACGATGGGACGGTGGCGGGCCGCGACCACGTCCCCGGTCTCGGCCACGGTGAAGCGCATCCGGTCGAGCTCGTGCAGCAGGTCGTTGGGGAACTCGATGTCGGCCTTGTCGACCTCGTCGATGAGGAGGACGACCCGCTCGTCCGACCGGAAGGCCCGCCCCAGGGGTCCCAGATGGATGTACTCGCGGATGTCCCGGACGTCGTGGTCGCCGAAGCGGCTGTCGTAGAGCCGTTGCACGGTGTCGTAGTGGTAGAGACCGTCCTGCGCCCGGGTAGTGGACTTCACGTGCCACGTGATCAGCTCCAGGCCTTCCGCCTCGGCAATCGCTTCGGCCAGGAGGGTCTTGCCCGTGCCCGGTTCGCCACGCACGAGCAGCGGCTTCTCCAGCACGAGGGCGGCCTGCACGGCAGCCTCGAGGCCGGGGTCGGTGAGGTAGGAGTCGGTGCCGGAGAAGGAGGAGGGAGTGTCGGTCACGACCCCAGCCTACGGCCGGGTCCGCCGGGGTGGCCGGGGGAACTGTCGTGGGGAGCCGGCAGGTGGCACAGTGATCCCCATGACCACTGGACCGTCCGTCACGCTCGACCTGCCGTTCGCCGATGCGGTGGCCGCCACCCGGGAGGCGCTCGCCGCCCAGGGGTTCGGCATCATCACCGAGATCGACATCCAGGCGACGATGAAGAACAAACTCGACGAGGACTACCCGCCGTTCCTGATCCTCGGCGCCTGCAACCCGGGGTTCGCGCACCGCGCGATGGGTATCGATCCCGGGGTTGCCACGCTCCTGCCGTGCAACGTCGTGGTGAAGGAGCAGGGGGACACCGTGGAGGTCTCGACCGTGGATCCCCACATGTTGGTGCAGGCCACCGGGTCGGAGGCCCTGGCGCCGCTGGCGGACCAACTCGCCGAGATGTTGTCGGGGTCCTTCGCGCAGCTGTCGGCCTGAGCCACACACCTGCCCCGGAGGCGCAGAACTCCCCCTTGCGGAGACCAGACCTGCCCCGCGCGGGGCAGGTCTGCGGTCACTCGATCAGGGTGCGCAGCGCGGCGAGGAGTCCGGAGACCAGTTCCGCGGTCATCTCGTCGACGAGATGACCGTTCTCGTCGAAACGCTCCTGCGCGCGGAACACGATCACCTCCGGCTTGACGACGACGCGCGAGTCGATCCAGACGAAACACTGCCGCAGCGCCAACTGCGCGCGCACACTGCCGAAGTTCGTCGGCGCCGCGCCCATGATCGCGACCGGCTTGTGCAGCAGCGATGAGGACGCCGCGGGGCGCGACGCCCAGTCGATGGCGTTCTTGAGCACGCCCGGGATGCTGTAGTTGTACTCCGGTGTGGCGATCAGCACGCCATCGGCCGCGGTGATCCGGGCCCGCAGGTCGATCACGCTCTCGGGGGGGTCGTCCCCGTCCAGATCCTGGTTGTAGTGGGGCAGGTCGCCCAGCCGCTCGTAGTGGTCGAACTCCACATCCGCAGGAGCGAGTTCCTCGGCGGCCCGCAGCAGAGCCGTGTTGAAGGAGCCGTCCCGCAGGCTTCCGGACAGGGCGAAGATACGCATACCCCGACTCTAGGCAGGTGGGGAATCGGTGGTGGGATGAATCGCCGCCACGACGCGGTCGGATGAGTCGGTCGTAGATCGGTCCGCCGGGGCGTCGGAGTCCCTAGGATGTCGGGATCGGCGCACCGGTCGCCGATCGAGGAGGGGACCATGGCCCAGACTGACGCCGAGCGTATCCACGAGTTGGAGAGCCAGGTCGCCCAACTGCAGCAGGAACTCGCCGACCAGCCCGCTGCGGGCACACCCGCCAAGCAGAAGGCGCCCCGCAGCGGCAGCCGCTGGCGGTCGTTCTGGTCGGCCCTGCTGATCGTGCTGGCATGTGTCCTGGCCCCGCTGTCGGTCGTCGCCGTCTGGGCCAAGAGCGAGATCACCGACACCGAGCGCTACGTCGCCACGGTGGCTCCGCTGGCCGAGGATCCCGCCATCCAGCAGGCTGTGTCGGAGCGGGTCACCGCGGAGATCCTCACCTACGTCAACATTCCCGAACTGACCCAGCAGGCGATCGGGGTCATCTCCGAGAACCGCACCCTGAAGCCCCGCCAGGAGGCGGCGCTCAACGCGTTGGGCGGGGCCCTGGACAGCGGCCTGGAGGGCTTCATCGGGGAAGAGGTCAGCAACATCGTCCAGTCGGACCTGTTCTCGACGGCGTGGACCGAAGCCAACACCAAGGCCCACGAGAAGCTGAACCTGGTGCTGTCGGGGGACAACACCGGGCCCGTGGCCATCGAGGGCAATGACGTGACCCTCGACGTGGGGCAGATCGTGGCGCAGGTGAAGCAGTCGCTGATCGACCGGGGATTCACCGTCGCGGAGAACATCCCGACCGTCGACTCGGAGATGGTGATCTTCCAGTCCGAGAACCTGTCGTCGCTGCAACGCGCCTACGCGCTGCTGAACACCCTGGGCATCGTGCTCCCGATCGTCGCGGCGATCCTGGGGCTCCTGGGGATCGCGGTCGCCAACGACCGGCGCAAGGCCGTGCTGGGTGTGGGCATCGGGCTGGCACTGTCCATGCTGGTGTCCGCGGCCCTGATCGCCATCGGCCGGGCGGAGTACCTCAACGCCCTGCCGGATGGGGTGAGCCAGGCGGCGGCGACATCGTTCTTCGACATCCTGGTGCTCTACCTGAAGCAGACGCTGTGGGCGGGGCTGGCGGCTGCGGTCGTGCTGATCCTGGGCGCCCTGCTCACCGGGCCGGCGAAGTTCGCCGTCGGTCTGCGCGGGCTGGCGCGCAAGGGCGCGGCCGCCATCCAACACCAGCTCTACTCGTGGGGTGCCACGATGACCGGGCTGCGCACCTGGGTCGCCCACAACGCGGGGGGCCTGCGCATCGGCGTCACGATCATCGCCCTGATCATCGTGGTGTTCACGCGCTACAAGACCGTCGAGCTGGTTCTCTGGTCCACGGTGGGGCTGCTCGTGGCGCTGTTCGTCATCCAGATCCTCGCGTCGGGGGTCGACGAGGACGAGAGGGCCGCGCCGGCCACACCGCAGGCGGCCTGACGCGCGTCTATTCGGCGCTCTCCCGCTCCAGCTCCAGCCAGGCCCTCATGGTGGCCATGCCGCCCGCGAGAGTCGCTGCGGTGAAGCCGCGCTGCATCAGGACCCGCACCGCCAGGTAGGAGCGGAACCCGCTGGCGCAGTAGGCGAAGACAGGGCGGTCCGCCGGGAGCTCGGCGAGCCGCTGGCGGATCTCGGTGTGGGGGATGTTGACGGCGCCGGGCAGGGCGTCGCGGGCGAACTCCCGGGGGGTCCGGGTGTCCAGGAGTACCGCGTCGGCGGGCAGCGCGGGCAGATCCTGGCCGTACCAGAAGACGACATCGCCACGCAGCAGGTTCTGTCCCATGAAGCCGGCCATGTTCACCGCATCCTTGGCGGAGCCGAACGGCGGAGCATAGGCGAGTTCCAGTTCCGCGAGGTCGTCGACCGTCATGCCCGCGCGGATGGCCGTTGCGATGACGTCGATGCGTTTGTCCACGCCCTCCTTGCCCACCGCCTGGGCCCCGAGGACGCGCCCGTCGGGGGCGAAGAGCAGTTTCAGGTGGATCGCGGCGGCGCCGGGGTAGTACCCGGCGTGGTCGTTGGGGTGCAGGTAGACCTTGTGGTGGGCCACGCCTTGCGCGGTCAGGATCTTCTCCGAGGCTCCAGTGGTCGCGGCGGTCACGTCGAACACGCGCACGATCGCGGTACCCAGCGCCGGTGGCCGGTGGTCGTCGCGCCCGAACAGGTGGTCGGCGGCGGCCCTGCCCTGCCGGTTCGCCAGGCCCGCCAGGGGGACGACGCCCGCCTGGTCGGTCACGGCGTTGGTCACCTCCACGGAGTCACCCACGGCGTAGATGTGGTCGTCACTCGTGCGCCCGTGGTCGTCGACGCGGATCGCGCCGCGGAACCCCAACTCCAACCCGGTCCGCTCCGCGAGGTCGCTCTCCGGCCGGACACCGATCGCCAGGACGACGAGGTCCGCCGGCACCTGGGATCCGTCGGACAACGTGACGTGGGTGGTGTCGATCGCCGTGGCGCTGACACCCAGCCGCACCGCCACGCCGGCCCGTTCCAGTTCGCGCTGCACCGTCATGGCCATCTCGGGGTCGAGCGGGGACAACACCTGGTCGGCCAGGTCGACCAGCGTCACCGCCAGCCCCCGGTGGGCCAGGGCCTCGGCCATCTCCAGACCGATGAAACCCGCCCCCAGAATGGTCGCCGTGGCTGCGCCACCCTCGACGAGGGCGGAGATCGCGTCCACGTCGGGCACGTTGCGCAGGACGTGGGTGCGCGCGGCGACGGCGGGCTGATCCAGGCCCGCGATGGGGGGCACGATCGGAGCGGCACCCGTGCTCAGGACCAGCACGTCGTAGGGCTCGACCGCCCGGGAACCGTCCGGGGTGGCCACGGTCAGCGTGCGGGCGGACCGGTCGATCGCCACCACCTCGTGATCGACCCGCACGTCCAGGGCGAGCGAGGCGGCCAGGGACTCCGGCGTGTGCAACAGCAGGTCCTCGCGCCGCGCGATCTCGCCGGCCACGTAGTAGGGCAGCCCGCAGTTGGCGAAGGACACGTAGGGATCGCGCTCGAAGACGACGATCTCCGCGTCCTCGTCCAGGCGACGGGCCCGGGCGGCGAAACTCATCCCACCGGCGACGCCGCCGACCACGAGAATCCTCATGAGAGGACGGTATACCCACGGGGGTATCCCATGGTCCCGGGGGCTTCGCCCGCAGGCGCCGGGGCCGCCCGACGCCCTACGCTCGCCCCATGGTGCTCGTGCAGGCAGCCCGCGGGGTGATCGACGGGATGACCGTCGCCGATCCGTGGCTCGAGATCAGCGGTGACCGCATCGCGGCCGTGGGTACCGGCCCGCCGCCGCGGGAGCCCGACGACACCCTGGCGGGGACCCTGTTGCCCGGCTTCGTGGACCAGCACTGCCACGGCGGCAACCGGGGCAACTTCTTCGCCGGCGACGAGGCGGCCGCCCGGACCGGAGCCCGACTGCACCTGGAGCACGGGACCACCACCTTGGTCGCGAGCCTCGTCACCGCGGCCCCCGACCCGTTGGTGCAGCAGGTGAGGTGTCTGGTCCCCCTCGTCGCGGAGGGGGTGTTCGCCGGGATCCACCTGGAGGGGCCGTGGCTGAGCGACCGGATGTGCGGCGCCCACGATCCGGCCCTCCTGCGCGACCCGGACCCCGCCGAGATCGACTCGGTGCTGGCGGCCGGGGACGGCGCCGTGGTCATGGTGACGCTGGCGCCGGAGTTGTCCGGGGCCCTGGCCGCGATCCGCCAGTTCGTCGCTGCCGACGTGGTGGTGGCGGTGGGCCACACCCACTGCGACTTCGACCGGGCCCGGGAGGCGGTAGCGGCTGGCGCGACCGTGGCGACCCACCTGTTCAACCAGATGCCTCCGATCCAGAAAAGAGACGCCGGACCGGTGGTCGCCCTGATGGGTGATCCGCGCGTGACGGTCGAGATGATCGCCGACGGGGTGCATCTCGACCCGGCCATCATCGACTTCGTGGTGGGCGCGGTGGGCCCCGACCGCGTCTCCGTCATCACGGACGCCATGGGGGCCGCCGGAGCACCCGATGGGGACTACCTGATCGGGCACCTCGCCGTCACGGTCGCCGACGGGGTGGCCCGGTTGACGGAAGGGGGTGCGTTGGCGGGGAGCACTCTCACCATGGACCGGGCACTGCAGACTCTGGTGCGGGACTGCGGGATCGACCTCGCGACGGCCAGCCGGATGTTGGCCACCACCCCGGCGCGCGTCATGGGGTTCGCGGATCGCGGGCGCCTGGAGAGCGGGTGCCGGGCGGATCTGGTGAGCCTGGCCGACGACCTCACCGTCACGGCCGTGATGCAGGCCGGCGTCTGGGTGCGCCGCTGAGGCTCAGGCCGACTTGTTCAGTGAGACGCCATCCGGCTCCCACTTGCCGCCGTTCTCCCAGTAGTGCCGGATCTCCTCCAGCTCGCGCCCCTTGGTCTCCGGCGCCAGCTTGTAGACGAACAGCCAGGCCAGCACGGCCATCACGGCGAAGAACCCGAACGAGACCGCGCCGCCGACCTTCTCCATCGCCGACAGGAAGAAGTTGGCGATGATCCAGTTGGCGACGAGGTCGGCGGTGAGCATCGCGCTCGCGCCGAGCGCGCGGAGCCGGGCCGGGAACGCCTCGGATGCGTACACCCACACGAGCGCACCGAACCCGAACACGAATCCGATGTTGATGAAGGCGATCCCCAGGAAGCCGAGCACGATCTGCCAGCTCTGGAAGGTGTCGCCCTGCTGGCTGGCGAAGGTGATCACCATGGCGAGCTGGGCCACGATCATGATTGCGATGCCGGTGAGCAGGATCGGGCGGCGCCCCCACCGGTCCACGGTGCGCATCGAGATGAGCACCGCCACCAGGGCGATGAACTGGATCCCCACATTCAGCAGCAGGGTCTGGGAGTCCGACTCGATGCCCATGGCCTTGAAGATCTTCGGACCGTAGGTGACGGTCGCGTTGATACCGGTGATCTGGATGAAGAAACCCAGGCCGAGCACGAAGATCGTGGCCCGCAGGTAGGGCGCGCGCAGCATCTCCGCGATGGCCCCACCGGACTCCTCGGCGATGGAGGCCTGCATCTCGTCCAGTTCCGCATTGACGTCGCTGTCGGGATCGGTGGTCATGAGGGACTGGTAGGCCTCGTCCCGGCGTCCCTTGAGCATGAACCACCGCGCGGTCTCCGGCAGTCGCAGCAGGAACGGCAACAGGATCACCGCCGGCAGGGCCGCGATCCCGAGCATGATGCGCCAGTTGTACTGGTCGTTCACGTCCGCCAGTGCGGCGGCGACGAGGAAGCCGATGATGATGCCGATGACCGTGCTCACCTGGTAGGCCACCAGCGTGGCCCCGCGGATCCGGGCCGGAACGGACTCGGCGACGAAGACCGGGACGGCCACCAGGGAGATGCCGATCGTCACGCCCAGCAGGATGCGGGCGATCCACAGCATCGCGACACTGACGGACAGGGCGCTGAGGATGCAGAAGGCGGCGTAGCCGACCGCCACCAGGATCATCGACTTCTTGCGGCCGATGCTGTTCGCGACCCAGCCACCCATGACCGCGCCGATGATCTCCCCGACGACGATTGCCGCGGTGACGGACTCGACCGCCGCGGTGTCCATCCCCAGGTCGTCCTGGAAGTACAGCTGGGCGCCGCCGATGTTCGACTGGTCGTACCCGTAGATGATGCCGAGGGTGGCAGCCGTGATGGCCACCATGACCGCGGTGCGGGGCAACTTCTGCGGCGTACTGGCGGTGGCGGATCCTGACATGGCGGCTCCGATCGACGGCGACCTGGATGGTTCGTACTAGAGACTGCCGAACCAGCGCGGGGATGTCCTGCCGAATTGCGGAATCGCTCAGAGACCCTGCCAGTCCGGCTTGTTGCTGAAGACATGGCGGTAGTAGTCGGACAGCGTCAGTGCTTCCGCGGCGGGTTCGTCCACCACGACCGTGGCGTGCGGGTGCAGTTGCAGCGCCGACGACGGCACCATCCCGGTCACCGGCCCTTCGACCGTCGCCGCTACCGCCTGCGCCTTGTTGCCCCCCCACGCGAGCAGGACCAGATGGCGGGCCCGCAGGATGGTGCCGATGCCCTGCGTCAGCACGTGATGGGGCACTTGGGAGATGTCGTCGTCGAAGAAGCGCGCGTTGTCCTCGCGGGTCTGCTCGGTGAGGGTCTTGATGCGGGTGGGGGAGGCCAGCGACGACGTGGGTTCGTTGAAGCCGATGTGCCCGTCGGTCCCCACGCCGAGGAGCTGCAGGTCGATGCCACCTGCCGCGGCAATGGCGGCGTCATACGCCAGGCAGGCCGCCGCAGGATCGGCGGACCAGCCGTCCGGGGTCTGCACGGCGCCCGTCGGGAAGTCGACCCGGCCCACGATCTCGCGGTCGAGAACCGCCCGGTACGACTCGGGATGGTCCGCCGGGAGCCCGACGTACTCGTCCAGGGCGAACCCCCGGGCCCGGGCGAACGACACCTCGCCGGCGTCGTAGCGACGGGCCAGGTCGTCGTAGACGGGCAGCGGCGTGCTCCCCGTAGCCAGACCCAGGACGGAGTAGGGATTGCTGTTGAGGAGGGCAGCGATGCCGCCCCCCACCAGTTCGGCGCCCGCCTGCGGGCTGTCGACGATGACGACCTCCATGGCGGGCACCCTAGCCCGATCCACCGGCCATTACCTGCTGCGGCCGACGGGGGCCTCACGTCGCCGCCCGGAGGTGGGGATCTACCGCCCGCGGGTCACCCGGAGTAGCGTGAAGGAGAACCCTGGGAGGCAGTCATGGGTATTCGACGAATCGCCGTCCTCGCCGCCTCGTTCTCCGTGTTGGGGACGTCCCTTCTGGCCGTGCCCACCGGTGCGGTCACGGTTCCGGCAGGCACCTCGCCGGAAGCCCCGGCAATGCGGATGAAGTTCTTCCGCACCCCGTCGGGGAACATCCGGTGTGGAATCTTCAAGGGAGGGGGCAAGTGGAGCATGCGCTGCGACATCTACGACCACTCCTGGGTGGCTCCCCCCCGGCCGACCCCGTGCGACTTCGGTGACTACGGCAGTTCCGTCGGGATGGCCCGCAGAGGTCGGCCGCACTTCCTGTGCGTCAGCGATGCCATGGACAACGGCCGGACCCTCACCTACGGGACCTCCTTGCGGTACGGGCCGTTCTTCTGCCGCAGCCGTCCCAAGGGTCTGACGTGCTACAACGCCAGGAGTCACGGCTGGTTCCTGGCGCGGGAGAGTTACCGGCTCTTCTGACCCGGACATGCGTGTGGGCCGGACGCAGATGCGCCCGGCCCACACGGACACGGTCAGGAGACGCGGGAGCGCTTGCCCCGCTTCTTGCCGGCGGCGGTGACGGCCTGGGCCGCCGAGACCTTCTGGCCGGACGTCGCCAACTTGGCCTGGCCCACGTTCATGCGCGCGGCCTTGTGGTGCGCCTTCTTCACCTGGACCGATGCGCCCTTGGCGCCGGCCACAGCCGCGGGAGCGGCCGTGGGGGCGGAGGGAGCGGCGGTGGCGGACGCCACGCCGATCCCCGCGGAAGCGGCAACGGCGGTGGCGGAGCCGGCGGCCAGCGCGGCCAGTCGGCGGGTCTTCTGCTGAGTCATTGGTCCTCCTCTGTCGTGACATCCGAGGATTGCCCCGGACGTTGCTGCGTCGGCGACTTCACCTCACGCACTGCCATCAGTCTGCGGGGCGCCTGGCACGGCTCGCGCCCAGGAACGCGTCAAGCCGACGCCATCCCTGCCATTACGTTCGCTTGACGTCCGGCGCGGTTCCCTTTGACCCCGGTTCGGGCACAGTGAAGCCATGACTGTGACCACCGCCGAGGCCCGCGAGTCCATCGTCACACTGTCGCGGTGGCGCACCGAATTGAGTCTGGTGGTCCGGGACGCCCCCGAGGTCGCGGCCGGCCGCGTGCTGCGCGAGGAGGTCTTCCGGATGGAGACCGCCGCCAGCCGGTTCCGCACCGACTCGGAGATCAGCATCGTCAACGCGTCGCCCGGTGAATGGGTGCCCGTGACGTGGTACTTCGCCGATATCCTGGAGGCGGCCCTGGCCGCGGCTCGCTGGACCGATGGTCTGGTCGATCCGGGACTGGGCCGCGCGGTCGACGCTGCCGGCTACCGCCACTGGCGCGGGGACGGGGTACCCACTCCTTCCCTCTCCGCGACCGACTCATCGTGGCGCGACATCGAGATCCGCCCCGCCGGCAGCCATGCGCTGGTGCGAATCCCCCCCGGCCTCAGCCTCGACGTGGGCGCAGTCGCCAAGGGCTGGCTGGCCGACCGGGTGGCCGAGCGGGCGGTCCGGGAACTGGGCGGTGACGCGCTGGCCAACATGGGCGGGGACCTGCGGGCCATCGCCGCCACCGAGCCGTGGACGGTCATCGCCGACCCGGAGCGCCCGGACCGGGTGGAGAGCGAACTGGTCGTGTGGGATGCGGGTCTCGCGACCAGCGGCACCGGGCGCCGTTCGTGGCGCAACCCCGACGGTTCCGTCGGCCACCACATCATCGACTCGCGCACCGGCCAGCCGGCCGTGACCCCCTGGCACGTGTGTTCCGTGCTGGCGGCCAGCGCCGCGGCGGCGAACAGCGGCAGCACCGCGGGCATCATCCTGGGAGCCGAGGGTCCCGCCTGGCTGGCCGAGCGGGCACTCGACGGATGGTTCTTGGGTGATGACGGGGAGGAGCGGGTCGGCCGGTGGCCGTGAGCCCGGCCCTCGCTGATGTCGCCGTACTCGACGGCGGTCTCGCCTCGGAACTGGAGATGAGGGGGTACGACCTCTCTGGGGACCTGTGGTCGGCCCGGCTGCTGCGGGAGGCGCCCGACGCCGTCCGGGACGTGCACACCACCTACTTCACGGTAGGCGCGGGAGTGGGAATCTCCGCGTCCTACCAGGCGTCCCGGGCCGGGTTCGAGCGCGCCGGGATGACCGCGGCGGAAGCGGACCGGATGCTCCAGCTGTCGGTGCGACTGGTGCACGAGGCGCGGGAGCGCGCGCGGGAACGCGGCGCCGCCCACCCCATGCTGGTGGCTGCGTCGGTCGGCCCCTTCGGCGCGGTCCGGCACGACGGCTCCGAGTACCGGGGCCGGTACGGGATCGCCCAGCGGCGGCTCGTCGACTTCCATGCCGAACGGATCGCCGTCCTGCTGTCGGGCGACCCCGACCTGCTCGCCATCGAGACCGTGCCCGACCTCGTCGAGGCCGAGGCGGTCGTCTCCGCCCTTGCGCTCGTGGGCGTATCCCGTCCCGCGTGGCTGTCGTTCTCGTGCGCCGACGAGGAGACGACGAACGCGGGTCAGCCCATCGAGGAGGCCGCCGCCCTCGTGGCCGGGGCCGGGCTGGCAGCGGTCGGGATCAACTGCACCGCACCGCGGCACGTCGCGGGCCTCGTCCGCCGGATCCGCGCGGCCGAGCCGGACCTGCCGATCGTCGTCTACCCGAACGCGGGCCGTACGTGGGACGCGCAGGTCGGCGAGTGGCGCGGGGCGGGTGCGGACACGATCCCCGCGGACACGGTGACGGCGTGGCGCCGGGCCGGAGCGGATCTGGTCGGCGGTTGCTGCGGGCTGGGTCCCGCCGCTATCGCCGCCCTGACCCGCTGACGGTCAGGGGATCATGGGCACGTGCGGGCGGTAGCCCGACTGGCCGAAGGCGCGCTGCTTGTGCATCCGGCAGCGCACATCCGCGCGGTTGCCCGCGACCCGGTCGGGCAGCGCTCCGGAGTCCAGGAAGCGGGACACGTACCGCAGCGAACACGCGTTGTCCAAACTGCTGGCGTGGGTCGTCTCCTTGACGATCTCCACCAGCCGGGACCTCGGGAAGAGGCGCCGGACCGTCAGGCTCCCTGCGTACGGGGTGGCGCCGTCGTACGTCCCGGACACCAGCAGAATGGGCGGTGCGGCCGCGCCGTCGACGTCGAACCGCGGTCCGGCGGCGGCCGGCCAGTGCCGGCACGGAGCGTTGTACCAGGCGTTCATCCACGTCGTGTTCGGCGCTTCCCGGTACACCCGCCAGTTGTCGCGCGACCAGCGCGACCACGCCTCGGGCCACGGCGCGTCCGTGCACTGAACGGCGGAGTAGACCGCGAACATGTTGTCGTCGCCGTACCCACCGACGGCGCGGTAGGTGCGCAGCAACGGCCGCGCCTGATGGCGGCGGACGAAGTCGGAGAACAGGGCGGCCTGACTGAACCAGACGTCGCGGCTGTAGGCCACGCTGATGAAGGAGTCGATCCACTCCGCGGACCCGATCTTCCCCAGGGCGGGGTGGGCGTCCAGGCGACGGCTCGTCCGGTCGAACGTCCGGGCCACCTCCGCTCCGGAGCGACCCAGGTGGAACTTGTGATTCCGGTCCCCGATCCACCGGAACCAGCGATCCATGTTGTCCTGCATCGCCACGTCCTGCTCCAGGTTGGCGCGGTAGAACACGTGCTCGGGATCGACGTTCGAGTCCAGGATCATGCGGTCCACCCGGTCGGGATGCAGCGTCGCATACACCTGGCCCAGGTAGGTGCCGTAGGAGAAGCCCAGATAGTTGATGCGTTCGGCGCCGAGGGCGACCCGGATCGCCTCCATGTCCGCCACCGAGTCGGTGGTGCGCATGTGCCGCAGGATCGCCCCGTTCTGGCGGCAGTCCCGGGCGTAGCGCCGCGACCGGCGCAGCCAGTCATCGAGGTCGCTGCGGGGCCGGGGCACGTAGTCGGGCCGGTCGAACCCGAAGAAGTAGCGGTCGCAGGTGAGGCGGGGGCGGCTCTCGCCCACCCCCCGGGGATCGAAGCCGATCCAGTCGTACCGGTTGCGGACCTTGGCGGGGAGGCTCTGGCTGAGGAACGGTTCACTGAGCCCCTCACCGCCGGGTCCGCCGGGATTGAGCAGGATCACGCCGCGGTAGTGCTCCGCGGAGGACGTGTGCTGGATCCGCGAGACCGCCAGCCGCACGGTCGGCCCATCGGGGTCGGCGGGGTCCATGGGGGCCCGCACGGTGGCGCACTCGATGCCGCCGAACCGCAGCGATCCCGAGGTGCACCGGTGCCACTGCAGCGGATCGGCCGCGAGGGCCGGGGAGGTGGCAGTCCCCGCCAGCACGGGCACCGCCAGGAGAGGCGCAGCGATGGCGCCCGCCAGCGCAGCGGACCCCAACGATCGAAATCGGGACACGTGATCTCCTCCCGCAGCCCCTCACTCTACTGACGTGCGCCGGCCGTGCCCGGTTCCGGGCTGTCGGGGGCGCCTCCGGAACTCCCCTGGGGTGAGTCGGGCCGCCGGTTTTGCCACAGTGGCCTGGTGCCCGGAACCGCCGGGCGACCGGGAGGGGCCCGTATGCCACAGATCGAACTGGCGGACCAGCTGCCCGGACCCGTGGGGTATGTGCTGGCCGGGGGAGCGTCGTTCGGCGCCACCCAGGTGGGGCACCTGCGCGCGCTGGCGGAGACCGACATCACCCCGGACTTCGTCGTGGGCACGTCCGTCGGGTCCCTCAATGGCGCGGTGGTGGCGGAGGATCCGGGTCGGGCCGCCCAACGGCTCACCGAGCTGTGGGCCGGTGTCACCCGGCAGGAGATCTTCGGGAACTCCCTGCTGCATGCGGTCAACATGGCGACCGGCAAGGAGTCGGCCGTCAAGAACAGCGGGTTGCGCTCCGTGATCGAGCGGGCCATCGTCGCCCGTGACTTCAGCGAGTTGGTCATTCCGCATACGGCGATGGCCACTGACTTCGACACGGGGCGCGCGGTCGCCCTCAACGAGGGGGATCTCGTCTCGGCCCTGCTGGCCAGTGCCGCCATCCCCCTGGTGTTTCCCGAGGTCGACCGCAGCGGCCGGCGTTTGGTGGACGGAGGCCTGGTCGCCAACGTGCCCATCGCCGTTGCGGCCGGCATGGGAGCGCAGACCATCGTGGTGATGGACTGCGGCTTCACCGTGATGCCACCTGAGAAGAACGACACCTACTCCGCCCGGCTGCTGCGGACCGCGGCGATCATGACCAGCCAGCAGGTGCGCCGGGATCTGGAGGGTGTCACCGACCGCACCGTCCTGTACCTCCCGGGGCCGTGGCCGCTGGGCATCCGTCCGGACGACTTCCGCAGTTCCCCGGAGATCGCCGACCGGACGTTCGGCATGACCATGGCGTGGCTGCATGCGCTGCGTCCGCAGGGCCCCGGGCGGTACGGCGCCGCTCCCACGGACGCCCTCACCAGGGATGAACCGCTGCCGCTGCCCGACCCCGCCTCGCGGATCGGCTCCTGAATACCGGGTGAACAGAGGATGGCGGGGAGCCCAACCTGGTGCCTGCGCAGGTGCCGACCACCTACCCGCGGCTAGGGTGTGCCCGTGGATGACCTGGACCGGGCGCGGAAGGCCTGGCGCAAAGCCGAAGACGACTACGCGGATGCTGTCGCCCCCTACGCCGACAGCTCCGACGGGTCCGGCCGTCTCAGCAAGAAGGCCGCCATCCGGCTGTCGGAGTTGCGCAGCCGGGCCGACAACCGGATGCAGCGCTACTTCAAGAAGGCCCTCAAGTAGACCGTGGCCGATCCGTCCCTGCCTGCCCCGTTGGCGCCTCAGCCGGGGGAGCGCGGTGTCCTCGCCGACCTCCCCGCCGCCGCGGCCCGCATCCGGCAGGCGTGGGCGCTGTTCGAGACGGTTGTCGCGGACGTGGACCTGTCCGGGCGCACCCGGTCGCGCGGCCGCACCGCCCGCGACCTGCTGATCCCGCTCGGCGCCTGGCCCGACGCGCGGGGCATCCACGCGATGGTCGCCGACGGCCGGTCACAGACCACCACCGCGGAGAGCCAGCAGCGGGCCGAGGAGCGGCTGCGAGCGGCTCACGCCGATGCGACGCCGGAAGAGGTGCGGGCGATGGTGCGTCGGTCGGCGGACCACATCGTCGCGTGGACCGACAGCCCCGACCTGCCGGAGGAGGCGTCGCTGACCGCACCCTCCCCCCTGGGCCCGGTCCCGGTGGGCACGATGATCCACGCTGCCGCCTTCCAGCTCGCGGTCGTGGCCCGGGATCTGCGTCCCGCCGGCGCCCCACCGTCCCCGGACCTGGATGATCTCGGTGTCGCCGCCCTCGTCGACAGTTCCGGTGCCGTGGCGGCCCGCCTGTCCGCTGAGGCCTCCATCGCCGCGATCACGCCTACGGGGGTCGCCGGCACCGGAGTCAGCGGTGGGGCGTGGCGCACGGTCCTGGCTCCGGCCGAGCCGCCCGGCCTGGGGCCGGGGGTGGTGGCACCGGCGGGTCTCCTGGTGGACGTGGCGGCGGGCCGCATCGACCTCATCGGCATGGCCCGGGGGCTGCGGGTGCGGGACGGCCGGGACCTGGTGGGGATGTCCGTGGTGTTGGACGGCATCCCGGATCTGCCTGCCGCCGGCATGCTGCGGCGAGCGGGGAGCCTGGCGCGGTGGGGACGGTTGGCATGAGCCAGGCCAATTGGGACGAGCGGTACGGCGCGACGGACCGGGTCTGGTCGGGTGCCCCCAATCCCTGGCTCGTGGAGGTCGCGGAGTCGCTCGTTCCGGGCAGCGCGCTCGACGTCGGATGCGGCGAGGGCGCCGACGCGATCTGGCTGGCGGGACACGGCTGGGCCACGACGGCCGTCGATTTCTCCCCCGTGGCCCTGAGCCGCGCCCGAAGTGCCGCCGGGGATGTCTCGGTCCGGTGGGAACAGCGCGACCTGGCGACGTGGGTCCCGGACCGGCGCTTCGACCTGGTCTCGGTTCAGTTCTTCCATGCCGAGCCCGCGGTCCGGGAGGCGGTGCATCGCGCCGCCTGGCAGGCCACGGCGGGAGTCCTGCTTGTGGTCGGCCACGACCTGGCCCACCCGGGACCGCCGCCGGAAGAGGTCCGCTACGGGGTGTCCGACATCGTGGCGGCGCTCCCGGGAGCGGAGATCGTCCGGGCCGAGACCCGCGAGCGGCCGCGGGACGCGGCCCCCCCGGCCGTGGATGCCGTGGTCGTGGCGCGCCGCCGCGGCTGACCGTCAGGAGCGGGCGGCCGCGGCCGCTGCCCCCACCTGGAGTTCCCCGTCGGTGACGGCCCCGAAGACCTCTCCCGGACCGGTCCGCTGCGCGAACCACCAGGGGGACATCTCCGACGAACAGAAGTGCTGCACCGTCTCGCCGGCACGGCCCCCGCGGCTGGCCATCAGCTTCTCCTTGACCATGGAGTTGTACTGCACGGCGCTGGACTCGGGAGTATTGGAGTTCAGGACCACCTCCCACCCGGTCTCCCGGGCGTAGCCGCGCAGGCCCGGCACCGACGAGGTGGCGGGGTCGTAGGCCTCCGGCATCATGCCGTTCTCCGACGTGGTCCACACCCCGTCGGACGTGTTGATCACGATGGTGTGGTTGCCGACCGTGTGGCCCGGGGTGTTGACCAGGGCGACCCCGGGTCCGAGCAGGACGTCCTCATCGATCATCCGGATCCGGTCCGTGCGCACAGCCGGGTAGGTGCTGCCCTGGAACCACCGCTGCTGGATGGGGTGTTCGCCGGGGAACTGTTCCCACTCGCGGCGCATGATGAGCAACTCGGCGTTCGGGAAGAACGGTTCCACCGGCTCGCCGGGGACGGCGAGACCCCGGGCCGCCAGGTCGGGCTGCGGTTCGACCGTTCCCAACCAGCGGCGGAGATCCTGAGTGTGCAGATGATCGAACGTGAGGTAGTCCACGTCCTCCGGGCGCAGCCCGATCGCCGCGAGGTGTTCCTGGACCCGCCGGTACCGTTTCACGGCGGCGGCCTGGACGGCTGCGGGGAGGCGCTCGCCGAGGGCGGCGAAGTAGGCCGTGTTCTCTGCGAGGTCGATGTCGGTGGGCCCGACGAGCAGGGTCCGTAGGTCGCCGTTATCGTCGTCGAACTGCACGACGAGGAACCGGTTGGTGATGCGCACGAAGGGAGTGGCGAGAGCCGAGTGCGCGCGGAACAGGGCGTACTCCGTCGGGTAGGGAAGACCGACCAGGTCGAAGGTGCGGACGGCCCGAACCGAACCGGTTGCCGCGAACCAGTCGTGGAATGCGGGTCCCGCCTCGTGGATGGCCGCCAACTGCCGTCCGGGCAGGGACTGCGCGTCGGCCTCGGTGAAGATGTCGATCGGTCTCATCGCGACAGCCTAGTCTCGCTCGCCTCGTCCCACAGCCGGTCAGTCCGTGGGGGCGCCCAGGGTGACGACCACCACGGCCCCGTGGTCGTTCTGCCAGTCCAGCCGACCGCCGGAGGCCTCCGACAGGCGTTCCGCGATCGACAGGCCCAGACCGGTGGAGCCGATGCGTTGCGCCCCGTCCCCCTGCGTGAATCCCGTTCCGTAGTCCCGCACGACCAGCGTCGCGCCCCCTTCCGCACGGGCGCCCAGCGAGATCTCGTAGGCGGTGCCCTCAGGGGAGTGCAGGAAGACGTTCTGCAGGAGGATGTCGAGGAGGGTGGTGAGGTCGTCCGCGGCCAGGCGCACCCACACGGGTGCCTCCGGGACCGTGACGGTGGCGGAGCGTTCCTGGTCCTCGGCGAGGACCTGCCAGAACGCCGCTCGGTCCCGGACGCCCTCCGCCGCGTCGCACTGGGCCCGCAGCCCCTCCCGCTGGGACCGGCGGGCCGCGGTGATGATCTCGTCGGTCTGGCGCTGCAGGGCTAGGACGTCCTCCTCGAGGCGGGCCCGGACCTCGGGGTCGGCGACACCGTCGAGGTCCACGCTCAGGACCGTCAACGGGGTGCGTAGTTGATGGGCCAGCTCCGCGGCGTTGGCCCGCTCGTCGTCGAGCAGTTCCTGGACCCGGGAGGCGAGCCGGTTCAGCGCCACGGAGACGTCTTGCACCTCCTTGATGTCCGATGACTGGGCCCGCGCCGTGAGATCGCCGTCGGCCATCGCGTCCGCGGCCTGGGCGAGTTCGAGGATCGGCCGGGCGGTGCGCCGGGCCAGGAGCCACGCCGCAACACCGGCGAACGTCAACAACGCGACCGAGACGCCGCCCAGGACGGCGAGGCGCCCGGCCAGCCCCTCCCGCATCTCCTCTGACGTCACCGTGACCAGAACGACCCCGGTCTTGTCGTCGAGGATGGCCGGCGCCGACGAGAACGCCAGGTCGCCCACGTCCTCGTTGGCCGACTGGCCCTTCCGGGCCGCGTGGATGACCTGGTCGGCCCGCGGGTCCACCGGGGCGCCGACCGGAGGTTTCGCCGGGGGCAGGAGCGTCACCACCCCCTCGCCGGGCGGGATGTCGACCTTCGGCATCCGGACCGTGTCGTCGCTGGTGGCCTTCGCCGAGGCGCGCTGCCAGGCCTTCTCCCAGGCATCCGCGACCACGCGGGCGTGGTCGGCGGCGTGGGTGATCTCTTCCGAGCGCACGAGGTCGCGCACCGCGAGTCCCAGGGGGATGACCAGCGCGACCAGGGCGACGAAGGCGACGGACAGGCTGAACGCGACGAGGCGGCGGTACATCAGGCGTCCGGTGAGGCGACGCTGTCCTCCAGGAGGACCCCCACGCCGCGGTGCACATGGATGAAGCGCGGGTCGTCGAGATCGTCGCCGAGTTTGCGGCGCAGCCACGACAGGTGAACGTCCACGGTCCGGGCGCTGTCCGTGCGTTGCCACACCTCACGCAGCAGTTCCTTGCGGCTGACGACGCGCCCCGGGTTGGCGGCCAGGTACGCCAGGACGTCGAACTCGAGCCGGGTCAGGTCGAGCGGCGCGCCGTCCACACTGGCGGTGCGGCGGGCCGGGTCGATCTCCAGGCCGCCGACGGTGACCGCGGCGGGCGTGGGGTCCGCGGCGGCAGCCGCCCGGCGCAGGACCGCTCGCAGCCGGGCCTCCAACTGCTCCGGCGAGTACGGCTTGACCAGGTAGTCGTCCGCTCCCTCGTCGAGCAGGCGGACGATCAACTCCTCGTCGTCGCGCGCCGTGGCGACGATGATGGGGACCTGGGACACCGACCGGATCATGCCGAGCAGTCGTTCGCCCGGCACATCGGGCAGACCGAGGTCCAGGATGACCACCTCCGGGTCGCCGGACAGGATGTGCTGCAGCCCGTCCAGCCCGGTCGTGGTGGAGTCCACGGCATGGCCGCGGGCCGTCAACGCGCGGATGACTGCGCTCCGGATCCCGGGGTCGTCCTCGATCACCAGTACGTGAGCCACGGGCCTAGGTTAGGCGCAACGCGGCCGCGGGGCAGGTGGCGACCGCCGTGCGCGCCGCCCCGATCTCGTCAGCCGGGATGAGCGTGCCGCTGGTGGGGATTCCCTTGGGGTAGCCCCAGCGGTCGGCGGCGAGGCGCTCCCGGAAGGCCGCCAGGCAGACTCCGTGCCCCTGGCACCGGTTCCAGTCGATGGTCAACGTCGCGCTCATGTGTCACCTCGTTCGATCACGGCCAGGGCGGAACGTACCGCGGCCACGGTGGCCGACGGGTGAGCGCACAGGCCGCGGCCGTCGACCTCGGCCATCGCATGCTCCGCGGAACCGCCGGCGGCGAGTTCGCGCGCCAGGGTGGGGAGGCCGAACACACACGGACCGCATTGCCCCGCCGACTCGGCGGCGAGCCGGGCGGCGATCGCTGCAAGGACCTCCCGCAGGGGGACTCCCGTCGGGAGGACGACCAGTACGCCGGCTCCCCAGCGGGCGTCGACCGACGCGAACGCGTCGCGGTCCAGGGGCACACGGGCCAGATCGGCCCACCGGGCCCAAGCGCCGTGCCAGCCGCCGGTCACGACGATCCCCGGGTGCTCGAGAAGTCCGACGCGAGCCATGAGGTCCGCCACCGTCCACGTCCGCGGCACCTCGTAGACGCCGGGGCGGGCAACGGCACCGGACACCGTGACCAGGGCGCTCGTGGGCGCATGCCCGCGCGTCGCCTGGGCCAGACGGGCGAAGGTCTCGACGTTGCTGAGGAAGACCGAGCCGCGGCGGACCCGGGCGCGGGGATCGCGCGGCGGCAGGCCGAGATCCTGGGGCAGGGACGTGTCCCCGCCCAGGCCGCGGATCACGGCCGTCGCCTCTCCGGAGACGAACCGGTGGGGAACGGCATCGACCCGCCACTGCAGCCCGGTTTCGGTGCGTTCCGCGACCGCGCGTCGCACGGCGGCGACGACAGCGGCGCGTTCCGCCGCCAGCCGGATCACGACCTTGCCGCAGCCGGTGGCGCTGGCGACGGCCGCAGCGCCGTCCAGGACCTGGTGGGGGACATGGCACAACAACTGGCCGTCCTTGGCGCTGGTCTCCTCCCCCTCGTTGGCGTTGACGACGACCGCGGTGACGCGGCGCCCGGCCATGCTGGCCAGTTTGCGGTCGGTGGGGAAGCCTGCCCCGCCCGCGCCCCGCAGCCCGGCATGGGCGGCGGCGGCCACCAGGTCCGGCAGGGCCAGGTGCGGCTGTTCGCCCCACAGGGCCCGGTGCCGGGTGAGGTCCACGAAGTCACCCGCCTGCGCTACGCCTGCGAAGAGCGGCCCCGTGGTCAGACGCAACTCGTCCGGCCGGGGCGCGGCCGGGTGGTCGGCCAGGTCGATACCGGGGATGCCGGTCGTCAGGACGGGGGAGACGGTGCTCATACGAACTCCTCGACTCGGGTGGCCGGCACGGGGCGGTCCGGTGCCCGCCGGGACTGGCGGAAGACCAGGGCGACGGCCGTCGCGGCCAGCCCCACGAGTGCCGTCACCCGCAACGGCAGATCGGCTGCGTCCGAGCCGATGGCGAGGGCATGCACCCAGGCCAGGGCCAGCAGTGCGTAGGAGACCAGGTGTACGGCTTTCCACATGCGCGGCGCGCGGAAGCGGTTGAGCGTCGTGATCAGCAGCAGGAGGAGCAGGTCGAACGAGACCGTGCCGACGCCGACCCACAGCGGTTTCCAGTCCGACGCCCCGGGCACCACCACGGCGAGAGGCGAGATCGACACGTACGAGTCGACGATCGCGAACACGACATGGCCCAGCAGCAGCACGACGCCCGTGGCGGCCGCCGCGTTGTGCAGCGAGATGGTGACCAGGCGGACCTTCGGCGATCGGATGGCCGGGCTGGCGATGCCGATGACGGTGGAGACCGTGAGCAGCACGATGGCGACGATGCCCGTCGTGCGCAGCATCAACCAGGTCCAGGGGATCTCTGGGTTGGCGGCAACGGTACTCATGCGGCGTTCTCCCTATCGTCGGCGGCGGGCCACCGGCCGACCCGGATGTCAGCGTCGGGGCCGGTCAGGCGGGCGTCGAGGTTCTGGGTGGTTATCCAGCCCGGCGCTTCGTGGCCGAGAATGACCGCTGCGGTCGCAGCGGTGTTGGCGCCCCGGGCGTCACCGGCCAGCACCGAAGCGCCGGACCAGACCACCTCGGCCGGCCGGCCGGTGCGAGGATCGATGATGTGATGGGCCTGCTGCCCGTCGGCGGTGCGCCAGGTGCGGCGCGACGTGCCGCTGGTGGCCAGGCCACTCGTGCCGACCAGCAGGTGCTGGACGTCGCCGTGCGGGCCGGGGTCGACGGCCACCTGCCACGGTTCGGCCGCGGTCCGGATGCTGAGGTCGCCCCCCATGTCGGCGATGACGTCCGCACTGCAGATATCGAAGACGAGGCGGGACATGCGGTCGGCCAGCCACGCCTTCGCGACCGCCCCCAGGTCGAGGGCGCTCCCGCCGGGTATGCGCAGCTGGGCCGAGGAGCCGACGGGACGGATCTCCACCGACTGCCAGTCGGGGGCGGGGCCCGGGTCGGTCGCGACCACGGGAACCTCGTCCCGCCAGGACCGGTAGCCGGCGGCGTCGACGTGCCGTCCGAGCAGTGGCGTGACCAGGCCGTCGGTGTCCCGTGCGGCGTCCAGGCTGGCGGTCAGGACCTCCACGAAATCCCACGAGACGTCGACCCATGAGCCGGCCGAACGATTCACGACGGTCACCTCGGAGTCGTCGCGGAACCGGCTGGCCAGGAGTTCCAGTCGGTCCACCTCGCCCACCAGAGCAGCGTGCAGAGGCTCGCGGCGCAGCGGGGAACCACTGCGCACGACGAGTCCCAGACGGGTGCGCCAGCGGTCGATGTGAACCTCGGTGATCATCAGGACGCGCTCGACTTCGCGGCGGGCTTCTTGGCCGGCGCAGCCTGGGGGGCTTGGGGGGCGCTGGCCACACCGGAGTTGCCGGAGCCGGAGTTGGAGGAGGGAGTGCTCCCGCCGCGGTAGACCACGATGGGGTCCGATTTCACGTGCTTGACCCGGTGGACCGTGACCACCTTGGGTTTGCCACTGGTGGCAGCCGCTTTCGTGGCCTGTTTCGCGTCGGCCTGGAGGACCGCCTGGGTGGCGACATGGGCGGTGAGGAAGCCCAGGGCGAGCCCGGACCCGATGATCACGGTGCCCCGGGCGGCCGTGGCGATGGTGCGTGGATTCGTCGTCATGGTCCAAGGGTTGCCCGAGAGGGGGTCAAGGGAATCCGGGTCCAGGTGTCAAGGCTGTGTCAAAGGATTCCGAACATCCCCTTGACACGGTTCTGCTTCTCCCCGCGCGGTGCCGTGCGGCATCCTGGGGAGGCGGTCACGACTGGAGGCAGCACGATGAAGTCGGCAATGAAGCCCATGGCGCTGTGGGGCGCGGTCCTCGCGGGCAGCGTCACCCTTGGCGTGGGCATGTACGGCTTGGTCGTGGCGCCGGCCACGGACGGCATCCAGGTTCTGGGGACTACGGCGGAGCCGTCCCCCGAGCCTCGACCCACGATCATCAAGTACAAGACCAAGGTCGTGAAGGACCCCCCGCGCACCCAGGTGGTGGACGGGCCAGCCACCCAGGAGGTGGCGGCGACCAGTGATGACGGCTACTCCGGCGGTAGTGGCCGCTCCTACGGCGGTTCCGGTGAAGAGGGGGACTTCTCCGGCGGGGGCGACGACAACTCCTCCGGTGGGGGCGACGACAACTCCTCCGGTGGGGGCGACGACAACTCCTCCGGTGGGGGCGACGAC
>JAPOIY010000013.1 GCA_029978705.1 Actinomycetota bacterium
CACGACCCCACCGACCTTGCCGGCGTAGGTCTTCTCGTGGACCTTGACGCGGCCCTTGTCGTCCTTCGTCACCAGCGCGGCGGTGATGTGCCGCAGCCCGGCCTCCTTCAGGGTCGTGAAGTCCGCGATCGCGTCATCGACATTGTCGTAGGCGGCGGCGTACACGACGTAACTGGCATCAGCCACAGGTCCTCCATGTGTGGATAGGCGAGGGTCCGGAATGACCCCTCATCCCACCCTATGGGGTCACGCGCACCTGTCTAGAGGAGGCCGATGCGCCCTACCGGTAGCCTCCGGCGGGTGAGCACCCAGGCGCCAGCCCCCCGGATGCCCGCGGACCAGCGGCGCATCGTCTGGGCCGTCGCCATCTCTGCGGTGATGGTGTTCACGGTCTCTGCCGGTTTCAACTACGTCCTGAGCGCGATCCTCGACGACTTCGACGCCTCGCAGTCCGAGGCGAGCATCCTGCGCCAGGTCCCCTCGATCGGGGCGCTGCTGGTCGTGTTCGCCGCCGGCGTCCTGGGGCAACGGCTGGGGGCCCGCCGCGTGATGCTGGTGTGCGCCGGCCTCTACACGCTGGGTTCGGTCGTGGTCGCCTGCGCGCCCTGGATCGAGGTGGTCACCCTGGGGCTGCTCATCGACTACGTGGGCAAGTCGGCGCTGGTGGTCGTCGCGCTGGCCTACATGAGCGCCAGCATCGTGGACAAGAACTTCCGGGCGTCGGCGTTCGCCACGTACACGGCGGCCACGCCAGTCGCATACCTCGTCATTCCGGTTCTCACCGGCCTGCTCGTGCAGTCAGTCGGTTGGCGCTGGGTGGCCGTCGTCTGGGCGATCAGCGGACTGCTGGCACTTTCGGCCGTCTGGTTCCTGGTGCCCCGGACGTCGGCACCGGACAAGGGCTCCCGGGAAATGGTCACGCCTCTGCTGGCAGGCGCCGTTCTCGCGGCCGCGGTACAGGTGCTCACGGAACTGACCTCTGGGGCCACGGCGGCCCGCCTGTGGTTGAGCCTGCTGGTCCTCGCCGTCGCGCTCGGGGCGCTCGTGATCGCCATGCGACGCATTCCCGAGCCCTCACTGTCCCTGCTGCCGTTGCGGGACCGGCAACTCGTGCTGCTCCTCGTCGTCCTCATGCTCACGGTCTTCACCAACCTGTGGTTCTACACGACGATGGCGCTGCAGTACATCTTCGGGCTGGAGGAGCTCGACGTCGCGGTCGCGATGCTGCCGGCGCAGATTCTCAGCATCGTGGCGGCGGGCTTCGCGGGGAAGGCGGTCGGACGTTTCGGGATCACCGCGTCCGGAACCGGCATGCTGCTGGCCGTGGCCGCCTGCCTGGTGGCCAGCGCGCAGGTACAACTGACCACTCCGCTCTGGGTGGTGATCGCCATCGTGTCCGGGTATTCGGCGGCTGCCATCGGCGTCAGCATCGCAATGACCAACGCCATCATGGACACAGCGACCCGTGACGAGCAGGGCCTCACCTCCTCCTATCGCAGCGCTGCGTCGAACATGGGCAGTGCCGTCGGTGTCGCGGTGATGACGGCAATCATCATCACCGCGGTCAGCATCTCCGTGCAGGACCAGTCGGCCGCACAAGGGGTCTCCACGGAGACCGCGGAGCAGGCGACCGAGTCCGTCAAGCAGGGAGCAACCGCAGGAGACCTCTCGGCGGAGTATGCGGTTCCGTTGCCGCAAGCAGATCAACTGGACGCCATCTCGCGGCAGGCCTTCATGGTCGGGTATCAGACTCACGGGTGGGCGGGAGCAGTGGTGATCCTGTTGGGGACGTGCCTGTTCTACGGGGTCCGCCGACGTGCGGGCCGGAACTCGGTGGCCCCCACCTGACCGCTCACACCAGCACGGTGCCCGTCTGCTCGCCGGGGCTGCGCCCGGCGGCCACGAGTTCGGCGCCGACCAGCGTGCTGTCGCGGATCTCCTGCAGGTACGCGGCGTGGCCCCCGCGCACGCCGAAGAGCCGCCCCTTCCAGATGAGGTAGACGACGATCGCCACGTTCACGACCAGAAGACCGATCTTGAGCGGAGTCGGCCGCTGGGCGATCTCGTAGACCTCCAGCGGCACGAACACGCTCGTGGCCACGACCGCCAGGTACTCAGCCCAGCGCCAGCCACCCCACAGACCGAAAGCTTCGACGAACTGCAGGACGGCGTAGGCGACGAGCCCCACGCCGAGCAGGGTGAACAACACGGGACTGGCCCCCAGGAACTCCTCGACGGTGGCGATCATGTGGGAGTTCCGGATGTCCCAGCCGATCTGCTGAGCCAGGGGGTACGCGGACGTGATGATCTCGTTCACGCGGGCCAGGACACTGTCCTGGTGCGCGCCGACGGCGAAGATCGCGCCAGCCGCGATGAGGAGCATGAGCGCGCGCAGCACGCGTTCGATGGCGACCACCCGCAGCAGGGCCAGCTTGCGTCCGTGGCTGCCGCGCACGGCCAGCGGGATGTCGGCCAGGGCAACCGGTTCCTGCTCCGTTCCGATCACCGCCGCCACAGCGGGGTCGGAGGTGGCCGTGAAGCTCCCGCACCGCAGGCAGCGCAGCAGTGGGGGCGGCTGTCCGGTGCGCTGCATCTCGCCGGCCAGTGGATCCGCGAGCCAGGCGAGTTGGTGCCCCTTGCGCCCGCAGCGGCGCAGCACCCACAGCGCGTCGCGGCGAGGCAGGGGACTCGGCGTCATAGGGGTCGTCGCAGGCTCCACCCGGTCACGGTCCCATCCGCCCGGGCCATGCGCCAGCACCCGGGAGCGGTCTCGTCAGCGGAAGACGTGGCCGAGGTCGCGCAGCCTCTCCTCGTCGGCCCGGAACCAGGCCCATTGACCGCGCTGTTCCCGGTGCACCAGCCCCGCGGCGGTCAGCACCTTCAGGTGGTGGCTGACCGTGGGCTGGGAGAGCCCCACCGGGCCCGTGAGGTCACAGGTGCAGGCCTCCCCGGCTGCCCGGATCAGACCCAGGAGTTGCAGGCGGGCCGGATCCGCCACGGCCTTCAGGACCGACGCCAACTGTTGCGCCGCCTCATGGTCGAGCGGGGACTCGAGGCCGCGCGGACAGCAGGCGGAGATGTCGATGAGTGGCGGGGTCGGCCGACGGGTCACGCGGACTCCTTCCGGCAACGGTGTATTGACTGCTGTCAATATACCGCCTACTGTCGGTATCGACCGTCATCGATACAAGGAGTTGTGATGGCACGCGTGCAACTGGCTCTCAATGTGGCTGACCTCGACAGTTCCGTGGCCTTCTACACCCAGATGTTCGGGACGGCCCCCCACAAGGTGCGCCCCGGCTATGCGAACTTCGAGGTCGCCGACCCGCCGTTGAAACTGGTCCTGATCGAGGTCCCCGCCGAGCAGCGGGGGGCCGGGACGACCGCAGCCCTCAACCACCTGGGGGTGGAGGTGGAGGACACGGCAGCGGTGCAGCGTGCGGTGACCGGCTTCACCGAGGCGGGACTGGACCACACGCTCGACTTCGACACCAACTGCTGTTACGCCCAGCAGGACAAGGTGTGGGTGCAGGACCCCGCCGGGACGCCGTGGGAGGTCTACACGATCACCGATGACGCCCCGGTCGAGGCGGCCGCGCCCGGATCCTCCTGCTGCACCCCGGTCTCGGAGGTCCTCACCATCGACCGCACCTCCGCCGTCGAGGCCCGATGAGCAGCCTCACCGACCGGATGCCGAGGTGAGCGCTCCGACCACCAGCGACCCCCTGGAGTCGGCCGTCCTGCAGCGGATGAGCCTGCTGGACCGGTGGTTGCCACTGTGGATCGCGGCGGCGATGGTCCTGGGGTTACTCCTCGGACGGTGGGCTCCCGGTGTGCAGGAGATCCTGGGTTTCGGGAACATCGATGGCACGTCGCTGCCGATCGCGGTCGGGCTGCTGGCCATGATGTACCCCGTCCTCGCCAAGGTGCGCTACGACGAACTCGGACACGTGACGGGGGACAAGCGGCTCCTGGTCCTCTCCCTCGTGCTGAACTGGTTCATCGGGCCGGCCCTCATGTTCGTGCTCGCTTGGACGTTCCTGCCCGACCAGCCGGAGTTCCGCACCGGGCTGATCGTGGTGGGACTGGCCCGCTGCATCGCCATGGTCCTCATCTGGAACGACCTCGCCTGTGGTGACCGAGAGGCCGCAGCCCTGCTGGTCGCCATCAACTCCGTCTTCCAGATCCTCGCCTATGCCGCGCTCGGGGTCTTCTACCTGCAGGTGCTCCCCGGCTGGCTGGGCTGGCAGACCGCCGACGCCCAGTTCTCGAGCTGGGCGATCACCAAGTCGGTCCTGATCTTCCTGGGGCTGCCGCTGGTGGCGGGGTACCTGACCCGGCGGATCGGCGTCGCCCGCAAGGGACAGGAGTGGTACGACGGCACCTTCATTCCCCGCATCGGCCCGATCGCCCTGTACGGGCTGCTCTTCACGATCGTGGTGATGTTCGCCCTCCAGGGGCAGCGCATCACCTCCGATCCGGCGAGTGTGGTGCAGATCGCGATCCCCCTCCTCTGTTACTTCGCCATCATGTGGTTCACCGCCTTCTTCGCGGCCCGCGCCGTCGGCCTCGGCTACCCCAAGACCGCGACCATGGCGTTCACGGCCGCCGGCAACAACTTCGAGCTGGCCATCGCGGTGTGTATCGGCGTCTGGGGGGTGACCAGCGGCCAGGCACTCGCGGGCACCGTGGGTCCGCTCATCGAAGTACCCGCCCTTGTCGCGCTCGTCTATGTGTCGCTGTGGTTGCGCCGACGTGTGTTCCCCACCCCGGTACCGACAACGTCAGGAGCGGCATGAGCGAGAAGCCCAGTGTCCTGTTCGTGTGTGTCCACAACGCCGGCCGCTCGCAGATGGCCGCCGCCTATCTGAGCGAACTCGGCGGCGGACGGATCGAGGTGCGATCCGCCGGCTCCGCGCCGGGGGACCAGGTCAACCCCGTCGCCGTGGCGGCCATGGCGGAGGAGGGGATCGACATGAGTGCAGCCATTCCCAAGATCCTCACCCCCGACGCGGTGGAAGCCAGTGACGTCGTCATCACGATGGGCTGCGGTGACGTCTGCCCGGTGTTCCCGGGAACCCGTTATGAGGACTGGGTCCTCGATGACCCCGCGGGGCAGGGGATCGACGCCGTGCGCCCTATCCGCGACGAGATCCGTGCCCGCGTCGCGGCCCTTATCGCCGATCTCGTCGGCTGACGATCCGGTAGCGGGATTGTCAGGATCGGGTGGGTGGCCGGTTCGTGACGTTTGCGACTGCCGTTCCGGTGGCAGGCTGACAGGGCCCGAGTTTTCGTCGAGAGGAACCGCATGTCTGTCCGCCGCGCCCTAGCCGTTTCCGGTGTCGTCCTCTTGGTGGGAACGGGCGCGGCTGCGTGCAGTTCCAGCAGCACCACCGCTCCGAGCCCGGCCGCGTCGGTCTCGGCTGCGCCGGGGTCGGCGGCGGACGTCGCGTTCGCGCAGGCGATGATCCCGCACCATGAGCAGGCTGTGGAGATGGCGAACCTCGCTCTCGACCCGAAAGCCAAGGCGTCGCCCGAGGTGAAGGCGTTCGCCGAGCAGATCAAGGTCGCCCAGGCTCCTGAGATCGAGCTGATGACGGAGTGGCTGAGCGGCTGGGGAGCTCCTACGGCGATGCCGGGGATGGATCACAGCGGGCACGACATGGGAGGTATGGCGATGACGGGCATGATGTCGTCCGCCGACATGAAGGACCTGGAGCAATCCTCGGGCAAGTCCTTCGACAAGAAGTGGCTGACCATGATGATCGCCCACCACGAAGGGGCCATCCAGATGGCGCAGGAAGTGAAGGCGATGAGCGACAACCCCCAGGTCGAGACTCTCGCCGACCAGATCATCGTGGCGCAGAAGACCGAGATCGACGAGATGAATCAGGCGCTCGCCGCTGTCTGAGGCCGCCGGTTGGCAGTGTGGGGATCCCAGTCCGGGATGACAGACTGGCTCCGGTTCCACAAGGTGCATGGGCAGCGGCCCACCGCTCAGGAGGTCAGGAATGGCGCAGACGAACCCGGGACCGGGTGACGCGGAGTCGACCGATGCGGAACTGGAAGGCCTCGACCTCAACGACGAGTGGGTCAACGAAGCCAAACGGCACGAACGGACCGCCGACGACCGCGCCGACCACTACGCCCGCATCAACCAGGGTCACCGCACAGCCCAGCCGCCCCGCTCGTGGAGCCCCTCCGGGGGCGCCGAGTCCCGCTCGGCTGGGCAGGCCTGGGTGAAGGTCACCGCGATCGTGCTGATTGCCATCGCTGCGTTGGCGGTCCTGACCCTCCTGCGGGCGTTGGGCTGACCCGCCCGGGCCCCCCTGAGGCGCTTCCGCCACAAAGGCGACCGCTTGTGTCACGTGCGACTGTTGAAACAGTCGCCTCTGGCCGAAAGAGTCGCATGCGACCGTTTCGGGGAGCCCCCCCGTCCGGCGGTCGGGGGGCACCGGCACTAACGTGGGCAGCCGGGGAGACGGAAGGAACGCCAGTGAGCCAGATCCATCGGGTAGTTCTGTGTGCCGGGGTGGCGGGAACCGCCCTCATGGCGGCGGGCTGCTCCAGCAGCACCACCGGCAGCACCGCACCCCCGGCGTCGTCGGCAGCCGCCCCCGCCTCGTCCGCGCCGGCTCCGGCCGGCGACTCGGCGGTCCCCGCGCCTCCGACCGGTTCCCAGGAACTCAGCACGGCCTCCAACGATGGCGTCGAGTACGCGCGCTACTCGATCTCCGGCACCTCCGCGGAACAGGTCGTCAGCGGATACACCAGCGAAGCGCAGGCCGACGGATACACCGTCACCAACAACGGCGGGAGCGGCGGCGGCTGGGGGGGCTGGGGGGGCTCCGGCGCCGGCATGGAAGCCAGCAAGTCGGGCTCCTACCTCAACGTGCAGGCCGGCGGCCAGAGTGGTGGCACCACGTATTTCGAGGTCTGTGTCGGGGCGGACCAGTCGGCCGTGGACAACTGCGACCAGCAGAGCCGCAGTGACCACCAGAACCAGAACCAGAACCAGAACCAGAACCAGAACGACTCCCACTCCGGCGGCAGCTGACCGTCAGGCGGCGGCGTCCCCGGAGCCGACCACACCGTGGGGCGGCAGTTGCGGTAGCTGGCCCAGGCCCCGGCGGTAGACGAGCAGCAGGACGATGCCGCCCACGGACTGCAGGATGTCGCCGGGAATGGCCCACGTGTTGGCAGGCGCGGCATTGCCGTCGCCGTAGTACTGCATGACGTGCCCGATCGCGTCGCCACCGAAGGAGATGGCGATGGCGAGCACGGTGGCTGTCAGCCACCGGTCGCGGAACCAGTAACACCCGATCGCCAGGACGCTGAGGGTGAGATCTCCGAAGCCCACCTCCCACTGGAACATGCTCGGGGCATAGCCGATCTCCGCGGCGGTCTGCTGTGACAGCGGACCCAGGTGGCTGAAGACGCCGAGCAGTCCCCAGACCCCGAGCCACACCACCCACCACAGGAGGGCGAGTTCCACGATGCGTGGGCCCGTCCGGCGGGTGGGGTGCCGGTCGGCCAGGATGTTGATGGCCAGGCCGATGATCAGGACCGCATACGGAGCCACGAAGAACGGCACGGATTCCTCCCCAGGGTGACGTTGCCCCGAGGCTAGAGGCGCCGGGGCAGCGAGTAGGCGAGGCGCGCGGCCGAGGTTTGCGTGGTGGCCCCGCGGGGAAGACCGCGGCAGGGCTTGTTGTACTGCTCGTCTCGACCAGGACAGGGGATGCGATGGATCATCGGGTGCTCCGCTGGGGATCCGCCGCTGCGGCTGCGAGTGTGGCGGTCGCCGTGGTCGCGGCCACCGCGAGTGCACCAGCGTCCGCTGTCGAAGCGCCCGGTCACCCTTCCGAGCAAGCGCTGACTCTGCCGCCGGTGGATGCCGGCGATTCCACCCGATACCTGGTCTCCCTGGAGCCGGGTACGCCCGCCCGCGCGGTCGTTTCCCCCGACCACATCCTCGGCACCGTCGCCGGACCCGCGTACCGGGGCGTCCTGGCCGACCTCAGCCCGGCCCGCGCCCGCGATCTGCGCCGTGAGGACGGCGTCGCCGCCGTGGAACCGGACCGGCCGATCACCCTGTCCTCGACCGCCGCGGCGACACCGTGGGGCCTTGACCGCGTCGACCAGGCGGACCTCCCGTTGGATGGGCGGTACACCCCGGCCAACGACGGCTCTGGCGTCCATGTGTTCGTCATCGACAGCGGGATCGACACCGGCAACCCGGACTTCAGCGGTCGGATCGGTGACGGGGCTTACGATTCCTCCGTCGCTACGAGCGTGGAGGACGAGAACGGTCACGGGACCCACGTGGCGGGCACCATCGGCTCCGACCACTTCGGCGTCGCGAAGGGCGTGACGCTGCATCCGGTCCGCGTACTGGACGGGTCCGGCAGCGGCTACACCAGCGGCGTGGTGGCCGGCCTGAACTGGGTGGGCGCGCACGCCCCGGCCGGTTCGGTGGTCAACCTGAGCCTCGGCGGCACCTACTCGCCCGCAGTCAACTCGGCGGCCGCGTCACTCGTCGCTGCTGGCCATGTGGTGACCGTCGCGGCCGGCAACGACGGGCGCGACGCATGTCTGTCGTCCCCCGCCAGCGAACCCAGTGTCCTGACGGTGGGCGCCACCGACCGCAGCGACCGGCAGACGTCGTACTCCAACAACGGTTCGTGCGTCGACCTCTATGCCCCGGGGGACGGCATCCTCTCGACGAGCCTGTCCGGGTCCGGTGGGCAGGTCATGAGCGGTACGTCGATGGCTGCCCCGCACGTCGCCGGAGCAGCCGCCGTCTACCTCGCGGGACACCCTGGGGTGTCGGGCGCGCAGGCCGGGCAGGCGATCAGGGGTGACGCGACCTTCGGGGTCGTGTCCTTCCCCAACGGACAGGGGGCATCCCCCAACCGGCTGCTGCGGGTCATGACCACGGCCGCGCAGCCGGCGTCTGCCCCGGAGGCCGCCACTCCGACCGCGGGCAACCCGGCCACGGCGCCGTCCGCCGACTCCACCCCGCACGCCGCTCCCGATCCGACTACTTCCACTCCCGCTGCGCTCGCCGCCCCGCATGTGACGTCGGCGAAGGCGACCGGTCGCGGCAAGTGGCGGACGGTACGCGCATCCTGGTCACCGGTTCCGGGCGCCGATCACTACGTCGTGCGCGTGGGTTCCCCTGGACGCAGTGGCCTGACCGTTCGTACCAGCCGTACACATGTGGCCAAGAAGGTGAAGCGGGTGGCTCCCCTCCGGATGCGTATCACCGCTCAGGCGGGATCCGTGTCGTCACCAGTAACGACTGTCCGGATCGGCTGAGTGTCCGCAGGTGACTCCGCGCTAGCGGCCCAGGCGCGCCGCAATCGGTGCGCTGAAGGCCTGGTCGCCCCACACGTCCCAGTTGACCGACCACGTCATCACCCCGCCCAGCGGGCGGTACTTGCGGCTCGGACGGTAGCTTCCGCAGTTCCGTCCCATCTCCAGACAGTTCAGCGCGTCGATGACGACCCCCGGAGCGACGTAGCCGCTGCCCGCTGCGGGCGGCGCGGCCGGCAGTCCCAGGCCCACCTTGCGCGCGGGCAGGTACTTGAGCTGGATGGCGGCCAGGGCGGTGAGGAAGTCCACAGTGCCCTGTTGGTAGATCTTGCCGTCCGGTCCGAGCATCGAGCCTGAGTTGTAGTCCTGGGTGTTGACCAGGTCCACGGTGTGGCCGAGCTTCTTGATCAACTGTTCGTATCGGCCGCCGGCCTGAACATCGAGAGTCTGCGGCGCCATCGTCACGACGAGTCGGCCGTGGAAGCGACGGGCCAGGGCCTTGGTGGCCGCCGCGACGTTGGCGACATCCATGGAGTGTTCGAGGTCGATGTCGATACCGTCGAAGCCGTACTTGCGGATCAGCCCGCTCATCGTGGTCGCGAAGCGGTTCACGGCCGCGGCGTCGGGGAACTCCACGTTGCCCTTCTCGCCGCCGATCGAGAGCAGGACGACGTCACCGTCGCGTCGAGCGGCTGCGATGTCCCTGGTGAACCGCGCGGTGGAGTAGCTGCCGAGGGCAGCCCGAAGGCCGGAGTCCAACTGGAACCCGACGGCGCCGGGCTGGCCGGCGACCGCATCGGCGAATGCCACGGTGACCACGTTGTAGGCGTCGGGCACCTGGCTCAGCCGCAGCGCGGAACTGCCGTTGACGAAGTTCTGCCAGTAACCGGTGAGGGAGTGGGCAGGCACCCGGCCGCGCGGGGGCAGGGGCTTGGCCCCCACCGCCGGGGCGGCGTGGGACTTCCCGGGGGTCGCTGGCGCGTCTCCAGCGGCGGCGGCAGGCCAGATGCCCGCCAGGCCCAGACCGCACACGCCCGCCAGTGCGATCGCCCGCCCCATCGTCGAGATCTTCACGGGATTCCCTTTCGCTCTCGGAGTTTCCAGGGTATCCGGCACTGCGGGTGGTCAGGCTCCCGAGGAGGCCGCCCGGAGCGCCGCGAGATCGGCGTCGGTGATCCCCGTGTAGGCCATCGCAAACCGCCCGACGGCCCGCTCGAAGGCGTCGCTGTCGCCTAGGTACCCACTGATCGTGGCCGCGTCGCCGGCGCGTGCGTGGGCGCGGGCCAGCACGCCCCCACAGATGCTCGCGTAGTCCGACAGTGCCTCCGGCGTCAGCCCGGCAGCTTCGATGGAGCCCTTCATGTCCCGCAACTGCCGGACGTAGAAGTCGTATCCCGGGGTGCCGGTGCTGTGACTCCAGCCCAAGAAGGGGTCCCCGGCGGCCTGCATCAGTCGCTGCCCGACGACGACGCGTTCCCCGGCGTCGGAGAACGCGCTGGGTGCGGTGTACGGCTCGAGGACGGAGGCAGTGGCCTGCTTGGCCTGGAGGATCAGGGGCTCCCCGTCCCCCGTCTCCAGCAGCATCACCGCGGCCAGGGTTCCGACACTACCGACGCCTACCACCTTGTGGGCGACATCGACCAGTCGGAACCGCTCCAGCAGCGCGACTCGGTCGGGGGGCAGGGTCGCGAGGTAGCCGTCGAGCATGGCGGCCGCCTCGGTCATGACCGCGGCTTGGTCCTTGGCGGGGGCCCGCACCAGGAGCGGTGGGTCCTCTCGGAACCGTCGCCCCGAGGCCCTGCGTTCGGTGAGTTTGCGCACCGCTGATGCCCCGGTCCGCTTGCGCGAACGCGCTCCCGCCGTCTCGGCTGCCTTGCGCAGCTTGGAGCGTCCGAGCAGAGTGCCCAGATCGTCCATCCCGAAGTGGAGGAACCACACGTCCAGCGTCGGGACGCCCATGAGGGCCCCGATGCACAGCCGGTAGGAGTGGGCTGCCGCCCGCGCCGCACGTTTGGCCTGTTTGCGGGTCATTCCGCTGCTGAGGGCGGCGACGGCGGCACTGGCAGCCAGCCTCTTGACGTCCCACTCGAAGGGACCGGGAAGTGTCTCGTCGAAGTCGTTGAGGTCGAACATGAGCCGTCGCTCTGGCGAGGCGAACATGCCGAAGTTGGCCACGTGGGCGTCGCCGCAGAGTTGCACCGTGATGCCCGAGTCCGGGGTGCGGGACAGATCCGAGGCCATCACTGCGGCGGATCCGCGCAGGAACGCGAACGGATCGGCAGTCATGCGCTCCCGCCTTAGGCCGATCAGGTCCGGCACCCGGTCCGCCTCCTGGGCGGCCAGGATCGCCACCGGGTCGGCGCGCTCCCGCGGCACCTCAGCGAGTACGTCCAGTGGGGTGTTGCGGCGCTTCTTCCTGCCGTCGCGTTGGCGCTCCGCGCGGCGCGGCAAGTCAGCAAGGAAGGTGGGTTCCGAGGCGGACATGCGTCCACGGTAGTGGGGGACTGGGGAAGTGGGGGGCCAGAGCTCCGGCGTGCCACCGCTGGCTTCGCCGGACTGCCGCTAGCCCAGGCAGCGCTTTCCCCGGTCTGCCTGGCAAAGGCTGTTCTGGGACGCGAAGGTGGACGGGGATGCAGGAGGTGGGGTTCATGACCGACGAGCGCAGTGAAGCCGAACTCTGGACGCTGTTGGGTGCGGCGGAGGGTAGCGAACGGGCTGGACTGCTGTTGGAACTGGCCGACCGCAAACTCGAGCAACGGGACGTGGCCGCGGCCGTGTCCATGCTGGAGACCGCGGCTGGACTGGCAGGAGACGTGGGGGACGAGGGCCTTGCGGGGCGCGCGTTGGAGCAATTGGGTGGCGTGCAGTACAACCATCGGGAGCACGAGGCGTCGGCGCGGGCCTACGGAGCTGCAGCCGATCACTACCGCAATGCCGGGTGGGACGACCGGCTGGTGTCGAGTCTGTGGGGGCAGGCGGACGCGCTGTCGCGGCTGGGTCTGTGGGAGGAGATGCTCCGGGTCTCCGACAACGGGCTGGCGATCGCAGACTCCGACGAGAACGCGGTGGGGCTGGCCAGCCTGAGCATGCAGCGGGCCCGTGCCCTGTACCGGCTGGACCGTGAGGAGGAGGCGCTGGCCGAGACCGGTCGGGCGCGGGACACGTTCCGCCGCGTGGGCCTGCCGTCCGGGGTCGCCGACGCCGACGAGTTCGCTCACGGGGTCTGCATGTACCTCGGCCGACTCGATGAGGCGCTGGAATTGGCGACCAACTGCTACGTGCTGGCCGGGAGTACCCGCAGTGACCACGACGAGGCTGAGGGCGAGTTGCGACTGGCCGAGACACACATCGCCCGCACCGAGCCCGAGGACGCTCTGGTCTTCGCCGACAAGGCGCGTGGCTGGTTCAAGGAGCAGGACGACTCCATCGGGGTGGCCCGCGCCGCGCGGCTGCGCGGTCGGGCGCTGTCCCAACTGGACCGGGACCGGGAGGCTCTCGACGCGTTCGTGGAGGCCCGGGTCATGTTCGACGCCAACGGATGGGACTACGACGCCCGCGACTGTGAGCTTCTGCGTGCCATCCATCTCCATGCGTTGGGGAGGTTCGGCGACGCCGAGTCGGTCAATGCCAGGCTGGCGGTGGACTTCAAGCAGGAGGGCCTCGCCGTCGGCGAGGCGTGGTCGGTTGCCCGTCGCCTCGACAATCTGGCAGCGGCGGAGGGCCAGTGGCTACGTATGCGGGAGGTGGCCCAGCAGTGGTGGGACACCACGGACTCCGAGGATGCGACCCTGCGCTCGGCCCGGTTGCGGATCCTCGCGCTGTGGGCGTACGCGCTGTGGATGTCGGGAGAGTCTGACGAGGCCTTCCGGCTGTCCTCCGAGGCGCTGGACCAGATGTCCGACGACGAGTTCGACCGCCTGACGGCCCTCATCTTCGAGGTGCGCGGCCGATGTCTCATGTCGAGCGACGACCCGGCGGGACGTCAGGAACTCGCCCATGCCGTGGCGCTGCACCTGGCCCACGGCTCGGTGGAGCGGGCCCGGGAACTGTCGCAGGTCTTCCTGCCCGAGCTGCGGGAGGAGTCCCGGGAGAAGGACGGTACGGGGCGCCCCCATGGGTGGAGTTGACCGGCGAGGCGGGGGGACCTCCCGCGACACCGGCACGGTCGCGGACCCTTCTTGAAACGATCTTGACGTTCGTGGCCGCAGGGATCTCTAGTCTTGGTCCATGACTGCCTTCTCGCGCTGGGCCTCCGTGAGCCTGACGGCCGTGGCCGCGGGGGCCGTTCTGGCTGCGGTCGGTGCCGCTCCTGCCGCGGCAGACGCCATCACCTACACCGACGGCGGAAACGTCTGGATCGCGTCTCCCGATGGCAGTGTGAAGAGACAGTTGACGACGGACGCCACCGCAGACGTCAAGTACTTCGGGCCGTCCCAGGCCGACAACGGCAAGATCGCTGCCCTCTTCGGTGGCGGTTTGAGCAAACTGTCCAACCCCCAGATGGTGGTGCTCACCTCCACCGGCGCGCGCGAGACGACCGGTCTGTTGCCGCTGCAGACCTGTGGCGCCTTCGGCAGTACCCCGTCCTCCTTCGGGACCACCCGCATCGACCCGCAGGGCGAGGTCATCGCCTACGACTACCTGTGCACCAACTACGGGCAGGGCACCGCCGGGACTGAGGTCTATACGGCGTTGACGTCCTCGACCAACCCGGGCGGTGTCTACCAGGAACTGCGGGCGGTCGGCGGCTACCGGCCCAGTTGGCTGAACCGCGGTGGCCCGCCGGCACCGGACATCCTGGGCACGGACCAGTACGGTCGCTGGCTCGGTACGTTGACCTGGCAGCTCCCGCTGGAGTGGACCCCTCTCATCTGGCCGGTCGACGGAGTCACGTTCGGTGGTGCATCGTTCTCGCGGTCCGGCAACATCCTCGCGTTCGAGGCCAGTCGCGACGACCGGACCGAGCTCTACGTGGCGCGCCTCAGTGGCGACATGTCCCCCGGAACCACTGTCCTCGCTGAGTGCCTGCTGGCGTCGGCCGGTCCTGATGTGGCGATGACCCCGTCGGTGTCGCCAGACGGAAGCAAGGTCGCGTGGAGCGACCCCCAAGGCGCCAAGGTGGCCACGGTCACCGTTCCTGACGGGCCGGGGAAGACCTGTCAGGAGTCGTCCATCACGTTGTCTGCCTCTGGCATCGACCCGGTCTTCAGCGGTGCCAGCGCCCCAGCTCCCGGCCCCAACCCGAACCCCAACCCGACGCCGACGCCGACGCCGACGCCGACGCTGAAGGTGAAGGGCCCGACGTCGGTCACCAGGGCGCAGCTCAAGAAGGGTGTCTCCTACTCCACCCGGTGCGCCGCGAAGTGCACTGTGAAGGGCAGTCTGCGCGCCGGCTCCCGTCTCGTCGCCACGGATACCACGAAACTGCGCCGCAAGGGCACGGCGAAGGTGGTCCTGCGAGCCAACCTGAAGAAGTCCGTGAAGACCGTCACCGCGGTGATCACCAGTGGTGGCAAGTCCGCCACCCGGGTACTGCCGGTACGCGGTTGAGTCCGGGAGGTAGTCAGATGCGCGGTGCGGTGCGAGTCCTGGGCGTGACCGCCGGGGTCCTTGCCCTCTTTGTCTCCGGCCCGGTTGCGGCGGCGGAGAAGTTCGCTGGGACCGCTACAGACCCGACGGGTGCCATCAGTTTCGGCGCCGTCACCTTCACGGTGAAGGGCGGCAAGGTCCGCAACTTCACCGTTGAAGGCGCGACGGTGACCAATGGCGGCTGCGGAGGCTACAAGAGCGTCATCGTCCCGACAATCCCCCTGCGCGGGGGCCGCATGATCGGTGTCTACACCCCCGTGCCGGGAGTGGACGACTCGATCCGTGTCAACGGAACGATCACGAAAGGCCGGGCCAGCGGCACCTTCGCTGAAGGGCCCCTCTGTGAGCTGCGGGGAAAGTTCACTGCCAAGCGACGGTGACCGCCGCCGGATCACTTCATCCGTAAACGCTGATATCGGGCGCTGAGCCGGTCGGCGAAGTCCCGGCACATGGCCGGGGGCGCCTGTCAGGAAGCGACGGAGGGGTGGGTTCGGCATAGTCGGACCCGTGAGTCACGGTCAACGTCCCCGGGTGCCGTGGCTGGCCCGCGGTGTCCTCGCGGGTGCGGCGGGGACGGCGGCGATGGGGCTGTGGTATCACGGCGAACGCCTGGTGCGCCGCGGCCGATACGCGGGCGCGGCGGAGTTGGCGGATGGTTCGGCTGTCTCCGGGTTGTGGTCCGAGGAGGGGCTGGACTACGACGACAGCGTGGTGCCCGGGCAGATCGTGGCCTCGATCCTGCATCTGCCGGCCGTGACCAACAAGGAGGCCGGCGAGATCACGTTGGCGCTGCGGTGGGGCTACGGGTCAGCCTTCGGGATCGCGCACGTGTGGCTGCGCAAACGGCTGCCCGAGCCTGTGGCGACGGCGCTGTTCGGGGGTGCTCTGCTGAGCATGACCTTCACCGCGTTCCCGCTGTTGGGGCACACGCCGCCCCCGTGGCGGTGGTCCCCCGATGTCATGGCGAGCGCTCTCGGCAGCCACGCGGCTTACATCCTGACGGCGGCCCTGGTGGACGACACCCTGCGCTGATCCCGTCCGGGGGTCTGCGGTCGGCAACAGCGTTCGTCCTACGCGGCACGGGCCCCGAAGGCCCCGTTGGCCCCGAAACGGTCGCATGCGACTGCAGCGGTTGGAAGCGACTGTTGGAACAGTCGCACCTGACGCGAACAGTCGCATGCGACTCTTTCGGACAGCCCGCGCGGGGCGGACCCTGTGGCACGCTGAGAGAGCCGCGAAGGACTCGGCAAGAACGAGAGGGACGGACCGTGAGCCAACACCAGGGAGCCATCGACCCCGGCTGGTACCCCGACCCCAAGGGCACGCCACAGGAGCGGTACTGGGACGGGCACAGCTGGACCGACGAGACCCGTCCCATGACGATCGTGCTGCCCGCGAAGCCGAAGCCCGCCGGGTCCGCAGAGTAGGGCGGGGCCGGGGGGCCACCCGGCAGGTCGGGCACCGTAGCGAGAGGGCCCTGTGGGGGTCGGGCGTCTAGGCCGGCGCCCGGTCGGGCGACGGGTTGTCGACCAGTCGCGGCCCCAGAGTCGCGGCGACGAAGATCAGCCAGCCGATCATGCCCACATGCAGGACGTCGTTCTCCGAGAAGTAGAACCCGGCACCGCCGGCCCACAGCGTCTGGGTGACCCCCGCGGCGTAGTAGCCGAAGTAGGCGATCTGCACCACGACGAGCAGGACAGCAGCCCAGAAGATCCACTTCGCACATGAGCGCGCCGCCCGGTCGACCCCGGAACGCCACCGTAGGGCCGAGACGACCATGACCAGGATGATCCCCGGAAGAGCGAAGAGCATGAGCACCTCGAACGACAGCAACGTCTTGCTCGGTAGCAGGACACCGACCACGGCGAGGATGCAGTAGACGACGGCATTCGCGATCGCGTAGACCGTGAGCCCCCGCCGCAGTCCTCCCGCCGCGCAGGCGAAGGCGACGGCCACGACCATGGCGCTCACACTCCACGCCTGGGTGACGCTGTATCCCACCTCGAAGCCATTGGTGTAGTGGCACGTGGCCAGGCCTGCGCACTTCAGTTCGTAACTGAAGGCCTGGTAACTGACCCCCGCCTGGGCGGCGCCGAGCCCGCCCAGGACCAGGGCGATCCCCAGCCAGAGCCGGGACCGCTGTCCCCGGCGGGCGACCAGGAAGTAGATGCCCACAGCCACCCACAGGATGGCCAGGCCGAAGACCAGGAAGGTCCCCAGCGGTTCGTTCACGATCACGTCGCCCACCGCCACACAGGGGCGTTGCTCGCACCACTGCTCCGGCGTGACCGGGGGGTCGTAGGTCAACTCGTCCAGGCGGCCGCACCCGGTCAGCAGCAACGCGCCTGCAGCCAGGCCGGTGACGCGCTTCACGGGGCCAGGGCTGCGGTCGGACAGCCAGCAGGGAGATCCCGGGGATGAGAGCTCCTGGGTACGGCCGGAGTGGGCAGGTGCACCCTCCTACCGTGCCAGGAGGACGTGCCGACCGTGGGCGGATTCACCCTACTGAAACAGTCGCATGCGACTGTTTCAGGTCATCGGCTTGCCAGCCGCCACCCGCAGCAGACTACCCACGCCCACGTTGCGCGCATGCCGCCGCTGCAGCCGCTGGGTGCTGTCCTCCGGGACCCGGATCCGCAGGCCCCCGGGGTGGATCCGGAACACCAGGGGCGTCGGCAGTTCCAGGGCCTCGCCGTCCACCCCGACGAAAGCGCTCCCCGACCGGGACTTCACGGTGAACTCTTCGGTGGCGAAGTCGAAGAGGTTGGGGTCCCGAGCGCCCATCCCCACCGCGGTGCGGGTCACCAGTTTCGCTGCCTCGGCGCCGGTCGTGGCCGTCACCGCGAAGACCCCCAGTTGGCCGGTGGTGATGCTGCGGCGTTGCGAGACGTCGAGTTTCGGACCCATGACGTAGGGGTTGTTGGACACCAGGATCACGAAAGCACCGTCGACGGCGGTGCCGTCGGGCGCGGTGAACTGAAGGTCGAACGGCTCGTCCTGGTTACCCAGTAGTTGGGGCAGCAGCTCCAAGGAGGTCTGCCGTTTCGCGTCGCGGTACCCCTCCTCCTGCACGATGGTCGCGTAGACGCCCATGGAGGCGTTGTTGACGAAGAGGCGCTCCTCCGCGACGCCGTCCTTCTCATAGCCGATGGTGGCGAAGTCGATGCGCCGTTCCACCCCCTCCGAGAAGGCGATGAGTCCGGCCGACGGGTCGGCGCGGTCCAGCCCCAGGTCCAGGGCGAAATGGTTGCGCGTCCCCGCCGAGATGCACACGAACGGTAGGTCGTGCTCGGTGGCGACGGACGCCACGAGAGCCTGCGAGCCGTCACCCCCCGCCATGCCCAGGCAGTCGGCACCGCGGGCGATGGCGTCGCGGGCCAACTGCTCCAGGTCGTCTCCGGGATTCAGGAGCACCACCTCGACGCCCTGGGCCCTGGCCTTGGTGACGAGGTCGAACTTCTCCACCTTGCCGCCCCCCGACTTGGGGTTGGCGATGAGCACCGGGTGCTGGGGAGCGGCCGCGGCCACGGTGTCGCTCTCATGGAGTCCGCGGACCAGCGCCAGCCGCGCCTGCGAGGCGGCGAGCCCGACCAGGGCGATCACCAGGACTCCCTGCAGGATCGCGCTCTCGGTGTTGGTGATGCCGCGGATCAGCCCGAACAGGATCAGGATCAGGCCCACCACGGCCACCACGACGCCGACCGCCCGCCGCGGCATCTGTTCGGTGATCGCCCACCACGCGCCCCAGGCCGTCACCAGCAGGCCCACGATCCCCACGACCAGGATGGCGGGATTGCGCAGAAGGGCGGCGACCACGAGGAGGATGAGCGCGGCGAGGCAGACGAGCGCGATGATCGCCTGGATCCGCTGACGGGTGGAGGGGGCACGCATGGCACCACCGTAGGGCGATCGCGGTCGCGACGCCGCACACTGGGCCAGATGCGTATCGCGACCGCTGTCCGGTCCGGTCGGTCCGCGACGCGCAACCGAGGTCAGACCGGCTGCGGCAGGCGGGTCCGGGACAGCAGGAAGAGGGCCAGGAGGCAGAGAGCCGCACCCAGCAGCCCGTTGATGTGCAGCCCGCGGGCGATCGTCTCCGCCAACACGGAACTGACGTCGGTTCCGTCCGGCAGTGGGACGGCGTACTGCGACAGTACGTTCGGCGAACTGGTTTGGGCCTGGACCTGACTCATCTGCTGCTGGGCCTGTTCCTGGGTCAGACCGTTCGCCTCGAACGCGTCCTGCATCGTCCACTGGGCCAGCCCGAACACCGCCGAGTTCATCACGACGACTGCCAGGGCGCCGCCGACGGCGATGCCGGACCCCCGGTAGGCGGACAGCAGTCCTGAGCCGGTCGCGGGGTCGGACTGCATGAGTCCGTTGGTGATGGTGATCGACGCGGCCACGGCCAGCATGTTGAACACGGCCACGTAGAGGATTGGCACCCACAGGGGGGACGTGGGGGTGACGGCGAGCGAGACGAGCAGAGACGCCGCCAGCGCGATGAACAGGATCTGACCGGCGCGCACCGGTCCCCACCTGGCCATGAGCGGGGCGGCGAACAGGCGGGACCCGAGCACGGCGGCGGCCTGCGCCGGTACCAGGGCCAGGGCGGTCTGCAGCACCGTCAGCCCGTACAGGTACTGGAAGGCCATGGTCATCAAGAACAGCGTGTTGATCAGGGGAATGATCACCACGATGGTCAGGAGGGCGCGGGTCGCTCCCTGCGACAACGGTTGCAGGGAGAACGAGGCCTCAGGCCGGCGGCGGAGAAGCAGTACGGTGCCGACCCCGGCGGCAAGCGCGGCCGCAGCGGCACCCAGCGTGCCGACGGATACCAGCCCGTCATCGTCGATCCGGGTGAGCGTCTGAACGGCCGCGGCCAGCGCCACGCCCGCCAGGACCGCGGTCAGGAACTCGCCGACCGGAAGGATCCGCTGCGCCGGAGGCAGCAGGAGCCCCGCGGCGAGCAGGATCACCAGCCCCGCCAATACCCACACGAGTGGTACCCAGCGCCACGAGAAGTCCACCAGCAATCCGGCCAGGACCGGGAAGACGAGCCAGACCGTCGGTCCCACCATCCCGTAGGTACCGAACGCGGCTGCCCGGGCGGTGGGGGCCGTAAAGCGATCCGACAAGAGACTGAGGACGATGATCTGGATGGCGGTGGCCCCCATGCTCTCCACCAGGAGCCCCACGACCACGGTGTTGATTCCCGGCGCCACCGCCACGAGAACGGAGCCGAGGGCGACCGCCGCGCTCATCCAGGCGATCACCCGCCGGTGTCCGAGGCGTTCGCCGAACTGCCCGGCGACGAACACCACCAGGAGCGACGCCACGAAGGGGATGGCCAGAGCGACACTCTCCGCCGCCTGGCTGAATCCCAGTTCCTCCCGCATCGGGGTGAGGATGTAGTTCAGCGTCGCGCCCTGCACCAGCGAGCCGCCGAGCACCAGGCAGATGCCCAGCAGGAGGCGGCCACTGCCGGCCTGGGCAGGGCTATCGACCGATGCGGCTCCAGAGGTATTCACAGACTCCGCGCACCTAGGTCAGCCGCGCCCGGAGATTCCACCGGGCCGATCCCCGTCGCGGTGGGAGGGGCTGCAGTAGTAGTTGCCGCGTACGAGGTTGGATCCCCGGTTGATGACGTTGCGGCCCCGGTTGACCAGGCAGCGCCCGTGACGCCCCAGGCCGATGTAGGTGCCGAGGACCTCGTTGTGGTGGGTACTCCGGGTGAGCCGGACGCCGGGGCCGTCGTTCCCGCTGACCAGTTTGTTGATCGTGACCCCGCCTTCGTATCCGATACGGTTGTGGTGGGCATCGCCGTCGATCAGGACGCCACCCTGGGCGTTGCCGACCCGCTTCACCGGGGCCGTGTCGTCGCCTTTGATGTTGGAGCCGATGAAGGTGTTGAACACCTTGTTGTGGTGGGCGTCGCCTTCGATCACCAAGCCATAGTCGTCGTTCCCGGAGAGGGTGTTCTGCCGGATGACGGACTGCTTCTGCTTTCGGCCGCCGATCCTGTTGTGATGCGCTCTTCCGGTGATGAACAGGCCGGAGCCGCCGTTCGCCAGCACTCCGGTACCGCGGGTGTTGAGACCGACGATGTTGGGGTCGATCGTCACACCCGTAGCCCGCCCCGCCAGCTCGATGCCGTTGCCCGAGTTGCCGGACATCACGTTGGTGCGTACCAGCTGGTCACCACCGGTGGCAGTGATCAGCAGGCCGTTCTCCCCGTTGGGGGCTGCTCCCTTGAAGGCCAGGAGGCCGCCGAAGGTGTTGAACGTCGTGAAACTGCGGGCCCTGCCGGTCACCGCGATGCCGTTGCGGCCGTTGCCGGCGGCGACGTTGCCGAGGGGGATCACACCGCCCACCTGTGTGTGGGTGGAGGTGCCGTTGACCAGGATGCCGTTGCGGCGGTTGCCGAGGACAGTCGTGTTGTCGGCGCCGACTCCGAAGAAGTTGGCCTGAACCTTGGTGTGGTCGGAGTCGTGGATGGCCAGGCCGTTGCGTCCGTTGCCGCTGAGCACGTTGTAGTAGACGAAGGGATTGTTCGTGAACCGGCAGCCGCGCAGGACGTTGTGGTCGGACGCGGCGACCCGAACCCCGTTGCCGCCGTTGCCGATCGCGGCGTCGCCAGTTGCGGTGGTACCGACGAAGTTGCCACTCAGTTGGTTCTTCGCCGACCCGGCAGCGAGGCGGACGCCGTCGCCCTCGTTGCCCGAGATGAGGTTGCCCAGCGGTGGGATCACGAAGACGGGGGGAACGGTTCCCTCCTCGCCGGTGGGGTCGTTGGTCTCTCCGGTGGCACCGTCGGTGTAGGCGGTGCCACCGATGAGATTGAGGCGCGACGACTCCAGGGTGATGCCGTCACCGCCGTTGGGGATCGCGGTCAGTCCGCGCGGGTCCGTCCCGATCCGGTTGGCCTGAATGATGTTCCGGGCTGCCTCCGTCACCCGGATGCCACTGCCCCCGTTGCCGCTGATCACGTTGCTCACGGCGCCCGACACCGTGTCGAGGTTCTCGCCGATCGTCGTGCCGACCGCCTCGCGGGCCACCGCCACTCCGTCGCCGGCGTTCCCCGAGACTCTGCCGTCCGGGGCCAGCCCGATGTAGTTGTCGGTCAGGATGACGTCTGGTGCGCGCACCGTTATGCCGGCGTCGGACGCGCCGGTGAACGAGAGCCCGGACACCGTGGATCCGGTAGCGGACGCGGCGAGCTCCAGGCCGGCGTGTCCTTGGTAGTCGACCTGGACGACGGGCGATTCCCGGTAGCCGGGCGCGGACGCCCCGTTGATGATGGTGCGGTGCTGGAGGGCGGGCAGCGCGCTGGCCAGCGCGATCCGGCCGTTGACGCCGAAGCTGATGGTCGTTTCGGCGGTGGCGGCGTTCGCGCTCTCGATCGCGGCCCGCAGGGATCCGGGTCCGGCATCCGCCAGCGTCGTGACGGCGACATCGGCGCGGGCCGGAGACGCGGGGAGGGCAGCGACGCCGGCGGCGACAAGAGCCACGCCCGCAGCAGCGGCGGTGGGACGCACGAGGGGACGCTTCATCGGTTCTCCAGGGGGTGCCGGGATGCATCGACCCTACCTGTCTGCCGTCGAACCGTGACGGTGCCGCCATCTCCCGACGCCGCCCAGGCCCGGATCCCGACGTGCAACTCACCCGCCGCAGCCGGTGGTGGCACCATGAAGGGGTGGCACGCTGGCAGCAGACTCTGACGGCCCGCTCTCTCGGTGCGGTGGTCGCGCTCGCTGTCCTGGCGCCGCTCGGCGGGACCGGTGCGCAGGCGGCCGACGTCGCCGCAGCGTTGGTGCCCACGCAGTCGTGCCCGCCCACCGCGGTGTCGCCACAAGTGACTCCCCGGGCCCAGTACGTGTCGGACCGGCTGCGCTCCGCCGGGTACTCGGCGGCGGCCACAGCGGGTGTACTGGGCAATCTCGATTACCTGAGTGCGCTGACCCCGACAGCGCAGAGCGCGTCGGGCGAGCGGGTCGGCCTTGCCCTGTGGGGACCCACCCGCTGGCAGCGGTATGTGCGCCAGGTGAGCCGGCGCGGAGTGAACCGCTGGTTCCTCAGCGAGCAGACCTCCTTCCTGCTGCGGGAGATGTCGGCCGATCCCGGGCAGTTCCGGCACCGCCGCCTGCAGCACATGGCCGGGCCGATGGCGGCGGCCGTTTACTTCCACAACACCTTCGTACGGACGGGCGCCTCCGACGCGACGGTGCGCGCGACCCGAGGTGCCAAGGCGGCAGGTTGGGCCGACCTCTTGGCAGGACGCCCGGTGGACCGCCGTCCCCGCGACAATGACACCTACGGCCTGTATCTGACCTGTGAGCCGGCCACTGGGACGGTCGAACGCTGCCCGACGGTCCCCGGGTCCTTCCGCGCCTCCTTCCGGCACCACACCGGTTTCCGCTGGCGCCGTATCAGTGCCGCGTCCCAACAGGTCTCACGCTGCGTCTACGCCAACTTCCCGCGGATCCGGCTGCACGGGACCTACCGTCCCGGCCACATGCCCACGTGGGGCCGGGCGCTGGACTTCATGATGCCCGCGGGCTGTGTGACCGGTCGGACCCGGTCCTACACCCGCAGCGGCGCCGACCTGGCGCTGGGCAGCAGATTGGCGCAGTACCTGCTGCGCCGCGGTGACCGTTTCGGGTTGGACTACGTGATCTGGCAGGACCGCATCCGCAATCCCCACTCCGAACACCTGGAAGACCCGTTCGCCCCGATCGACACGTGGCGCGTCGACCGGCACAACAACGGGGACTGCACCAACACGCACTTCGACCACGTGCACATGAGCGTGACGATGGGCGCCTGACCGGCGGCCCGGTCCGCGACTACGGGCCAGCCGGCCGCACCTGGTCCGCGGGGACCGGGATCGTGCTCTGCGCCTTGGCGCCCCCGTCGCCCGTGGGCGGCTGCAGGGCAGAGAACGAGACCCATTCCTTCCACGGGTAGTTCCAGTACGAGCCAGGGGTACCCAGATTCTTGGGGAGCTGCCGCCCGGTCCCGGTGGTGACCACGGGGTCGCCGGCCTGCACCCGCTGGTACAGCCACTTGGCGTCGCGGATGAACATGTTGGTGCACCCGTGCGAGCCGTTCCACTTGCCGATCCGGTGTTTCGCCCACGGAGCGCCGTGGATGAACTCGCCGTTCGGGGTCAAGCGGATCGAGTAGGGGGCCACGACGTCCCAGGTCTCGTTGCGCTGGGGGAAGTTGCCCACCATGCGCAGCTTCTTGTACTTCTCGCCGGTCAGGATCTTGGTCCCGGAGTAGGTCTCCCACCCGCTCATGCCCAACGAGACCGGGAGGGCGCGCACGGTGCGGCCATCCTTCTCCACGAGTAGGTGGTGCGATTCGTCCCTGATGCGCATGATGAACGATCGTGACGTCTGCAGCACGAACGTGCGGTCGGCGGCGCGGGCGCCCACCAGGGTGGCGCTGGGGGTCTCCCCGAGGGGGACCCCGGCCAGGTCGACCGTGAACGTGATGTCCGTGTTTCCCGGCCAGAATGCCCGCGGACGGTAGACGACGGTGTGGTCGTCCATCCAGCCCCATGACCCGTCCGGGATCTCGGAGTCGCTCGCCACCGACAGGCCGCGCTCCGCCGCGGCGCGATCGGCGATGTCCTGGGAGAACTTGACCGTGACCAACTGCCCGACGCCGTACTCGTCGCTGGGGTCGAGGGTGAAGCGCACACTGACGGGCTCCACGCGGGGCGTGGGATCCGCGGCTCGGGCCGGCGCTGCAGCACCGAGGCCGGCCAGGACGACGGCGGCAGCGATCGCGCAGTGCTGCACTCGCATCGTGTCTCCCAGTGTCGCGCCTCGGCCGCTGGTGATCGGCTGACTCCCAGTATGACTCTCTTCCCCGACTTGTGCCGAATCACACCTGCCGCCAGAGTGGAATTCGGAGGTTCGCATGTCCCTGACGATGTACACCACCCCGTGGTGCGGGTACTGCGTCCGCCTGAAGCATCAGTTGGACCGGGCCGGGATCGCCTACGACGAGGTCGACATCGAGCAGCACCCCGAGGCGGTCGAGGTGGTGGAACGCGTCAATGGCGGCAATCAGACGGTGCCGACGGTCGTGCTGCCGGATGGCACGGCGCTGACGAACCCGTCGCTGCGCGACATCCAGTCCCACCTCTGAGGCGCGGACGCAAACATCCCGGCAGCCGCGGGACTGCGGCCACCGGGACGTTCGGTCACCAGGGCTTGCCGTCGGGGTTCAAAGCGGGCTTCGGCGTCGTCGACGCGGCCCATCCGTCGCCCTTGTAGACGCTGGCGTGCAGATGGTCGAAGTGCGTGTTGACGCAGTCGCCGTTGTTGTAGTTGTCCCGGCGCCAGTTGCTCACCTGCCGCCACTGGTTCTCGTCCGGGTGCTCGTCGGGGTTGCGAATGTGGTCCTGGAAGATCATGTAGTCCAGCCCGAACCGGTCGCCGTTGGTGATCAGGTAGCGCGCCAGCCGCTTGCCGACCAGTAGGTCCGTCTTGCTGCGGGTCACGGCATGCCCGTTGCGGTAGGTGCAGCCGTACGGCATGAAGAAGTCAATCGCCTGCGACCAGACGGGCATGTGCCCGGCGTAGGTCCCCTGGGACTGGATGTAGGGGAAGTTCGCGTAGACGCAGCGCGACATCATCTCCGCGTTGGAGTCCAGGTTGGTCCAGGTGTAGCCGGTGAACGACTTGAAGGAGGACTGGTAGGCCTGCGGCATGTCGGGGCAACGGTCCAGGACGGCGCCACTGGCGGGCAGGCAGGGCACCCGGATGCCGTTGGTCAGGGCCGGGTCCATCTCCGTCAGCGCGGTCCCCGCCAGTTGGCTGAGCCAGGAACGGGCCCGGGACGCCATGTCGCCCAGGGCGGCAGGATCGGCGGGCGCGGGGAAGAACGACTGCCGGAAGGTCGCGGACGCCGCGGCCGGGTCGGTGGCGGTCGCGAAGGCGGTGCTGTCGAAAGACTCGGGGTTGGCCGCCATCTCCTCGATCAGCCACTCGACCTGCCGCTTGGGGCTCCAGCGGTTGTAGCCGTACTCGTCGGCCCACGAGTTGTAGGACTGCCAGCGGTCGGTGGGCCACTGGGCGATGCCGTAGCCGCTCCAGTCCTCCGAGATCGCCATCGGCGCGAGGGCGGAGCGGTAGTCGAGCACGCCGATCACGCCGGCGGTGGCTTCGGGGGAGTACCCGGCGGAGCGCAGTTCGATCCACAGGTAGCGGGCTCGTGGCGAGGCGCCCGGGGTGATGCTGGCCGCGTCGCAGGACCCGGCGACGCCGTCACCCGGCTTCTTGCGTTTCGCGGGGGCTGCTGCGCTGTCCGGGGTCGCCACGGCTGCGGAAGCTGCGACAGAGCCGGTGAGAAGGAGTGCTGCTGCGGTGGCGACGGCGGCCACGAATCGAAATCTGCTCACCGGCCGAACCGTAACAACAGGGCAACGGGTGGTTTGGCCAGGTCACGCGTGGTTGTGAGGCACCCGTCCCCAGATTGGGCGCAATGCGACCGGGATCATCCGAATTGCGGACAGTTCATCGGAAGGAGGCCTCAGCCATGTCGCGCCCGTGTCACAACGCGGCGGCCACCTCGGTCCCCTGCTTGATGGCGCGTTTGGCGTCCAGTTCCGCGGCGACGTCGGCCCCTCCGATGACGTGGACCGAGGGTCCGGTCAGGGCGGCAACGAGTTCCCGCTGGGGCTCCTGACCCGCGCACACGACGATGGTGTCGACGTCCAGGACGACCGGCTCACCGTCAATCGTCACATGCAGCCCGTCGTCGGCCACCCGTTCATAGGTCACGCCGGGCACCATCTGCACCCCACGCTTCTTCAACTCGATGCGGTGGATCCAGCCCGTCGTCTTGCCCAGGCCCCCGCCGACCTTGCTGGTCTTGCGCTGCAGCAGCACCACGGACCGTGCCGGAGGCTCCACCTCGGGCGCGACCACGCCGCCGCGGGTGGCATGGTCCGCGTCGATGCCCCATTCCCGGTAGAAGCGGGCCGGGTCGACGGCGCCGCTGGGGCCCGCCTGGGTCAGGTACTCCGCGACGTCGAACCCGATTCCGCCCGCGCCCATGATGGCCACCCGGTCCCCGACCGGGACGTGGTCTCGCAGCACATCCAGGTACGTCACCACCTTGGGGTCGTCGATGCCCGGCAGCTCTGGGACCCGCGGGGTCACTCCCGTGGCCAGAACCACGGCGTCGAAGTCGCTCAGATCGGCGGGGGTGGCGCGGTGGCCCAGTCGCACGCTGACCCCTTCATCGTGCAGAGCGTTGCGGAAATAGCGCAGGGTCTCCCGGAACTCCTCCTTGCCGGGGATCTGGGCCGCCAAGTTGAACTGCCCCCCGATCCGGTCATCCGACTCGAACAACGTCACCGCGTGACCGCGGCGGGCGGCGGTGACGGCCGCCGCCAATCCCCCGGGTCCGGCGCCGACCACGGCGACCCGCCGCGGCTGGTCGGTGGCCGCGATCACCAACTCGGTCTCGTGGCAGGCCTGGGGGTTCACGAGGCACGACGTGAGTTGCAGCTGGAAGGTGTGGTCCAAGCAGGCCTGGTTGCAGCCGATACAGGTGTTGATGCGGTCCGCCCGGCCCTGCGCCGCCTTCGCCACGAAGTCGGCGTCGGCCAGGAAGGGCCGGGCCAGCGACACCATGTCCGCCTGTCCGGCCGCGAGCACGGCTTCGGCGACCTCAGGGGTGTTGATGCGGTTGCTGGTCACGAGGGGGATCCCGACCTCGCCCTTCAGCCGCTCCGTCACCCAGGTGAAGGCGCCCCGGGGAACGCTGGTGGCGATCGTCGGGATTCGCGCCTCATGCCACCCGACGCCGGTGTTGAGGATCGTGACGCCGGCCGCCTCCAACTCCTGGGCGAGCAGCACCACCTCGTCGAGCGTCGACCCGCCTTCGACGAGGTCCAACATGGACAGCCGGAAGATGATGATGAAGTCGGTGCCGACGCGCTCGCGGACCCGCCGCACGATCTCTAGGGGAAACCGGATCCGGTTGGCGTAGGACCCGCCCCATTCGTCGGTGCGTCGGTTGGTCCGCTCGGCGATGAACTCGTTGATGAGGTACCCCTCCGAGCCCATGATCTCCACGCCGTCGTAGCCCGCCTCCTGCGCCAGCCCGGCGCAGCGAGCGAAGTCGTCGATCGTGCGTTCGATGTCCTCGGCCGTCATCTCGCGCGGCGGGAAGGGGGAGATGGGGGCCTGCAGCGGGCTCGGGGCCACGAGGTCCGGGTGGTAGGCGTAGCGGCCGAAGTGCAGGACCTGCATCGCGATCTTCCCGCCCTCCGCGTGCACGGCGTCGGTGACGACGCGATGCTGGGCCGCTTCCTCGGGTGTGGTGAGGGAGGCCCCCATCTGCCACGGGCGCGCCTCCTCGTTCGGCGCGATGCCGCCGGTCACGATCAGGCCGACCCCGCCCCGTGCCCGGGCTGCGTAGAACGTGGCCATGCGGGGGAAGCCGTTCTCGGCCTCCTCGAGGCCCACATGCATGGACCCCATCAGGACGCGGTTGGGCAGCGTTGTGAAACCGAGATCCAGGGGTGCCAGCAGATGGGGGTAGGCAGCGGGGGGAGGGGGCGATGCGCTCATGATCGGTCCAGCCTATGCCGCCCGCGTCGCGGGGTGGCAGGGGCATCGCGAGGCGAAGCCCAGGGCTGGCCCCGGCGTCTTCCGGGTCGTCTCGCTTCCCCGCTCCGGCTGCGGGACGATAATGTCCGAGCGGCATGAGCGTCCGCGCTCGTGCCGGCAGACGTAACGAAGAGTCGGTCGTCCGATGTGGCACAGTCGGGCGGCGCAGACCGGCCAGATCGGATGACGGTGATAAGCAGTGCGCGGCAGGGCGGAGACGGCCTCTCGTCGCGCCCGGCCACCGAGGTCGCGGTCACCGCTGTCACCGACGTCATCGACGCTTTCCCCGACCCGTTCGTCGTGCTCGCCGTCGAGCGGGACTGCGCGGGGCGGGTCGTCGACTTCGTCGTGTCGAGCGTGAACAGCGCCGCCAGTTCATTCCTCGACCGGCCCCCACGCGAACTGCTGGGGGCCTCGGTGCGCACCCTCATCCCGTCCTACGGCCGCGATGGTCACGTCTCGTTGCTCGAGGCCGTGCTGGAGAGCGGTGAACCCCTCACGATCGACGACTATCCGGTGCGCAGCGACACGGAGCCGCTCACGCTCAACCGTCTGGATCTGCGGATCGTGCGGTGGCGGGACGGCCTGGTCCTCACCTGGCGGGACGTGACGCGGCGTTTCGAGGTCGCGGACGGCCTACGACGCAGCGAGGAGCGGCTTCGCCTGGCCATGGACCGCACCCCGATCGGACTTGCGGTACTGGATCTCGACGGGTCGATCCTGGAAGCCAACGCGGAACTGTGTCGCCTCCTGGAACGCGATCACGTCTGGCTGTCGTCGCGCCGGATCGAAGACGTGCTGGCGCCGGGCGAGTTCGCCCAGTTCCGCAGGATGTGTCAGAGCCTCGTCGGCGGACGCTCCCACTCCGAGGAGGTGGAGCAACGCTTCGTGACGGGAGCCGGGGAACCGCTCACCCTCTTCCACACCGTCGCCCTGGTCCGCGACAGTGACGGTCGCCCGGTGTCCTATGTGGCGCAGTTCGCCCGCCTGGGCAAGGCCCCCCTCGCGGAAGCCGCCGTCCCCCAGAACACCCCCGCCGACCTGCGCACCACCGTCCTGGTCGTGAGCCACCTCATGGGGCCGCTGCCCGCCCTGGCCTTCACCACGCTCCTGCGGGCCCGGGCCGACCTGGCCGTACTGCCCGCGGCGGGTCGCGCCGAACTGGTCGAGCGCCTCGTGCACGACGCCCCGGACGTGGTGGTCCTCATGGTGGCGCCGGGACAGTCGGGTTCGCACGAGCTCAACGAACTGTTGGAGCTCATCGACCGGGTCACCCCCGACTGCGGCGTCGTCGTGGTGTCCCCCAACAACCAGCGGCTGATCCAGCGGGAGCTGTCGGAGCGGGGCGGTTCTGCCGCTTTCGTGTCGGTCGCCTCGGTACGGGACGATGAGGCGCTCGCCCGCACGGTGCAGTCCGTCGCCGACGGGATGAGCCTGGATGGCGCCCATGGCACGACCGACTTCGCGGAGCTCACCGAGAGGGAGTTCGAGGTGCTGCAACTCATGGCCGAAGGGCTGGACAACGGAGCCATCGCCGAGGCGCTGTTCGTGACAGTCAAGTCCGTGGAGAGCCATGTCAGCGCGATCTTCCGGAAGTTGGGGCTGAACGACAGCATCGGCACCAGCAAGAGACTGAAGGCCGTACTGGAGTACCTCAGCGCCCAGTAGCGGCTCACGCCGTTGCGGTGCTGCCGCAGCGACGGCATGCTGCCGGGATGGAGACGCCGGAACAGTTCTCGCACTTGGTGCGCGCGCGGCGCAGTGTGCGCGACTTCCGCCCCGAGCCCGTTCCGCACCACGTTCTCGAGCGGGTCCTGGGCGACAGCACGTGGGCGCCGAGTTGGTCCAACACCCAGCCCTACCTGGTGGCCGTGGCCGAGGGCGCCCGACGGGACCAGCTCGCCGAAGAGCTCCGGCGTCAGTTCGATGCGGGTGTGGCCGCGCAGACCGGCGGCCCGTGGCACAAACTCCGGGCGCTGCTGACCCGCACGGGGCTCCCCAACGGCGACTTCGACACCACCCTCGAGTACCCCGCCGAGTTGCAGGCGTTCCGGCGGGCGACGGGTTTCGGCCTCTACGAGACCCTCGGCATCGACCGCGGCGACCGGACCGCCCGCAACGCGCAGCTGAGGCGCAACTTCGACTTCTTCGGTGCGCCCGTCGCGGTGTTCCTCTTCGTTCACTCGGGCTTGCAGGAGTTCGCCGTCCTCGATGCCGGCATCTGGTTGCAGACGTTCATGCTGTCCGCCCAGGCCAACGGTCTGGCCACATGCGCGCAGGGGGCGCTGGCGACGTGGCCCGGCCCGGTGCGCAAGGCCTTCGACATCCCCGCGGCCTACAGGCTCGTCTGCGGGGTGTCGGTGGGGTATGCGTCGCCGCACGCCGTGAACGACTACAACCCGGGACGGCGGGCCCTGCCCCGGGCAGCCCCACGCCCCTGACCCTCATAGACGTCTCCCTGATGGGTCGTCGTCAGTGCTTCCGGGCTAAGGTGCGGCATGACACAGTCACGTCTCCTCCCCCTGCTCCCCGTCGCGGTAGCGGTCGGCCTCCTGAGCGTTCCCGCCGGCGCGGCCACCGAGGCGCAGGGCGGCTCCCCCCAGATCCGTTGGACGACGTGTCCCCGGGAGGCCTACCCCGCACCCGAACTGGCCGACGCGTTGTACCCGCAACTCCAGTGCGGGACTTTCCGGGTCCCCTACGACTACGACCGGCCGAACGGCAAGAAGTTCACACTCGCCCTGCAGAAACTGCCGGCGTTGGGCACGAAGGTCGGGACCCTCTTCACCAACCCTGGCGGTCCGGGGGCATCGGGACGAAATACCTGGGTCCTGCCAGCCACGTCACCCTCCCTCCGCAGGTCCTTCGACCTGGTCGGATTCGATCCCCGCGGAGTCGGCGCAACCACGCCGGCCTTCGACTGCGATCCGGCCGCGGGAGAACCTCCCAACACCCCTGACGTGAACTGGGTCCGGTTCGCCGAGGAACAGGCGTCCCGGACGGCCAGGGCGAATCGGGCCTGTCAGCGCAAGAGCGCCGACTTCATCGCCCACGTCGGCACGAACAACGTGGTGCGGGACCTCGACGCGATGCGGGCCGCGGTCGGGGATCCCCAACTCACCTACTGGGGGATGAGCTACGGCACGAGAATCGGCTACGTCTACGCCTACCGGTACCCGAAGAAGGTGCGGGCGATCCTCCTCGACGGGCCCGTAACGCCGGACGGAAGCTGGGCCAACTTCGCCGACGTGCGCTCCATCAGCAACGATGAGGCGCTGCGCTTCATCCGGGCGGTCAGCCCGGCGACCTACGCGGCGATCATCTCCACCCGGAACAGCCTCTTCGCTTCCCGGCTCGGCATCGGTACCCCCGGCCACAGAATGCGGATGGGTGGGTACGACTGGCTCTCGCTGATCTCCAGCCGACTCCTGCTCCAGCAGGCCAACTGGCCGCAGATCACCAAACTGGCCGACGTGGTCGCGACGGCCCGCATCGTCGGCTCCGGCGGCGACGATGCCCGCGCGCACCTGCGGCGGCTCTTCGGCGGTGCCGGCGCCGCGGTTGGGAGTCTCCCCGGACTTGCCCCCGACGGAGGGGCGAACTCCGCGATCAACTGCGCCGACTACGCCGACCGGCCGTCCGCGCGGCGGCGCGCACGGATCGTGCGCAACGTCGTCTCGCAGGCGCCGGTTTTCGGGGGGTCGACCGCCGCCGGTGCGGTGTCCGCCTGTGTGGGGTACACCTTCCGCCCGGACCCGGTTCCGAAGATCGCGTCCCAGGCTTCCCTGGCACGCGTCGCGAACCTCAGACTGGCCATCTCGGACTCGACGGCCGACGCCGCCACGCCGCTGGTGTGGGGCAGGGCGATGACCCGAGCCTTCCCCAGTTCCTTCGAGGTGACCCAGCGGACCGGCAACCACGTCAACTTCCTGTCCACGGAGTCGAACTGCGTGGATGACCCGCTGCGGGAGTACCTCTTGACCCGCACGATGGCGCCGCGACGCACCATGTGCCTGTTCACCGCCCCCGCGGGCCTCGACATGGCGGCCGTGGCGGCCAGCAGGCACGAGGTGGACCCGAGGGCGGTCGCGGACACGATCCTGCGCAACAACCGGCTGCGCGGGCAGTAGCCACGCAGGGTCGACCTGTCCGGGGTCAGCGGCGCGGAATCCGTCGGGTGACGCAGCGGGAGGGCGCGGATCCTTCCGGGTTGGCGGCGGTGACGCACGCGGTATAGACCTTGCGGGGCTTGAGCCGGGTGAAGCGGGCCGTGCGGCCCATGGTGACGCGCAACAGGGTCTTGCGTTTGTACGTCACCTTGACGCGGTACGACGTCGCCCCCGCCGCGGCGTTCCAGCGCAGAGCGAGGGAACGGTGCGCCACCGTGGCCGTCAGCCCGCTCACCGGTTTCGGGATGGTCGGGGTTGGGGTCGGGGTCGGGGTCGGTGAGGGGGTCGGACTGGTCACGGTGAAGGTCTGGGACGCGGGGGGAGCGGCGAGGTACCGCAGGTTGCCGGCCTGAGTGGCCGACACCGAGCATGTGCCGGCGCCGGTCAGTGTCACCTGAGCACCGGATGCCGTACACACCGACGCGGGACCCGCCGCGAAGGCGACCGGCAGCCCGGAGGTGGCGGTCGCGGTCAGCGGGACTCCCCGCTCGGCCAGGGACACGTCCGCGAGGGCGGGGAAGTCGACCGTCTGGGAACTGATCGCCGTCAGCGCCTGCGGGTCGCGGGCGGCCAGGAAGGAGGTCCGCAGGTCGGATCCGTCGAGATTCGCGCGGACGATCTGACTCTGGGCCCCCGCGGTTGCGGTGCGCCGGCTCCAGAAGAGGTAGCCGTTGGCCACCCCCACGCCGGACAGGGTGGCGGGTGCGCCGGTGTCGGTCAGGAAGGCCGCGTTCGGGCCCGTGCCGTTCCACGTCATCCGGCCGATCCGGTTGCCCGTCTGCTGGGTCCAGTACAGGTAGGAGCCGTCGCCCGCCAACGCCGTGGCGCCCGTGGCGCCGGACAGGTAGCTGGCGGTGGGAGGGCTGCTGGTCAGTGAGGCCCTGCCGATCCGGTCGTTGGTGGGATCCGCCCAGTACAGGGAGTCCCCGTTCACGAGCAGCCCGGCCGGGGACACCCCGGACAGGAACGTCGTTGGAGTCCGGCCGGACAGAGCGGCCCGGGAGATCGTGCCGGTGGTCTGGTCGCTCCAGTACACGGCCGTGTCGCTGACCGCCAGTCCGGCCGGCGTCCGGGGCGTGGTGATGAAGGTGGGATCGGCCGATGACCCGGAGATGGTGGCCCGCCCGATTCCCGTGGCCGAGGCCCAGTAGACGTGGGTATTCGTCGCCACGAGGGCCGTCGGGTCGACCCCGGTGAGGAAGGACTGGGTGGCGGCGCTGCCGTCGGAAGCGGCCCGGCCCACCGTGTTGTCCCCGTCGTTCTGCCAGAAGACGTCGGCGTACCCGGCGTACCCGGGCAACAGCAGCGCACCGGCGACCCCCAGCACGGCGAACATCCGGAGCGTCGGCTTCATGTCACCCCACAGTCGTCGTCGCGTCCGTCGAAATTCTCACTGTGCCACAGGGGTGCGGGTCTGTCGAAGGGGATTCGGGAGCCGACCGACCGTCAGCGGCAACGACAGCGCTGGTCCGCCGGGACGTTGGCGAGCACCTGGTCGACGTGTTGGCCGCATCCGCTGTAGGTGACCTTCTGGCAGGACGGACAGATGGCGGGACTGCACATGTCGGGTTCCTCCTGGGTGGGGTGCGGGCGGGAAGCGCGGCTCGCGATCGTGTCAGTCTATACCCCCCTGGGTATCGACGGTGGGCACGGCCGGCCTCCCGCTACCCGGCCTGACCCGATGGGGCACCCTGGAGGAGCCATGACCGACACCCTGCCGCCCGTCACCTTCGCCTCCACCCTGGACCGCATCACCGCGTCCCGGGAGGCGAATGCCCGCATGCGCCGGCCGCACCGCCGCGGCATCGACCGGCCCCCCGGGCCACCCCGAGCAGACATCTGGCGTGGGATCGCCCGACGGGAGGTGCCGTCCCTGGCCTTCGTCGAACAGTTCGCCGCCTACCAGCCCATGGCCTACGTCCGCATGCCGCGGGGGGACCTGTATGTCGTGAACGACCCCGACGTGATCTGGGAGGTCTTCGTCGGCGACAGCGGTGTGATCAAGGGTTTCGGATTGCAGCAGGCCCGCGCCGTCGTGGGGGACGGCATCCTGACCAGCGAGGGGGACAAACACCGCCGGCACCGGGCCATGGTGCAGCCGGCCTTCACCGGCCGCAGGATCGCCGGATACGGCGACGACATGCTGTCCGCGATCGAGGCCACGGACGCGCGTTGGCAGCAGTTGGCCGACGCCGGCCCGGGTCGGATGGAACTGGTCGACGAGATGACCACGCTGACCCTCGACATCGTGGGGCGCACGCTGTTCGGGACGGACCTGGCCGCTGTCTCCGCTGAGGTCGCGCCCGCCCTCGCTCGCGCGCTGGGTGTCTTCAATCGCACGATGAACCCCCAGTGGGAGTTGCAGAGCCGCTACCCGAGTCGGTCACGCCGCACTCTGACCGAGTCCGTCGATGTCCTCGACGGGGTCGTCGGCGCCATGATCCAGCAGAAGCGGGCCGAGTTGGCGCGCGGTGACGCCCCACACGACATGATGTCGGTCCTCATCGAGGCGACGGACCCGCAGACCGGCGCAGGGCTGACGGACAACGAACTGCGCGACGAGGTCATGACCCTGATGCTCGCCGGGCATGAGACCACTTCCATGCTGCTGTCGTGGACCTGGCTGCTCCTGTTTCGAAACCCGGAGTGGAAACGCTGGGTGGCCCAGGAGTGGGACGCGGCTCCGGAGCTGGACGTGGCAGCGGTCTCCCACCTGCCGCGCACCCGCGCGGTGCTCGCCGAAGCCATGCGGCTCTACCCCCCAGCGTGGGTGATCGACCGCCTGACGACGGTAGACATCGAGGCCGGTGGCTACGTCATCCCGGAGGGCGAGGCGATTCTCGCCAGCCAGTGGAACATGCACCGGGACGCGCGGTTCTGGCCGCAGGTCCGGTCGTTCCGGCCCGACCGGTGGATCGCGTCTGACGGCGGTTACACCGAGAAGATCGTGCCGCGGGGCGTGTACTTCCCCTTCGGATTTGCGGCGCGCAAGTGCATCGGCGACCGCTTCGCCCTGACCGAGGCGGCCCTCGCGCTGGCCCATCTGGGACGGCGCTGGCACGTCATTCCCGTAGCCTCCCGGGACGTGGTGCCCGAGCCGACCGTCACGTTGCGTCCCTCGACGTCGCTGCCGTCCCTGCTGCGTCGCCGCTGAAGTTCCTGCGCGCGGGCAGGCTCTGTGCGCCAGACTGGCCCCGTGTCCGTCGTGAGTGCCGGGTTGCTGCCCTACCGCCTCGTCGCCGGACACCTGCAGGTCTTCCTCACCCACATGGGCGGTCCGTTCTGGGAGCACAAGGACGAGGGGGCCTGGTCGATCGCGAAAGGCGAGTACGACCCCGCGGAGGAGAGCCCCCCCGACGTGGCGCGGCGCGAGTTCGCGGAGGAGGTGGGGCTGCCCGCTCCACCGGGCGACCTCGTGGACCTCGGGTGGGTGCGGGTGCACAAGGCCAAAACAGTACGCACCTACGCCCTGGAGACCGACGCCGACCTGCGCTTCGTCAGCAGCAACCTCTTCACCATGGAATGGCCCCGCGGTTCCGGACGCGTGGGGGAATTCCCCGAATGCGACGGCGCCGCCTGGTTCGATGCGGCCACGGCCCGCACCAAGATCATGCCGAGCCAGGTCCCCATCCTCGAGTCCCTCGCAGAACTCGTGGCATCACACCGTTTGAGGGATCGTTCCGGACGCCCGCGGAATACCCTGGCGGAATGACAGCACTGCGTTTCCTGCCGATCCCGCTCATGGCGGTTGGCGTCGCACTGGCCGCCCCCGCCAGTGCCGCCCAACCGGTCGCTCCCCCCGCCGGCTCCGTCGCCGACTCCACCATGCCCACGTTTCGGTGGACCGCCGATCACCCGGGGCAGTACTCCCGCTTCCTGATGACCGCGTCTCCGCAGGTGGGCGGGTCCAGCGGTGAGATGACCGCTCCCACACTCGACGTGAACGCCAACGCCAACGGCGAGACCAGTTACCGCCCCGTGGACCCCTTGGACGCGGGGACGGCGTGGTGGCAGGTGTGCGAGCAGGCACCCGACTTCTCCACCTCGTGTTTCGCGCCCCGTGAGGTGATCATCCCCATCCACATGAGCAGTGAACGGCGGGTCTACAGCCGCGTGGACCGGTCCATCCGCATCACCCTCGTCGGAAACCTGTGGCGCGGCGCGACCGCACAGGTGACGGCTCGCGGACTCTCCTGGACCCGCACCTTCCGGGGCGAGACAGACAGCAACTCTCTGACCGTAGAGACGACCCGGGTCCCCCGCCGGGTGAAATGGGTGCGGCTGTCCGGAACGGTGACGGCGCAGGGCGCCACCCATCAACTCGCGCTGGCCCGCGTCCGGACGCGCTGAACACCCCCGGCCGGACGGCGAATCTCAGGCGTCGGGGACCCAGTTGAATTCGTCCGGGTCGGGTCCGGTGCGCTCGTCGCGTCCCAGGCCGGTGATGGCCGCCATGTCCGCGTCGGTCAACTCGAAGTCGAAGATCCGGATGTTCTCGATCATGCGTTCGCGGTGGGTTGTCTTGGGAAACACGATGTCTCCCCGCTGCACATGCCACCGCAGGACCACCTGCGACGGCGTGCGGGAGATACGTTCGGCGATGGCTACCACAGTGGGATCGGTGAGCACACGGCCCCGGGCGATGGGTGACCACGCCTCCACGGCGATGCCGTGCTCGCGACAGAAGTCCCGCAACCCGTCCTGCGGTAGGTACGGCTGCACCTCGATCTGGTTTACGGCTGGGACCACCTCCCCGGAGTCGAGCACGCGCTGGAGGTGCCGTTCGGTGAAGTTCGACACCCCGACTGCGCGGACCCGGCCGTCGTCGAGGAGCCGTTCCATCGCACCCCAGGTATCGACGAAGTCACCCACCCCCGGCAGTGGCCAGTGGATGAGGAAGAGGTCGAGGTAGGCCATGTCGAGATCGGCCAGAGTCCGGTCGAACGCGGCGAGGACGGCTGCGGGGTCGTGGTACTGGTTGTTCAGTTTGCTGGTGATGAACACGTCGCCGCGGCCCAGGCCGCTGTCCCGAACGGCCTGCCCGACCCCGACCTCGTTGCCGTACATCTGGGCTGTGTCGATGTGGCGGTACCCCACGTCGAAGGCCGTGAGCACGGTGTCGCGGGTGTCGGCCGGGTCGACCTTGAAAACACCGAAGCCCAGTTGCGGGATGGCGACGCCGTTGTTGAGCGCGATGTCGGGGATATCGGGGTTCACCGGATGCATGACGCCAGCATGTCCCACCGAGTTGCCCCCTGCCACTCCACGTCAGACCGGGCGATGGGCGAACCACCACCAGACGGCCACGGCCACAGCAGCGGCCAACCAGACCCCGACCACCACCAGCCAGGGTCGGGGCACGCGGCCGACCCAGTCCTTGGCAAGCGTGGCCGCCTGCTGCCCCCGGGCCATGACGCGTTCGGCCCAGACGAACTCGCTGGACAGGATGGCGATGCCCGCGATGACGAACGGCAGCGTGAACGGCCCCGGAAGCACGATCAGCACGCCACCGAGCGCGAGCAGGGTGAGCCCGATCGTGAGGACCACCGACTTGCGAATGGGGCCCGGTACGTTCCGCCAGCGTTGCCGGAGGGACTCTCGCACGTGGCTGGTCCCCGTCGGGTCAGACGGACGGCTGCGGGGTCCAGCGCAGGTACGGCTTGACCTCCTCGACGTCACCGAAGCGGGCGGTGGCGTCCTCGGTCGACAGGGTGGGAGCGACGATCACACGGTCGCCGGGCTCCCAGTCGACGGGGGTGGACACGGGGGCGGCATCGGTGAGCTGGAGGGCATCGACCGTGCGCAGGATCTCCGAGAAGTTGCGCCCGACGGACTTCGGGTAGGTCAGGGTCAGCCGGACCTTGTTGCGGGGATCGATGATGAAGACGGAGCGCACCGTCGACGTGTCGCCCTCTCCCGGATGGATCATGTCGTACATCTCGGAGACGGTCCGGTCCGGGTCGGCGATGATGGGGAAGTTCAGATCGGTACCGCCGACGTCGCCGATGTCCCCGGCCCAACCGCGGTGATCCTCGATCGGGTCGACGGAGATGGCGATGCACTTCACGCCGCGCTTCTCGAACTCGTCCGCCAGGGCGGCGGTGCGACCCAACTCGGTGGTGCACACGGGGGTGTAGTCGGCGGGGTGGCTGAAAAAGACCGTCCACTGACCGTCCTTCCAGTCGTGGAAGTCGATACTGCCGTCGGTGGTCTCGGCGGTGAAGTCGGGAGCTTCGTCGCCCAGGCGGATGGTCATTGGGTCTCCTCAGGTGTCGGTGAGGGAAGGTTACGAGCCGTCCGGGGCAGGCGGTTACCCCTGGGGGTAGCGCCAGCTCAGGCGTGAGTCCCGGCCTTCCAGTCCTTCCACGAGATGTTCCAGGGGCCGCCGAGGCCGTTCCAGGTCTCCATGTATCGGTCGCTGCCGGTGGTGACCACCGGATCCCCCACCATGAGGTTGTCGTACATCCACCGGCCGTCGTCGTAGGTGAGGTTGGTGCAGCCGTGGCTGGTGTTCACCGACCCGACGTTGTCGTTCCACGGGGCCGCATGCAGGTACTCGCCGGTGTCGGTCAGACGCATCGCGTACGGAACCTGCAGGTCGTAGAACTCCTCGGTGACCCCTTGGTTGGTCATCCGTACGACCTCGTTGCGGTCCATCACCACCTTGATTCCGGAGCGGGTGCTGAATCCGGGCCGGCCGCCGCTGACCCCACCGGTGCGGATGGTCCTGCCGTCCCGGGTGGCGGCGTAGCTGTGGGAGGCGAGATCGACATTGACCACCATGCGGCGGCCGGTGTGCCAGGTCGTGGCGACGGTTCGGGACGCCCACGAGTCGCGACTCAGCCGGACCCCCGCCAGTGCGGCGGTGACGTGGATCTTGGAGTCGGCGGGCCAGAACCTACGGCCCCGGTACACCACGGTCTGGTCGTCCACCCACGACCACATCCCGGGCCCCCGACCGCCGTCGACCCGCACGTCCAGCGCCTGTTGAACGGCCTTCTTCTTGGCGACCGGCGCGTCGAAGCTCAGGGTGACGGGCATGCCCACGCCGTAGGTCCCGCCCTCGGGACTGAGCCAGACGTCGGTGGTCTCGTTGTCGCGGGCAGCCCGGACGGTCCACTTCTTCGTCCAGGTACGGAGCCCATCGGCGCCGTTCGTCTCGACCGACATGCGGTACGAGCGCCCCGGCGCCAGTGCCTGGGTCCGCAGGGAACCGTTGTGGACAGCCAGAGGAAGCTCGCGGCCCCGGCTGACGAGTTCCGCGCTCAGGACGCGGGCGTTGCGGATGGTGGCCCCCGCGCGGTCGCCCGGGTCACTCGGAATGCTGAACAGAACCGAGGTGGGGGGCGGGGCCACGACGGGAGCGACGGACAGGACAGGTCCCCCGGTGGCGCTGGTGGAGTGGCCGGAGCAGCCCGCCGTCGCCGTGATCACGAGAGAGACGGTGATCGCCGCCTTGCCGAATTGCTTCACCCGCACCCCTTGCCATGCTGCCACCCCGGCTCCAGTGTGCGTCAGATCCTCGGAGATGTCTGCCAACGCCGGACCGCTGGCCTGCCCCGGGCGGGGCAGCCCTGCGCTGTCTCCGCAGCAGGTGTGGGCCTGCGGAGCAGTTCTCCGGACTAAGCGGCTTGGGATGCCCCCGGCAGGGCGGCCGCGGCCGGCACCGGGGTCCGGCCCTTGCGCTCGTCGTACTCGCGCCGCAGCGCGACCCTCGGGTCGGCGTGGTCGGCCAAGTCCGCCGGGCCGAAGAAGGTGAGGAGGGTTTTGTTGGCGAAGTGCTTCATGGTGAACAGGATGTCCATGGTGGCTCCCTTGGTTACGTCTGACCGTAGAACTGCGGCAAAACTGTTGCAAGGGGGTGTCACCCGAAGGGGTGACCCGGCGTCTGAGAAAAAGCAGGCGGCAACGGCCGGGCGCAAGTGGCATCCCCCCGACGCGCGTCACTAGCGTGATGGGGTTGCGCCGATCAGATGGGACCGACCGTGGACGACGTGCTGGACACTCCGCAGTTCCGGGAGACGATACGGGACCTCGCCGCGGAGACGGGCCGCTCCGAGGCCGACCTCATGACCGAGGCCGAGGCCGACCTCGCGGAGATGGCCACCAAGCCGGGGAACCTCACGGTGTCCGGCTGGGACCGCTTCTGCCACTGGTTGGCCCGTGCCTACAAGTTGGACTACCTGCCGGCCGAGGTCGAACGGCTCAAGGAACTCAACCGCGAGAGCGCCCTGATCTTCTTGCCGAACCACCGGTCGTACCTCGACCCCCTGGTGCTGCGTTCGGCGCTGGAGAAGCACGGCTTCCCGCCGAACAACGTGCTGGGCGGGGCCAACCTCGCGATCTGGCCGCTCAACCACGTGGGCCAGCGCAACGGGATCGTGTTCATCCGGCGGGAGTTCCGCGAAGACCATCTCTACCGCGCCGTTCTGAAGCGGTATCTCGCCTACCTCATCGAGCACCGGCAGAACCTGGAGTGGTACATCGAGGGAGGGCGGACCCGGACCGGCAAGCTGCGTCCGCCTCGATACGGGATCCTCAGCTACGTCGTGGACGCGTTTGCGGAGTACCCCGAACATGACGTGCGGATCATCCCCACCTCCATCATCTACGACCAGCAGCACGAAGTGGGCGCCATCTCGGAGGAGGAGACCGGCGGGGCGAAGAAGGCCGAGAGCCTGGGATGGCTGTTCGACTTCGCCAAGTCGCAGTCGCGCCGCCTGGGCCGCGCCCATCTGCGCTTCGGCGAACCGCTGTCACTGCGTGATGCCCTGTCGCTGACGCTGGACGACGAGGGCAACGCCCGGCCCCGGCTGGCCGTTCCCAAGGTCGCCTTCGAGGTCGCCGACCGCACCAACGCGGTCACCCCGGTCACGCCCAGCGCGCTGGTCACCTTCGCGCTTCTCGACAACGGCGATCGGGCCATCCCCGTCCCGGAAGGCCGCCACATCCTGGAGCCGTTGTTGACCTACATCAACGAGCGGAACCTGCCGGTCACCCAGGAGTTCGACCTGAGCGACCAGGGTCCGCTGCGGGAGGCGCTCGAGACCCTGGTGCGAGAGGGCGTCGTGACGGACTACGACGGCGGGGACGAGTCGATTTACTACGTGGAGTTGGAGCATCAGCACGAGGCCGCGTTCTACCGCAACACGATCATCCACCACTTCGTCGCCCGGTCGATCGCCGAGGTATCGCTGGTGGAGGCCGCCGAGGACGACGCCCAGGATGCCGCCGCCGCGACCTGGCGGAATGCCCGCCGCCTGAAGGACCTGCTGAAGTTCGAGTTCTTCTTCCCCACCACCCCGGAGTTCGCCCGCGACATGGAGGAGGAGATCTCCATCGTGCACCCGGGATGGCAGGAGGAGTCGTGGACCGCCGCTGGCATCCTTTCCGTGCTGCGGGACCAGCGACTGTTCCTCGCCCATCGCGTGCTGGGGCCGTTCATCGAGGCCTACAGCCTGTTCGCCGACGAACTGGAGAAGTTCCCCGTGACCGAGGAGATCGACGAGGCGGAACTGGTCGACCGATGTCTGGGGCTGGCCCGGCAGCATTGGATGCAGCGCACCCTGCACACGCCGGAGTCGATCTCCCGGGACTACTTCCGCAACGCTTTCCGGCTGGCCGACAACCAGCACCTCATCTCCCCCGATGAGCCCGACCTGGCGGCGCGGCGCAAGGCGTTCGCCGAGGAGCTGCGCATGCTGGTACGACGGATCGACGACATCCGCCTCATGGCGCTGGCCTCGGGCGAGCCGCTGCTGACCGAACGCGCCGCTCAGGTGTTGGGAGGCGGACGTGGCTGACATCGAGTGGCTGCTGGAGCAGATCGAGACGGGCCCGGAGGGTCCCCACGTCGGGGCCTTCTTCGACTTCGACGGCACGCTCATCGACGGGTACTCCGCGACGGCCTTCTTCCAGGAGCGCCTGCGCAAGGGCGACATCGGGGTCAAGGAACTGGTGGCGACCCTCACCGAGTCGGTGAACGTGGAGCGGCGCGGCCACGACGTCGATGAACTGATGCGCATCGGAGTGGGGGCCCAGAGCGGCAAGTCCCTGGACGAACTGGAGCGCTGGTCCACGAAGGTCTTCTCGAAGAAGATCGCCGCCAAGCTCTACCCCGAAGCACGCGTGCTCATCGACGCCCACAAGCGGATGGGCCACACCGTGGTGATCGCCTCCTCGGCCACCCAGCCCCAGGTCAAGGCCACCGCCGACGACCTGGGGGTGCGCCACCTGGTGGTGACCGAGATGGAGGTCGAGGATGGCAAACTCACCGGACGGCTCGACGGTCCCATCCGCTGGGGCCAGGGCAAGGCCGACGGAGTGCGCCAGTTCGCCCGCAGCCACAAGGTCCGGCTGCGGGACTCCTACGCCTACAGCAACGGGGCGGAGGACGTCCCGATGCTCGAGGCGGTGGGCCACCCGTGCGCCCTCAACCCGGACCGGGAACTCGTGGAGATCGCCCGCCAGCACAAGTGGCCGATCACCGAACTGAAGAAGCCGCCCTCCACCACACCGACGGACGTGGTGCGCAGCGCCGCCGCCATCGGCGTGTTCGCCAGCTCGGTGGGGGCCGCCGCCACGCTGGGTCTGGTCAACGGCTCCCGCCGCATGGGGGCCAATATCGCCGCCAGCGCGGGGTCCGACCTCGGGCTGGCGGCCGCCGGAGTCAGGTTGAACATCGTGGGTGAGGAGAACGCCTGGAAGGACCGGCCCGCGGTCTTCCTGTTCAACCATCAGAGCCAGTTGGACGTCTTCGTCCTCGGGGCGGTGCTGCGGCGGGACTTCACCGGCGTCGCCAAGAAGGAACTGGAGTACAGCCCCTTCTTCGGGCCGATCGGGTACCTGGCCGACGTGGCCTACATCGATCGCAGCAACAGCAAGAAGGCCCAGCACCAGCTGGAACCCGTCGTCGAGGCCCTGAAGTCCGGCCGCTCCATCGCCATCGCGCCCGAGGGCACCAGGTCCCCGACCAGTCGCCTGCTCCCCTTCAAGAAGGGGCCCTTCCACATGGCCATGCAGGCCCACGTCCCGATCGTCCCCATCGTCATGCGCAACTGCGGGGAGATCATGGCCGCCCACTCGTTCGTGATCCACCCCGGTACGGTCGATGTCGCGGTGCTGCCGCCGGTGTCCACCAAGGGATGGAACAAGGACAACCTGGACGAACACGTCAAGCAGATCCGCGACATGTACCTGCACACGCTGGCGGACTGGCCGACGTCGCTGTGACGGCCACGTGCCGATAGGTTGGGGCCCATGTCGCGCACCCTGATGCCCATCCCCGCCGTCACCGTCACCGGGGGCCAGTGCCCCCTGCCCCCCAAACCGGGCCCCGGCCTGGGGGTCGAGAACGGTTCCGTCCACGACGCGATCGAGGGCTGGCGCAAGCAGGGGGCCCACGTGGTCATGCTGATCGACGGGGACGCCCACGCCGGGTCCGGTTCCAACGCCGCCGTCATCAAGGACGCGATCCACCACGGCCACTCGGTCCACTTCGTGGTGGCAGGTGGCGTGCACGACCAGGCCTCCCTCGACCTCGCTCTCGGCATGAACCCCTCCCGGGTGGTGATCGATGTGGCCACGGCCGACCGCAAGTGGCTGTACGAGGCCTTCGCCGCGCACGGCCAGCACGTGATCGCGGGACTGAACGTCCACGGCATGGACGTCACCGATCCGGGCGGCACATCGGTGGGCAACCTGTACGACATCGTGCTCGACCTGGACGGCCACAACTGCCCGCGCTACCTCGTCGTCGAGGCCACCCGCCGGGGGCACTGGCACCACAACGACAAACACGTGCTCGCCGGCGTCTGCGAGTCGGTGCGCCACCCCGTGTGGGCGCAGGGCGGTATCGACCGGTTGTCGGACCTGCATTCACTGGAGGACCTCGCCCCGCGGCTGGAGGCGGCCGTCATCGACGAACCGCTGTACAGCGGGCGGTTCACGTTCGACGAGGCGATCACCGCCACCCAGCCCCGCTTCGACCCCTACGAGTGGGCGCCCCCGCAGCCCTGAGTGGACTCAGGCGGGCAGCGTGTGAGCACGTGCCGTCACGCCCGCCGCGATGTAGCCGCTGGGCATGACGACGGGGTCGGGGGCCTGGCCGAACCGCCAGACGTAGACCGCGACGCCGCGTTCCCGCCACTCCAGCGGGTGCCAGCGGTGGCTGCCGATGGTCTCCCACCCGACGTAGTTGCTGTCGCGGACCCGGTAGACCCCCGGTTCGATGGCCTCGAGGATGATCGCGGTGTGCAGGATGGACTCGTTGTTGTCGTCGCGGGTGTCGGGGAAGTCCTTGCGCTTCTGGGACGGGGTGATCACCTGGATCACGTCGCCGCGCTGCCCGGCTCGGGGGTCGACCAGGATGCCGCCGGCGCGTTCGTAAGCCCCGTAGTACGCGCCGCCTGGGGTGCCGTACCCGTGAATCCGGGCGCGGATGTCGTGGCGGGCCAGGACCTCGTTCACGACCCGCTGCGCGAACACCTTGCACTGGCCGCCGTAGCCGTTGGCGTGGGCCTCGGCGCGGTCGGCGATGGCGTCGGCGGGGAAGTCCCAGGCGCGGGCGGGACCGGACGCCAGCAGCACCAGGGCGCAGGCGGCCAGGGCGGCGCGCAGCACGGACCGGGGGAGGGTGGGCATGGGGACCTTCCAGATCGGCACGGCTGGTTACTGACAGCCACACGGAGTGAATTGTTGTCCGCTCCCAGCGTGGCTGCCACCGATTTCCGGAACAAGGTCAACGGAGCGTGACTTTCCCCACACGCAGAGTAATTAGGTGGCGGTGCGGTCCGGGTTCTGAGCGCGATACGCCTCCACCAGGGTCGGCAATGTGGGGAAGACGTGATCCTCGCCGACATGCCCGAGGATCCCCGCCCGGGCCAACTGGTCGAGCAACTCCCGTTTGGCGCGCACGAGGCACACCGTGAGGTCGGCCTCCTGCAGGTCCCGCACGAGCCCGGCGAGCGCCTCCGCCGCGGTGGAGTCGATCGAGATGATCGCCTCGCAGTTGAGCGCGAACCACCGGAGCCCGGGCTCCCGCTCCGCGACCATCTGGCGGGCCTCCGTGACGAAGTCGTGGGCATTGGCGAAGAACAGGGGGGAGTCGTAGCGGAAGACCAGCAGCCCCGCGACCTCGGCCGTGTCCGGGAAGTCCATGACGTCGTGCATGCCGGCCAGTCCCCGGGTGAATCCGAGTGCCGCAGCGTGGGGTCGGGCCACGCGGGCCAGGAGGGCCAGGACCGACAGGGCGACGGCGACCAGCACGCCGTTGAGGATCCCGACGAAGAGCACGGCCACGCACGTGGTCACGGCCAGGGCGAACTCCACCCGGCTGAACCGCCACAGCGCCCGGAAGGCGCTGATGTCGATGAGCTGCAGGGCCGCGTAGATCACGAGGGCGGCCAGCCCCGCGCGGGGGAGCACCGAGAGGACGGGCGCGAGCAGGAGGAGAACCAGGAGCACCGCGGCGGCCGCGACCAGCGAATACCCCTGGGACTGGGCGCCGGAGGTGCGAGCCAGGGCGGTGCGGCTGCCGCTGCTCGACACCGGCATGCCCTGGAAGAACCCGCAGACGACATTGGCCGCGGACATCGCCCGCAGTTCGGCGGCCGTGTCGAGGTGTTCGTGGCGGGTCCGGAAGGCCCGGCCCGTCAGCACCGTGTCCGTGAACCCCACCAGGGCCACGCCGGCGGCAGCCAGGACGAACAGTTCCCGGCCCACGTGGGGCACGACCGGGACCGCTGGCGCCGGCAACCCCTGCGGAACGGCCCCCACCAGGGGGATGGCCAGCCCCACGGCGGTGAGCGCTGCCGCGACGAGAGCAGCCACGACGACGGCGATCAGCGGGCCCGGGAGGCGGGGGGCAGCGCGCCCCAGGACGACCAGCAGGACCAGCACGCCCAGCGCCAGGGCGACGACGGCTGGCTGTGCCTGCGGGAGCGAGCCGGCGATCGCCCCGAGGTGGTCCAGCAGCGACTCCCCTTCGGTATCCAGGCCCAGGAACGCGTCCAACTGCCCGTCGATCATGAGGATGCCGATCCCGGCCATGTAACCGATCAGGACCGGTCGCGACAGCAGATCGCTCACGAAAGACAGCCGCAGCACACTGCCCACGATCCCGACCAGTCCCATCACGAGCGCCAGGCCGGCCGCCAGGGCCGCATACTGCTGGGGATCACCCAGAGCGAGGGGCGCGATGATCGCCGCCGTCATGAGAGCCACGCTGGACTCCGGACCGAGGCTCAGCGATCGGGACGATCCCATCAGGGCGTAGATCACCAGAGCGGGCAGACACGCCCACAGGCCGACGATCGCCGGCAGCCCCGCCACGGTCGCGTAGGCCATCACCTGGGGAACGAGATAGGCGGTGACCGTGATGCCGGCGATGAGATTGCCCCGACCCCACGGCCGCAGCGGAGTCCCCAGCCCGGGGAAGAGCCACAGCAGGACACCGAACGCCCGGTCCCGGGGGCGCGGCGGTGCGGCGCCTCGGTCAGCGGACAGCTCTCCCGCCATACCGCCAGCCTGACACACGAGGGTGCTCCCGATGCAGGGGTGCGCGACGGTGGTCACCCCCTTGTGGATGACCCGCCGGGCCGGCGCTGCCGGCCGCCTACCGTGCCCCCATGCAGCACTTCGCCGGATATCCCGACACCGCCTTGGACCTCGTCGCCGCGATCGGCGCCGGGGACCGCGACTTCTTCCACGCCGCGCACGATCGATACCGGGAGGACATCCTCGAACCCACCCGGGCGCTGGTCCGGGATCTGGCGCCGTCGCTCCCGGCCATCTCAGCCGGGCTGCGCGCGGTGCCGTCCGTCAACGGGTCGATCGCGCCCGTCGCCAACGATGCCCGGTTCCACCCCGCCGCCCCCTACAAGGATCATGTGCTCCTGCGGTTCCGGGAGGAGGGGGCCACGGTCCACAGCCCGGCCCTCCTCCTGCGGATCGGTCCCGCCGGGATCGCCTTCGGGGCCGCCTGGCGGCCGGGCCCGGGTGCGCTGGCGCGGTACCGGGAGGCCGTCGCCGGCCCGGCGGGCGCGGTGCTGAGCGACGTGATGGCCGACTTCCTGAGACGCCCCCGCGCCGCCCTCGCCGGGGATCAGGTACGGCGCGTGCCCGCGGGCTTCCCCGCCGATCACGAACGACAGGATCTGCTGCGCCGCACCCGGCTCATCGCGCACTGGCAGGAGCCCGTGCCCCGGGCCGTGCACTCCGCCCGGTTCGTGCCGTGGTGCGCCCGCCGGCTATACGCCTGCGGTGACCTCTACACCTGGCTGCGTCACCAGGTCGGATAGCGCGGCCATGCTGCCCTCCGGCTCCCAGTGCGCGACCATGCGGCGCAGGACCCGGCGCCACGCCTGGCGGAAGTACTCGACCGACCGTTCCCCCTCGGGGCCGAGCGGGAAGCCGTTGTGCACGAGCTCCACCTCCGTGCCGCCGGCCACCGCCGTGAAGGTGAGGACGACCCACGTCAGGACGTTGCCCCCCGACAGGTGGGGCGGGTTCTTCCACGAGAAGGACAGCATGCGGTCGGGAACGTAGCTGAGGATGCGGCAGCCCTCCGTCCCCCGCGATGCGCCGGGCACGAAGCGCAACTCGAACGCGCCGCCGACCCGGAGGTCGATGCGGGCGTGCGGAACCGGCCACCAGCGGCTCAGCCGCTGGGCACTCGTCCAGGCTCCCCAGGCCACGGCCTGGTCGGTGTCGACGCGCGCCGACAGCGTCAGACTGCGGAAGTCGGTCCCCGAGGCCTCGGTGCGGGGGGCGTCCACGATGGACAGGTAGCGGGTGAGCATCGCGGGGGTCAGCACCTCAAGCATGACCCGGTCCTCCACCCACACCTCGATGACCTCGAAACCGCCCCGGTCCTGGGTGCTCGCCGACCATCCGGCCCGGTCCGCCAGCGTCAGAATCTCGCCCTCGGTGCGGTCCACCGAGATGGCCGAGTGAGTGGCGGTCAGCCGCTGAGCGAAGTAGCTGTGGGAGAAATGGGTGCCACCCCCGGCGGCCGGGGACAACTCGGTGCCCCGAGGGTAGATCTCGATGGCGGTTCCGCCCGCGTCCGGGGCCACGACGAGGTAGCCACCCGGCCACGCTCCGAACCGGCTCAGACGCCCACCCAGCAACTCGGCCAGATGGCTGGCAACCTCCCGCGGCTGGTCCACCGCGAATGACACGTGATGCAGCATGCCGCCCACTGTGGCATCCGATCCGGCGGCGTGCGGGCGGTTTGCAAACTCCGACCGGTGCCCCACGCTGGGTGTGAAGCGGCCCGCGCTGGGCACACCGCACCCAGGAGCGGCGCCCCCCGCGCGCCGGCGGCGGCGAAGGGAGGACCATGCACCTCGACCGGGATGCCGGCACCCGGATGGCCTACGTGACCCTGGCGACGTGGGCGTTCTTCCTCTACTTCGTCGGCCCAGTCACTCCCCTGATCGCCGAGCAGCTGGCGGTGCCCCTGCAGACAGCGGGGATGATCGGCGTGGCCCTGGCTGCCGGTCTCGTACTCTCCGGCGCCCTCGGCCCCCTCCTGATCCTGCGCGTGGGCCGTACCCGCACCGCCATCATCGCCGCCCTGGGCCTTGCCTGCGGCACCCTCCTGCTGGCCGTCGTCGCCAGCTTCCCCGCCGTGCTGGCGGCAGTCCTCCTGGCCTCGGCCACGGGGTCGCTCCTGATGAACGTGGCGATGGCGGCGCTGGCCGACCGGCACGGGCCCGCCGGGCCGCGGGCCATCACCGAGGCCAACGCCCTGGCCGCGTGGGTGGGCCTGACCTCGCCCCTGCTGATCGGCCTGGTGGTCGGGCTGGGCTGGGGTTGGCGCCCGGCCTCCGTGGTCATCGCCGTGGTGGCACTCGCCGTCGCCGGCATTCTCACGCGTGTTCCCGTACCGGAAGGTCCGCCGCCGGACCATGCGCTCAGCGCCGCAGACACCATCGTGGCGGCGCCGCAGGACGACACCACGGATGCCGCCTTCCCCGTGCGCTTCTACGTCAGCCTCGTGGCGGTGATCGCCGCTGCCGGCGCTGAGATCTCCCTGAGCTTCTGGGGTGGGGTCCTCATCGCCGAACACACTGGAACCGACCTTGCCGCCGCCACGGCGATGCTCAGTGTGATGATCGGCGGCATCGCGGTCGGCCGCACGGCCGGCTCGGGGCTGGCCCGCCGCTTCCCCGTGACGACGTTGGTCTACGCCAGCCTGGTCGTGGCGCTGGCCGGGTTCCTCGTCGTGTGGATCACCCCCGACGTGGTGGTGGCTGCCGGGGGGCTTTTCCTCACCGGCCTCGGGCTGGCGCTCCTGTTCCCCTTGACCTCCAGCATCGCCCTCGGTCACGGCGCCGGACGGTCCGACCGCGCGATCGCGATCATCAGCGTCGTCATCGGCATCACGATGGGAGCCGCCCCGTTCGCCCTGGGAGCCGTGGCCGCCGCCGTCGGTGTCACCACCGGGTTCCTGATCGTGCCCGCCCTGCTGCTGGCCGGGGCGGCGGCACTGTGGCTCGCGGGAGCGCCGAGCCCCTCCCCCGAACCGAGTGTGACGACACGCCACCGGGGGTGACCCCCCGCGCCCGGGCGCGGGTGACAATGGGCGCCAGGGAATGGGGTGGCCATGGGTGGGTCGAAAAAGGTGCCCGTCAAGGGCGTCGCCGCGGTCGCGGGCGCGGTGCTGCTGCTCGTGGTCGCCTTCACGACGCCGTTCAGCGGCGACGGGCAGGCGGAGATGCAGACCGCCCAGGCCAGCGCCACCGTCGACGTCAGCACGGGTGGGGACGGCGCCGCCGTCGCGGCAGCCCGGGTCGCGGTCAGCTCTCCGCCCGAAGGCCAGCCCGCCGTCTCGATCCCCCAGCCGACCCCCGGGGCCCAGCCGGTGCAGACGGTCGTCATCTCGGTGGATGGCGGCTGCGAGACCGCGGACGGCACCATCCGGAAGTTCCTCGACACCGCCAAGCAGGTGCAGGGCCGCTTCACGTTCTTCATGTCCGGCCTCTGCCTCCTGCCGGACGCCCAGCGCATGCTCTACCAGCCTCCCGGCCACCTCCCCGGTACCTCGGACATCGGATTCGCCACCCCCGAACTGGTCGACCAGCGCATCCGCGTCTTCACTGACATGTGGCGGGAAGGGCACGAGGTCGGGACCCACTTCCTGGGCCACTTCTGCGGGGGCAGCGGGGTCGACAGTTGGTCCTCCGAGGACTGGCGCAGTGAGATCTCCCAGGCCCGGACGTTCCTCGACCAGTGGGCCGGGAACAATCCGCAGGTGACGGACACCTCCCTCACCCTCCCGTTCGACTCCTCCGTGATCGTGGGGGACCGGACCCCGTGTCTCGAGGGACAGCGGCAGGCGATGTGGGATGCCTTCACCGCGGAAGGGTTCCGGTACGAGGCCTCGGATCCGGGGACGCTCGTGTGGCCCAAGAAGGTGGCCGGCGGCCGACTGTGGCAGTTCCCACTGCCCGCCCTGAAGCTGGGTGGCACCGACAAGTGGGTGCTGTCCATGGACTACAACCTGCTGGTGAACCAGACCGGTGGGGCGACGGACGTCGATCCCGCCGAGTGCGACCAGGTGGCCCAGCAGACCTACGAGACCTTCATGAACGCCCTGGACGGCGTGTACAACGGCAACCGGGCGCCGCTGTTCCTCGGCACCCACCTGAACAGCTGGGCCTGTGGCGCCTACATCACGGCGCTGGAGCGTTTCATCGTGGACGCCAAGGCGAAGTACCCCGACATCATGTTCGTCTCCAACCGGGACCTCGCCGACTGGCTCGACGCGATGGACCCGGCCGAACTCAAGTCGCTGCAGAAGCTCGAGGAGCAGCGGTACTGACCACCGGGCGCGTCAGCACGTAGTCGTCCTCCCACGAGTCCCCCACGCGGAACGTCTTGGTGCCCGAGATGCGGAACCCCTGTTTGCGGTAGAAGCGCAGCGCCCGCTCGTTGTGCCGGTTCGTGCCCAGCCAGAGGACGTCGTGGCCCCCGTCGGCGGCGACGGTCACAGCGACGGCGACGATTTGCGCGGCCACCGGGCTGCCGTGATGCTCCGCGGCGACGTAGATGCGGCGCAGCTCCATCGGAAGCCGCCCGCCGGGCCCGTCGGGCGGGGGCTGCCCGGGGACCAGCATCAGGTAGCCGACCACGGTCCCGGTCGCGTCCTCGGCCAGGAAGAACCGGTAGGCGGGGTCGGCCAGATCGACGGTGAACGTGGACTCGCTCAGTTCGCGGGCGATGTGGCGGTCGATGTCCGCCGGCGAGGTGTGCGGTGGGCACGCGAGGGGAAACGTGGCGGCGGCGAACGTCGCCAGCGCCCCGGCGTCGCCGGGCTGGGCCCGCCGGATCGCGGGGTCGGAAGCCATCGGAGTCAGGCCCCGGTCAGCTCGGCGGCAGCGGCAGCATCCTCCTCCGCTCGCAGGCGCGGCACCCGGGCCTTGCTCGGATCCACGCCGCGTTTGTCGGCGAAGAAGGCGCGGATGTGGTCCATGTCCCGGTGGACGTCCCCGGTGAGGGCGTACGGGGCGGCGAACGTGACGGTCTTGGTGGGCCCGTCGGGCGAGACGAGGACGAGCGGGATCCCGGTGGCCGCGCCCAGCCGGTAGAAGCCGGACTTCCAGTACTCCACGGGTTTGCGGGTGCCCTCGGGGGTGAGGACGAGTTGGAAACCGTCACCGGCTGCCGCGAGCCGCACCAACTCGTCGATGAGGCCGCCGGGGTTGTCCCGGTCCACCGGGATCGCGCCGACGGCCCGCCAGAGCGGGCCGAATGGGCCATCCACGATCTCGCGTTTGATGAGGAAGCGGATCCGCAGATCGTTGCTCCAGGCGACCCCCAGCATCAGGGCGCTGTCGAAACCGGAGGTGTGCGGGGCGCCGACGAAGATGCCGGAATCGTGCGGCCCCGGACGGGGTCCGACCACGCGCCAGCCCGCGATCTTCAGGAAGGCCTCGCCCGCGAGCCGTCGGATCACGCTGCCTCCTTACGCCGGTACGAGCCCAGCGTAGGGGCTCCGGAGCGTCAGTCGCCGCCCAGGTCGATGACGTAGGCATCCACGAGCACGCGGTTGGTGCGTTCCTCATGGCGCCGCAGCCGGTGCAGGAGTTCCCGCACGGCGGTGGCGACCCCGGCGGCCCGCTCCGGGTCGCCCACGGAGTCTCCGGCCAGCACCCGCACCGCCCACACCTGGCCCTGCAGGGCTTCCTCCTCCACGTCGATGCGTCGCAGCTGCGCCGACATGTGCGGGGCGTCCGCGGTGAGTTGGGCCCGCATGCTGTGCCACAGGGCGTGGCCCTCCTCCATCATCCGGGCGGCGAGCTCATCGAGCCCGGCGACCAACTCGACCCACCACTGCGCCATGGTGGTGCGATCCTCCACGAGATGGCCCAAGCGATGGGAAACGTCGGCGACGGAGCCGGGGGTGACGGCGACAACGGTCATCGGGTACCTCCTTGCGGCCCCCAGCATGCAGGTCGTTATCTCTTCGTTACCACCCCTGGAAGGACAACTCTTGGTCGCAGTTCTGTCGCGGGCGCCCCGAACTCGGGCGTGTCGGCCGTGCGTGTCACCCGATCAGGTGACCGGCGCCGGGGTCGGGCGGGGAGTGGGGATCTGGGGGCGGTCGGCGCCCTCGGTCAGCGACAGGGCGACGAGGGTGACATCGTCGCGCTCCCAGTCCACCGCGCGCGCCCGGGCCTGGGCGAGCGTGCGCCGGACGAGTTCAGCGGGAGCCGCTCCATCCTGGCCCGCGGTGCGGTAGAGGCGGACCAGGCCGACTGCTCCCAGTTCGGCCCGCGCCGCGTCGTGGGACTCGACCAGCCCGTCGCTGAACGCCAGGAGCACGTCGTCCGCCGTCATCCGGGTGGTCTGTACCCGCCACGGGCCGCCCAGCCAGGACAGGAGCGGGCCGGTCGGCCCCAGCTCCTGCTGGGCGCCATCGGGGCCGAGCAGCAGCGCCGGGTGGTGACCGGCGTTGGCCCACCGGATGGCCCCCGTCGTCGGGTCGACACAGATGATCGCGAGCGTCGCGAAGCGGTTCAGCTCATCGGAGAAGAACGGTGCGGCCGCGGCGATCGCGACTTCCGGCCCGCCGCCGGACACGAGCGTCTGGGCGATCATGTGTTTGACGCGCATGGCGGCCACCCCCGCCTCGGGTCCGTGGCCGGCGATGTCGGTGATGATCAGCGCGGCTTCGCCGGACGGCATGGCGACGCAGTCCCACCAGTCCCCGGCGAGCACCCCCTCGGCGGAACTGACCTCGCCATGCACCGCCACCCCCGGGATGGTGGGGTCGGTCGGGGTGGACAGTTCCCGCCGGATGGCGGCCACGACGGCTCCGGCCCGGTCCCCCTCCAGTGACTCGCGGGCCGTGCGCGCCTCGTCGATCTCCAGAACCAACTGCCGGCGCATCTCCTCGGCGTCCCGCCCCACCGCTGCAAGTTCCGTGGGGCCGGTCGGGGTGATGGGTTTGTGGTGCTCCCCACGCTGCGCGACCGTCCGGATCTGGCGGCGGAGCTCGTTGAGCGGCTTGAGCACCCAGCGGAACAGCAGGTAGCCCGCGGCGGCCAGGGCGCCGAGCAGGACCATCATGGAGAACACGACCACGTTGCTCAGCCGCCGCGAGAGGTCCTGCAGCTCGGCGAACCCGGCGCTGCGGATGCCGTTGATGGTGTTGTCCACGCGGTCGGTGGTCACCACGAGGCGGTCGTAGGTGGTCGTGGCGGGCACGCTGGTGATCCGTCGTTCCGCCTCGCCGGACCGGTCGGCGCGCACCGACCGGATCGCGGGCTGCGCCACGCGGCCGATCCACCGGCGGCGGGCCGCCTCGGCGTTGCGCAGCAGGGGGGAGATCTCCGGGTCCGCCCCGACGAGCCGGTCCAGGGAACTGAGGGCCAGGGCCGAGCGGCGCTCACCGTCGATGTAGGGCCGCAGCGAGTCCTCGGACCCGGTCAGGACGAAGGACGACAGGCCCCGCTGCATGTCGGAGATGGCCAGCGTCAGCGTGGCGACATCCTCGGCTGCAGGATCGTAGACGGCCACCACCCGGTCGGTCTCGGCCGACACCTGCGCGGTGCGGAACCCGACGGTCGCGGCCGCCACCAGGACACACGCCAGCCACAGGGCCGCCATCAGGAACAGCAGCCCGCGCAACGAGAATCGTTCCCTCAGGCCGGCCACACGAGAACGGTAGTCCGTCCGACGCCCGCCCGAGCCCGGTTGGCGGCGGTCCGTACCCTGGTGCGGTGACGTCCGCCCCCCGGCTGCGCCCGGACCTGCATGGTGTGCCGGCCTACCGCGCCGGCACCCGCATCACGCGGGGGGCGCTGCCCGCCTACTCCCTGGCCTCCAACGAGGTCCCCGGCGACCCGCTGCCGGGGGTCGCGGAGGCGATTGCGGAACACCTGCCGCGGCTGAACCGCTACCCCGATCCCGCCGCCACCGCCCTGACCGTCCGGTTGGCTGAGCGGCTGGACGTCGGTACCGAGGAACTGACGTTGGGCACCGGGTCTGTCGCGGTGTGCCAGCAGATCACGTTGGCGGCGTGCTCGCCGGGGGACGAGGTCATCTTCGCCTGGCGGTCCTTCGAGGCGTACCCCATCGTCACCACTCTCGCGCATGCTCAGGCGGTGACCGTGCCCCTCCTGCCCGACGCGCGGCACGACCTGCCGGCGATGGCGGCCGCGGTGACCGACCGCACCCGGGTGATCTTCGTCTGCACCCCCAACAACCCGACCGGTCCGGCCGTCACCGAAGCGGAACTGGTCGACTTCCTGGAGCGGGTGCCCCCCGACGTGCTGGTCGTCGTGGACGAGGCCTACTTCGAGTTCGGGCTGGCGCCCGACGGGACACCGTCCCTCGACGGGGTGGCCGTGGCCCGGGGGCGCCCCAACGTCATGGTGCTGCGGACCTTCTCGAAGGCCTACGGGCTGGCCGGGCTCCGCGTGGGCTACGGTGTCGCGTCGCCGGCGGTCGCGGCGGCGATGCGCAAGTGCGCCACCCCGTTCGGGGTCTCCCTGCTGGCCCAGGCCGCGGCGTTGGCGTCGCTGGACCAACAGGACGAACTGCTGCTCCGGGTCGCCGCGGTGCGGGAGGAGCGGGCCCGGGTGATCACCGCTGCGCGGGAACTGGGGTACGCCGTCCCGGAGTCGGCCGCGAACTTCTACTGGGTCCCCCTGGGGCACCGGGCGGAGCGCTTCGCGCACACCTGCAAGGAGAACGGTGTCACCGTGCGGGCGTTCCCGGACGAGGGGGTGCGCATCACGGTGGGAGAGACGGCCGCCAACGACGTCGTCTTGGACCTGCTCTCCCAGTGGCGGGACGACTGAGCGGCTCACCTGGGGCCATCGGCCCGTGGCCGACCCCTGGGCCCGCGCGGCGGCCTCCGCCTCTGGGGGTGTCCCACGCTCCCCCGGATCGCGGACCCTATGCGGCAGCATGTGGTGATGCGCAAGGTGATCGTTGTCGTGCCGTGGCTGCTGCTGGTCGCGGGCCTGGCGCTGGTCGTGGTGGCTGCGGTAGGCGGTGCCCGCCAGTTCTTCTCCGCATTGTCCCCGGTCGCGCAGTGGGACACCCCCGGGTCCCACGAACTGCACCTGGAGGCCGGCCCGTGGGTGGTCTACCAGGCGGCTCCGCGCGGTGCGCCGACCCGCCAGCTACTGGATCCGACGGACGTCGTGGTGACCGGGCCTGTCGGCGTGGTGCCGACCACGTGCGTCTACTGCACGATGTCGGAGACCCTCACCCTGGGCAGCAGCCACTTCATCGGGGTGATCCGGTTCACCGCACCGGAGGGGGGGACCTACACCGTCACCACCGAGACGCGGGACGCAGAACTGGCTGTGGCACCGCCCGCACTGCGGACCGTCGGCCACGTGTTCGTCTCGCTGGCGTGGATCGGGCTGGGCGCGGCGCTCGCCGCCGTCGGAGCCGGGTGGCTCATCGTCCTGCTGGTGGTGCGCCTCACGCGTCGGGCCTCCCCGCCGGGGACGGCCACGTAGCCGGTCAGGCCCCGCCGATGCCGGCGAACATCTCCAGGGCCTTCGGGGTGTCCCACTTCACGGCCTGCTGCCCGTTGACCCAGTAGGAGTCGGACTCCACCGGCACCGTGGTCTGTTCGCCCAGGCCGGCGGAGATCATCCCGAGGGCGAGGGCCATCCGGCCGTCGGCGACGACGCCAGTGCCCTGGTCGACGGTCAGGCTCGACGCGGCGGCCTTGTCGACGGAGAACATCTTGAGCGGGTTGAGGAACGTCAGGGGGTTCGCCGTCTTGGTCACGACGGCCTTGACGTACTCCTGCTGACGTTCGGCGCGACCGAGGTCGCCCTTCGGGTCGGCGTACCGCATCCGCACGTAGGCGAGGGCGGTCGGGCCGTCCATCTGCTGGCAGCCCTCCTTCACGTGAAGCCCGGAGTTCTGATCGTTGTAGTTGTCCTTGGGGCACAAGGTGACGCCCCCGAGCGAGTCCGCCATCTCGGCGACGCCGAGCATTCCGATCTCGACGTAGTGGTCGATGTGCACTCCCGTGGTGTTCTCGACCGTCTGGATGAGCAACGGGGGGCCGCCGAGCGCGTACGCAGCGTTGATCTTGTCGTCGCCGTTGCCGGGGATCGGCACCCAGGAGTCCCGCGGGATGGAGATGAGGGTGGGCGTCCCGATCACGGGGACATGCAGCAGCATGATGGTGTCGGTGCGCTGCCCGTCGACGCTTCCCGTGTGCAGGCGGTGCTGCTCCTTGCGGCTGAGTTCCTCGCGCCCGTCGGACCCGACGAGGAGGTAGTTGGACCCGGCGGTGTCGGGGATCTGCGAAGCCGGCATCGCGTCGATCTTCCCGACGTTGATCGCGAAGTACCCCACGAGCGCCACGACGTAGACCAAGACGGCCACCAGCACCCACAGCACGATCTTCTTGGCCCGACCTGTGCGGCGGGGCTTTGCCGGCGGGGGGACCGGTCCGGCGGGCGACGGCGCGGCCGGCGGGGGGAGCGGAGTTCCGGCGCGCGGTGGGAGGACCGCTGTCGCGGCTGGGTCGGCGGTGCGGACCGGAGTCGCGGCCTGCGGCGGGGACGGAGGGGGATCACGGAACAGATCGGAGAAGTCCGCGAGCGCGGTGTCGCTGATGACGTCATGACGTGGCGGCTGGCCACTGGACGCCGCCGGGATCACGGGATCGCCCGTGGGGGGACGCAGCATGCGCTCGAACTCGGGCGGCACGGCGCCCGGTTGCTCCTGCTCGTCAGCCATGGCGACAGTGTGCCCATATGTCCGGATCGAAACCCGATGCGGATCGCCCGTAATCGGCTCGAAACGTAAGGCCCAGGTCAGGGTGTTCGAAATACGGTCGGCGCGGCTCAACTCCCGGCTCGTAATCACCGACAATGACTGTGTGGGTTGGCGACTGGTCTCCGTGGGATTCGTGTCCGTTCTGACGGCCGCGCTCCTCACCGCGCCCGGCGCCGGCGCCGGTGAGCCGGAGCCCGCCGAGTGGCGCGAACCAACGGCCACGGTGACCGAGGACCCCGAGGTGCTGGCCGAGGACGTCGGGCGGTCCGAGAAGTCCGATGTCGTGGTCGTCACGGCGGCTGCCGACGGCCTGGACGTTGCCACCGTCCCGGTCACCGGGCAGGCCGCCGCGGAACAGGCGATCGCGGCGGCCCAGGAGCAGCCGGGCGTCGTGGCCGTGGGCATGGACCAGCCGGTCCACGCGTTCGGTAGCGACCCGCTGCGTCCCGAGCAGTGGGCCCTCGACATGGTGCATGCGGACACCGCCTGGACCACGTCGCGGGGAGCCGGCGTCGTGGTCGCCGTCATCGACTCCGGTGTCGACGGCAGCCACCCCGACCTCATCGGCGCCCTCGTCCCGGGCTTCAACGCCCGCACGGACCGGGGGGACACCAGCAGCCCCGACACCGACCCCGACGGCCACGGCACCCACGTCGCCGGGACCATTGCCGCCCGGCAGGGCAACGGCATCGGCATCGCCGGGCTGGCCCCCGATTCCCAGATCATGCCCGTGAAAGCTCTCGATGCGCAGGGCGAGGGGTACATGTCCGACGTGGTCGAAGGCATGACGTGGGCCGTCGACCACGGCGCCGGTGTCATCAACCTCAGCCTCGGCGGCCCGGACGCGGACTTCGCCTCGTCGGCGGTCACCTACGCCCGGTCCAAGGGCGTCACGGTCGTCGCGGCAGCCGGTAACGACGGCACCACCACGCCCATGTACCCGGCCGCCGTGCCGGGGGTGCTCGGGGTGGCCGCCGTCGACGCGAACGGCAACGCCGCGTCCTACTCCAACCGGGGGTCGTGGGTCGACATCGCGGCTCCGGGCAGCCGGATCATCTCCACGGTCCCGGCGCCGGAGAACTATGCGTCCTACTCCGGTACCTCGATGGCGACGCCACACGTGTCGGCGGTCGCCGCGCTGGTCCGCGCCGCCGCCCCGGGCTCCGACCCGGTGTCCGTCATCACATCGACCGCCACGGACATGGGGCTCGGGCCCGACTACGGCGCCGGCGTGGTCGACGCGGCAGCGGCGGTCGCCGCGGCCCGCCCCGGCCCGACCCCGACGCCGACTCCGACGTCGGTCCCCGTGCAGACACAGTCGGTGAAGGTGCCGAGTTCCGTGCGCGTCGGCCGCACGAAGGCCCTCCCGCGGCGCACCGCCCAGGGCGTCTCGATCAGCGGGTGGCGGACCAGTACGTACTCGCGCTGCGGCCTGGTGCGGCGGGCCGGCAAGGCCCGGGTCCTCGGGAAGCGGCGCGGCACATGCAAACTGCGTGTCACCGCCCCCGCGTCGGGCAACTACGCCGCCCTGAACACCCGGTTGACGCTGCGGGTCACCTGACCGCACTGCGGCGTCGGATAACCTCCCCGCAGGAACGGGAAGCCAGGGGAGTCGTCGCCATGCTGTTGTCCGACCGCGATATTCGCGCCGAAGTGGCTGCGGGCCGCGTCATGATGGAGCCGTACTCGGAGGAGATGGTGCAGCCGTCCAGCCTGGACGTCCGCCTCGACAAGTACTTCCGGGTGTTCGAGAACCACCGGTACCCGCACATCGATCCCGCCGAAGAGCAGCCCGACCTCACGCGTGAGGTGGAGGCGTCGGGGGACGAGCCGTTCATCCTGCACCCGGGTGAGTTCGTCCTGGCGTCGACGTTCGAGGTGGTGTCGTTGCCCGACGACGTGGCGGGCAGGCTGGAGGGCAAGTCCAGCCTGGGCCGGTTGGGACTGTTGACGCACTCGACGGCGGGCTTCATCGACCCCGGCTTCAGCGGCCACGTGACCCTGGAGCTGTCCAATGTCGCGACGTTGCCCATCAAGCTGTGGCCGGGGATGAAGATCGGGCAGTTGTGCCTGTTCCGCCTCTCCTCACCCGCGGAGCATCCCTACGGCTCCGAGCGCTACGGGTCCCGCTACCAGGGGCAGCGCGGCCCGACCCCCAGCCGCTCGCATCTGAACTTCCACCGCAGCGACGTGTGACCGGCCTCCGCCTACAGACCGGGAACGACAGGGCTGATACGTTCCAGATGGAGAGTCTCTGGACGATCAGTCGAAGGAAGAAGCCATGAGCAGCACCCCGCCACCCGGTCCTCCCGCCCCGCCGCCCGATGGCGGTGTCCCCCCCGGTGCCACACCACCGCCGGGACCCGGGCAGCCCGGGGCGGGCGGCGCGGCTGCGTATTCGGTCAGCGACGCCTTCAACTACGGATGGAAGAAGTTCCAGGAGAACCTCGGGGCCTGGATCCTCGGGATCCTGATCCTCTTCGTCGGGCTGGCGATCATCGAGGTCCTGTACCAGCTCGTGTTCGGGGGCCTCGTCGGCGCCACGACCGAGACCCGCTACGACCCGGCCACCGGGCAGATGGAACTGGTCAACAGCGGCGGCTTCGTCGTCTCCCTGATCGCCGCCTTCGTCCTGGCCATCCCGCTGGCCATCCTGGGCATGATCGTGCAGGCGCAGATCGTGCGCGCCGGCCTCGCCACGTGCGAGGGGAAGATCGAGCTCGGCAAGTTCTTCGAGACACGACGGCTGGGTCCGGTCATCGTGGCCGCCATCATCGCCGGCCTGTTGACCCTGCTCGGTGTCATCGCCTGCTATGTCGGCGCCATCATCGTGGCGTTCTTCGTGCAGTTCTACGCGTACTTCGTGTTGGACCGGGACAAGAAGCCCTGGGATTCGATCAAGGCGTCGTTCGCCTTCGTGAACCAACACCTCGCCAACATCATCGTGCTGTTCCTGGCCAGCCTGCTGGCCGTGGTCATCGGCGCCCTCCTGTGTGGCGTCGGGCTGTTGATCGCCTACCCCGTGGTCGCGATCGCCCACGCCTACACGTTCAAGGTGCTCAACGATGAGCCGGTGGCACCCGTCACCGCCTGACCGGACAGGGTGCCCCCACATCTCAGACCGGTATCCCTGGGGCGCGCCTACCTGACCCTCCCGCGCGGGCGGGCTATCTTCGACGCGTCCGCAGCCCCGACCTCTGGAGCAGACAGTGAGTGACAACGTCCCGCCTCCCGGCGGCAACGTCCCCCCCGGCGGCCAGGACCCCGCCGCGTCCGGAGGCACGCCGCCTCCGCCTCCGCCGGCGGCCCCCACACCTCCGCCCGCACCGCCGACACCGCCGTCGGCGGCCCCCACGCCGCCTCCCGCGAGCCCGCCGCCGGCGGGCTTCGGTGGTCCTGCGGCCCCGCCTCCCGCGGGAGGTCCGCCCATGCCCGCCGCCGCGAGCTTCCGCTACTCGGTCAGTGACGCGTTCAACTACGGGTGGAAGAAGTTCCAGGAGAACATCGGCCCGTGGATCCTCGGCTGCCTGATCGCCCTGGCGGCGATGGTCGTTCTGTATGTGATCTTCCTGGTCATTCTGTTCCCGATCATGGCGTCGAATTCGGTCACGGTGGTCGAGACCCGCAACGGCACCGCGGAACTCGTCACGACCGGAGGCTCCAGCACCCTGACCATCATCATCTCGGTGATCTTCGGCGTGCTCATCGCCCTCCTGGGCTGGATCATTTCGGCACAGTTCGTGCGTGCTGCGCTCGGTGTCACGGACCGCGGCAAGATCGACCTCGGCATCTTCTTCAAGGGCGAGTACCTCGGTATCGTGATCGTCGCGGCGATCATCCTGTCGGTCATCCAGTTGGTGCTGGGACTCATCGGGATCATCCCGATCCTGGGCTGGATCATCCAGTTCATCGGGTCGATCCTGGTCAGCTTCTTCGCCCAGTTCTACGCGTACTTCGTGCTGGACCGGCATGAGAAGGCGTGGGACTCGATCAAGGCGTCGTTCGCGTTCGTCAACCAGCACCTGTCGAACATCATCGTCCTGTTCCTGGCCAGCGTCCTGGCGCTGTTCATCGGGGCGATCCTGTGTGGCATCGGACTGTTCATCGCCATCCCGGTGACAGCCATGGCGCACGCGTACACGTACCGGTGCCTCAACCGGGAACCGATCGCAGCCTGAGCATTCCCCTGACTCGACCCCCGGCGGCCCCGCCGGGGGTCGAGTCACGTCCGGGTCCTGGTTACCGTGGAGACGTGACGGAGCAACGCACGGGAGTACCCGCCCGGTTCGGGGTGTTTCTCGCCGCCGGGGTCGGGACGGCGGGGCTGGTCGCGCTCATGGCCCCCACCGTCCGCGGGATCACCGTCGTGCCCCCGTGCCTGTTCCACACCGTGACCGGACTGGACTGCCCGTTCTGCGGGGGGACCCGCGCCACGCGGGCGCTGCTCACGGGGGATGTCGGCGCTGCGGCCGACTTCAACATCCTGGTGCCCCTGCTGGCGGTCGTGGCCATCGCCCTCGGCGGGTGGTGGCTCGCGGCCCGTACCGAGCGCGTGTCCTTCGACGGGGCGGCCGCCGTGCTGCGCAGTCGGGCCGTGTGGCTCGGGATCGTGGCTGCGCTGGCCCTGTTCTGGGTGCTGCGCAACCTGCCGTGGCTCGGCTACCTCAGTTCCGGCGGGTGACCCCGGATAGGGTGGCGGCTGGGCTCCCGGGCCCCCGTACGGCGACGGTGGAGGGATCGACATGCGCATCGACACGGGTTACGAGGACGTCGTCGTCGCCGGGCGCCCCATGCGAACCTTCGTGGCCGCGCCGGCGGACGGGCACCCGTACCCCGGGATCGCGTTCTACTCGGACATCTTCCAACTGACGGACTCGACCCTGCGGTGGGTGTCCCGCCTGGCCAGTTACGGCTTCGTGGTGGCGGCGCCGGAGATCTACTACCGCATCGAGGAGCCCGGTACCGTGCTGGCCTTCGACGATGCGGGCAAGGAGCGGGGGCAGGCGGATGTCGGTGCCCTGAGCGCCGCGGAGTTCGACGTCGACATCGCGCAGTTGCTGGCGTGGCTGCGGCAGCAGCCCCGGGTGTCCGACGCCCCGCTCGGCGCTGCCGGCCACTGTACGGGCGGTCACCTGGCGTTCCGGGCGGCCTTCGATCCGGCTGTCGCGGCCACGGCCTGTTGGTACCCGACGGGCCTCGCCGACGGCGTCCTCGGGTCGGACCCCGACGCCGGCAGCCTGCAGCATGCGTCCGAGATCCCGGGAGAACTCCTGCTGATCTTCGGGGGCGCGGATCCCCACACCCCGGCCGCGGCCCGCGAGGCCCTCCGGGCCGGGCTGGACGCGGCCGGAACCCGCTACGAGTGGGTTCTCGTGGACGGTGCGGAACACGCCTTCGGTCGCGACGTCGGGCCGCGATGGGACCCGCAAGCGACCGACGAGGCGATGGGACTGACGGTTACCTTCTTTCGCCGCACCCTGACCCGTTGAACCGGGGGCGGCGACCGCGAATCACGGCTTGGGCAGCTGGAACGGGTAGTCGGTGCCCCCCCAGGATCCGCCCACGGCAGCAGACTTGTAGATCAACTGTCCGTAGGGGTAGAGGCCCCACTGAGTGCAGTAGGGGTTGGCAAAGGTCCTCTGGCCAAGCGGCTTTTCCTTGTCGTACTGATAGGTGAGCCCGCAGCCCGACTGCTCATAGTTATCCATGTTGACTGTCCCGAGGGCCGGCGTGGCATTGGTCACGGGTTCGGCTCCGATAACCGGGGGGGTGACCTGGGCCGGCTTGGGGAGCTGGGGGCGGCCCTGCGTCTGGTAGAAGAGCTCCTTGTTCGGATCGAACTTGAGGCCGCTCGGCTTGGGGAAGACGTACCACGTCTGGACGTCACTGGCGCCGGCGACGAAGGGCGTCGAGGGGTGGGTCGTCTGGCGTTGTGCGCAGTTGCTGGTCAGGGCCGTGCCGGCCGCCCGATCGGCGATGAACTGCTGGAGGGCGCCACCCGACAGTTGATACTTATCCGTCGTTGAGCCGACATTGTCGGCGAACGGGAAGGCGAGCACGTTGAGGTGGTCGGCCGCCTGGTAGGCGTCGGTGGCAGGTGGGTTGGGGTTCGCCACACCTGTGGCCACGGGCGTCCAGTAGACCCCCATGTTGGCGCCGGCCTTGCAGAAGTTCTCCTGGAAGGCCGCGTTGACCTGGGACAGCGTGACCTGGTCGGCTGTTCCGGAGATGAGCTGCAGCGGCAGGTCCTTGGGGTAGAGGTCGGTGCTGTTGTCGTTCTTCGTGATGGCGGGAGTCATGGAGCCGAAGACCGTGCTCCAGTTGTAGAAGGCCTGCTGGTTATTGGTGTCGTTCGGGTCCTTCATGAACGGGGTGCCTTCACTCTCCAGCCCCCCGGGGAAGAAGTCCGCGGTGCTGGCGGTGAAGTCCTGGGTGGTGCAGTAGTTCTCGTACCGCGTCAGGTTCTGGATCGCGGCATCGGTGATGGTGACGTTGTTGAACGCGAAGCTGGGCAGGTACCCGGCCCAAGTCTGGATCACCTCGGGCCCGATGATCCAGTTGGCCTGCTTCCACCAGGAGACGTCGACGATCTTGTTGAAGTCCGTGGCCGGGGCGATCGCGGAGACGCCCAGCAACTTCTGACCGGTGGTGGGCTGCAGTTCGTTGGCCTTGATACCGGTCCACAGGGCGGCGTGGCCCCCCTGAGAGTGGCCGGCGACGACGAACTTCTGGGGCGGCGTCTTGGCTATTCCCGGCCAACCACGGTCGTTCTTGGCGCCGGTCTGCAGGGAATCCACGGCGTAGAAGATGTCACGCGCCTCCTGCGGACCGACCACGTAGGTCTTCTGGTTGGCGGTGGGACCGTTCACCGCGATACCGAGGTAGTCGGGCATGACCACGGAGTAGCCCTGGGCCAGGAGTTGTCCCAGGAAGAACATGGTGTCAGTCAGGTTGATGTCCATACCGCCCGGACCCATCTGGGGGGGGCTGGTGGGGTCATTGGGATCGACATGCGTTCCGGGCAGCGGGATGTTGTCGGTGCCGCGGGAGATGGAGCACTGGTTGGACTGCCCGATGGTGGGGTGGGCCCAGGCCACGACGGGCTTGCTGGCGTCGGGGTTGGGGGGCACGAACAGCAGCCCCGTGGCGCCCTGGGTACCGCCGCGGACGGTGCCGCTGCCGTCGGACTTGGGGTACCAGCGTTCGGTGGTGTACATGATGCGGTACTGCTGTCCGGGGATCGGGCACTGGTCCCGCGTCGTCCCGAACTTGGTGGCACACGCCGGCGGACCGGCCGCCGGGCTCCCGATCTGCGGCACGGTCAGCCAGTGATCCGGGTCCGTCACCGGTGTAGTACTGGCCTTGAGGGGGTTGGGGACGTTCAGGTGCGGATACGTCAGCGAGATCTGCTGCGCTTTGACCATGACGCCGGTGTCGTTGGGCAGTTTCATGGGGATGTTGTAGAGGGTGTCGCCGCCGTCGTAGAAACTCTTGCTGACGGTCTGGCTGGTCAGCCCGACCTGGGCGACCTGGACGCGGAAGTCCGACGCCCCGGTGTCGGGG
>JAPOIY010000101.1 GCA_029978705.1 Actinomycetota bacterium
CCGGACGTCGTCTTCGCTCACGAACTCGCCGCCGGCGTTCCGAAGCACGTTCTCGGTGAGGATCTTCACCACAAAGGGCATGCGCGAGAGGTCCTGCCCGAGCGCATCCAGGCGCCAGATCGCGTAGTCCTGCCCTCCAGCCGAGAGGGTCGCGCGTGCGTTGAACGGGTCCGGTGATGCGCTCACAGGGGCTCCTGATTCGGGATCTCGTCTCTGGCGCCGGCGCGTCCGCCGGGCGACCGGGGAGGGTACACCGGGAAGGGCACCGGTTGGCCACACGGATTCCCATCCGGGATGAATCTCCCTTCCATGTAGTGAACCCCGGATGAAGACCCCCGAATCGTCGCGGCGGGCGCGAGCCTGGCGACGGTGACCCTGCTGACCGCGGGCTGCAGCTTCGGCGGCACTGAGACGGCGATCGTGACGGCCCCCACCAGCCCGACCACCGAGACGACGCCGACGACAACGACGGCAACCACCACCACGACGGCCGCGACCACCACCACGAGGCCTGCGGAGAGCCCGGTCGTGAAGGCCACCAAGGAGGTCCAGGAGGACCCCGCGGACCTTGGCTTCTACGACGGCCCGGTCAACGGGGTCTAGGGCCCGCGCACCACCGCGGCGGTCAAGCGCTTCCAGGCGCGTGCGGGCCTGCCGGTGGACGGCATCGCCGGTACCCAGACGATGGGTGCCATCAACCTCGCGCTGGGCAACGACAGCACCGATGCGGAGGACCTGCTGCAGACCACCCCTAAAGGGGCTCTGCTGTTACGGCGGGAACGTCGATGGGATCTTCGGGTCGGGCACCGAGGCCGCGCCCATCGCCTTCCAGAAGGCGGAGGGCCTGAACGCCGACGGGCGGTACGGGCGCAAGACGGCCGTTGCCCTGGCCAAGGCATGGCCGGGTCGCCCGACGTCGTGCAAGGCGATGGGGCGCGGCATCCAGGCCACCGGGTCCGCCCTGGGCGGCTACGAGGTGGGCCTCGACAGCCCGGGTGGCACGCTGGCCATCGACAGCGCCGATGTGGTGATGGACGGCACGGTGAAGAACATCACCATCTCGGTGAACGGCCAGTTCCGCGCCACCGGCACGTTCGACAGCGGCGGCACCTGGGCTGCGGTCGGCACCTGCGCCAACTGATCCCGGGACCGGGCGGGATCAGTTGGCGCAGGTGCCGACCGGTCGGGATCAGGCCGGCGCCGTGAGTCGGCGGTACTTGATGCGGTGGGGCGTGTTGGCGTCCTCACCCATGCGCTTGCGCCGGTTCTCCTCGTAGTCGGAGTACGAGCCCTCGAACCACACCACGTTGCTGTCGCCCTCGAAGGCCAGGATGTGCGTGGCCTCGCGGTCCAGAAACCAGCGATCGTGGGTGATGATGACCGCGCACCCCGAGAAGGTCTCGAGCGCCGTCTCGAGCGCGCGCAGGGTGTCCACGTCCAGATCGTTGGTCGGCTCGTCCAGCAGCAGCAGGTTGCCGCCACCCGAGAGCATCTTGGCCATGTGCACGCGGTTGCGCTCACCGCCCGAGAGCTGGCCCACGGGCTTCTGCTGGTCGGAGCCGCGGAAGTTGAAGGCCGCCGTGTACGCACGCGCCTGCACTTCGTTGCCCCCACCCAGGTCGATCACGTCCCGGCCGTTGCTGATCTCGTCGTAGACGGTCTTCTTCGGGTCGAGCTCATCGCGGCTCTGGTCCACGTAGGCCATGCGCACGGTCTCCCCGACGCCCAGGGTGCCGTCGTCGGGCTTCTCCTGGCCGGTGATCATGCGGAACAGCGTGGTCTTGCCGGCGCCGTTCGGGCCGATGATGCCCACGATGCCGCCCGGCGGCAGCGAGAAGTCCAGCCCTTCGAACAGCAGCTTGTCGCCGAAGGCCTTGGTGAGCCCCTTCGCCTCCACCACCTTGTCGCCCAGCCGGGGGGCGAGGGGGATGCGGATATCGGCGGCCCCGCCGCGCTTCTGCGCGTCGGCCTCCTCGGCAACCAGCGTCTCGTAGTTGGTGATGCGGGCCTTGCTCTTCGCCTGGCGTCCCTTGGGGTTGGTGCGCACCCACTCCAG
>JAPOIY010000100.1 GCA_029978705.1 Actinomycetota bacterium
AGCGGCGCCACCATCAGGATCGACACGGCTACGGCAACGGCTCCGCGCTTCATACGAGCTCCTCATCCCAGGTGACCGCTCAGACGATCTCCGGCTCATTTTGGTTCCCGAACCCCCGGGTGTCGCCCCGACCGAACAGAAACCTCCAGGAAAAGGAGGCCCGACGTCACGGCTTGGGCGGGATGTAGGGGTAGCCCCGACCGTTGGGGCCGCCCCACGTGCCGCCGGCGGCGGCGCCGGCATCGCTGTACAGGAGTGCGGGCTTGTCCGAGCCGCTCTGTCCGTAAGGGAACATGCCCCACTGGTAGCACGCGGTGTTCGTTCTGGCCTGCACCTTATAGATCCTGGCGTCGGGCACGTCGTAGTACTCGTACTGCAGTCCGCAACCGGTCTGGGTGATGTTGTTCAGATCGGACGCATTCACCGTTCCCAGGGGGGGAGCCGGGTTGATGGTTCCGCCTTCCAGGGCGACGTCTGCCGGGTGGGGCAGCAGAGGGCTGCCGCCGGTCTGGTAGAAGCCGGCTGCGTTCGGATTGGTCCCGGCGGGGAACACGTACCAGGTGTCGACGGTGAACGGATACTTGGGCGCCGCGGCTGTGTGCGGCGCCTGGTAGGTGCCGCAGTTGCTGGCTGCCTGGGACGGGGCGTTGAGGAACCGGCGCAGGGTGCCACCGGCCAACTCGTGTTGGTTGCTCTTGTTGATCTGGCCCATGAAGTTCGTCCACGGGAAGGTGAGCGGGTTCAAGTGATCGGCGGCTTGCAGCGCATCGGTGGCGGGCGGATTGCCGTTCACCGCTCCCGTCTGGACGGGGGTCCAGTAGACGTTCATCGTCTTGACGGCACTGCAGAAGTTCTCCTGGAACGCCGCGTTGATCTGGGACAGGGTGACCTGGTCGGCGGTCCCGGAGATCAACTGCACCGGCAGGTCCTTGGGGAACTGGTCGGTGCTGAAGTCGTTGGGCTTCGCCGCTGGGGTCTGGGCTCCGAAGACCGAGGCCCAGTTGTAGAAGGTCTTCTGGTTGTCGGGGTTGTTGGGATCCTTCATGAAGGCCACCCCGTCGCTCTGCAGGCCACCGGGGAAGAACTCGTAACTCGCCGCGTACGCCTGGGTGGTGCAGTAGTTCTCGTAGCGGGCCAGGTTCTGGATGGCGGCGTCACTGATGGTGATGTTGTTGAACGCGAAGCTGGGCAGGTACCCGGCCCAGGTCTGGATGACCTCCGGTCCGATGATCCAGTTGGCCTGGCGGTCCCACTGGGACGTCACGAGCATGTTCATGTCGGTCGCGGGTGCGATCGCCGACACCCCCAACAGGGTCTGCCCGGTCTGTTGCTTCAGTTCGTTGGCCTTGATACCCGCCCACAGGGCCGCGTGACCTCCCTGGCTGTGGCCGGCCACGACGAACTGCTGAGCGGGCTTCTTCGGCATGCCCGGCCACCCGTGGCCGTTGTCCGCCGGACTCTGGAGGGAGTCCGCCGCGAAGAAGATGTCGCGGGCCTCCTGCGGACCGACAACGTAACTCTTCTGGTTGCCGGTGGGGCCGTTCACCGCGATACCCAGGTAGTCGGGCATGACCACCGTCCAGCCGTCGCGCAGCATCTGGTCCAGGAAGAAGAGCATGTCGGTGATGTTGACGTCCATGCCGCCGGGACCGGTCGAAACGGCGCCGGTGGCACCGTTGACCGACGGAATGTCGCTGGTTCCGCGGGAGATCGAACACTTGTCCGCCTGACCCAACGTCGGGTGGGCCCAGACAAAGACCTTGTTGGGGTTGTATCCCCCTACCTGTCCCGGAGTCGTCCCGGGCAGCAGCAGCAGTGCGGTGGCCCCTTGGGTACCGCCGCGGACGGTGCCGGTGCCGTCGGACTTGGGGTACCAGCGTTCGGTGGTGTACATGATGCGGTACTGCTTGCCGGGGATGCCGCAGTCCTTCCGGGCGATGGCAGGATCGGCAGAACAGGCGGGAGGACCGGCCGGATAGTCGGGGCCGCCGATGGCGCTGGGCAGGATGAGGGGGTTCCCGTTGAGCGGGTTCTTCATCGCGGGCAGCTTGGGGTAGGTCATCGGGAAGTCCTGCGCTTTGACGATGACGCCGGTGTCGTTGGGCAGTTTCATGGGGATGTTGTAGAGGGTGTCGCCGCCGTCGTAGAAACTCTTGCTGACGGTCTGGCTGGTCAGCCCGACCTGGGCGACCTGGACGCGGAAGTCCGACGCCCCGGTGTCGGGG
>JAPOIY010000015.1 GCA_029978705.1 Actinomycetota bacterium
AACGACGACCGGGTCGGGGCTTCCGAACGACCCGGCCACCGGCAACTCGCTGGTGCCCGAGCTGGTCAACCAGGTGAACGACGGCGCCACCGGTCCATGGCCCGGCGTCAACCCGAACCTTCTGGCACTGGCCACCGCAGGCGTAGCAGACCAGGGAGCGGGGACCTGGTCATGGTCCCTTCCGACCAGTAACGCTGACCTGTCCGGGAGCCCGTGGACCAACGACAACTGGGGGAATTCCGACGCCGCCACCTCTCCACAGTTCGGTTCGCTGGGGGGAGCCTCAGGGTTGCTGGGCGGGCTGGTGTCCGGGAGCAACCCGAACAGCCTGGGCGGCATCACCTCACCGCCCGCCTTCCCGCCCGCGCTCGACATGTGGGCGGACAGCAACTTCTGGGCGTTCAACGTGGGACTCGGTACCGGCTGGCTCCCCTCGGGTGTCATCCAGTACCTCGACGACTGCAACGGGACCCCGTTTCCGCAGTCCCCGGGGTTCAGCGGGTACTGCGGAAGCTCCGGTGGGAATCCGCCGCAATACCCGCCGAACGCAGTGTCCGCCCCCGTGGTGCTGAACGCCTCGATCCCAGCCCAGTACTACGACTACCCGGCCACCTACCCGAACTACCTCCTCCTCGATCCCCAGGAGCTGATCTACCAGATCTCCCTGTTCCGCTATGTCGAGCCGCCGCCCAATCCGCAATGACCGGCGACGGGGTGCACGGCGACATGGCATCTGCGGTGCGCAGGTCCGCCGCACACGTTGGTAGCGGTGCGGGGGCGTTCGGCGAGCGGCGGCCAACCCGCGAGAAGGTCTGGGTACCGTGTACCCAGCGGCCGGGCTCGCCGGCAGTCGACGCCAGAGGAGCCGATCGTGTTCGGACGTCCCCGTATCTCGCCCGTGCCGTGGCACCCGTCGCCGGCGCCGAAGGGGCCCGACCGCCAGCCGATCGGTGAGGTCCGGCGTCTGCGGGTTCCCGGCACGGGCCCCGAGGACACCCTTGTCGTCGGAGACCGCCTCTACACGGGCGTCGAGGACGGGCGCATCCTGCGCCTGACCCTGGACGGCCACCGGATCGACGTCGTCGCCGACACGTCGGGACGTCCTCTCGGCTTGGAGGCCTACCCCGACGGGCGCATCGTCGTGTGCGACGCCGAACGGGGTCTGCTCCTCCTGGACCCGGGCGCCGGCGCCATCCAGACGCTGGTTCCGCGTGGCCGCCACGGCCTGCGGATCTGCAACAACTCCGCCGTCGCGGCCGACGGCACGATCTACTTCTCCGACTCGACGCAACGGTTCGACCTGGAGCACTACACGGGGGATCTCATCGAACACTCGGGCACCGGGCGGCTGCTGCGGTGGTCCCCCGGCGGCGATGTGACGGTTCTGCTCGACGGCCTCCACTTCGCGAACGGCGTTGCGCTCGCCCCGGACGAGAGTTTCGTCGTCGTGGCCCAGACGGGCTCGTACGAGCTGACCCGGATGTGGCTGACCGGACCGCGCGCAGGTCAGTCCGAACTGTTCGGCGACGTCCTGCCGGCTTTCCCCGACAACCTGTCCGTGGGCACCGACGGGCTGCTGTGGATCGCCATGGCCAGTCTGCGCAAGACCGCGCTGGAACTCACCGCGCGCCTGCCGTGGCTGCGGACCGCGATCTGGGCGCTGCCGGAAGCCCTGCACCCCAAGCCGGACCGCATCGTGTGGGCGCGCGCACTGGCCCTGTCGGGAGAGGTCGTACACGACCTGTTCGGGACCGACGACGACTTCTTCATGGTTACCGGTGTCCGCGAGCACGACGGTTGCCTCTATCTGGGCAGCCTGGTGTCCGACGCCATCGGCGTCATCGACCTCCCCACCTGAGCCGGACCCCCGAGGAGGCCGCGATGTCGACCGCAGCGGATGCCCTGCGTCGTTTCGGCGCGATTGCGATCGCCCTGATCTGCGTACAACTGGACTACTTCGCTCTGGCCCTGGCCCTGCCGACGATGGCGGAAGACCTGCACACCACGTCGGAGAACCTGCAGTGGTCGGTCAGTGCCTACATGATCGCCCTGGGGATCACGATGATCCCGGGCAGTCGTCTGGCCGACCTCATCGGCCGCAAGAAGGTTGTCCTGATCGGGCTGGCCATCTTCGGCCTGGCATCCCTCGCGTGTGGCCTGGCGCCCACCGCCGAATTCGTGATCGCCGCGCGGATCGTGCAGGGACTCGGCGCCGGCATGTACTTCCCCGTCTCTTTCGCCCTGGTCAGCAATGCGACGGACGAGGCGGAGCGCCCGCGCATCCTGGGTTTCCTCAGTGGCGTCGCCGGTATCGGGACCGCCGCGGGTCCGATCTTCGGTGGCCTCTTCGCCTCCACGATCGGTTGGCGGTGGGTCTTCTTCATCAACGTCCCGATCGCGGTGGCCGGCGTCGTGTGGGGGTGGTTCCAGTTGCGCGAACAACGGGACCCGGCCCTCGCCGGCAAGCGGGTCCGGAACCTCGACTTCACGGGGATCGCGCTGATCGCCCTGCTGGTGGGCGGCATCTCCCTGGCCCTCGACGATGTCTCCTCCGCCGGGGACTCCTTCTGGCTCACGGTCTTCCCCGCGCTGGTGGGGGTGGCCGCGCTCGGTGCGTTCGTCGTGTGGGAGGGCCGCTCGACGTGGCCGATCCTCCCTCGCGACCTATGGCGCAACCAGCAGTTCACGGCCCTCGTCATCGCGGCCACCATCGCCAACGCCGGGCTGTGCGCGGCCATCTTCCTGGCGACGCTCTACCTGCAACAGACCCGCGGACTGTCGGGGCTGACGGCGGGCCTCCTCTTCATCCCCGCAGCGGTGGGTCTGTCCGTGGGCGGCCCGGTGAGCGGCCGGCTGGCCAGCCGGATCCCGGGTCAGAAGGTGATGACCGTGGGGCTGCTGGCAGGAGCGGTCTGCCTGGCGGCCCTGGCGGTCACCCAGAACCTCGGGGTGTACCTGGTCCTGATGGGGCTGGTCTCGTTCTTCCTGGGGTTGGGTTTCCAGTTCGGCAACATCGCGGTCCAGTCCGTCGTCCCGCCAGCGCAAGCGGGCTCGGCAGCGGGGGTGTTGCTGACCGTCATGGTCACCATCGGCGGCATCGCCGTCGTCGCGGCGGCAGCCTCCCTGGAGGCTCTGGGAGGCGCGACCCAGGCCGCCATGACCACGACCTACGGGGAGTGGGCGGTCCTGGTCGGGTCGCTCGGTGTCGTCTTCGGGGTGTGGCAGTGGGGTCGCGCGCAGGAGCCGGTGGCTGCCTGAGGCCTCACGGCGCCACTTGGTAGCCGGCCTCGGCTACGGCCGCCCCGATCGCCTCGGCCGCTACCGGGCCGCTGGCAGTGATCCGCAGGGTGGACACGCCACCGGACTGCAGGTCGACGGCGACAGCCTCGACCTCCGGGATGGCGGCGACCTCCTCGGTCACGGCCGCCACACAGTGACCACACGTCATTCCCGTCACGCCTACTTCGATGGTCTCCATGCCGCCACCCTAGGGCGTCGCGGGCCGCGTCGGCGTCTGTTGCCAGGACCGCGGTCAGCGTCGGGGAAGGGCTTCCGCGAGGCGGTCCAGCCCTTCCCGCAGCGTCTCGGTCCGTTTGCAGAAGGCCCACCGCACGAAGCCGTCCGCATCGTGGTGATCGCTCAGTGCGGACATGGGGATGGCCACCACCCCGGCGTTCTCGGGGATCCAGTCGCAGAACTGCGCGCCCGACGCGAAGCCCAGTGCGGTCACGTCGGCCGAGACGAAGTAGGTGCCCTGTGTCAGTGGCACGCGCATGCCGAGGTTCCGCAGCCCCAACGACAACATGTCGCGGCGGGACTGCAGGTCTCTCCGGAAGTCGTCGAAATACGAGTCCGGCAGTTGCAGGCCCGAGGAGATGGCCCACTGGAACGGCCCGCTCGAAACAAACGACAGGTGCTGCCGCACCACCTTGACGGCATCGATCAGATGACGTGGCCCGGTGGCCCACCCGACCTTCCAGCCGGTGAAGGAGAACGACTTTCCCCCCGAGCCGATGGTCACGGTCCGCTCCCACATCCCGGGATAGGTGGCGATCGGGACGTGCCGGAAGTCGTCGAACCACAGGTGCTCGTAGGCCTCGTCGGCCAGGACGAGCAGGTCGTTCTCGATGGCCACCCGTGCCACCTCAGCGAGCTCCGCACGGGTGAACACGATCCCGGTGGGGTTGTGCGGGGAGTTCAGGATGAGCAGCCGGGTGCGCGGTGTGATCGCGGCGGCGAGGGCGCCGAGGTCCGGGCGGAGATCGGGACCGGCCAGCGGGACCGTCACCCACGTCGCCCCCGCCATGGCCACGTCCGCCGGGTACAGGTCGAAATAGGGGTCGAACAGGACGACCTCATCGCCGGGTTCCACCAGCGCCAGGAGTGCGGCGGCGATAGCCTCCGACGCGCCCGTGGTGACCACGACGTCCGTCTGCCAGTCCAACTCCAGTCCGTAGAAGCGCCGTTGGTGCTGCGCGATCGACTGGCGCAGTTCGGGGAGACCGTGGGCCGGGGGGTACTGGTTGCCGTGACCGTCACGGATCGCCCCGATGGCGGCGTCCTTGAGCACCTGGGGACCGTCCTCGTCGGGGAAACCCTGACCGAGGTTGACCGCGCCCAGGCGCGTGGCGAGGGCCGACATGTCGCCGAAGATCGTGCGCGAGTGGGGGCGCATCCGTTCGACCAGGTGCGCGGGCGTGGTCTCGGGCGACATGGTGGTCATGCTGCCGTGGCGCAACGCCCGTGTCACGGCACGGCGGGATCCCTATCCTGACCGGGTGACTCCCGTGCCCGCCCCCCGTACCCGACTGCTGGCGGGCCCGACACCGCTGTACCGGCTGGAGCGCCTGTCGGCGGAACTCGGCCGGGAGATCTGGATCAAACGCGACGACCTCACCCCGGTCGCGATGGGCGGTAACAAGATCCGCAAACTCGAGTACCTCCTCGACGAAGCCGCCGACCGTGACGCTGATGTCCTCGTGACGGTGGGTGCCGCCCAGTCCAACCACGCCCGAGCCGTGGCTGCAGTGGCCGCCATGACCGGCCGCGAGGCCCACCTCGTCCTCGCCGGTCATCCCGGCGGGTCCCCGACCGGGAACCTACTGCTGGACGAGATGTGGGGGGCCCGCCTGGAGTTCGTCGCCTCCGGGGGGTGGCCGGCCTGTCTGCAGCGTGCCGAGGACCTGGGCGCCGAATTGGCTGCCGCCGGTCGGCGTCCCTATGTCATCCCGGTCGGCGGCTCGACGGTGATCGGGGCCTTGGGATACGCCCGCGCGTACGAGGAGCTGCTCGGCCAGGGCGTCACCGGGACGCTGGTGTGCGCCTCCGGCAGTGGTGGCACACACGCGGGCCTCCTCGCCGGGCGAGCGCTCACCCCCGTCGGGCCGGACGTCGTGGCGGTCCAGGTCTCCCAGACCGCCCAGGAACTGGCCGACGTGGCGGGAGACCTCGCGGACGGGGTGATCCGCCGCCTGGCGGCGACACCGGACCGGGCGGTGGCTGCCCTCGTCCTGGATGGATACCTCGGGGAGAAGTACGGCGCAGCGACGCACGCCGGCCGTGAGGCGCAACAGTTGCTCATGCGGACCGAGGGGATCGTCCTCGATGACGTCTACACCGCCAAGGCGTTCGCGGCCATCCTGGCGAACGACGAACGCATCCCGGCGGGCCCGGTGACCTTCATCCACACCGGCGGGGCGCCGTCGGTCTTCGCCGGATAGCCACCCGCGGCGGCCACCAAACGGGGCAATCGAGTCGACAGCAGGGCCTCCGGTGGGTTCCCATTACCGTATGCGGGTGATCACCAGCGGTAGTCGCGCGGCCACCACCCGCCGTCTCGCAGCACGCGGGCTGGCGGCGGTGCTCGCCGGAGGCGTGGCCGTGGCACTTCTCGCGGCCCCTGCCGAGGCATCCCCCCGATCGGCTGGGGTCGACGTCACCGTCGCCCGGGTCACCCACGGCGCTCGCCAGGTGGCGCCCGGCGACTCGGTCCTGCTGTCGGCCACCATCCTCAACCGGGGCGATACCGCCACCTCCGCTGCCGCCCCCCTGGTCCTGACGTTCCCGGGTCTCCCGGCGGGCGTCGTCGTTCGCCCCGCCGATCCCCGTCAGCCGGGTCTCAGTTGCGCGCCCGGCTCGTGCACCTACACCACTCCGGTAGAGCCGCAGAAGGTCACCTCCCTCCCCCTCGTCGCGTCGGTCTCGCGCACCATGGCACCCGGAACCCCGGTCACCTTCGGGATCACCGCCGACAGTGCGACCGACAGCGACGACACCTACGCAACGTCCCAGGTCCGCTTCCGGGTCGCCGCCCGGACGGCTGCCGCCGTGCGCCTGGACGTGCGGCCCGTCTCCGACCTCACCGTCGGACGCCCGGCCACTCTGCACGCCCGCCTGATCAACGTGGCTGGCACCCCGGCCCGCAACCTGCGGGTCAGCCACGTGGTCGGTACCACGCTCCTGGACCACGTGCGGGTCTCCGGTGACGGGTGGCGCTGCACCGGAGTCCGGGTGTGCCGGGTCGCCGGACCCCTTCCCGTGGGCACGTCCTCGACGCCCCTCACGATCAGCGGCACCGTGAGCCGGACGGTCCACACCCAGGCAACCGCCCCGGCCGCGGCAGCAGCCGGTCGGTTCGGCACAGCGCAGTGGCGTTCGACGGTGTCGCGCGGCGGACCGCAGTCGCACAGCCTCACGGTGCGAACGGCACTGCCGCGGCAGCGCACCCCCCAGCCGGCGGTCCAGGTTCCGGACTGGACGCAGCACGCCCACCTCGAGGCAGCCCTCACCGCCGTCGGCGACGTGCGCCCCGGCGGCCGGGTCCGGTTCGAGGCCGAGGCACTGCACAACGGCGTCAGCCACACACGGGGCACCACGCGTCTGACGGTGACTCTCCCGCCCGGGCTGACGTCTGCTCGCGTCGTCGATCACGCGTGGTCGTGTACCACCCACCGGCACCAACGGGACCTGCGGTGTGACCTGCGTCGGGGGATCTCGCGCGCGGCCCCCGCCCCCCGCGTCATCGTGACCGCCCGGGCTGCCCGGACCATCGGGCGTCATCTGGCCGCCGCCCGGATGGCGGTGACCTGGCGGTCCGACGACGGCGCCCACCGGGATCGCGACTCCGGCCCCGTGACCGTCCTCCCGCCCGTAGGGGTACGCGCGTCCACCAGCGACCACTCGGTCATGGCGCCCGCGCGCGGTACTGCCGGTGTCGGGCGGAAGTCCGTCATGCTCCACGCGCGGATCTCGGGAACCGACGAACGGGTGCGCCCGGCGCACCGCTGGCAGCAGATCGCCGGACCCCGGGTGCACTGGCTCGACCCGCACCAGCAGCAGAACGGGCAGACCCATGCCACCACCCGCTTCGCTGTGCCCCCTGTCTCCCGCGCCCGCACGGTGGCGTTCCGGGTGTCCGCGACCGCCCATGCCGCGACCGCCACCGACACGATCCGGGTCCACATCACCCCCCGGCATCGCGCCGCCTTTGCCGACCGCTCCCGCACCCCCCGCCTCACCAAGCCGCACCGCATCCCCGACCGCAGCGACTGGCGTGGCCGCCGGGTGGGCAACCCCGTGGCCATCTCGATCGGTCGCCCCGGCGCGACCCGGGTACGCGCCGGGCAGCGGATCCAACTCCAGGCGACGGTCACAGGGGGCAGCCGCCACCGCTGGCGGGTCCTGGCGGGACCCGAGCGGACTCTCCCCGGGCCCCGCGACGGCACCTCGGTCACGGTCCAGGCGCCACCGCACCCGGGTCTTGTCATGATCGGGCTGCGCTCGACCGATGCGCGGGGCAGACACAGCCATCGCGCCGAAGTGATCCGGGTCCTGCCGCCGCGGACTCCCACCTCCGCGTCCGTGTCCGCTGCGGCGGTGAGCGGCTTCTGCTCCCTGTTCGGTGATGCCGCGTCCGGCACCCTCCCCCAAGGGATGAAGGTCGCGGACGGTCAGGCCACCTTCACGCCGGGCCGCGTGTCGACCTCGGGGGGCAAGTGCTCGTCTCCCGGCGCCCAGATCTCCTTCAGTCAGGCGACCCTGGTCCTGGGGGAACACACGTTCACCGGGATCACCGGTTCCCTGGACGCCACGGGCCTGTCGGTCACTGCCGGGTCCTTCGCTGTGCCCGCGTCCTGGTCGCGGGCTCTGGCGTACCTCGGGGAGTCGACTCCCACGCTCGCTTTCCGGGCGTCCAGCGGCTCCGCCATCACCGCCCCGTGGGCGGGTAGCGCACTGGGCAGTCTGTCGGGGTCGTTCACCGTGTCGGACTTCCTCTTCCTCGACCTCCCCGGTGGGTGGACGGGGTCGACCACCTTCTCGTTCACCCCCCAGGCCAAGTCCCCACTCAGTCTCGCGGCTTCGGCCGCGGACACGAGCGGGACCGACAAGTCCGGCAGCGTCGAACTGAACGGGGCCGTGGCCTCCGACGGCACCTTCACCCTCACCGCACAGGTGGCGAACGTCGCCATCTTCCCGGCGTCCGACGGTTCGCAGGCCACCCTCAACGGCTCCGCCAAGGTGGCCTTGACCGACCCTGACGGCTCGGTCTCCTACGACGTCACAGCGTCCCTGGACGGCGCGATTCAACTCTTCCCCGAGTTCACCCTGAAGTCCGCCACTCTCGGCTGGGACGACAAGGGGCTGTCCGTCGCGGGCACCGGACTGCTCACCGCCGGATCGGACCGGGTGGCGATGTCGCTGACCGGGACGTACGCCGGGGACAGTGACTGGTCCTTGACCATCACCCAGCAGGCTCCGTGGCAGAACCCGGACGTCACCGTGTCGGGACTCACCGGGAAACTCACCTACGCGCAGCAGACCCTGGGATTCTCCGTCACCGGCAGCGCCAGCAAGGTCGACCTTCCGGACAGTCTGACGGTGACGTCCCTGACCGCGCTGGTGACCAACCAGTGCCCCTCCCCGGCCGGCGGCTGCACCGCGGGAGATCTGCGCCTGTCCCTGGACGCGAAGGGCACCATCTCCCTAGCTGGTCAGACAGACGACTACAACGGCTCCATCGACGTAGACCTCACCACCATGGCCATCGACTTCTCCGCGACGGTGGCCGGCTCCTTCGGTCCTGCCGGACTGCCGCTGACCCAGGTCGCCGTGCAAGCCGGCGACGCCGTCGATGTCCCCGGGACCTGCGCCCCCGCCAAGGGAGCGGACGCGGGGGAGACGACGGTTTTCACGGCCCAGGTCGATGACGTGTTCGGCGATGACAACGTGGCTGTCATTGGGGAGATCAACGATCTCGGCTACTGCTTCTCCGCTGACCTCGCACAGTTCAGTCCCACCGGGAAGGACACCACCGACAGCGCGTTCGACGGGGTTGCGCTCATCTACTCCACCTACGCGACCACGGTGTCCGTCCCGGGCCAGAAGACGCCCGTGGCGATCGCTGCCAAGACCGCCGGACTGTACGGCACCTTCACCGCGCCGCAGAGTTTGAGCGGAACCCTGGGCGGGTTCGCCGGGCAGGGGACCTTCAGTGCGGTCGTGACCGACGGGTCGGGGGGCATGGGCTTCACCGGCACGATCGACTACACGTTCGATCAGCCCCTGTACCTCCTGGGTTCGGCGGACCAGCCGCAGAGCGACTCGTTGACGCTGGACGACGTCGCGCTGACGGTGGATTACTCCGCTGCCGATTTCGAGATCGACCTCGCCGGAGACGGCACCTACTCCGCGGACGGCACGCCCATGCCGCTGACGGTCGGCGTCGACGTCGACCTGACCGAGGTGTCCTTCGGATTCTCCGCCTCCGCCGCCGACGGCGACCCGGTGACCGACGCCTTCGGCTATCCGGGCCTCGTCATCGACAACCTGGCCATCTCCGGGTCCATCGGGCTGTCGGACTCCTTGGCTTTCGCTGCCACCGCCGACCTACCGTCCTCGTGGGACGGTTCCCTCGGTGTGCAGCCGAACACCCCCATCAGTCTTGCGATCGACATCTCGGCCACCCCGTGTTTCCAGTTCTCCGTCGGCCAGGCCGGCCAGACCGTGGCCGCTGTGGACTTCATGAACGATGGCGTACTGGTGGCCGACTACGCCAACATCGTCCTGGCGCCCGTGGGGTGTCAGTTCGCCGATGTCACGATCACCCCCGGCTTCGCCTTCGATTTCGACGGCTCGGTGGCGGGTGATCAGGTCGACTTCAACTCCGACCTCACCCTGGGGGACTCGGGCTTCGCCCTGACGGCCAGTGTCTTCGTGGCGCAGTTCGACCTCGGCGGATCGACCACGTTCGACAACAACACCTTGACCCTCAACCTCGACCCCTCATCCGATGTCTTCGAGATCGGAATGGCCGCAACGGTGGACGTCGGGGGCAACACCCTCGCCATCTCCGGCAAGTACGACCACACCGGTCCTGGAGCAGTCACCGCCGATTTCTCGGCGCAATCCCAGGGCCAGGTCGACATCGCGGGCTTCGGCCTCGACAACGCGACTGTGGACCTGACCTACAGCAGTACGCCGAGCACCTCCGCCCTGTCGTTCTCCCTCGCCGGCGACATCAGCTTCCTCGACCAGAACATCGACGGAACCTTGGCGCTGACCACCGCGAACGGCTCCGTGGTCAGCGCGAGCGGGAACATGCAGGTTTCCGTCGACGTCGGAGTAGCCTCGGCGCAGGGTCCCTTGACCTTCGCCTACCAGTCCGGGAAGGGAGCCGCGGTCAGCTTCGGCCCGGGAACCATCTCCGCCTTCGGGGTGACGTTCCAGCAGGTGACCGGGTCCCTGCAGCCGGACGGGTCGTATGCCATCCAGGCGAGCATCCCGATCCCCCTGCAGAACGCCTCCGCGGCGGATGCATGGCTGTACGGCAATGACGGCGGGGAGTTCAACACGACCTTCGGCGGCCAGCTGCAGATCAACGTGACCGGTGGCAACGGGCAGGCCGCCGCTATCGGGTACCAGGGAAGTTCGGTCTGGGTCAACAGCCAGTGGGCCGAACACACCTGGGACAGCTACGGCTCGAACGTGGCTCTGCCCGTGGGCGGCTGCCCGGCCCCGTCGGTCTCCGGAGATGGCGCCGTCGGAAACCCGGCGGTGAACTTCTGGCTCAACCCCGCTGCGGTGGAGAACGCCAGCACCGGGGACTCCGACGACGGCGACTACTGCCTGTTGTTCACGTCCAACATCCTCTGAGGCCGCTCACGTGAACAGCAGCAGATAGCCGCGCTGGTATACGTAGAAGAACGGCACGCCCCCGTCGTAGAGGACGGTGCCGAACACCACGCCGACGCCGAGGGCGAACACCAGCACGAGCCACCAGGTGACAGGGCGCCCGCGGTACTGCCCGCGGCGGCGGGAACGCCACCGCCAGATCATCTCGGCGACGGCCGCCACCGCGCACTGCCCCCCGATGGCGGCCAGGAAGATGGGGTTGATCCCGTAGTAGGCGGCCTGCCCCGGCGGGAAGTAGTCGAGCATCCCGATCGCCGCGACGACGCCATAGGCGACCGGTCCCGACAGGATCGCCAGCGCCAGCACCGGCCGGGATGAGCCCCGGGAACGCAGGGCCCCCCACACGATGACGACGGACAGAAACATCCCGAAGCCGCGGAGCAGGACCCCGGCGTTCATCAGGGGCTGGTAGGCGGCTCCGAGCCGCTCCGGATGCCCGGCAAACGAACCGACGAACGCGGCGGCGGTGACCACGATGGCGGCCGGGACGAGGGCGAGCCCCACCTGTCCGGCGCGGGCCCCGGTCTTCTCCGACCCGCCGGTGGTCGGGGTGGCCACCGGCGTCACACGACCTCCCCGCGGTCCACCCGTTGCCGCAGGTCCGCCAGTCGACGGGCCATCTCGGCCACCTTCTCCGGGTTCTGGGCGGCCAGGTCGTTCTGGGTGCGGGGGTCGGCGACGATGTCGAACAGTTGCGGCTCCGGTCCCGTGTCGTACTCGACGTACAGCCACCTGTCGTCGCGCACCGCCTGCAGTCCGGGGACGTGATACGGGTAGTCGGGGAAGTACTCGTACATCAGCTCGTCGCGCACGGCGTCTTTCTTGCCCGCCAGCACCGGCGCCACCGACTGGCCCTGGGCGTCGGGGAGAGGGTCGACACGGGCCCAGTCCAGCAGGGTGGGCGCCAGGTCGGCGTTGAGGATCAGGGCATCGGTGGTCGAGCCCGGTGGGATGCCGGGGCCCGCCGCGATGAACGGCACGCGGGTGTTCTCCTCGTAGGCCCACCGCTTCCCCGTCAGGACATGCTCCCCCCACGAGTAGCCGTTGTCGCTGGTGTAGACGACGTAGGTGTCGGTGAGGTCGACGTCGTCGATGACGCGACCGATCTGGTCGTCGAGCCCGAGCAGTGTCTCGTTGTAGCGCCGGTAGAGGTTCTTCAGATCGCCGAGAGTCCCTTCCCAGATGTTCTCGTCGGTGAGCGACTGGAAGGCGAAGGACTCCGGAGGAAGGTCGGACAGGTCGGCACCCTGAAGTGCCCCCGCGAACTTCTCCGGCGGGGTGAACCGGTGGTGCACCGCCTTGTGGGCCAGCCACAGCGCGTAGGGCTTGCCGGGTGGGCGGGAGTGGATCCACTCCAGCGCGAGGTCGGTCAGGTCCTCGGTGATGTAAGTGTCGGGCCGTTCCGTCATGACGCCGTTGATCAGCAGCGGGCAGTCGATGTACTGACCCTGCCCCTCCTCGGCGGTGAAGGTGATGAACGTGTCGACTCCCCGCAGGTCCGGCAGTTGCCCGGGCATGTGCCACTTGCCGATGAAGGCACAGTCGTAGCCGGCGGCCATGAGCGGTTCGAAGAACGTCTCCGTCTCGGCGTTCCACGCCGTCAGGTTGTTCTGGACGCCGTGGCGGCTGGCGTACTGGCCGGACAGGAAGGTGCCGCGCGACGGGCTGCACAGCGCCGTCGTGACGAAGGTGTTCTCGCCCACCACACCCTCGCTGGCGAGGCGGTCGAGGTTGGGAGTGCTCAGGAAGGGGGGATGGTCGGGGTGGTAGCTGACGTGGTCCCAACGGTGATCGTCGCTGACGATCACCACGAGGTTCGGGTGTTTCCCCCCGGCATCAGTGACGGGTACCGCGACCGGTCGGCCACCGGTGGGCTCGGGAGGGGCGCAGGCCCCGACGCCCGCGACACCCGCGGCCCCCAGGACGCCCGCGAGAAAACCCCGTCGTGACGGACGCGGCGGCGGTCCGGCGATGGGCATACGGCGAGTCTAGGTCGGTTGGTGGGGGATCACTGCCGTACGCCGTGAGCATCGGCGCGATTGTGCCTACGCTGTCCCCATGCGTCGCGCACTGGTTCCGGCCACCTCTGCGGCAGTGGCCGCGATGGCCCTGGCCACGCTGCCGGCCCTGGCCACGCCTCCCGCTCCCGTCGCCCGATCAGCGGACGACACCCACGGGGTCCCGCAAGCCACCTGCTTCTGGTTCGGGCCGATGGGGATCGACGACCCGGTCACCAACCTCGCCTACCCGGAAGAGAACGTGCACTACTGGGGTGCGCGGTTCCGGATGCCGGCGGGGTCGACCCTGCGTCTGCAGGGCCGTTATCCGCACGCCCGCTACATGTCGCTGAACTCCTACGGTCGGGTCGAGGGAGTCGAGCACGCCGCCGTCGACGCCCTGGAGGACACCGCGATCCATCCCGACCGGGGGAGCGTCAACCCCTACGAGGTCGGAGCCGACCGCTACGCACCCCACCGGTCCTACACCGTGCGGATGACCGAAGGTCGGGCGTCGGGCGCGCGCAACGTCCTGGACGCTCCGACCACGAACGCGGGAGCCGTTCAGGAACTGATCTACCGGGTCTATGTCCCGGATGCGCCGCGTGACATCCGACCCCGATCGTTGGCCCGTCCGGTCCTGCGCCTCGCCGACGGTACGCAGCTGCGGGGGGCCGCACTGTGTGACGCCATCAACGACCCGCAGCGCTACTTCTCCTTCCAGACGATGCCGCCCGCGGTCTACCAGGGTCTTGTCAACCTGCCCGGCGCCGACCCGGCCACCAACCCCTCGTACTCGCCGGTGCGATGGGAGCGCTTCTTCAACCAACCGCTGGCACTGTCGATCTACCGCCTGCTCACCCCCTCAGCCGACCGACGGCTCGCCGATCTGGCACTCGGTGACATCGGCGGCTACTACGACAACCGCAACGTCCGGTACGCCGTCGGCCCCATCAACGCCGCCTACGGCAAGGTGCTGGTTCTGACCGGTCGACTGCCGCACACGCCCCGGACGGGCCCCCGCGTCACGGTGATGCAGGGCGGCCAGATGCGGTACTGGTCCATCTGCGAGAACGGGTCACCGGTCGAGACCGACGGTATCGACTGCGTCAACGACGCCGATGTCAGCCGCGTGCTCCGGAAGGGACGGCGCTACACCGTCGTCGTGAGCCGGCGCGCCGACCGGCCCGACAACGCCATCCGGCAGTGCCAGGTGGCCTGGCTGAACTGGGGCGACCGCAACGACATCGCCGGGCGGCAGACCGGGACCCTGCTGCTGCGGAACCTCGACGCGGCCCCATCCTTCGCCCACTCCCTGCAGAAGGTCGGCATCGACGACGTCGACGTGCTGAGCCGCTTCAACACCCCGGAGCGCGACGTCATGGGCTCCTACCAACCGGTCGGGCGGTACACCTCCACGCGGGCCTTCGAACGGCGCGGCTGCGCTCGGGGGCAGGCCGACGGTCGCGGCTGACTAGGCCCGGTCCCCACCGCCGGAGCCGCGCCGCCGGGACCCCATGCGGCGCACGAGGGGCCGGGGCAGGTACTGGGCGGCCAGGCTCAGCGCCTCGTACTGGCGCCCGGCGACGCTGACGACCTTGCCGCGATCGGCATCCCGAAGGGCGGCAGCCACCACGTCGTCGGCGGACAGCCACATCCACTCCGGAACCCCCGCCATGTTCATCTCGGCCCGCTGGTGGAACTCGGTACGGACGAATCCGGGGCAGACCGCGGTGGCGGACACGCCTGTTCCGGCCAGATCGCCCGCCACGCCCTCCGTGAAGACCGTGACCCAGGCCTTGGCGGCGCTGTAGGTGCTCCCCGTGATCCAGCCGGCCACGCTGCTGACGTTGATGAGTTGGCCGGAACCGCGGGCCACCATGCCCGGCAGGGCCGCGTGGGACAGGCGCATCACGGCGGTGACCAGGACATCGATGAGGCGCTGCTCGTCGGCGACGGAGTCCGACAGAAACCCCTCCTTCACCCCGAACCCCGCGTTGTTGACCAGGACCTCGACCGGGTGGTCGGGGTCCGCGAGGCGCCGCGCCACGGCGTCCACCTGCTCCCGGTCGGCCAGGTCCGCCGGCAGGACGTCGACGGCCACCCCGTAGCGGCCGGTGATCTCGGTGGCGACCTGGGCCAGCCGGTCCTGAGTGCGGGCGACCAGGACGAGGCTGTGCCCCCGTGCGGCCAGGGCGTCGGCGAAGGAGCGGCCCAGGCCGGCGGTGGCTCCGGTGATCAGTGCTCGGGTCATGCGCCCAGTGTCCCCCAGCGGACCCGCGGACGGGAGGGCTGGTTCCCGCGCTGGGGGCGCTGCCCGTACCCTGGCGGGGAACCGGCGAGTCGCGCCCGGCCCAGGAGGAATCGATGTCCCTGCTGTTCAACCCCCGCACCTACGACCCCAGCTCGTTCGACGAGGACAGCCAGCAGCAGTTGCTGGCGCTGGTCGACTTCTTCGAGAGCAAGGGGCTGGTCGCGAACAAGGAGGAGTACTACTCCGGGGAGTGGTACACCGACTTCCTGAAGGTGGTGGCCGAGCAGCGCATCTTCGCGGACTTCGCCACGCCGGCTGAGGTGGGCCGCCTCGTCGGCGAGGACGACGCCCGCTGGGACCTGGCCCGCATCAACGACCTCAACGAGATCCTCGGGTTCTACTCCCTGGCGCACTGGTACGCCTGGCAGGTCTCGGTCCTGGGCCTCGGCCCGGTGTGGCTGAGCGACAACGACACCGCCCGGCGGCAGGTCGCCGAGATGTTGGGCGACGGCCACATTTTCGGGTTCGGACTGTCGGAGCGGGACCACGGCGCCGACATCTACTCCACCGACATGATCCTCACGCGGACCGATGACGGCGGATTCACCGCGAACGGCGGCAAGTGGTACATCGGCAACGGCAACGAGGCCGGCCGTCTCAGCGTCTTCGGCAAGTTCGCCGACGACGACCCGCGGCATCCCGGTGAGTACGTCTTCTTCCTGGTGGACACCCAGCACGGCTCCTACGAACTCATCAAGAACGTGGTGGCCGGCCAGATGTTCGTCTCGGCCTTCAACCTCCACGACTACCCGGTGGCGGAGTCGGACATCCTGCATGTGGGCAAGCCTGCCTGGGACGCCGCGCTCGCGACCGTGAACGTCGGGAAGGTGAACCTGGGCTGGGCGAGTATCGGCATCTGTGAGCACTCGTTCTATGAGGCCGTGACGCACGCGAACAACCGCATCCTGTACGGCAACCGGGTCACCGACTTCCCCCATGTGCGCCGCATGCTGGCTGACGCCTACGCGCGCCTGCTGGCCATGAAGATCTACTCCGCGCGGTCGGCCGACTACTTCCGTTCGGCCAGTGAGGACGACCGGCGGTTCCTGCTGTTCAACCCCATCACCAAGGCGAAGGTGACCAGCGAGGGGGAACGGGTCATCGATCTGCTGTGGGACGTGATCGCCGCCCGGGGTTTCGAGCACGACACTTACTTCAGCCGCGCCGCCACCGACATCCGGGCGCTGCCGAAGTTGGAGGGCACGGTGCACGTCAACATCGCGCTGGTCCTGAAGTTCCTGCCCATGTACCTGGGAGCGGCGCACGGAGCCGCGCAGGACTACCCCGAGATCCCAGTCCGACAGGACGCCGCCGACGACTCCTACCTCTTCCGGCAGGGACCGGCGAAGGGTCTGAGCAAGATCGGGTTCGGCGACTGGCGCCCGGCCTTCGAGAGGTTCGCCCACCTGCCCAACGTGGCGGTGTTCCGGGAGCAGATCGACGCGTTCACGCATCTGGTCATGACCGCGCCCCCGACCGAGGCGCAGCAGAAGGACCTGGACTACCTGCAGGTGCTGGGCCAGCTGTTCACCCAGATCGTGTATGCCCAGCTCATCCTCGAGTCGGCGGCGCTGGCGTTGGATGGCGGCGAGACGCGGCCGGGGTCGGTCAGCGACCTGTCCGACCTGACGGAGGCACACCTCGACCGTATCTTCGCGGTCTTCGTCCAGGACATGGCCGACCAGGCGATCGCCCTGCACGGGCAGCCATCGGCCACCGACGCCCAGAGCACGGCGGCGCTGTCGCTCGTCCAGCGGCCCGTCATCGCCCCGGCCGCCGAGGAGGCGTTCGTCACCGAGGTCCTGTCGTACGACGGTGTCTACGAGATGAAGCCGTGACCGCCGCGCGGGACCAGCTGCTGGTCGACATCCGGGACAAGGCCGTCGTCATGGGGAAGGTCGTCCTGTCCAGCGGCCGGGAGGCGGACTACTACGTCGACCTGCGCCGGGTCACCCTGGACGGGGCGTCGGCCCCTCTTGTGGGCGAGGTCATGCTCGATCTGACCTCCGACTGGGACTACGACGCGGTCGGCGGCCTGACGCTGGGAGCGGACCCCGTCGCGACCGCGATGATGCACGCCGCGGCGGGCCGCGGCCGTCACCTGGACTCGTTCGTCGTGCGCAAGGAGTCCAAGCACCACGGACTGCAGCGCCGGGTCGAGGGCCCGGATGTCGCCGGCCGACGGGTCCTCGCGGTCGAGGACACCTCCACGACGGGCGGTTCGGTCATGACGGCGGTCGAGGCGCTGCGTGAGGCCGGTGCCGATGTCGTGGGGGTCGCCGTGATCGTCGAGCGGGGAGCGGCGCCGCGTGTCGAGTCCGAGGGGCTCGAATACCGGGCGGCCTACCACTTGGACGACCTGGGGCTGGCCTGACCGTCAACCGGCGGAGTTGATCGCAGTCACGTTGACCCCGACCTGGTCGTTCTCGGCGAGGACGGTCAGTTGCAGGCGCATCGTGCCGCGGTTCCATGTGCTGATGCCCCCTTCACCCTCGGTGCCACCGAGGGTGTCTTCCTCGGTGAATCCCGCCACCCGCAGTTCCTCGGTGAGTTCCGCGTAGAGGTCTCCGGCGCTGCCGCTGCCCTGCCAGGTGGCCGACCAGGTGGGCCCCTGCGGTGAGTCGAGCCGCGTCGCACTGACCAGCGTCAGACCCACGGGCCGGGGCAGATCGTCGGGCCAGTCCGCTGGCAGGGACGTCGGGGCCGCGGTGACGGCGGTCTGGTCGTCTTCCATCACGGGGAGGGTGGTCGGCGGCGGGGAGCCGCAGCCGGCAAGGACAGCGCAGGCCGCCGCTACGAGCAGAACCTCAGCCTTGCGCACAGAGCGAAGCCTGCCCCACCGGCGTCGGCATGTCAGTCGGTCAGGCCTGTTCGGGGACTTCGCCGGGGGCCGAGGCTGCCTTCGCCCGTCGGCTGCGGATCACCTCGATGATGATCGGGACGACCGACAGCACCACGACAGCGAGGATCATCGCTTCCAGGTTGTTCTTGATGAACGGGATGGTGCCGAGGTAGTAGCCCGCGAAGGTGATGCCGGCCGCCCAGAGGGCGCCCCCGATGGCGCTGTAGAGCACGAACTTGCGGTAGTCCATGCGTGCGACCCCAGCGATTGCGGTGATGAAGGTTCGCACGATGGGCACGAAACGGGCCAGGATGATGGCACTCGCGCCGTACTTCTCGAAGAACTCGTGCGACTTCTCCACGTACTCCTTCTTGAAGAAGCGCGAGTCGGGTTTGTTGAACAGAGTCGGTCCGGCTTTCGCGCCGATCCAGTATCCGGTCATGTTGCCCAGGATCGCCGCGGCGGTCAGGATGAGGGCGGCGAGCCCGATCGGCAGGGGGATCGACCCCTGGGCGACCAGCAGGCCGACCACGAACAGCAGGCTGTCGCCGGGCAGGAAGAAGCCGATGAGCAGCCCGCACTCGGCGAAGATGATGATCACGGCGGCCCAGAAGGCGTACGGCCCCAGTGACGTGAGCAGGGTCTGGGGATCGAGCCAGTCCGGCAGGAGGGCGGGCGCGGCGCTGATCAGAGGGGACACCCAGGAAGGGTAACCCCGCAGGCAGACGCCGAAACGTGTCCCGCGACACGGATGAGTCAACATGCCCCCGAGTCGGCAGCGGACCGCAATACTGACGGCGGGCCACCCGACTGCTCGTTGGAGCAGGTGCGAGGGGCGACGAGGAGGTCACGTGTCCGAGGCGACGACGACGGCCGACGCGAGCGACGGCCCGGCGCAGTCCGGGGAACTGGTCAAGTTCTCCGGCCGCAACATCTGGCGCATCGGCCTGGTGGTCATGGCGCTGGTGTTCCTCTTCCTGTTCCTCCGATTCGTGATCGACGACGGCGGCGGTGTCATCTTCACGGTCCTCATGAGCTGGTTCGCCTCCATCGCGATGGCTCCCGCTGTCGACTGGCTGGTCCGTCGTTTCTCCATGCGGCGCGGCCTCGCGACGATGCTGGTGATGTTGGCGTTCGTCATCGCCGCCGTCATCTTCTTCGTGGCCTTCGGCGCGCTACTGGTCGATCAGATCTCCCAGATCGTGACGTCCATCCCCGACCTCCTGCAGGGCCTGATCGACTGGATCAACCAGAGGTTCAACCAGAACCTCGACCTCAACGCCATCCTGCAGACCCTCAACCTGGATGCCCAGAAGGCACAGGCGCTGGCGAGCCAGGTGGGTGCGCAGGCCCTCAGCATCCTCAGTTCCGTCCTCGGATCGTTCTTCGGGCTCTTCACGATCGGCCTGTTCACGTTCTACCTCTCGGCGGACGGCCCGCGGCTGCGCCGCTGGCTGGCGAGCCTCTTCCCGGCGCGGGGGCAGCGCTTCTTCTTCGACGTCTGGGACATCACCGCTCAGAAGACGGGTGGCTACATCGGCGCACGCGTGATCCTCGCGCTCATCAACTCCACCACGACCGGCATCGTCTTCCTGATCATCGGCATGCCGTACTGGCTGGCGCTGGCGATCTGGACAGGTGTCGTCGCACAGTTCGTGCCCACGATCGGCACCTACATCGCCATCATCCTGCCTGTGATCGTCGGCCTCCTCAGCCCGACCCCGTGGGTCGGCATCGTGGCGCTCGTCTGGGCCCTGCTCTACCAGCAGGTGGAGAACCTGACCATCGAGCCCCGGATCAGCGCGCGGGCCGTGGACGTCCACCCCGCCGTCGCCTTCGGTTCGGTGCTGCTGGGTGCTGCGCTGTTCGGGGTCGCCGGGGCGTTCCTCGCCATCCCCGTGGTCGCGATGCTCCTCGCGCTGCTCGGCATCTACGCCAAGCGCCACGAGATCATGGCCGAGGCCGACGACAGCACCGACGACACCGGCGGCGGCTCCCTCGACTCGGCGCCCGCCTCGGCGTGACGGGCGGTCTTCCGGATCCCGCCGAGCCAGGGGTGGGAGTCGGCCCCCATCCCCCACCCTGGCCGGACGACCCCCGGCTCGACCCGGAACTGTTGGCCGCGGGGGACCGGCGCAACGTCCAGGACCGGTACCGCTACTGGCGGGTCGAGGCGATCGTCGCGGACCTCGACACGCACCGGTTCGACTACCACGTCGCCATCGAGAACCTGAAACACGACCTGAACATCGGATCCATCGTGCGAACGGCCAACGCCTTTCTAGCCGCCGAGGTGCACGTCGTCGGCCGGCGCCGGTGGAACCGCCGAGGCGCCATGGTGACCGACCGTTACCAGCACATCCGGCATCATCCCGACCCCGAGGCGCTCCAGGAGTTCGCCGCATCTGAGGGCCTGCCCATCCTGGGCCTGGACAATGTTCCCGGGGCCCAGCCTCTCGAGTCGGTGTCGTTGCCCCGCCGCTGCCTGCTGCTGTTCGGCCAGGAGGGCCCCGGCCTGTCGTCAGAGAGCCTGAGGGTGTGCGACGGCGTGCTGTCCATCGCCCAGTTCGGGTCCACCCGGTCCATCAACGTCGGCGCCGCCGCGGCGATCGCGATGCACACCTGGATCCGACAACATGCCACCTGAGACCGCCATCGGATCCGCAAGTCAGCCAAGGTGGAGCCATGCAGGTGGTGGTCATCGGCGGGGACGCGGTCGGCATGACGGCGGCCAGCCAACTCAAGCGGACGATGCGGGATGCGGTGCAGGTCACCGTGCTGCAGGAGCAGGAGTGGACGTCGTACTCGGCCTGCGGTATTCCCTACTGGATCGCCGGTGAGGTGTCCGGCCCGGAGGCGCTGGTCGCGCGTTCGCCCGCCGCGCACCGGGTCAACGGTATCGACGTGCGCACCGGTCACCGGGCGACCCGGATCGACCCGGAGGCCCGTGTCGTCACGGCCGTGGGCTCCGGGGCGGAGCAGGAATTCGCCTACGACCATCTGGTGATCGGGACGGGTGCGACTCCGCGCCGCCCGCCGATACCGGGTCTGGACCTCCCCGGTGTGTACCGCGTCCAGACGCTGGACGAGGCGAAGGCGGCCATCGCGGGGCTGGCCCAGGACCCCCGGCGCGCAGTGGTCCTCGGGGCCGGCTACATCGGCGTGGAGATGGCCGAGGCGGGGATCAGCCGCGGTCTGGACACCACGGTGGTGGACGTCGCAGCTGAGCCGATGGCCAGCCTGGATCCGGACATGGGGTGTCTGGTGCGGGAGGGGATGATCGCGCGCGGTGCCCACCTGCGCATGGGGCAGGTGGTGCGCGAGGTGGTGGCGGGTCCCGACGGTCGCGTCCGCGCGGTCGTCACCGACGAGGGTGAGATCCCGGCCGACATCGTCTTCCTGGGGCTGGGGGTCAAGCCCCGCACCGAACTGGCCCGAGCGGCCGGCCTGCCGCTGGGAGAGGCCGGGGGGATCCGCACCGACGACCGGCAGCGGGTCCTCGGCTATGCCGATGTCTGGGCCGGGGGCGACTGTGTGGAGGTGACCGACCGCCTCACCGGCCGGTTCCGCTATCTGCCGCTGGGCACCCATGCGAACAAGCACGGCCGTGTCATCGGCAGCAACATCGCCGGCGGCGACATGGCCTTCCCCGGGGTCGTCGGAACGGCGGTCACGAGGTTCCAGGATCTCGAGATCGCCCGGACGGGTCTGACGGAAGCCGAGGGCGCCGGACTCGACCTGGACCTGGTGTCGGTGGTCGTGCACTCCACGACTGCGGCGGGATACATGCCGGAGGCGGCCCCGATCGCCGTCAAGATGATCGCCGAACGGGACGGTGGCCGCGTCCTGGGCGCGCAGATCGTCGGGGGTAGGGGGGCGGGACTGCGCATCGACACGGCGGCCGTCGCCCTCTGGTCGGGGCTGACGGCGGCCGACGTCGCCCAGCTCGATCTCGCGTACGCTCCTCCGCTGTCCCCGGTGTGGGACCCGGTGCAGCAGGCGGCCCGGGTGCTGTCGTCCCGTGTGGCGTCCTGACCGTCGCTGTCGGGTAGGTGCGCCCTAGTGGATGGTCTGGATGAAGTCCAGGTAGATCTGTCGCGCCTGGTCCGACACCCGCTGCCACCGAGGGGGCAGGGCGCCGGCCATTCTGCGTTCGCGGGTCAACTGCCGTAAGAGCCGGCGCGCGGCGCCCGACTCGCACTGGAAGTTCTCCAGTTCCTGGCGCCCCGCTGGGGTGGCGTAGTCGTAGGACTCCAACTCCCGACCGGCGGTGAGGGGCTGGCCGCTCACGGTCCAGTGGGAGTACGACGCGACCTTCAACTCCTCAGTGCGCACGCCCAGTACGTGCCGCGGGACGTTCTGCCGGTTGAGGCTCTGGCCGTGCATCTCGTCAGTGGCCATCCACACATAGCGCCGGGTGCGGCCGTTACGGCTCTTGAGGACGGGGAGCATGTCGAGGTGGTGGCCGTAGGCGACCCGATTGTCCCCCCGCAGCCAGTCCTGGCTGCCGCCGTGACCGATGCTCACCAGCAGCGGCAGGAGGTCGACACTGCTCGTCAGGCCCCCGCGAACCGCGTCCAGGTCGCCGGTGTACTCCTCGCGGGGGTCGACCACGATGAGGGGCACGCGCATGCACTCCTCGTACATGCTGCCTTCTTTGCCCGACAGCATGCCGTGTGCGCCCGCGTACTCCCCATGGTCCGACGTGAGGATGATGATGGTGTCATCGCGCAAATCGGGGGGGATCGCCCGCACCACGCGGCCGATCTCGCGATCGACCATCTCCATCACTTGCGTGTAGCAGTCCCGGCTCTTGCGCCAATAGTGGAAGGGCGCGACGGCGACCGTCATCCCGTCCAGACCGGGGACCTCGCGGAAGCCGTACTGGTCGGTCCTCTGCTCGGCGGCGTCGCCGTAGAGCAGCGCACTCAACTCGCGGTTGAACGTCTGGCAGCCGGGCTTGTTCTCGGCCAGGGCGGCAGCCGACTCCCAGTTGGGGGGCAGGTCGGCGTAGCCGTAGTCGGGAGGGTCCCCTTCCCCCTCGTACGGCTCGAAGTTGATCACAGGTTTGGCGCCGGCGCGCTCGTACAGCTGTTGGAACAGGGCGGCCTCGGTACCGCCCCAGAAGAACTGCTTGTCGTGGGGGTTGACGAGGCTGACGGTGAGACAGAACGGGTCGGCGCCGCGTTTCTGGCGCTGCAGCCACGCCACCGCCTGACCCGCCATCACCGGGTCCTCCTCCATCCCCTGCCCGGGCAGGCCGGTGATGTCGGGGATCGTGTATCCCGTGAAGCCGTAGTCCTCCAGGTAGGTGGAGGTCCCCGGGTCACCCTCGGCCGCCGGGGAGCCGCTGAGGTGCCACTTGCCGACGTAGGGGGTGCGGTACCCGGCCTGACGCATGAGTTTGCCGTACGTCGGGAACCCCGTGCGCAGCGCCGGCGCGAGACTGGCTCCGGGGGTGGGGTCGCCCGGGGGCGTGATCAGGTTCCACTGCTGGTGGGGGTAGAGGCCCGTGACCAGCGCCGCGCGGGCCGGCCCGCAGGAGGTCGCCGCGCTGTAGTGATGGGAGAACGTGACGCCGCGATCCCACAGTCGGGCCACGTTCGGCATGTAGCGGCCGAGGAACTGTCGCGGCGTGGTGATCCCCCGAGGCAGGTCGCGCGGGAACCGCAGTTCGTCGACCATGAGGAAGACGATGTTCGGGCGGCGCAGGCGGCGCCGGGAGGCGGCGGCGGTGGCCGGGTTGTAGCCGAGGGCAGCGATGCCGGCGGCGACCCCGCCCAGTTTGACGAAGTCCCGTCGCGTGACTCCCATGCCGGAAGGCTAAGACTTTGCCGGACCCTATGCGAGCGTTCCGCGGCGGCGGGGTGCCGACCTCCCGAAACAGTCGCATGCGACCGTTCGGCACGGAGGCGACCGTTTCAGCAGTCGCTCCTGACGCAAACAGTCGCAAGCGACTGTTTCGGGGAATCCGCCGCGCATGACGCCGGCAGTGCGGGTGGCGCAGTGTCAGGAGGCGGCGGGGACCGCCGACCGGGTGACGGCGCCCATCTGGCGGCCGATGTCGAACGTGCGCGCCATCCCCCCGGGCAGCACGCCCATGCTGGCGAAGGCGTGGATCTGGTCGGCGTAGCAGCGATGGCGCACCTCCACGCCCGCGTCCGCCAGGCGCTCCGCATAGGCGTCGCCCTCGTCGCGCAGTGGGTCGAACCCGGCGGTCCACACCCAGGCGGGGGGCAGCCCGGACAGGTCGTCGGCCAGGAGCGGCGACACCCCGGGATCACGCCACAGTTCGGGGTCGGGCGCGTACTGGTCGCGGTACCAGAGCATGTCGTCCTTGGTGAGGAAGTAGCCCGCGGCGAACAGGTCGATGGACGGCTGGGTCATGCGCAGATCCGTCGCCGGGTACAGCAGCCCCTGCGCCACCGGCCCCACCTCCCCCGCGTCCCGCATCCGCTGGCTGACCACAGCTGCCAGGTTCCCGCCGGCACTGTCGCCCATGACGGAGACGACGCCGGGGATGCCGTCGGCCGTCGCGGTGTCGCGTAGATACCGGAACGCGGCGATGCAGTCATCCACCGCAGCGGGGTAGGGACACTCGGGAGCCAGCCGGTAGTCCAGAGCGACCACGTTGCAGCTACTGGCCACCGCGACCGCGCGGCAGACCGCGTCATGGGTGTCCAGGTCACCGACCACCCAGCCGCCGCCGTGGAAGTACAGGATCGTGGGCTGGCGTTGGCTGCCCGCCCCCCACGGTCGGTAGCGGCGCGCCCGCAGGTCCCCCGCGGCTCCGGGGATGAGTTCGTCGGTCGCGGTCACCTGGCGCGGGCGGGGCATCACCAGGTCGGCGCTGCGGCGCGTCTGCCGCCGCCGCCTGGCCACGTCGCGGTCCTCGTCGCCGATCAGGCCGAGCCGTTCCCCGATCACCAACAGGGCCCGGGTGGCGGGCTGCAGGGGAGCGCCGTCGACCACGTGCCCGCCGCCCGCCAGACGCTGCAGCACCGACGGCGGCAGATTCAGCGCGGCAGAGATGAGCGTGCCGGGGAACGACTGGTCGTAGGCGGGCACGCGCTCACCCTCTCACCCGGTCGTCCCCGTCGCGCGTCACCGGCCGACATCCGGGAGCGAGTTCTGCCAGGATGCAGCCGAGCAACGCACACCGTAGGAGGACCGTCATGCCCATCGCCACCCCTGAGGTCTACGCCGAGATGCTGGATCGCGCCAAGGCCGGCCAGTTCGCCTACCCGGCGATCAACTGCACCTCGTCCTCGACCATCATCGCGGCGCTGGAGGGATTCACCCAGGCGGGCAGCGACGGCATCATCCAGTTCTCGTGGGGCGGCGCGCAGTACGCGTCCGGCTCGTCGAAGGACATGGTCACCGGGGCGGTGGCGCTGGCCGAGTTCGCCAACGTGGTCGCCAAGAACTACCCCGTCAACGTCGCCCTGCACACCGACCACTGCCCGCCGCAGCACCTCGACTCCTACATCCGGCCGCTGCTGGATATCTCGACCGAGCGCGTGGCCAACGGCCAGCTTCCGCTGTTCCAGTCCCACATGTGGGACGGGTCGGCCGTGCCGCTCGCAGAGAACCTGGACATCGCCGAACCGTTGCTCGAGCAGGCGCACAAGGCCAACATCATCCTCGAGATCGAGATCGGTGTCGTCGGAGGCGAGGAGGACGGCGTCGAGGCCAAGCATGACGCGAAACTGTTCTCCACCGAGCAGGACGGCCTGGACACTGCCGCCAAACTGGGCCTGGGGGAGCGGGGCCGCTACCTGGTCGCGGCGACGTTCGGCAACGTGCACGGCGTCTACAAACCCGGCAACGTCGTCCTCACCCCCAGCATCCTGGACGACATCCAGAAGGCCGTCGGCGAGAAGTACGGCAAGGACAAGCCGTTCGACCTCGTGTTCCACGGCGGCTCCGGCTCGCTGCTGTCCGAGATCCGCGAGGCGCTGGACTACGGCGTCGTCAAGATGAACGTCGACACCGACACCCAGTACGCCTACACCCGTCCGGTGGCCAACCACATGTTCAAGGACTACGACGGCGTGCTGAAGATCGACGGCGAGGTCGGCAACAAGAAGCAGTACGACCCGCGCGCCTGGGGTCGCGAGGCGGAGGCGGGCATGGCTGCCCGGATCATCGAGGCATGCGAGGACCTGCGCAGCGCCGGCACCAAGATGGAGTGAGCTGCTTCACCGCGATACCCGGTAGTCCCGCGCGGCCGCCCGCCGGGTCGCCCACCAGTACCGGGGGGTGCCGTAGCCCCAGTTGGTCGTGATGCGCCCGGCGGCGTCGCGGTACCAGCTGCTCTCCGCCGCCCCCCACACCGTCCGGGACAAGGCCTCACCCAACTGGGTGTTGAATCGGCGGAACGCTCCTTCCCGCACTTCGACGACGCTGCCGTGGCGGGCCCCGCGCAACAGGGTGACGATGTGGCGCGCCTGGCACTCCAGCATGAAGATGATCGAGTTGTGGCCGAGGTTGGTGTTGGGGCCGTACATCATGAAGAAGTTGGGGAAGCCGGGAACACTCACGCCCACGTGGGCGGCAGCCCCCTGCCGCCAGACGTCATGGAGTTCGCGGCCGTCCCGGCCCACGACCCGCAGGGACGCCAGGAACTCCGTCGAGCGGAAGCCGGTGGCCAGCACGAGGCAGTCCACCGGGACCGTGCGCCCGTCACCCAGCACCACCCCCGCCGGGTCGATCCGCGCCACCGGGCTGGTGACGAGGTCGACGTTGTCCCGCGCGAGGGCGGGGTAGTAGTCGTCGGAGGACAGCACCCGCCGGGCGCCCACCGGGAAGTCCGGGGTCAGGAGGTCCCGCTGACCGGGGTCCGGCACTGCTTCGGCCAGGTGCCGGTCCACCAGCCGCCGGGCGAGGGAGGCGAACGGGCGCCGGCCGCGCAGGGCCGGGAAGCGGGTCTCGAACGAGGTCCACAACCAGGCCCGGTAGGCCCGGCGCACCGCGGGCACGGCCAGGACCCGCTGTTCCCACCTCCGGTAGCGGCGGTCGCCGCGCGGAAGGATCCAGTTGGGGGACCGCTGGAACACCGACAGCCGGGCCACCCCGGGGGCCAGGGCCGGCACGATCTGCACCGCACTGGCGGCGGAACCGATGACGCCCACCCGGCGCCCGGTCAGGTCGAGGTCGGCCGGCCACTGCGACGAGTGACAGACGACTCCGGGGAAGCTCGCCAGGCCGGGGAGGTCGGGCACGGCGGGTCGGGGCAGCTGCCCGACGGCGCTGACGACGACGTCCGCACGGATGGTGCGGCCGTCGGTCAGGGTGGCGGTCCACTCGCTCCGGTCGGACGACCACTGCAGGGACGCGACGGCGCAGCCGTACCGGATGTGCGGCGAGACCCCGAGCCGGTCGGCGACAGCCGTGAGGTAGGACAGGATCTCGCCCTGCGGGGCGTACCGGCGCTCCCAGCCCGGCGCCGGGGCGAAGGAGTAGCTGTAGAGGTGGGATGGCACGTCGCAGGCGGCGCCCGGGTAGATGTTGTCGCGCCACGTGCCCCCGAGGGAGTCCTCCTGCTCGAGGATCGTGAAGGACCGGAGACCGGCCCGCAACAGCAGCGCCCCCAGGCCGATACCGCCGAACCCGGCGCCGATGATCAGCACCGAGGGAGGCCGGGCGGTCATGCCGTCACAGTAGGCGGCGGCCGGGGTGGACGCGGCCACGTAGCGGGCATCCGCCCGGACTGGGTTACCCTTCCAGGCGGTCCGGAACGGGCCAGGAACGAGGGTCGACATGCCGGCAATCGTGCTCGTGGGTGCCCAGTGGGGCGACGAGGGCAAAGGCAAGGCGACGGATCTGCTGGGGGATCGCGTCGACTATGTCGTGCGGTATCAGGGCGGCAACAACGCCGGCCACACCGTCGTGGTCGGCGACCGCACGTTCGCCCTGCATCTGTTGCCCAGCGGCATCCTCACCCCCGGCTGCACGCCCGTCATCGGCAACGGCGTGGTCGTCGACCCGGCGGTCCTGCGCGATGAGATCGCCGGGCTGCAGGCGCAGGGCGTCGATACGTCCCGGCTGCTGGTCAGCCCCGACGCCCACCTGATCACCCCCTACCACGTGACGCTGGACAAGGTCGCCGAGAGGTTCCTCGGGAAGGCGAAGATCGGGACGACGGGCCGCGGCATCGGGCCCGCCTACTCCGACAAGGTCGCCCGGCTGGGCATCCGGGTGCAGGACCTGTTCGACGAGAGCATCCTGCGCCAGAAGGTCGCCGGCTCCCTCGCTCTCAAGAACCAGATCCTGGTGAAGATCTACAACCGGCGGGAGATCGAGGTCGACGAGATCGTCGATTCCCTGCTCGAGTACGCCGACGACCTCCGCCCGATGGTGGCCGACACCAGCAAGGTCCTCAACGACGCCCTCGGCGAGGGTGCGGTGGTACTGCTCGAGGGCGGCCAGGGAACGCTGCTGGACGTGGACCACGGCACCTACCCGTTCGTGACGTCGTCCAACCCCACCGCCGGCGGTGCGAGTACCGGGTCGGGGATCGGACCCACCCGGATCTCGCGCGTGGTCGGCATCCTCAAGGCCTACACGACGCGTGTCGGCTCCGGGCCCTTCCCCACCGAGTTGCACGACGCTGACGGGGACCGCCTGCGCCGGATCGGCGGCGAGCGCGGCGTGACCACCGGACGCGACCGCCGCTGCGGCTGGTTCGACGTCCCCATCGCCCGGTTCGCGGCGCGGGTCAACGGACTCACGGACTTCTTCCTGACCAAACTCGATGTGCTCACCGGGTGGGACGAGATCCCGGTCTGTGTGGCTTACAAGATCGACGGGCGCCGCGTCTCGGAGATGCCGATGACGCAGACCGAGTTCCACCACGCGACGCCGGTGTACGAGATGCTGCCGGGCTGGCACGAGGACATCTCCACGGCGCGGGAGTTCTCGGACCTCCCCGCCAACGCACAGGCCTACGTGAGGTACCTCGAGGAGGCCACCGGAGTCCCGATCAGCGCCATCGGGGTGGGACCCGACCGCAACGCCACCATCGTGCTGCGCGACCTCATCGACTGACCCGGGCGGCTTCCCCCATCCCGCCACGGTCTGCGAGGATCGGGACATGCAGACCGATCCCCGCAACGGTATGGAGATTCTCGGTGACGAGGAGTGCTGGGAGTTGTTGTCCGCCGAGGTCGTCGGCCGACTGGCGGTGGCCCCCGGTGGGCGTCCCGACATCTTCCCGCTGAACTATGTGGTCCGCGACGGAAAAGTCCTCTTCCGTACCGCGGAGGGGTCGAAGCTTGCCTCGCTGGCCGTGAACCAGGCGGTGGCGTTCGAGGTGGACGGCCTGGAGACCGACCAGAACCTCGCCTGGAGCGTGGTAGTGCTCGGCACCGCGCGCGTGGTGGAGTCCGACGACGAGGCCGCGCTCCTGGAGGAGGTCCCCCTGTTCCCGTGGAACACGGCCCCCAAGTACCACTTCATCGAGATCGCGCCCACCCAGGTGACGGGACGGCGCTTCGTTGCGGAAGGGCGGCAGTGAAGGTCCTCGTCGTCGGGTCCGGGGCGCGGGAACACGCCCTCGTCAAGAGTCTGCTCGCTGACTCCGCGGTCACTCAGGTGGTGTGCGCGCCGGGTAACGCGGGCATCGCCGAGGACTGCGTCCGGCTGTCCGTCGATGTGGCCGACCCCCAGGCGGTCGCCGACCTGGCGGAGCGGGTCGCCCCCGACCTGGTGGTGATCGGACCGGAACTGCCCCTGGTCAACGGAGCCGCCGACGCGGTCCGGGCCCGCGGTTTTCGCTGTTTCGGGCCGTCCGCCGAGGCCGCTCTGCTCGAGGGGAGCAAAGCCTTCGCGAAGCAGATCATGGCCGCCGCCGAGGTCCCGACCGCTCGCAGTGTCACCTGTGTCGGAAGTGATCAGGTGACCGAGGCACTGGACCGGTTCGGCGCCCCGTACGTCGTCAAGGACGATGGGCTGGCGGCGGGGAAGGGCGTCGTGGTCACCGACGACCGCGACGACGCCATCGCCCACGCCCGCCACTGCCTCGTGCGCGGCGGCCAAGTGGTCGTCGAGGAGTACCTGGACGGCCCGGAGATCTCGCTGTTCGTGCTCACCGACGGCACGTCGGCGGTCCCCCTGCTGCCGGCCCAGGACCACAAGCGGGTGGGGGACGGCGACACCGGTCCCAACACGGGCGGGATGGGTGCCTACACGCCGCTGCCGTGGGGCCCGGAAGACCTCGTGGACCAGATCATGACGCACGTCGCGCAACCAGTCATCGCGGAGATGGCGGCGCGCGGTACCCCCTTCTCGGGTGTCCTCTACTGCGGCTTGGCGCTGACCCGGCACGGCCTGCGGGTGGTGGAGTTCAACGCCCGGTTCGGCGACCCGGAGATCCAGGCGGTGCTGCGGCTGCTGGCGAGCCCCATCAGCCCGTTGCTCACGGCCGTGGCGGACGGCACGCTCGCGGACTGCCCGCCGCTGGCTTGGCGCGACGGGTCCGCGGTGTGTGTGGTCGTCGCGGCGCAGGGCTACCCCGGTGATGTGATCACCGGCGACCCGGTGACCGGCATCGACCGGGCCGAGGAGGTCCCCGGGGTGTCCGTCGTCCACGCCGGCACGGCCTTGCAGGACGGCGGAGTCGTGACGTCGGGCGGCCGGGTTCTGTCGGTGACGGCTGTCGGGGACGACCTCGCGGAAGCACTCGGGCGGGCCTACGACGGGGTCGCCCGGATCGACATCCGCGGCAGCCACTACCGCCATGACATCGGCAGCCGCGCGGGCTGAGGCGCCCCGCGGCGTCACGATGGGATGATGGGGGCGTGAGTTCTTCGCGTATCGGCAATGTCCTGGCCCAGCGCTACGCCTCCGACGACATCGCCGCCCTCTGGTCCCCCGAACACAAGATCGCGCTGGAGCGGCGTCTCTGGCTGGCCGTGCTCACCGCCCAGCAGGACCTCGGAGTCCCCGTCCCGAAGGGTGTCGCTGCCGACTACGAGAAGGTCGTCGACGTCATCGACCTGGATTCGATCGCGGCCCGGGAACGGGTCACGAAGCACGACGTGAAGGCCCGCATCGAGGAGTTCAACGCCCTCGCGGGACACGAGCACGTCCACAAGGGCATGACGAGCCGCGACCTCACCGAGAACGTCGAACAGATGCAGGTGCGCGACTCGCTGCGCATCGTGCGCGGCAAGGCGGTGGCTGCGCTGGCCATGCTGGCGGACCTGGCGGCGACCTACCGGGACCTGCCGATGGCGGGTCGTTCCCACAACGTCGCCGCGCAGATGACGACCCTCGGCAAACGTTTCGCCTCGGCCGCCGACGAGTTGCTCGTGGCCGTCGAGCGCCTCGACCATCTGCTCGACCGCTACCCGTTGCGTGGCGTCAAAGGGCCGATGGGTACGGCCCAGGACATGCTCGACCTCCTCGGCGACGACCCCACCAAGCTGGCCCGGCTCGAGGAGGAGGGGGCGCGCTACCTGGGCTTCGACCGGGTTCTCGACTCGGTCGGTCAGGTGTACCCGAGGTCGCTCGACGGCGACGTGGTGAGCGCGCTGGTGCAGTTGGCTGCGGCACCGGCCAGCCTGGCCACAACGGTGCGGTTGATGGCCGGCCACGAACTGGCGACCGAGGGGTTCCAGCCCGGGCAGGTGGGATCCTCCGCCATGCCGCACAAGATGAACGCCCGGTCGTGTGAGCGGGTCAACGGCTTCATGGTTCTGCTGCGCGGCTACAACACGATGGCCGCCGATCTGGCAGGCAGCCAGTGGAACGAGGGGGACGTCTCCTGCTCGGTGGTGCGCCGCGTGATGCTGCCCGACTCCTTCTTCACCGTCGACGGCCTGTTCGAGACGTTCCTGACCGTCCTCGGCGGCTTCGGGGCCTTCCCCGCCGTCATCGGTGAGGAACGCGACCGCTATCTGCCGTTCCTCGCCAGCACCAAGGTCCTCATGGCAGCAGTCCGCAACGGAGTCGGCCGCGAGAGCGCCCACGAGGCGATCAAAGAGAACGCGGTCGGCGTCGCGCTGGCCATGCGGGAGCAGGGTGCGCCCAACGATCTGCTCGACCGGCTCGCGAACGACCCCCGTCTGGGGCTGTCCCGCGCCGACCTGACCGCAGCCCTCGCCGAGCCGCTGTCCTTCACCGGGGCCAGTGGGGCCCAGGTGGACGCGGTGATCGCCCGGGTCGCCGCCCTGGTGGCGACGGATCCGGCTGCGGCGGGCTACCGGCCAGGCGACATCCTCTGACCATGACCGCCCCGCGCCCCCTCGAACTCGCCGCCCCGGGCCCGTCCCGGGAACACCTCAACCGGCTCGTGCTGACCGGGGCCAAGGTCGCGGACCTCCGCCTTGCCAGTGATGCGCCACCCCCGCGCGTGGGCGACGACCTCACCCTCGTCGGGAACGCCGGCGAACCGGCGGCCCGGGTCCGTGTCGCTGCTGTCGACCGGGTCCGGCTGGGGGACGTGACCTGGGCGCAGGTGGAGGCCGAAGGTGAAGGCTTCGCCTCCGTCGCGGACTGGCGCCGGCAACACGAGCAGGTGTGGCGGGCTGCCGGGGAGGCACCGGGCGACACCACCGAACTCATGTGGACCCGGTTCCACGTGGTCTCCCCCCGGCCGGTCCTCCCGCCGCGGCCGACCGCCGGCGACCTGGAACTGCCCGAGGGCTACCGCCATGTATACGGCGGTAAGGTCCGGGACCTGTTCCGGACCCCGGACGGGGACGTGCTCGTAGTCGCCAGCGACCGAATCTCGGCCTACGACTGGGTGCTGCCGACGACGATCCCCGACAAGGGTCGTGTCCTCAACCGGATGAGTCTGTGGTGGTTCGACCGGCTGGCGGACCTGGTCCCCAATCATGTCGTCAGCACCGCCACCCCGGGCCTGGTCGGCGATCGCGGAGTCGTGTGCCGGGAACTGGAGATGCTCCCGGTGGAATGTGTCGTGCGCGGGTACCTGACCGGATCCGGGCTGGCCGACTACCGGGCGACCGGGCAGGTCTGCGGCAACGCGCTGCCCCCCGGCCTGGATGAGGCGTCGCGCCTACCCACGTCCCTGTTCACGCCCGCGACCAAGGCCGCGGTCGGCGACCACGACGAGAACGTGGACTTCGACCGGGTCGTGGCGGAGGTGGGGCCGCAACTCGCCGCGGACCTGCGGGACACCAGCCTCGCCGTCTACGCGCGCGCCGAGGAGGTCACCCGGGCACGCGGCATCATCCTGGCGGACACCAAGTTCGAGTTCGGGAGGGATCCCGGCGGGCCCGGCATCCTCCTGGCCGACGAGGTGCTGACCCCCGACTCCTCCCGCTACTGGGCCGCCGCCGGGTGGCGCCCGGGGGCGCCCCAGCCCTCCTTCGACAAGCAGTACGTGCGCGACTGGCTGACCTCCCCCGAGTCCGGCTGGGACCGCGCGGCGGACACCCCACCACCACCGCTGCCGCCCGAGGTCGTGGCCCGCACCCGCGCCAAGTACCTCGAGGCCTACGAACTGATCACCGGCGAGACGTTCCCCTGACCCGGACCGGACCGCCCCTATGATGAGGGCGCACCACCATCGACCTGTCGAGCCGTCTCGACGGACAGGAGAGCCGACGTGGCCCGCGTTGTCGTGGACGTCATGCTGAAGCCCGAGATCCTGGATCCGCAGGGCCGCGCGGTGCAGGGGGCGCTGACCCGGCTGGGACTCGCCGGCGTGAGCGACGTGCGGCAGGGAAAACGCTTCGAGATCACCCTCGACGGTGACCTGGACGCCGACCGCGAGACCGTGCTCAACCGGCTGGCCGAGGAACTCCTGGCCAACCCGGTGATCGAGGATTTCACCGTCCGGGTGGCGGAGCAGGCGTGACGAAGATCGGGGTCATCACCTTTCCGGGGTCGCTCGACGACGGCGACGTGCAGCGTGCCGTCCGGGTCGCGGGCGCCGAGCCCGTGCCGCTGTGGCACGCCGCGACGACGATCGGCGAGGTGGACGCGGTCGTCGTCCCGGGCGGATTCTCGTACGGCGACTACCTGCGGTGCGGCGCGATCGCCCGCTTCGCGCCGATCATGGCCGACGTCGTGCACCACGCGGGGGACGGGCTGCCGGTGCTCGGGATCTGCAACGGCTTCCAGATCCTGTGCGAGACCCACCTCCTGCCGGGGGTCCTGACCCGCAACGAGTCTCTGCATTACGTCTGCCGCGACCAGGCGCTGACCGTCGAGCGCACGGACACCGCCTGGACGAACGAGTACGAGACGGGGGACCGGATCGTTATCCCCGTCAAACACGGCGAGGGCCGTTACGTGGCCGACGACGCGACGCTCGACTGGCTGGAGGGGGAGGGACTGGTGGTGGTGCGCTACGCGGACGGCAACCCCAACGGGTCCTTCCGGGACATCGCGGGCATCTCCAACGAGGCGGGCAACGTCGTAGGTCTCATGCCGCACCCGGAACACGCCGTCGAGGACCTGACCGGCACGCCCGGCACCGACGGGCTGCGGTTCTTCACCTCCGCCCTGCAGTCGCTCGTCGGTTAGGGGGCCGACCGATCCGTTCCGCCCGCACCCATAAACTGAGGTCCCGACGAAGGGTTCCCGCATGACGCTGGACACGGTGGCAGCTGCGCAGGCCAGCCCCGACACCGCACAGCCCTTCGCCGAACTCGGCCTCAAGGCCGACGAGTACCAGCGCATCCGCGAGATCCTGGGCCGCCGCCCGACGAGCAGCGAACTGGCCATGTACTCGGTGATGTGGAGCGAACACTGCTCCTACAAGTCCAGCAAGGTCCACCTGCGGCAGTTCGGCGAGAAGGCGCCCCCGTCCGACGCACTCCTCGTGGGCATCGGTGAGAACGCCGGCGTCGTCGACATCGGCGAGGGTTGGGCGGTCACCTTCAAGGTCGAGAGCCACAACCACCCGTCGTACGTCGAGCCGTACCAGGGTGCCGCGACCGGGGTCGGCGGCATCGTGCGCGACATCATCTCGATGGGAGCCCGACCCCTCGCGGTGATGGACCCGCTGCGGTTCGGAGCGCCCGATCACCCCGACACCAAACGGGTACTCCCCGGCGTGGTCGCCGGCATCGGGGGGTACGGCAACTGCCTGGGCCTGCCCAACATCGGCGGCGAAGTGGTCTTCGACGACTGCTACCAGGGCAACCCCCTGGTGAACGCCCTGTGCGTGGGCGCCATGAAACACGAGGACATCCACCTCGCCAGCGCGAAGGGCGTCGGGAACAAGGTGATCCTGTACGGCGCTCGCACCGGCGGCGACGGCATCGGCGGGGTCTCGGTGCTCGCGAGCGAGACGTTCGACGAGACCGGTCCCGCCAAACGGCCCAGCGTGCAGGTGGGCGACCCCTTCATGGAGAAACTCCTCATCGAGTGCACCTTGGAGGTCCTGGGCGCCGGTCTGGTGGAGGGGATCCAGGACCTGGGCGGGGCGGGGATCTCGTGTGCCACCAGCGAGCTGGCGAGTAACGGCGACGGCGGCATGCATGTGTGGCTGGACCGCGTCCCCCTGCGCGACGCCACCCTGAGCCCCGAAGAGATCCTGATGAGCGAGTCCCAGGAGCGGATGTGCGCTGTCGTGACGCCGGCGCATGTGGACGACTTCCTGCGCATCTGCCGCAAGTGGGACGTGGAGGCTGTCGTCATCGGTGAGGTCACCGACACCGGGAGCCTCACGATCGACTGGCACGGCGAGCAGATCGTCGCCGTACCGCCCCGCACGGTGGCTCACGAAGGGCCCGTCTACGAGCGCCCCTCCGCCCGGCCGGCCGGACTGGACGACCTGCAGGCGAATGACGCGTCGCGCCTGCCCCGGCCGGCGACGCCCGACGACTTGGCCCGGACAGTACGGGACGTCGTGGCGGCCCCGAACGTGGCGGACAAGGCGTGGATCACCGACCAGTACGACCGCTATGTCCGCGGGAACACGGTGCTGGCGCAGCCCGAGGACTCCGGCATGATCCGCGTGGACGAACGGACCGGCCGCGGGGTGGCCATCGCCACCGACTGCAACAGCCGGTTTGCAAGACTCGATCCCTACGCCGGGGCCCAGCTGGCCTTCGCCGAGGCCTACCGCAACGTCGCCACCACCGGAGCCGTCCCGCTGGCCGTGACCAACTGTCTGAACTTCGGCTCCCCCGAGGACCCCGAGGTCATGTGGCAGTTCGCCGAGGCCGTACGCGGTCTCGCGGACGCGTGCCAGCAGGCCGGGACGCCGGTCACCGGGGGAAATGTCTCCTTCTACAACTCGACCGGCGACGTGGCCATCCACCCGACGCCGGTCGTCGGGGTGCTGGGCGTCATCGAGGACGTCGCCGCCCGGACCCCCCAGGCGTGGCACACCGACGGCGAGGCGATCTACCTGCTGGGCGACACCCACGACGAATTGTCGGGATCCGAGTGGGCACACGTCATCCACGGCCACCTGGGGGGACGCCCCCCGCGTGTGGATCTGCACCGGGAACGGGTGCTCGCGGAGGTACTCGTCGCCGGTAGCCGCGACGGGATGCTGAGCGCCGCCCACGACGTCTCCGACGGCGGTGTCGCCGTCGCACTCGTCGAGATGGCGCTGCGGGCCGATGTCGGGGCTCGACTCTGGGTGCCCGACGGGCTCGATCCGTTCGTCTTCCTGTTCAGCGAGTCGGCCGGCCGGGCCGTCGTGGTGGTGCCGCGCAGCGAGGAGCAGCGTTTCACCGCGATGTGCGCCGCCCGTGCGCTGCCTGCACAGCGGATCGGGGTGGTCGACAGCGGTCTGGGCGACGACGCCGGGAGGCCGTCCCAGCAGGTGCTCGTGCTGGCGCTGCCCGGCGGCGAGCAGATCACCTGGCCGCTGGCCGACCTGCGCGAGGCGCACGGCCGCACCCTGCCGGGGCTGTTCGGCTGACATGAGACTCACCGGTCGCATCGACTACGCCATCCGCGCCGCCGTGGAACTCGCTGCCCGCGAGGGGACGGTTCCGCTGGAGGAACTCGCGCAGGCCCAGCACCTGCCGACCGAATACGTGCGCCCGGCGATGCGGGATCTGCGCCGCGCCGGGATCGTGACCAGCCGCCGCGGCCACGACGGCGGCTACGCCCTCAGCCGCGACCCGGCCGCCGTCTCGCTGGCCGACATCATCCGGGCGGTGGACGGACCCCTCACCGAGGTTCGGGGCGAGCGGCCTGACAACGTCGCCTACGTCGGTGCGGCAACCCCCTTGCGCGACGTCTGGCTGGCACTGCGCGCCAACGAACGGCTCATCCTGGAGTCGGTGTCGCTGGCGGACATCGTCACCGGCGACCTGCCGGATTCCGTGACCGGCGTCCTGCCCGCCGGCTGACCGTGGGGCGCTAGGCTCTCCCTGCCCGACCCGACAGGAGACATGCAGTGGAAACCTTGGGAAGCGTCCTCTACACGACGCTATGGATCTTCGCCCTCATCTGCTACCTGATGGTGCTGTTCTACATCCTGTCCGACCTGTTCTCGGACCACGGTCTGTCGGGCTGGTGGAAAGCCGTGTGGGTGGTGTTCCTCATCATCCTGCCGTTCCTGACGGCGCTCGTGTACCTCATCTTCCGCGGCAAGGGCATGCAGGAACGCGCCAAGCAGCGGTACGAGGCGGCCCAGCAGGCCCAGACGGCCTACATCCAGCAGGCGGTCGGCCAGGCCGACCCGGCGGAGCAGATCGCGAAGGCCAAGCAGCTGTGCGATCAGGGCGTCATCGATCAGGCCGAGTACGAGCAGCTCAAGCAGCGCGCCCTGTCCTGACGACGCGCCGGACGTGCGCCGGCGTCAGGCGCTCGTCACCTGATGCCGCTGGGGGGCGGTGCCCGGGTCCGATCCGTTCTCGCTGTCCGCGGGGATCGCCGGCGCCTCGCTGTCGCCTCCCGCCTTCTCGCGCCGGTGGGCGCGCACCGCGATCCAGGTGCCCGCGAGCGCGATGACCACGATGAGCGCGAAGGCGATGCCTCCGGGGACATGGAACAGCTTGGACATGACCGCCACGTTGGAGATCAGCACCATGGTCCCGACGAGGACACCCAGCAGGGTGCGGGGGGCGCGGTGGGCCAGTCGGGCGGCGAACGGGGCTGTGAGCGCGCCACCGATCACCAGGCCGGCGACGGCCAGCCACGGGATGCCGGCCTCGCCGGCCCCGACCAGGAATCCCATGGAGGCGGCGACCGCCACGATGAACTCGGCCGTGTTGACGGTGCCCACGACGCGATGGGGCTCGTGTTTGGTGATCGTCATGAGGCTCGGTGTGGCCACGGGTCCCCAGCCGCCCCCACCGGTGGCATCCACGAACCCCCCGATGAGACCGACCGGCCACAGATGGCGCGTCCGGGCATTGATCTGCGGGATCAGACTCTTGCCGAAGCCGAAGCGCATGATGATGATGACGCCCATGACCAGCAGGATGAGGGCCATCCAGATGCGGGCGCCGTCCATCGCGATGTTGGTCAGGACGACGGCTCCCAGGAACGCGCCCACGGCTCCGGGCAGCGCGATGGCCACCAGGACCCGCTTGTCGACGTTGCCGGCGTGCCAGTGGCTGATGCCGGAGACGAACGTGGTGCCGACCTTGGCGGCGTGGGTGCCCGCGGACGCGGCGACCGCGGAGTAGCCGAGCACGGTGAGCAGGGTGGCGGATGTGATGCCGAACCCCATCCCGAGGGTGCCGTCGACGAACTGGGCGATGGCGCCGACGACGCCGAACACGAGAACGGTGAGGAAGTCCAGGTCCACGAGGCCTCCAAAGGGCATCTAACGTACTAATACGACTCTGTTGATGCTATTTGCCCTCGGGGGGCAGAGCAAGTCCTGGTCCGTGAGAGCCGGGTCACGACCCGGCAACAGCCCCGCCGGGGTACGCGCCACAATGGGGACATGAGTCCGCCTCCCCGCCACGCGCCGGTGGCCCCAGTGATGCGGCGGCCCAGCCCTCTCGACCCGGCCAGCGGCTCCTGGGCGGTGGTCGGGGTGGGCGATCACGGTACGGCCGTCCTGCGGGGACTGGCGCAAGCGCAGGTGCCCGCCCTGGGGTATGACCGGCGCTCCGATGGGGGGGACGACCGGGTGCGCTGGGGGCATGAAGTGCTCGCGATCGAGGAGATCGAGGACATCGACGCCCTCGCCGTCACGAGCCGGGACGTGGCCACCGGGGAGATCACCACCGAGTACGTGGCGGGTGCGGTGATCTGCACCGGGCCGTACTCGGACTGGTCCTTCATCGACCCTGACACCTTGAACGTCGTCGCCGGGGAGCCGGTCCTCGCCCACCGGATGTTCACCCCCCGGCACCCGGCTCTCGTCGTGTCGGGACCGGACGTGACGGCGGGACTGGAGCACCAGGCACAGGTCATCGCCACCTACGCCCGGACCCTGCGCCAGGAGCCCCGCCGTGCGCTGGCCTTCCACCGGCGGGCCTGCGCCCGTCTCCTGCCCGGGTATCCCCGCGTGCAGACCGACCCCGTCGCGGGCGAGGACTACGACGACGTCCTGGATCGCGACCTCACCTCCCTGACCGGCTGACCCGATGCACGACTGGCAACACACCGTCGCCGCGGCGGCGGGCGACGGCAGCCTCACAAGGGCAGCCGTCCAGGAGGTGCTGGGGGAGATGGCCCGCCGGGCGCCCGGACGCAGCGTGGAGGTGCGGATCCCGCCGTACGGCGCCACCCAGATCATCGCGGGGCCACCCCACCGGCGGGGCACCCCCAAGGCCACCGTCGAGATGACGGCCGAGACCCTCTTCGCCCTGGCCGCGGGTTCCCTGGCGTGGCCCGACGCGGTGGCCGCCGGCCGGGTCCTCGCCAGCGGCGAGCGCACCGACCTGGCCGGGCTGTTCCCGCTCGTCCGATGACGAGCACCGCCCCGGACATCGCCCGGATCCAGACCCGCACGGTGTGGGTGCTCAGCGGCGCCCAGGCCCTCGGAGGAGTCGCCGTCGCCGGGTCGGTGGCAGCCGGGTCCCTCCTGACCGCATCAGTGTCCGGTTCCGAGGGGATGGCGGGCCTGGCCCAGACCGCCGGGGTCACCGGGGCCGCGGTTATGGCGCTCCCGCTCGCCCGGATCGCCCTGGCCCGCGGGCGACGCGCCTCGTTGGCGACCGGGTACGCCACCGGCGCGGTCGGTGCTGCGGTCGTGATCGCCGGCGCCCTCGGCCGGTCGACGGCGTGGGTCCTCGTGGGGTGTCTGCTGGTGGGCGTCGCCTCCGCCGCCGGGTATCAGGCGCGCTACGCGGCCACCGACCTCGCCGACGAGGACCGGCGGGGGCGGTCGCTCTCGTGGGTGGTGTGGGCGGGAACCGTCGGGGCCATCCTCGGCCCCAATCTGCTGCAGCTGTCCGGGAGTCTGGCGCTGGGGCTCTCGCTACCGCAACTGACCGGCCCCTATCTCGTCACCTTCGCCACTCTCGTCGCCGCGTCCGCCATCCTCGTGCTCCTGCTGCGTCCCGACCCGTACTTGCTGTCCCGCCGCCTCGCGCAGGCGCAGGAGAGTACGTCGCAGCGCCCCCGCCTGCGGGACGGTCTGGAGCACCTGCGGGGCAACCGGGGCGCCCTGCTGGGCCTGCTCGTGGTGGCCGGAGGGCACGCCGTGATGGTGATGGTGATGGTCATGACCCCCATCCACATGGCGCACGTGGACGTGACCCTCCAGTTGATCGGTCTGGTCATCAGCGTGCACGTCGCCGGGATGTACGCCTTGTCGCCCGTCGTGGGCTGGGCGGTGGACCGGTGGGGCCGCATCCCGGTGGTGTGGGCCGGGCTGGCGACCCTCCTCCTGGCCTGCGGGCTGGCGGGCTTCGCGCCCGGGGACGACGTCCCGCTGCTGGGCATCGGGCTGTTCCTCCTCGGACTGGGCTGGTCCGCCACGCTCATCGCCGGCTCCACCCTCCTGGTCGACGACGCCACTCCCGCCGACCGGCCGTCGATCCAAGGGCTGTCCGACCTCACGATGAACGTGGCGGGCGCCCTGGGGGGCGCTGTCGCGGGTCTGGTCGTCATGGTCAGTTCCTACGGCGCGCTGTGCGCGGCGGCTGTCGTCCCCATCGCTGCGCTGGCCGTCCTGGTCGTGAGGTGGGGCCGCACCGCCTCCTCCGGGCCGCCACGTCAGTAGGCTGGCCGATGTGTCGCGTTACGGATCCCAGTTCGGCCCCGACGTGACGTTTCTCGGGGTCCCCGCCTGCACGTGGGACGAGCCCGAGACCTACGCCGGAGCGGACGTCGTCATCATCGGCGCCCCCTTCGACGGGGGGACGAGTTACCGCAGCGGCGCCCGGTTCGGGCCGCAGGCGATGCGCTCGACCTGCTATCTGCCCCACGACGGCTCCCGTCCCTCGCTGGCCTTGCGGGTCGACGGGTTGCAGGGCGACCTCGATGTTCGCGACGCGGGCGACGTCGAGATGTTCAGCGGGGACGCCGCCCGGTCCTGCGCCGATCTCGAGGAGGTGGTCGCTACCGTGGCCACCACCGGCGCCATCCCCGTGGTCCTCGGCGGGGACCACACCGTCACGTGGCCGAACGCGACCGGAGTGGCCCGTGCCCGTGGGTGGGGCCGGGTCTCGGTCATCCACTTCGACGCCCACGCCGACACCGGCGACATCGAGTTCGGTTCCCTCATCGGGCACGGTCAGCCGATGCGCCGTCTCATCGAGTCCGGTGCCGTGCGCGGCGACCGGTTCCTGCAGGTGGGGTTGCGCGGCTACTGGCCCGGACCGGAGATCCTCGCCTGGATGGCGGAGCAGGGGATGCGCTCGTTCGAGATGACCGAGGTGGAGCACCGCGGCCTCGGGGACGTCATGGCCGACGCGTTCCGGATCGCGACCGACGACTGCGACGGGGTCTTCCTCAGCGTCGACATCGACGTCTGCGACCCGGGCCACGCGCCGGGTACCGGCACCCCCGAGCCCGGCGGCCTGTCGGCCCGGCAACTGCTCGACCAGGTGCGGCGGATCTGTTACGAGCTGCCCGTCGTGGGGGTGGACGTGGTGGAGGTGGCCCCGCCGTTCGACCACGCCGACATCACCGTGCTGCTGGGCAACCGGGTCGTCCTGGAGGCACTGAGCGCGATCGCGCGGCGCCGCAAGGACGAGCGGGAGGGCACGACGTGGGACCCGGGCCAGCCGCTGCTCGCCGACCGGCCCCCGATCGACTGACCGCCGCCGTCAGCGCGTGGTGGCGGCGAGAATCTGGCCGATCATGTCCGCGGTCGCCTCCGGGACGACGGTGTTGACCTCAACGTAGGAACCGTCGTCCACCAGCCCGAACCGCGCCACGTTCGGAACGGCGAAGGCCGCGTCGGCCCCTTTGACCTTGATGGGAGCCGTCGCCCCCAGATTGCGCTGGGCGCTCGCCATCGCCTGCCGGAAGTGGTCCGACCCGTTGCGGGCGTGCGACCGGGTGACGATGAACGCCTCCCCGTTGGTGGCGGCCCAGCGGCATTCCGCCGACTCCCCGTCGGCGGACACGACGACGGGTCGCGGCTGGAAAGGCACCCCGGTGATCCGGGTCAGTTCCGCACCGGTCAGCGGCGGGCAGGCCTCCGTGGCATCGACTGACGGGGTCGCGATGGCACCCCCCGCCGACCGGGCCGCCAGGTCCTGTGACGACACACACGCCGACAGCCCGGCCACCAGCACGAGGCCGACCGGGACCGCGGCGGCGCGGGAGATGCGGGACACCCGGCCAGGGTACGACGATCCGGATGTCGGGGGGCGCGCCCTTCGATGTTTCCGGCACTCCGTCCCCACCCCCTACACTGGCCAGGTGGGGCGCGGAGACGGACTGCTGAATCACGACCTGCCCGGTGACGACAAGGGCCCCCAGGATGCGTGCGGGGTTTTCGGGGTCTGGGCGCCTGGCGAGGCTGTCGCCCAACTCACCTACTTCGGGCTGTACGCCCTGCAGCACCGCGGCCAGGAGTCGGCCGGGATGGCGGTGAGCGACGGCTCCCACGTGGTCGTCTACAAGGACATGGGGCTGGTCTCCCAGGTCTTCAACGAGGCGGCGCTGGAGAGTCTGCACGGGCACCTCGCCGTCGGACACTGCCGGTACTCCACGACCGGCGCGTCGGTGTGGGAGAACGCGCAGCCCACCTTCCGCCCCACGTCCACGGGCATGCTCGCGCTGGCCCACAACGGCAATCTGACGAATACCGGCGACCTGGCCAACCTGGTCGCCCAGCAGCGTTCCGAGTCCGGCGAGTTGCCGCTCGACACCGGTGCGGCGGCCACCTCGGACACGGACCTCGTCGCCGCCCTCCTGGCCGCCCACCCGGGTCAGTCCCTGGAGGACGCGGCGCTGGCCGAACTGCCCCGCTTCGAAGGCGCCTTCTCGTTCGTCTTCATGGACGAGCACACGCTGTACGCCGCCCGCGACCGCGACGGCATCCGTCCCATGGTCCTGGGACGCCTCGAGCGGGGATGGGTGGTCGCCAGCGAGACAGCGGCCCTCGACATCGTCGGCGCCACCTTCGTGCGGGAGATCGAGCCCGGTGAGTTCCTCGCGATCGACGAGGCCGGTCTGCGGTCGATGCGCTTCGCGGAGGCCCGCCCCCACGGGTGCCTGTTCGAGTACGTCTATCTGGCCCGCCCGGACACCACGATCCGCGACCGCAGTGTCGAGGCGGTGCGGACCGACATCGGTCGCCGCCTCGCCCGCGAATGGCCCGCCGATGCCGACCTCGTCATCCCGGTGCCCGAGTCCGGCCGCTACGGAGCCATCGGGTACGCCCAGGAGTCGGGCATCCCGTTCGGGGAGGGCCTGGTCAAGAACGCCTACGTGGGCCGCACCTTCATCCAGCCGTCCCAGTCCATCCGGCAACTCGGGATCCGCCTCAAACTGAACCCGCTGCGCGGCGTCATCGCGGGCAAACGCCTCGTGGTGGTGGACGACAGCATCGTGCGCGGGAACACGCAGCGGGCCCTCGTGCGCATGCTGCGGGAGGCCGGTGCCCTCGAGGTGCATGTGCGGATCTCGAGCCCCCCCGTGAAGTGGCCGTGCTACTACGGCATCGACTTCGCCAGCCGCGCCGAACTCATCGCCAACGGTCTGACCATCGAGGAGATCCGGGACTCCATCGGCGCCGACTCCCTCGGTTACGTCTCCCTGGACGAACTGACCGAGGCCACCCGCCTGCCGGCCGACGAACTGTGCCGTGCGTGCTTCGACGGCAAGTACCCCGTGCCCCTCCCGGAGCCGCAGCGGCTGGGCAAGGACCTGCTGGAGGTCTGGGGCTCCGACGAGGTGCCGGCGGAGCCGGACCCGGTGGTCGCCGACGTTCCCGTTGCGGCGCCCGGGTCCGCGGTGCCGCGGTGAGTGGACCCGCGTCCTACGCCGACTCCGGGGTCGACGTCGCGGCCGGGGAGCGCGCCGTCGACCTGATGCGGGCCAGCATCGCCGCCGCGCAGCGCCCCGAGGTGGTCGGCGAGTTCGGTGGCTTCGCCGGCCTCTTCGACGCCTCCGCCCTGAAGGGGTACCAGCGCCCGTTGCTGGCCACGTCGACCGACGGGGTCGGCACCAAGGTGGCGGTCGCGCAGGCTATGGGCCGCCACGACACGATCGGCCGGGACCTGGTGGCCATGGTCGTCGACGACCTTGTGGTGTCCGGGGCCGAACCGCTGTTTCTCACCGACTACATCGCCTGCGGCAAGGTGCAGCCCGAGCGGATCGCGCAGATCGTCTCCGGGATCGCGGCCGGCTGCACCGAAGCCGGCTGCGCGCTCCTCGGCGGCGAGACGGCGGAGCATCCCGGACTGATGGGACCTGAGGAGTACGACCTCGCCGCCGCGGGAACGGCGGTGGTGGAGGCCGACCACATGCTCGGCTCCCACCGGGTGCAGGCGGGAGACGTGCTGGTGGGGCTGCCCGCGTCGGGGCTGCACTCCAACGGCTACTCGCTGGCCCGCGCGGTCCTGCTCTCCACGCCCGCGGCCCTGTCGGTCACCGTTGCGGAACTGGGACGGACCGTCGGCGACGAACTGCTGGAACCGACCCGCATCTACACGCGGGTGTGCCTGGCCCTGGCCCGGGGTGGCGGGGTGCATGCCATGGCCCATGTGACCGGCGGCGGTCTGGCGGCCAATCTGGCGCGGGTCATCCCCGGCGGTCTCACGGCGGTCGTCGACCGTTCGGCGTGGCAGCCGCTGCCGGTGTTCGACGTCATCTCCCGGACGGGCCGCATCGAGCGCGCCGAGATGGAGGTCGCCTTCAACATGGGAGTCGGCATGGTGCTGGTGGTGGACCCCGCCGACCTGGCCGACGTCTTCGCGACAGCCGCCGCCGATCATCCGTTCGTGATGGGCCAGGTGCGCGAGGAGCGGCCGGCTGACGTGCCCACCGCCCTGCCGAAGGGCGGCACCGGGGGGACCGTGATGGTGGTCGGCGAGTACCGCGGCTGACGGCCCGGTCAGTCGTCCTCGAGGTACTTCGCGTACGGGTCGTCGAGGGAGTCCTCTTCGGGTTCCTCGGTGACGATCGTCTCCTCGGACTCCTCAGGGCCCTTGAGTTCCGCTTCGAGTGCCTGCAGGTCCGTGTCGGGGCCGCTGTACTTGAGCCGCCGCGCCACCTTCGTCTGCTTGGCTTTCGCCCGGCCGCGCCCCATGGCTCGACCCCCTCGCCCGATGTGTCACAACAAAATCGTGAGGCCACCTTACCCGCTGCGGCCGGGTTGCGGCGACTGCGCGCGCGGGCGGTGCGGGACGTCCGACCCGCCGGGAAATAGATGTGGCCGATTCGTGATAATCGGTTGCCGGGCCCTGTGACGTGTGCAACATTCATGGCACACGGCAGGCGGGTCCACCGGACTCGGGGTGGGTTCGACCAGCCGGATTGACGAAGGAGCCACAAATGGCCGGACGACCTGGTGATGGCGATGAGTTGTTGACCCCCTCCGAGGTTGCCGCGCTGTTCCGCGTCGACCCGAAGACGGTCACCCGCTGGGCGAAGGCAGGCAAGTTGACGTCGATCCGGACCCTCGGCGGGCACCGCCGTTATCGCGCGGCGGAGGTCTACGGCCTGTTGGACCGCACCCCCGGGATGCGTCCCGAGCCCGCCGTGGTCGACACCCGGCCGCAGCCACGTCCGGCACCGCAGCCCGGGGTGCCCCGCCAGGGGGTGCCCCGTCAGGCGGGCCAGCCGATGGCCGCCACCGCGCGCCCGCCGGTGCGCACGATCAACCTGGCGGCGCCGCGCGACACCACGCGCCGCTGACCGAAAGGTCCCTCACCCGGGCGGACCGCTGCTGCCCAACCGCCCCATCAGTTGGGAATCGGACATCTGCTGCATGAGTTTGCGCATGGCCGGCGGCAGATCGAGGTCCTGATCCTCCGCGAAGTCCAGCGACACCGTCGAGCGGCCCCACTTGTTCAGCGTGTCATTGATCGTGGCGACCGCCTTCGCGGCGGTCCGGGCCACCAGACGGGTCTCGGCCCACATCTGCTCCCGCTCCCGCAGCGCCCCCTCGATGGCCTGCGCCTGAACCGCGCTCGCCGGCAGCCGGAACGCTTTCTGCAGGGCCTCCCGGACATCGATGCGGTAATCGTGCCCGACCCGCTGGAACGCCCCCGGCCTCTGGTTCATCGCGTTGAGGAGGTCGAACAGGGCGATGACGAAACTGGAGATGGGGCGGAACAGCGTCTCGCGGGGGACCATCGGCGGGCGGGGCTGCGGCGGACCGAACCACCAGGGCCGGCGCACCACCATCGAGTAGGCGAACTTGTTCACCGGGTCGTCGTCGTGCACGACCAGCAGCTGCATCCCGGGCTGGTCGGGAGCCTCCGCGGGGTCCGACACCAGCACGATGCGGCCGCTGGGGTCGATGGCCTTGGGCTGGGACCACCAGGTCCGCCACGCGCTGCTGCGGAAGGGCACCCCCAGGTACAGGCCGGCGGTGACGTCCAGGCTGTCCAGCCGCGCCACGCCTCCGATGGAGGTGACATCCAGCGCCACCTGGGCGCCCAGGCTCTCCCCGAACTGGTAGAGCCGCGGGCGCCGGGCCGGCGGGATGCGCCGGATCCGCTGGGCGATGGCCTCCAGCACCTCGGCCTGCAGTTCGGTGCCCTCCGCGGTCTTGTCCAGCGCCAGCGCCGACGGGACCATGGCGTACTGCGGCACGACGATCGCGCAGTTCCCGCGGGCCAAGTACTCCAGCGCCTCGGCCATGACGTAGTTGACGTAGCCGACCCCGGTCGGGGACGCGACGACGATGACGGAGCGCTCGAAACCGCCCAGCTCCTCGAGCTCGGCTACGGCGAGTTCGGCCCGCTCGGCGATGCTGCCGTCCCGCGGGATCACCGCCCGGACCGGGTCGATCGCGGCCTCGCCCATGACGTTGGTGATCTGCTGGCTGCGCAGGGCCATCAGGACGAAGCGACGGCCCTCCTTGCCGATCGCGTCGAAGTCCACAAGGCTCGCGGGCCCGCACGACACCGTGTCGCTCGTCGGGGGCTCCGGGTATGCGGCCTCGACGACCTCGTTGGCGCGAAGCGTGCGGGCCCGGACCCGGTCGAGGCCCACCAGGCCGAGCGTGGCCAGCCCGGCGCCGGTGATGCAGTGCGACAGCCAGACCCCCGTCTCCCCCAGGTCGGTTCCCGCCGCCTTCGTCAGTCCCTTGTTGATGGCCCGCGCTGCAGTCTGTTCGACCACGGCCAGGCCGGCGATCCCGGTGGCCGTGCCCAGCGCGATGACCCCGATCGTCCCGTACGCCCGCGGCCCCTTCACGGAGGCCACAGCCTGGCGGTCGGCGGCCACCATGCCGAACTTGCGCGCCCGCAGGTGGCGGCGGTAGAGGCTGCCCGCCGCCATCGCCGCGCCGCCGCCGGCGTCCAGCAGGAGGGTGGTCCCGACTCCGGGGGAGCGGTGCAGCACCTGGTGCTCGATCACGTCGGTCGCCGTGACCATGCCACCCGCGAGACCGGTGGTGGCCAACATGCGGGCGCCGGCCCACGCCGTGGCCCACGCCATGCTGTCGCCCGAACGGGGCCGCAGGGCGCGTTCGGCCACGAACCCAGCGGTTCCCGTGACGGCGGCCCCGGCCAGGAGCGCCTTCCAGCCGGCACGCCGGCCGGGGATGCCCGCGACCGCGCTGGAGATGGCCGCCCAGGTGGTCGCACCGATCGCGTAATGGCTGGTCACGTTGATGCCGACGACCACCGCCTGCTGCGTGGGGGTGCGCGGCAACAGCCCGCGGGCGAAGGAAGGAGCCACCGACCAGGCCGCCTGCACCATGCCGGTGCGCACCGCCGGGTCGGTGGTGAACTGGCCGACGGCAGCGGGGATCATGCGACGGATCCGGTCGAGGGCCGACATGGGCTCATCATGCCGGGCGGGGAGCGCGATCGCGTGTCGCCGCGCAGGGAATGCGCTCTGCCCGACGACGTTGCAGATTGTGTGAACGCTCAACTTCCTGCCCTCTATCTTGGGCACGGGGCGCCCCCGCTCCTGGACGACCCGGTCTGGACCGCCGAACTGGCGGCGCTCGCCGGCCGGCTGCCGCGGCCGAAGGCGATCCTCATCGTCAGCGCCCATTGGGAGGCCGCACCGGTCGCAGTGTCGAGCCCGCAGGCGGGCACCCCGCTCGTCTACGACTTCGCGGGGTTCGATCCCAAGTTCTCCCGGATGACCTACGCCACCCCGGACGCCTCCGCGCTGCTCGCCGATCTGCGCCGGAGCCTGGGTTCCCAGGGGGACCCCGTCGTCACCACCCGGGGGCTGGACCATGGGGCCTGGGTGCCGCTGAAGGTGATGTACCCGGAGGCGGACATCCCGGTCCTCCAGCTCAGCGTGCCGACGCATGACCCCGACGCACTGGTGGCGCTGGGCGCGCGGCTGGCCGGGCTACGGGAGCAGGGTGTCCTGGTGATCGGGTCCGGCTTCTTGACCCACGGCCTCCCCTTCCTCAGTCAGGCCAACTGGCAGGGGGACCCCACCCCGCCGGGGTGGTCGCGGGACTTCGATGCGTGGGCGGCCGAGTTGCTGGCCGAGGGAGATGTCGCCGGGCTCAGCGACTACCGTTCGGCGCCGGGGATGCCGTACGCGCATCCGACCGTGGAACACCTCGTCCCGCTCTTCGTGGCGATGGGAGCGGGCGGTGCTCCGGAGCGCCCGGGGCGCACGGAGATCGACGGGTGGTTCATGGGGCTGACCAAGAGGTCGCTCGCGTTCGGAGAGTGAGGTTGGCCACGCGGGTATGGGCGGTGGTGGCGCTCCGAAGATCGTGACCTAGCCTGGGAGGGTCTCGCCAACGGGTGGCGAGCTACCTGACTGGAGTACTGGCCGTGGAGACTTTCGGCAATCTTTTCCTGACGACGATCTGGATCTTCCTCCTCTTCTGTTTCATCCTCGTCCTCTTCTACATCTTCTCCGACATCTTCCGCGACCATGAGATGAAGGGCTGGGTCAAGGCTCTGTGGATCATCTTCCTGATCCTCCTCCCTCCGCTCACCTCGTTGATCTATCTGATCGTGAACGGCCGGGGGATGCAGGAGCGAGCTGCGGCCCAGGCCAAGGAGGTCCAGGACGCCCAGGCGCAGTACATCCAGCAGGTGGCCGGCCAGACGGACCCCGCCGAGCAGATCGCCAAGGCCAAGCAGTTGCTGGACCAGGGTGTCATCTCCCAGTCCGAGTACGACACGCTCAAGCAGAAGGCCCTCAGCGCCTCCTGACGACGGCGGCTGACGGCCGCAACGACTAGGAATCAGCCGCGTTTGGCTCGCAGCACGTCGACCAAGTCGTCGGCGAGACCCAGTTCCCGGGCGTAACGCAGTGCCAGATCCAGCGCCATCACCGACCGCTTGTAGTCCTCGACATCGATCACGAGGTCGGCGGCCCGCTCGTAGAAGGGTGCGCGGTTGCGCATGAGGTCGGCCAGCGACCGGCTGTCGGTGAGACTGGGCCGGTTCGGGTCGTCGGCGGTCTTGGCCGCCAGTCGGTCGATGTCGCCCCGCAGCCACACGACCGGCCCGCGGTCACGGAGCGCCGCAACCTTGCGTTCGCTGAAGGTCTCCGCTCCGGTTGCCGGGTCGATGTCCACCACGATGCCACCCCCGCAGTCCACGATCACGCGGTCCATGGCTGCGATCCGTTCCAGGACGCCGAACTCCCGGCTACGAAACGCGGCCCAGCCGTGCTCCGCGACGTAGTCAGGGATCGTCATGCCGGTCTCGTACTCCACCAGGACGTCGGTGGACAGCACCGGGCGTTTGGTCAGGAATGCCAGACGCCGCGACACGTTGGACTTCCCCGCCCCCCGCATGCCGATCAGGGCCACATTCACGAGGGGAACCCTAGCCCGAATGCGGTGCCGCGCGGCGGGGAGTGCCTGAGGAGGGATGGATCCGGGGCGCGAGCCGCCGGGGCGGAGGTACTGTCGGGAGTATGCGGGCCCGCTCTCTGACCGTTGTCGTGCTCATGGCGCTGGCGGCTGTCCTGACCGCGGTCTGGCCGCAACTTCCCGCCACCGCTGACGTGGTGGCCCAAGCGCCCGACGTCATTGTGGTGATGACCGATGACCAACGGGTAGGGACCGAGCGGGCGATGCCGAACGTCTCCGCCTTCTTCTCCCGCGGCGGGGTCCGCTACCCCAACGCGGAGGTCCCGACCAACCTGTGCTGCCCGGCGCGGTCGGCCTTCCTCACGGGGAAGTACGCCCACACCACCGGTGTGTGGGAGAACTCGGGTTCGTTCGGCAGCTACCGGGCCTTCGCCCCGAACGAGGCGCAGACCCTGCCGTTGGCCCTGTCGGAGGTCGGGTACCGCACCGGGCTCTACGGCAAATACATCAACCACTTCAACGCGCTGACGGCCGATGACTTCGTTCCCCCCGGGTGGGACGAGTTCCACATCCCGAGCGGTGAGGACCACGACGGCGGTTATTACGGGCCGGTGCGGGGACTGCCGACCGGGTACACGCCGGACACGATGGGAGCCGGAGCGGCCGAGTTCATCCGCACCACGGCACCCGACCAGCCCCTGTTTCTGATGTACTCCCCGTTCGCCCCGCACTACCCGTACGACCCGGGCCCCTATGCGGGCCAGTTGTCGGAGCGGGAACTGCTCGCCCACCAGCGCTTCGGCCGCTTCCGCAACCCCGCGTTCAACGAGGAGGACGTGTCGGACAAGCCGGCGTGGGTCCGCAAGACGCGCCCGCTGCGCCCGCGGGCGCTGACCAACGTGGTCCGCGGCCAGGCGGAGTCCCTCGTCGCCGTGGATGCCAACTTCCAACGGCTCATGACGGCGCAGGCCCAGTACCGGGACCCGGCCAACACGATCGTGGTCTACCTGTCCGACAACGGATACGCGTGGGGTGAGCACCGCCTGCTGCTGAAGAGGCACCCGTACTCGCTGGTCAGCGGCATCCCGCTGTGGATCAAGTATCCCGCGGGCGTGACCGTGCCCGCCGGTGTCGACACGCGCTTGACCAACCAGCTCGACGTCACCCGGACCCTCGCCGAACTGACCGGCGCGCAACTGGCGACGGAAGGGGTGTCGCTGGTGTCGGAGCCGCGGCGCAGCCGCCTGCTGCTGGAGGCGGCGCCCAGCCGGGCCGGAATCCAGCGCTCGCCCGCATTCTGCGGCTTCCGGACCGAGCGCTACCTGTTCGTGTACTACGGCAGCAACGAGGGGGAGTTGTACGACCTCCGTCGCGACCCCTTCGAGTTGACGAACATCTTCGCCCAGCGTCCGGACATCACGCTGCAGCTGAGTCTCGACGCCGAGAGGGCCGGGTGCGATGTCACGGAGTTGCAGAAGATGCCGGCCCCGCAGCGGGACACGGCGGGCGACTGAGACCACCGCCGGTCACTCCGACGCGTCACCGGCCAAGAGGCGCTGCGGGACGACATCCACGTCGTAGGTGTTGTTCTCGCCGGTGGTGAGGACCCACAGCAGGTCGTAGCGGTGGTCGGGCCAGGAATGGGGGACCTGCTCGGGGTCGGCGCCCAGCGCCCGCGCCACCTTCGGTATCTCGCCGTGGTGCCACACGACCAGGGCCGGTGACGGATCCCCCAGGACCTCCGCGATCAGGCCGTCGAGTTCCCCGTGGCCGTGGTCGTCGATGAGGCGGAGTCCGAGCCGGTCGGCGACGGGGCTCGCGGTGTCCACCTCGCGGTGGCTCTTGGCGTGTTTGGTCGGTTTGGTCGCGATCACCCGCTTCGGTCGAACGACCGAGGAGTGGGCGGCCTCGGGGGCGTGGGCCAGCAGTGCGGCCAGGGCCCCCGCCCGCTGCCAGCCGCGGACGCTGAGGGAGTGGTCGTCACTGCGACCGTGCCGGTCGACCCCGACCGATCCGGTGGCCGGGTCGGGTTTCTCGGCGTGCCGGCTCAGGATGATGACGTCAGGACGGTGGCTCACCCGGTCATTGTGCCTGTTGCGTGCCTCCGGGTCCGCGGAACCCCGTCAGCCGGGTGATGGTTCCCCGGACTTCGGTGAGCCCCTGCGTGACGACGTCGGACGTTGGGGTGACGACGCGCGCGGACGGGTCCATCGTCATGTACACCTTGCCCAGCCCCGGTCCGGCGACAGCCGCCACATCCAGGTCGGCGAAGGCCGCTACGTCGGTCAGCACCCGCTGTGGGTCGCGGACCAGGGCGTCGTAGTCCACGAACCGGGCTCTGCCGGACGCCACCAGCGGTAACCCGTCCTCCATCATCGCCAGGACCGCGGACTCCCACTGACGGGCGCACAGCACTCCCAGCGGGGAGTCCGTGAAGTCGCGCCAGCCGGGGAAGAGGTTGACGTTCCACCAGTGCTCCCCCCAGGGGAACCGGTCGCTGTAGCCGCCGATGCGCAGCGGATCGGACACGTAGTACGTGAAGAACCAGTGAGGGTGCAGCCACGCGTTGACCAGGGACGTGACCGCGGCCGCGGGGTCGCGCAGCGTGAAGAGGAAGACTGCGTCGGGGAAGGTCGCGGCCAGTTGGGGCAGGCGCCAGCAGTGGCCGGTGTCCTTGTCCACCATGCGAATGGGACCGGTGACGTCGCTCGCCCACAGGCACTCTTGCGGCGGGATGCAGAAGGGGGCGGTCTCGTCCTGCTGTGCGCGGGCGAAGGGACCCGTCATCGGGTTGTCCTCGCTCTGTTCGATCTGCCGGCGCAGGTCGGACGAGATGTCCCAGTAGGAGGCGGGGGTGCCTTGCGAGGAGGCCCGCGCGACCCACCGTCGCAGGTCCGGTGGCGTCATGGGGCGGGGATCGGTGAACAGGTCACCCAGGTAGGCGGCCTCGATCTCCTCCCTCGGCGGGAAGCGGCCGGTCTTCTCGGTGGCGCGCATCCGGTGCCACAGGAACCGGCTCTCCCGCTCCAGGCGGAACACGCGGGGATCGCGGGACAGGCAGTGCTGCAGGAGGGTGGTGCCCGTGCGTGGTGACCCCACGACGAATACGGGACGATCCAGAGTGGCGCTCACGATTCCCCGCCACTCGTCCGATCGCTGGAAGAAAACCTCGCCGGCCTCACCCGATCATCTTCGCAGAAGGGGGGTGCCCGACTCCTCCGGTCGGAACGGATCCTGACTGAAGTCCCGACGGCTGCGCGCCGATCACCAAACTGTGAGTGTTGTCGCCGGGAATCGCGTGGCGGTTCCCCCGCAGCGAAGTTGGCGTGCCCTGGTCGCACGCGAGTTCACCCGGGCGCAGCAGGAAGCAGCCGTCCTGAGGGATTGGGCGACGCTGTTGTTCCTCAATCAGGCGTGGGCGGATCCCGCAGTGGTGCTGGAGGCGCCGTGGGAGGTGTTGGACGACGGGACGCCGGAACTGCTCCCCGGGATCTGGCGGACCCGGGCGGTGAGTTCCGGCGTGGTGCCGACCCGGTGCCGCCTGCGGATGTGGATCATGCTGGCCGGGGACCACAGCCGCTGGTGAGGCGTCAGCGGCGGACGGGCCGGTCGCGGCGTGACCGGGGCACGTACTCGCCGCCGACTGCGCCCTTGCGCTCGGGGTAGGTCAGGATGCCGCGTTCCCGGCATAACACCACCCAGCGGATCACCGTCCGCTCCGGGACGTCGTAGCGCTCGGCCAGCACTTGCGAGTACCCGCGACCCTCGGCCAGGTAGGCCTTGGCCACCTCTTCCAGGAAGGCGTCGTCGAGGTGGACCGGAGGGCGTACCACCGGCGCGGTACCGGCGATCCACACCCCATCGCGACCGTCGTACTCCGTGATCATGCGCAGCGGGGTCTCCCACTTGAAGGAGCGCTGCAACTCCCGCAGGTCCAAACCCTGCTTGCTGGCCAGACATATATTGACGACTTGGGCGGCCTTGTTGACCCAGACGTCGACGGTCACGTCGTCGAGTTCGAAGGTGGCGTGCCGCAGACCCTTCTCCGTCCGGACCTTCCAGCGCATGGTGCGACCGTATCGCCGTCAGGTCGGCGACGACAGTCCCTGCGAGCTGGAAACGACCGACTGGGGGTTGGCTGTCACCCGAACAGGCGCCCCAGGAAGGTGCTCTTGCGGGCTGCTTCCTTCTCGGCGGCTGTGCAGCGGCAGCGCTGGTTCTTGGGGACACCGCGCAGGACCTCGTTCTTGTGCTGGCCACAGCCCGCCCACGTCGCCTTGTGGCAGATCTTGCAGGTGGTCTGGCGGCACATGGGGGGTCTCCTGACTGGTGGCGGCGCTCGGCTGAACTATACCCCCTGGGGTACCAGTGGCCGGTAGGGGTCCACCTGCCGGCAGGCGACCCAGCACAGGGCATAAAGGTAGCTGCGGACCACGATGTTCACCCAGCCCAGGAGGCTGAGCACCAGGACGACGGCACCCGACGTGTCCGGCGACAGGAGAGCACCTAGGTAGGTGTAGGTGACGGTGAAGTTCAGCAGAGTGGTGAACGCGGCGAAGCCCACGGCAGCTATCAGGGCAGTACGTCGCGGGGCGTCTGGGGCGCTGCTCCTCACCGCGCTCAGGACGAGGACGGTGAGGCCCAGCAATTGCACAGCGATGAGCAGGAGCTTGCCCGAGGCGACCGTCGCCGGGGCGATGTCGGTGAGTCCCAGGAGGGTGCGCCACGCGGCGGTGCGGACGGCCGTTCCGAGGGTGAGCAGCCAGGAGCAGACACCCGTCGCGGCCAATCCGAGGCCGATGGCGAGGTTGCGGAACTGAAGTGTGCGGATCCGGCGGTCGGGTCCGCCGAAGATGCGCTGTTTGCCCTGGCGCAGCGCCTTGGCGGTGTAGACGGCTGAGACGACCAGGGTGACGGCCCCGGCCACGTCGAAGATCGCGCTCCGGGCCTCCAGGAGGGTGGAGTGCACCGCGGCCCCCAGGTCGATCTCGTCGGGGGAGGCGGCGGTGGGGATCACGATCTCGTTGACGCCCGGCATCTGACTGGTGATGAAGTCCAGGCTGTAGAGCAGCAGGACCATCATGGTGACGGTCAGGAACAGGCCGCGCGACGAGACCTTCATGGAGAAGAACTCGACGTTGCGGTCGATGTACCACTCGACTGCGACCGTGGCGTGGTCCACCCACGCGTACTGCCGGCGCGCGCGCTCGAGCCAGCGCCGCCACCGGGGATGGCCGGCGGAGGAGGTGGTACCGGTCATGTTGTTGTTCTACCTCAGCGGCCGACGGTCCGCCGTCGAGCCGGGGTAGCTGTTGCGGGTCGGTCAGGCCTGACCGTGGTACTTCCACACCAGGACGTGGCGGTCGCCGCGGCGCACCCGCGTGCACTTCAACTTCACGCGGTGGTACTTGTTGCCCACCTTCACGACCTTCCCCTTCTTGTGGCATCGCTTGCCCTCATGGGGATGGCCGAGGGGGGCAGCGGCGTCGGCAGCCACGGCGGGCAGGGCCACGCCTCCGGCGACGACGGCGGCGGACAGGAGGAGTGCGGAGGCAACACGCATGGAACCCTCTTCTCTCACTCGGTCGGGCGGGGTTGCGGGACCGGGGTGGCCATCGTGTCAGAAGAGGAGGGAAGATCGCTGAGCGTGGCTGCGACACGGGCGTGAGGTCGGCACTACTTCCCGCCCGCAACGGCGCTAACGTGTGGCCGTGTCGATTACCGAGTTGCCGATCTGGTTCACCTGCTTGGTGTTGTTCCTCATCTTCGCCGCTGTCGCCCTCCTTTCGCGTGCCTTCGCCCGCAAGAAACTCAGCGATGCGGCTCGCAACGACATCGAGAGCCACGCCGGCAAAATGATCGCCGGTTTCGCGGCGTCTTTCGCCTTCTTCACCGGGGTCGCCATCTCGATGACGTGGGGGGCCCTGTCGAGCGCCCAGTCGGCGGTCGAGGACCTCACGGCCAAGTCCGAACAGGTCGGTTGGGCGATCGGCAACATCACCGATCAGGAGGAGGCCGAGAACCTGCAGCAGTACCTCAACGCCTACCTGCAGTCGGTCATCGGGCCCGACCGGGCGTACCTGGCGGCGGGATCGACCGCTGACCTTCCGTCGGACCAGACCATGGACAAGATGCAGGACGCTATCCACGCCTTCGCCTACGCCCCCCGGACCCCCAACTCGGAGTCGACGGCCCTGGTGTCATCGGCGCAGGCGCTGGGGACGTCGAATGCCACCTTCGCGGCTGTCGCGGAACGTGCCATGCCGGGTCTCATGGCTCTTCTGCTCCTGGTCACCGCGACCCTGCTCAGCATCACCGTCGGATTGTCGTCGATCTCGATCCAACGGCCGTTCCTGGCCGTGCTGTGGTGTTTCCTGATCGCGCTGTCCATCTCGCTGGTGTTCGCGCTGGACCATCCCTTCGGGGGGGATGTGACGGTCAATCTGCAGCCCTTGGTCGACTACGCGAACGCGGGGTAGGGACGCGCGGGCTGGGGCCCGACTACGGGTGCTGGTCGGGAGGCGCCGCCTCCTGGATCTCCTGGACCTGGAACAGCACACCGCCGATGGCGATGTAGAGGATCATGACGGCCAGACCGATGGGCGCGGCCCACAGGTACATGTCCATGTCGGTTCTCCAACTTCAGAAGGCGTCTGAGGGGGAGAGTAGTCGGTGGCCGAGGGCCTTGCAGCCCGCGCTCAGTGACACCCAACTTCCGGTTACCCTCAAGGAAGGGTCAGGACTTTCGATTTCTGGCCTGGCGCTACCGCAGACGAGCAGCTCGGAGTTGAGTGGAGGACCTGGCCCGCTTACGCTCGCAGAGGTTGATCAACTAGGGAACGTCTATGCAGCGCACCACGTTCTTCCGGCGAGTGGCCCTCTGTGCCGCAGCGGCACTCCCGGCTGCCCTCGTGGTCGTGCCGGCGGTCCCGGCCGCGGCCGCTGTCCCCACATGCGGTGCGCCGACCACCCAGGTGGTGGGGACGCGCACGGTCGTTACCTTCACCAACACCGTGAGTACCTCAGGTTACTGCAACAGGACGTGGACGGTCCCCGCAGGCATCAACAAGATCCAGGACTACCTGATCGTCGGCGGGGGCGGCGCCGGTGGTTCAACCTCGGGAGGTGGTGGCGGAGCGGGTGGACTGATCGACGGCGTTGACGCTTCCGTCACGCCGGGAGGTTCGCTAACCGTACAGGTGGGTAATGGTGGATCCTCCAGCAGTTATGACGGCGGGAACTCGGTGGCTCTAGGCAAGACTGCCCTCGGCGGTGGTGGTGGCGCCAGCATGGGCGGTGGCGACTCCCCGGGCCGCACGGGCGGGTCGGGAGGGGGCGGCAATCGCAGTACGACGGACGCCGGGGCCGACGGCACCACCGGAGCCGCTGGGGGGGCGGCGACACAACCCAACTCCGCGTCCGGCGGCAGGGGTAACAAAGGGGGGTCGGGTCTCAACACGACTGGCAACGTCGCCAAAGGTGGTGGTGGTGGCGGCGCGGGTGGTGCAGGCGTCGACACGACCAGTAGCCAGCATGGCACCGGTGGGACCGGCTACACCTCCACCATCACCGGTTCATCCGTCTGCTATGCGGGCGGCGGCGGCGGTGGTACCGGTCGGAACTACAGCGGCGCCGGGAGTGCCACCTGCGGCGGTGGCGCCGGCGCCAACGACAGTTCCAACTCCGGCAGCAACGCGACCGCCTCCACGGGCGGTGGCGGCGGGGGTGGGGGATCCGCGGACGGCCTAGGAGCGGGCGGCGGTCGCGGCGGTTCCGGCATTGTCGTCTTCTCGTATGTAACGCCTGCGACACCATCGCTCAGCACCCAGCCACAGCCGGTATCGGTGCGGTCGGGCGATACCGCGACGTTCACGGCGGCCGCGTCCGTATCCGACACGGGAGTGCTCTCGTATCAGTGGCAGACGTCGGCTGACGGGGGGAGTAACTGGTCGGATGTGAATGGTGCGACGGGGGTGTCGTATACGACACCGCCGGTGTCGTATACGAGTACGAAGGCGCAGTACCGGGTGAAGGTGAGCAACACCCTCTCGGGGAACACCACGACCACGACGTCGAACGCGGCGACGGTGACGGTGGGCGCTGCGGTTCCGGTGATCACGACGCAGCCGCAGGGGGTGTCGGTGCGGTCGGGTCAGGCGGCGTCGATGTCGGTGGTGGCGGCGGCGCCGTCGCAGGGCGTGTTGTCGTATCAGTGGCAGACGTTCACCAATGGTGAGTGGTTGGCGGTGTCTGGTGGTAGCGGTGGGACATCGGCGGCGTATACGACGCCGGTGGTGTCGTATGTGAATCCGCAGGCGCAGTACCGGGTGGTGGTGACCAACACGGTCACCGGCGCCAGTCCGGCCACTGATTCGGTGACCTCGAGTGCGGTGTCGGTGACGGTGGGGGCGCCGACGCCGGTGATCACGACGCAGCCGCAGGGGGTGTCGGTGCGGTCGGGTCAGGCGGCGTCGATGTCGGTGGTGGTGGCGGCGCCGTCGCAGGGCGTGTTGTCGTACCAGTGGCAGCGGTCAGCTGATAGCGGTACTACGTGGTCGGATGTGAATGGTGCGACGGGGGCGGCGTATACGACGCCGCCGGTGTCGTACGCCAGCCCGAAGGTGTTGTATCGGGTGAAGGTGGTCAACACCCTGTCGGGGGCGGATCCGGTCAGTGATGCGGTGACCTCGAGTGCGGTGCCGGTGACGGTGGGGGCGTCGGTTCCTGTGATCACCACGCAGCCGCAGGCGGTGTCGGTGCGCTCGGGTCAGGCGGCGACGGTGACGGTGGCCGCTATCAACGCCGAAGGCTCGTTGTCGTATCAGTGGCGGAAGTCTGTTGATGGGGGCAGTACGTGGTCGGATGTTGCGGGGGCGACGTCGGCTTCGTATACGACTCCTGTGTTGTCGTATGTGACGCCGAAGGTGCAGTACCGGGTGGTGGTGACCAACACGGTCACCGGCGCCAGTCCAGCCACTGATTCGGCGACCTCGAGTGTCGCGACAGTGACGGTAGGGGCGCCGGCCCCGGTGATCACGACCCAGCCGCAGTCGGTGTCGGTGCGTTCGGGGCAGCCGGCGTCGTTGTCGGTGGTGGCCGCGGCGCCGTCGCAGGGGGTGTTGTCGTATCAATGGCAGAAGTCGTCTGATGGTGGTGCAGCGTGGGTCGATGTGCGTCGGGAGACGTCGGCTAGTTTCACGGTGGGATCGGTGGGTGCGGGGGATGTGGGTTTGTATCGGGTGGTGGTGACCACCACGTTGGCGGGGGCGGATCCGGCAAGTGCGGCGGTGATGTCGGATGCAGTGAGTGTCGGGTTGGCTGTACCCACCCCAACCCCTAGTCCGACGCCCACCCCCACGCCTTCGCCTACGCCTCCGTTGGGGGTGCCGGTGAATGGGAAGGTCACGATCTGTCATCGCACGAATGCGACGAAGAATCCGTATGTGCAGATCACGGTGGATACGTCGGCGGCGGATGGGGTCAACGGTAAGGGTGAGGGTAAGGGTGATCACTACGCGAATGCGGAGCATCAGGGTCCGGTGTGGACTCCGGCTCAGCGCAATGGTGGTGACTGGGGGGACATCATTCCGGCGATCCCGGGGGTGCATGGGGGCCGGAACTGGGATGCGGCGGGGCAGGCGATCTGGAAGGCCGGGTGTGGTTTGCCGGCGTCGGACCCGGATGGGGATGGTCTGTTGCCGGAGGAGGATCCCGATGACGACAACGACGGGGTGAAGGACGCCAAGGACAAGGACAAGGACAACGACGGCAAGAAGGACGCCAAGGACAAAGACGACGACAACGACGGGATGAAGGACTCCAAGGACAAGGACAAGGACAACGACGGGGTGAAGGACGCCAAGGATTCCGATGATGACGGTGACGGCGTCCCGGATCGTGAGGATCAGGATTCCGACAATGACGGCGTGGTCAATGGCAAGGATCATGACGACGACAACGACGGGGTGACGGACGCCAAGGACAAGGACAAGGACAACGACGGCAAGGAGGACGCCAAGGACTCCGATGACGACAACGACGGGGTGAAGGATTCCCAGGACAAGGACCGCGACAACGACGGCGCCGATGATGCCGAGGATTCCGATGATGACGGTGACGGGGTCCGGGATGCGCAGGATCGGGATGCGGACAACGACGGAGAGCCCAACTCCACGGACAAGGACCGCGACAACGACGGGGTGACGGACTCCAAGGATCCCGATGACGACAACGATGGGGTGAAGGACTCCCGGGACGAGGATGTCGATGCTGACGGGGTGCCCGATGTCCGGGATGACGACTCCGACAATGACGGGGTCAGTGACCCGTCGGATCCGGATGACGACAACGACGGGGAGAAAGACAGCAAGGACGACAGCCC
>JAPOIY010000099.1 GCA_029978705.1 Actinomycetota bacterium
CGACGGCGCCACCACCATCACCTGGCAGCGCTACAACGGCAGCAACTTCATCGTGCAGGCCGCCACCCGCCCCGCCGGAACCGCCACCTTCAGCAACCCCGTCGACCTGTCCGCCCCCGGCCAGGACGCCCTCAACCCGCAGATCGCCGTGGATCCCGACGGCGCCACCACCATCACCTGGCAACGCTCCAACGGCAGCAACTCCATCGTGCAGGCCGCCACCCGCCCCGCCGGAGCCGCCACGTTCAACAACCCCGTCGACCTGTCCGCCCCCGGCCAGGACGCCTTCGACCCGCAGATCGCCGTCGCTCCCGACGGCGCCACCACCGTCACCTGGCGGCGCTCCAACGGCAGCAACTTCATCGTGCAGGCCGCCACCAGCCCCGCCGGAGCCGCCACGTTCACCAACCCCGCCGGCCTGTCCGCCCCCAGCCAGAACGCCTTCGGGCCGCAGATCGCGTACGCCCCCGACGGCGCCACCACCATCACCTGGTACCGCGGCGACAACAGCGGGAATGCCATCGTGCAGGCCACCACCCGCCCCGCCGGAGCCGCCACCTTCAGCAACCCCACCGACCTATCCGCCGCAACCCGCAGCGCTTACAGCCCGCAGATCGCCACCGCAACCGATGGCACCACCACGATCGCCTGGGCGCGCTACAACGAGGGCGGCAACTCGATCGTCCAGGTGGCCAGCCGACTTCCCGGGCGCACGGCCTTCAGCAGCCCGACCAGTCTGTCCACCCCCGGTCAGGACGCTCTCGCCCCACAGGTCGCCACCGCCGCGGACAACTCCAGCACCGTCACGTGGCGGCGCTACAACGAGAGCGGTAACACCATCGTGCAGGTGGCGAGCCACGTCGCCCCGTTGACGGTCACCCGATCCGGCGACGGTCTAGGAACGGTCACCTCCACCACCGGGGGCATAGACTGCGGGCCGACCTGCAGCGCGGAATTCGCCCCCTCGGCCCGGGTCACTCTGACCGCCACGGCAGCCATCGGATCGCGGTTCGCGGGCTGGACCGGATCGGGCTGCACCGGCACCGGGACCTGCACGCTTACGACCGACGACGCGAAGACCATCGACGCCTCATTCGCCGCTGCGCCCACACCCGCTCCTGCGACCCCCGTTCCTGGGACGCCCCCCTCCCCCACGACTGACCCCACGCCCGGGAAGCCCGCGGCGACACCGACCCCGAGCCCGACCCAGACCCGGAGACCGCTCCACCCCAGCAAGGCCTGCCGGAAGGCGAAGAAGAGGCTCAAGAAGGCCGACACCCGGAAGGAACGCAAGGCCGCCAAGAAGGCCGTGCGCCGGGCCTGCCACTGACGACCATGTCGAGTCGACGGCTCGGAACAGCCGGACTGACGCACGCCGCCCAGAGGATGACCTGGCAGTCACCCCGACACTGCCACGCGGTCAGCCCGTACCGCGGACCCGGCAGATGATCGGGGGGCGAGCGGAGACGCGCCAGGAGTTGCGCCAGGTGGTGCGGGCGACGCCCTTCTTCTTGGCGTGCACCACGGCGTAGATCCGCAGCCCGGCGCTGCAGCTGGGATGGGCCGTGACGCGCACTCGACCTTGGGCGGCGGGGGTTCGCTCGACGGAGACGCCACACAGCCGATCGGCGACCCGCTGACGCAACCGGTTTCCCTTGAGCGTGCATCCGGCGCGCACACCCACGATCGCGCCGTTGCTGCTCACCCGTCGCACCAGGGCCGTCGTCCGGCCCGCCGGGATCGACCTGGCGGTGGCGTAGTTCACCGTGAGGTCGGTCTGCGGAGTGGGGGTGGGCGCAGGCGTGGGTGTCGGCGTGGGCGTGGGCGTGGGACTCGCCGTGGTCGTCGGCGACGGAGTCGGAGTAGGCGTCTCGATCGTGAAGTCAGCAGTCACCGTCGTCGCTGCCAGGAGGGTCACGGTGCAGGTACCGGAGCCGGTGCAGCCGGCGCCACTCCAGCCGGCGAAGGTGGACCCGGAGGTGGGGGTGGCCGTCAGGACGACGCGCGTCGACAACAGGAAGTTGGTGGTGCAGGTGGCGCCGCAGTCGATGCCGGCCGGAGCGGAGGTAACGGTTCCTTGGCCATCTCCCGTCTTGGCCACGGTCAAGGCGTAGGTCGTCGGAGCGCTGCTCACGGCCTGCACAGTGGAGGTACCGGGAGTGATGTTGGGGTCTCCCCGGTACCACGTGACCGTGAGGGCGCCAGTGGGGGCGACGGCCACCTGTGGCGTGAAGGAGTTCAG
>JAPOIY010000119.1 GCA_029978705.1 Actinomycetota bacterium
GACCTGGGGCTGAAGGCTCCGCCGTGGGCCATGGCGGAGGGCGAGGACGACCTGCTGGCGGCGGCCGAGGAGGTGGGCTACCCCGCCCTGGTGCGGCCCAGCTACGTGCTGGGCGGGCGCGCCATGGCGATCGTGTCCGGCCCCGAGGAACTGCGTGCGTGGATGGTGCGGGAGGACCCGCGCGGCCCCGTGATGGTGGACCGCTTCCTGGCCGGCGCCACCGAGATCGACGTGGATGCCCTGTCGGATGGCTCGTCCACGTGGATCGCGGGCGTGATGGAGCACGTGGAGGAGGCCGGAGTTCACTCGGGCGACTCCGCGTGCGTGCTCCCGCCCCAGGGGATCGGGCCCGACGCGGACGCGGACGTCCGTCGCCAGGCGGCGCTGCTCGCCGAGGCAATCGGGGTGCGCGGGCTGCTTAACGTGCAGTTCGCCCTGCGCGAAGGCGTCGCGTACGTGATCGAGGCCAACCCCCGGGCGTCACGGACCGTGCCGTTCGTGGCGAAGGCCACCGGCGTGCCGGTTGTGCGCCATGCGGTCAGGTTGATGCTGGGCGAGCGGATTGCCGACCTCGGCCTGCCCGCCGCCGGGTCCATGCGCCACGTGGCCGTGAAGGAGGCCGTCCTGCCCTTTGCCCGCTTTCCGTGGGCGGATCCGGTGCTCGGCCCCGAGATGCGGTCTACCGGTGAGGTCATGGGCATCGGCGCCGAATTCGCCGAGGCGTTCGCCAAGGCCCAGCGCGGCGCGCGGCAGGCGCTGCCCCGGACGGGCACCGTGTTCCTCTCGGTGCGGGACGAGGACAAGGATCGCGTGGGGGGCCTGGCCCGGGAGATCCACTCCGCAGGGCTGGACATCGTGGCCACCGCGGGCACGGCGGCCGCGGTGGGTGTGGCCGGCGTTCCGGTGGCCGAGGTCAACAAGGTGTCCGATGGCCCGCCGCACGTTGCCGACCTGATCCTGGGCGGGGATGTGGCGATGGTCGTGTGCACGCCCAGTGGTCGCGGTGACCGGGCGGACGGGGCGACCATCCGGCGTGCCGCGGTGCGCGCGGGGGTGCCCTGCATCACGACGATCGAGGCCGCCGAGGCGGCCGCGCACAGTCTGGCCGTGGACCCAGCCGTCGTGCCACCCGTGGCACTGCAGGACCTGGCCACGCCCTGACACCCGTGTCAGTCCGTGGTCCGGGCACGGTTGGCACGGCACGGTGCGCGGGGTACAGTCGCCGCGATGGCGAGTCCCTCAAAGGCCGGGCAGACGCCCCAGCGATCTCTCGACCAGAGGATGGATGCCCTCCGCAGGGCGAATGAGATCCGGTCGCTGAGGGCCCAGTTGAAGAAGGACCTCAAGTCCGGCGCCCTTTCGGTGGACCAGGTGATCGAGTCGCCGCCGGACTACGTGCTGACTGCCAAGGTGTTCGACATGATCGTGGCGGCGCCGAAGTACGGGAAGGTCAAGGCCACCCGCCTGCTCAACCAGTGCCGCATCTCCCAGGGCAAGACCCTCGGGGGCCTGTCGGAGCGGCAGCGGGGCGAGCTGGTCGAACTC
>JAPOIY010000115.1 GCA_029978705.1 Actinomycetota bacterium
CTTCCTGCAGTCCACATTGCGCAGCGGAGGCTTACTTCTCAACCACTGCATCACCCGTCCGGACAACAGGAGGGCCGCATCGGCGAGGGGTTTCATCGACCGCTACGTGTTCCCCGATGGCGAGCTCACCGGGTCGGGCCGGGTCATCTCCGAAGCGCAGAACGTCGGGCTGGAGGTCGTGCACGAGGAGAACCTGCGCCACCATTACGCCCTGACGCTGCGTGACTGGTGCCGGAACCTGGTCACCAACTGGGACGCCGTGGTCGCGGAGGTGGGTCTGCCGACCGCCAAGGTCTGGGGGCTCTACCTGGCCGGCTCGCGCGTGGGTTTTGAGTCCAATGTCGTTCAGCTACACCAGGTGCTGGCCGTCAAGGTGAACCGCGACGGCGACGACGGCGGTCTGCCGTTGCGACCGTGGTGGACTCCCTAGATTCAGCCGTCGATCCGGCGGGCGCCCCGTTCGGTCTGCAGCAATTCCAGGGCCACTTCCTCGGGATCCCGACGAGGTCCGGGGTCATCCTGGCCGGCTTCGGCGAGCATGCCGTCCTCCTCGCTGCGCGCGGCCGCACTCTGGGCGGGCGCGGAGTCCGGCGGCGCCGTCCCGGGTGTGTGCTCGGCCGCACCCGTTTCGCAGCGCACCTTCCAGTCCACACCGAGGGCGTCTTTGAGTGCCTCACGGATGACGTCGGTATTGCGCTGCTCGGACAACCGCTTGGCCAGCGGAGCGGACTCGTGGGTCAGAACAAGCGTGCTGTCCTCCACCGCCCGCACCATCGCACCGGCCAGCATGACCTCGGTGGTACGGCTGCGTTCGCGGACCTTGTCCCGGACGGTCGGCCACACACTGCGGACCGCGGCGGCGTTGGGTTCGCCCGGTGCGGGCGGGGAGAGGGGCTGGTCGACCGCGTGGGGCGGAGGTGCTTCGGACGCCGGGGTGACCGCCGGGGGCTCTGGGCGCGGAGGATCGCGGCGGGGTGGGGGTTTCGGTGGCCGTGCCGGTGCGGGTGCGGCGTCCGCGACCGGGATCGAGATGTCCAGCCGGGTCTCGATGCGCTCGACGCGTTGAAGCAAGGCGGACTCGGTATCGCTGGCCGAGGGCAGCAGCAGCCGCGCGCAGATCACCTCCAGCAGCAGGCGCGGAGCGGTCGCACCGCGCATCTCGCCGAGCCCGGCGTGTACGACCTCGGCATATCTGGCCAGGGTCGCCGGCCCGATCCGCGTCGACTGATCGCGCATGGTCTCCAGGACGTCACCGGGAGCGTCGACCACTCCGCGGTTCACCGCATCGGGGACCGCCTGCAGCACGATGAGGTCGCGGAAGCGCTCGAGAAGGTCGATGGCGAAGCGGCGCGGGTCGTGGCCGGCGTCGATCACCGACTCGACCGCGCCGAACAGGGCGGCCGCATCACCGGCGGCGAGGGCGTCGACGGCCTCGTCGATGAGCGCGACGTCCGTCGCGCCCAGAAGTGCCAGCGCCCGCTGATAGTGCACGCGATTGTCCTCGGCCCCGGCCAGCAACTGGTCCAGCACGCTCAGAGTGTCCCGCGGCGAACCGCCGCCCGCCCGAATCACCAGGGGGAACACGGCGTCGTCGACGTCGACGTTCTCGGCGGACAGGATCTTCTCGATCAGTCCGCGCATGGTGCGGGGAGC
>JAPOIY010000136.1 GCA_029978705.1 Actinomycetota bacterium
CGCGCGCTTCGACATCGTCCTGGCGATGGACACCGCGAACAGGGAGGCACTGCGGGCCATCGCTCCGGACCCTGCCGCAGCGGACAAGGTGCACCTGCTTCGGGAATTCGACCCAGCGGCCGACGGCGAGCTGGACGTGCCCGATCCGTACTTCGGCGGCAGCCAGGGCTTCACGGACGTTTTCGACCTGGTCGACCGCTCCATCATCGGCCTCATCGCGCATATCGGGAGCACCCGAGCCGGGGAATGACCCCGCCGGACCCCCACCAGATCGCCCAGGTCGCGGGGTCGTCGGTCATCACCACCCGCCCGGTGCCGGGCGGCGACGTCTGCCAGGCGCTCCGCATCGACCTGCTCGACGCCCGATCGCTGTTCGTGAAGCACCGATCCGGGGCACCCCCGGGAATGTTCCGCTCCGAGGCCGCCGGCCTGCGCTGGGTCGGATCGGCTGGGGCACTGCGGGTCCCGGATGTGGTGGCCGTGGATGACGACTGGCTCGCCCTCGAGTGGATCGACCGGGGGGTGGCCGGCACCGCAACGGACGAGGCGCTTGGCCGCGGCCTCGCGCGGCTGCACCGCGCAGGGGCTCCCGGCTTCGGCGCCGATCATCCGGGGTTCATCGGCCCCCTTGCAGTGCCCAACGCCCCGCGCGATACCTGGCCCGAGTTCCTGGCCGAATGCCGGCTGGCCCCCCTCGCGCACGCCGCAGGCCTCGACTCCGGCTCACGCCGGATGCTCGACCGCGTGCTCGCGCGGCTGCCCGACCTGGTGGGCCCCGTCGAACCGCCCGCCCGGCTGCATGGGGACCTGTGGGCGGGCAACCGCATGACTGACCAGGGCGGCGCCCCGGTGCTGGTGGACCCCGCAGCGGTGGGTGCCCACCGCGAGGTGGACCTCGCGATGATGCTCCTGTTCGGCGGATTCCCGGAGCGTGTGTTCGCGGCGTACCACGAGGAGTACCCGCTGCAGCCGGGATGGCGCGAACGTGTGGGTCTGAACCAGTTGATCCCCCTGCTCGTGCACGCCGCCCTGTTCGGGGGCGCGTACCACGGATCCGTCCGGCGGCTGCTGGACGACCTCGCGTGACGGGCTAGAGCAGGCCGCTCCGCTCCAGGGCGTCGGCCGGGTCCATCACGATCCCTACAAAGAACGGCCCGAACTCGCCGAAGCGCGACGACACCTCGTCGAAGCGCATCTCGTAGACGATCTCCTTGAGGGCGGCGAGGTCATCGCTGAACAGCGTGACCCCCCACTCCCAGTCGTCCAACCCCGTGGAACCGGTGATGAG
>JAPOIY010000127.1 GCA_029978705.1 Actinomycetota bacterium
ACGGTGTTCTGCGGGTTGGTCACGGCCTGCCGGCGCGCCACCGCGCCCACGAGCCGCTCGCCCTGTGGCGTGAACGCGACGACCGACGGGGTCGTGCGACCGCCCTCCGCGTTGGGGATGACCTCGGGCTCACCACCGGTGAGCACGGCCATGGCCGAGTTGGTGGTGCCGAGATCGATGCCGATCGTCTTGCCCATGAAGAGAAATGCCTCCTGATTACGAGTGCCGAAACTGGATACGCCGGGTATCCAACAACATGATCCGACTCGTATCAAGTCATCTGCGTTATAGGTTGGTAAGGACACAGGGCCCCTCCCGGGACCGTGCCGACGGCCTTCCCCCGCACGGGCGCAGGAACGCGAAAGGGCCCGCTAAGCGGGCCCTTTCGGTGGTGCGGGATACGCTTCACACGGCGGAGCGGAGTGATGCCTAGAGCATGCCGGCCCGGGGGCCGTCCTCCTCGCGATCGCGCCCGAACCCGGTGCGCTGCAGCAGCGCCCACCCCGCCGGCAGGAGCGCGGCGACGATCACGAGCTTGAGGGCGTCGCCGAACACGAAGGGCTCCACGCCGTAGGTCCACGCCTGGCTCCAGCCGAAGGCCGCGTCGGCACCCGGGGGTGTCCAACTCGCGAGCCAAGGGACCCCGACAGCGTAGATGATCACGTTGCCGAGGATCAGCGTGAGGATCATGGGGACGACGCGCCGGTCGACGCCACGCTCGCACAGCCAGCCCACGGCGGCGGCGGCGAGGATGAAGCCGATGATGTAGCCGCCCGTGGCACCCATGATCACGTCCCAGCCACCCGACTGCTCGGTGAACACCGGTGCGCCGAGCGCGCCGATCGCGAAGTAGAGGGCCATCGACAATGCGCCGCGCAGAGCGCCCAGCATGCCGCCCACCAGCAGCACGGCGAGCGTCTGCCCCGTGAAGGGGACGGGGAACCAGGGGATGGACACCTGGGCCAGCAGAGCCACGAGGGCCGTGCCGGCGAGGACGAGGATGACGTCGCGGACTGCGGCGCTGGACCGGGTTACACCCCGGGGCATGACGCGGTCGGCGATCGTCCCGTAGCGCACTGCGTGCATCGGGCGGAACTCCTTGAGGATGACGTGTCACGGCCATGTTACCGGGCGCGTGACATGCAGGGACCCGCGCGCACGTGTCATACACTCACCACATGGCAACCGAGCCCGCAAGCGGCATCACCGGCGGCATCGACCAGCTGCGCAGCGGCCTCATCGAGGTGGCCAGCGTGATCGTCGGGCAGGTCGAACGCGCCGTGGATGCATGGGAGAACCAGGACCACGCCGAGGCCGCCGCCGTCATCGCGGGCGACGACGAGGTGGACTTCCGCTGCAAGGAACTCGAGCGCCTGGCCTTCGACCTGGTGCTCCTGCAGGCGCCCAAGGCGCATGACCTGCGCCTG
>JAPOIY010000063.1 GCA_029978705.1 Actinomycetota bacterium
CCCCGCCCTGGACGACGTGGCGGACTGGTTCCGCTCCTACGTGTGAGCGGGCCTCACTGGGCCTGCTGCAACCGCTCCCGCAGCCCGGCGAGCTCCTCGCGCAGTTTGGGCGGCACATTGTCGCCGAACTGGGCGAAGTACTCCTCGGTCAGGTCGGCCTCGGCCAGCCAGGAGTCGGGGTCGACGGCGAACAGCTCCGCCACCTGGTCCTCGGTGAGGTCCAGCCCCTCCAGGTAGAGCTCGCCGTCCTTCGGCTTGCCGCCGATCGCGGTCGGCTCGGCATCGGTCCGGCCCTCGACCCGCTCGATGATCCAGGCGAGCACCCGACTGTTGTCGCCGAAGCCGGGCCAGATGAACGCGCCGTCGTCGTCCTTGCGGAACCAGTTCACCTGGTAGATCTTCGGCAGTTTGTCGGAGTCGGTCATCTGGCCGATCTTCAGCCAGTGGCCCCAGTAGTCGGCCATGTTGTAGCCGCAGAACGGCAGCATGGCGAACGGGTCGCGGCGCAGCGCGCCGACGGTGCCCTCCGCCGCGGCGGTCTGTTCGGAGGCGATGGTGGCGCCCAGGAAGACGCCGTGGTCCCAGTCCCGCGCCTCGTTCACCAGCGGCACGTTGGTGGCCCGGCGACCGCCGAACAGGATCGCCGAGATGGGAACGCCGGCAGGGTCCTCCCAGTTCGGGGCGATGGACGGGCACTGCGCGGCCGGAGCGGTGAACCGGGCATTGGGGTGACTGCTGGGGGCGTCGCTGTCAGGGGTCCAGTCGTTGCCCTTCCAGTCGATGAGGTGGGCGGGCGCCTCTTCCGTCATCCCCTCCCACCAGACGTCGCCGTCGTCGGTGAGCGCGACGTTGGTGAAGATCGAGTTGCCCCACAGGCTGCGGATGGCGTTGGCGTTGGTGTGCATACCGGTGCCGGGCGCCACTCCGAAGAAGCCCGCCTCGGGGTTGATGGCGTACAGGCGGCCGTCGTCGCCGAACCGCATCCAGGCGATGTCGTCGCCCACGGTCTCCACGGTCCACCCGGGCACGCTCGGCTCGAGCATCGCCAGGTTCGTCTTGCCGCAGGCCGACGGGAAGGCCGCGGCCAGGTACTTGACGTCACCGTCGGGCGACGTCAGTTTCAGGATGAGCATGTGCTCGGCCATCCAGCCCTCGTCCCGGGCCATCGCGGAGGCGATCCGGAGCGCGAAACACTTCTTGCCCAGCAGGGCGTTGCCGCCGTAGCCGGAGCCGTACGACCAGATCTCGCGGGATTCCGGGTAGTGGACGATGTACTTGGTGTCGTTGCACGGCCAGGCGACGTCCTCGCGGGTAGCACCGTTCTCGTCGACCAGGGGGTACCCGACGGTGTGCACCGCGGGCACGAAGTCGCCGTCCTCGCCGATGAGGTCGAGGGCCTCGCGGCCCATCCGGGTCATGATGCGCATGTTGACCACGACGTAGGGCGAGTCGGTGATCTCCACACCGAGCTGGGAGATCCGCGAGCCGAGCGGGCCCATCGAGAAGGGGATGACGTACATCGTGCGGCCCCGCATGGAGCCGGCGAACAGGGGCTTCAGTGTGGCCCGCATCTCCGCGGGGTCCATCCAGTTGTTGGTCGGGCCGGCGTCCTCCTCGCGCAACGAGCAGATGTAGGTGCGGTCCTCGACCCGCGCCACGTCGGACGGGTTGGAGCGCGCCAGGAACGAGTTGGGACGCTTCTCCTCATTGAGCCGGATGAACGTGCCGCCGTCGACCATCTGCTGGGTGAGGCGGTTCCACTCCTCCTCGGACCCGTCACACCACTCGACACGGTCGGGCTGGGTGAGGGCGGCGATCTCCTCCACCCACTCCAACAGCTTCTTGTTCTTGGTCGGGGCGTTGTCCAAACCGGGGATGCTCATCCGTCACTCCGTCGATCTCGGGCTGCACGATGTCCGATGACACAAGCGCGGCGGGACCGGGTGACCGGCGGTGCGCCGTGCAGCGACACCGGACACCTCATCCTATCGGCAGGATCCGTCCGTGGGCCAGGAGGGTCGGGCGCCGCCCGATACGCTCCCCCCATGTCCGCACCCTGGCTCGCCCCGACGGCCTCGGGCCCGGTCGACGCCACCGTCACCGTTCCGGGTTCGAAGTCGATCGCGAATCGGGCGGTCGTGCTCGCTGCGCTCGCCGACGGCCCCGGCACCGTCGCGGGGCTGCCGCGCGGGGCGCGGGACCTCACCCTGATGCTGACGGCGCTGCGCACGCTCGGCACCGACATCGCCGACCTGTCGGACACGGCGGTGCGCATCACCCCGGGACACACCCGGGACGACGTCTCCGTGAACTGCGGCCTCGCCGGCACCGTCATGCGGTTCGTGCCGCCCGTCGCGGCCCTGGGCGCGACGGCGGTCTCCTTCGACGGCGACCCGCGCGCCCGACAGCGGCCCATGGGGCCGTTCCTCCGGGCGCTGCGCGAACTCGGCATCGCCGTCTCCGACGGCGACCGCCTGCCGTTCACCGTCCACGGCACGGGTTCGGTCCCGGGGGGTGGCGTCACGGTCGACGCGTCGGCCTCGAGCCAGTTCATCAGCGCGCTCCTGCTGACCGGTGCGCGTTTCACGGGCGGAGTGGACGTGCGCCACCGCGGCGGCCCCGTGCCGTCCCTGCCGCACATCGCGCTGACCGTCGCCATGCTGCGGGACCACGGTGTCCGCGTCGACGAGGTCGCCACCGACCGGCGCCGTGCGGAGTGGCGCGTGCACCCCGGGCCGGTGACCGCCCACGACCGCGTCGTCGAACCCGACCTGTCCAACGCCGCCCCGTTCGTCGCCCTGGCCGTGGTGACGGGTGGGCGCTGCCTCGTGCGCGACTGGCCCGCGCAGTCCCGGCAACCCCCGCTCATCCCCCTCTTCGAGCAGTTCGGCGCCACCTTCCGCCCCACCGCCGAGGGCATGCTCGTGTCAGGGCCCGACTCGATCCGCCCCCTGACCGCAGACCTGCGCGACCTCGGGGAACTCGTGCCCACCGTGACCGCCGTGTGCGCATTCGCGAGCGGCCCGTCGCGACTCAGCGGAGTCGGCCACATCGCGGGGCACGAGACGGACCGGCTCGCGGCCCTCGCCGCCGGGTTCCGGGGCCTGGGCGGCCGGGTCGACAGCGACGACGATGGCCTCACGATCACCCCGCAGCGCCTCCACGGTGGTGCGTGGCCCACCCATCACGACCACCGCATGGCGACGTGCGGAGCCATCGTCGGTGCCCGCGTGCCCGGAGTCCTCGTGGCCGACGTGGCCACCACCGCCAAGACGTTCCCGGGGTTCGCCGACACCTGGAGCGCCGCCGTGGCCGGGACCGCACCGTGAGGGAGTACTCCGAGGACGACGTCCGGGTGCGTCCCGGCAAGGGCTCCCGGCCCCGGTCCAAGGAACGTCCGGCCCACAGCGACGCGGAACGGGGCCTCGTGACCGCGGTCGACCGAGGGCGCCTCACCGTCGACCTGGGCCCGGACCGGGAACACGTGACCGCGGTCAGGGCCCGGGAACTGGGGCGCCGGGCCGTCGTGGTCGGCGACCAGGTCCACCTCGTCGGGGACCTGACGGGACAGCCGGGTTCCCTGGCCCGCATCGTGCGCATCCAACCGCGCGCCACCACCCTGCGGCGCACCGCCGACGACACCGACAGCGTCGAACGGGTGATCGTGGCCAATGCCGACACCCTCGCGATCGTTGTGGCGGCCACCGAGCCGGAGCCACGCCAGGGCTTCATCGACCGCTGCCTGGTCGCGGCCTACGACAGCGGCATGACCCCGCTGCTGCTGGTCACGAAGACGGACCTCGCCTCCGCCGGCCCCCTGGCCGACGCCTACCGACCGCTGGGGGTGGAGGTCGTCCCCCTCAGCCGCGACGGCGACCTGACGGACCTGCGCCACCGGTTGACCGACCACATCACCGTCCTGATCGGCCAGTCCGGGGTCGGGAAGTCGACGCTGGTCAACCGCCTCGTGCCCGACGCCGACCGCGACACCGGAGTGGTCAACGAGGTCACCGGGCGGGGGCGGCACACCTCCACCTCGGCCGTGGGACTGCGGCTGCCCGGCGGCGGGTGGATCATCGACACCCCCGGCGTGCGCAGTTTCGGCCTGGGGCACGTGGACCCGGAGCGGGTGCTGTCGGCGTTCGGCGAGCTGGCGGAGGGCGAGCGCGGATGTCCCCGCGGCTGCGACCACGAGCCCCCGCACTGCGGCCTGGACCTGTGGGTGGCGCAGGGCAGCGCCGGTCCGGACGGGGAACCCCGCCTGGCGTCGGTACGGCGGCTGCTGCGGTCCCTCACCCGGCCGGTGGGGTGACGCGGCACGGGGCGCTGACTACGGTGAACCACATGACGACCGACCTCGCCGACCGGGTGGCCGACCTCATGCCGCAGGTGCTGGCCGACCTCACCACTTTGGTCGAGCTCCCGTCCATCAACTTCCCCGACCACGATCTGACCCCCGTGCAGCAGTGTGCGCAGGCTGCGGCCGACCTGCTCGCCGATGCGGGTGCGTCGGTGGAGCTGATCCCGGGTCCCGTCCCCACCGTGCGCGCGGAGGTCCCGGGACCGCCCGGGGCCCCCGTCGTCCTGCTGTACAGCCACTACGACGTGCAACCCGCCGGGGACACCACCCAGTGGGAGTCCGAGGCCTTCGTCCCCGAGGTCCGTGACGGTCGCCTCTACGGGCGCGGTGCCGCCGACGACAAGTCGGGCGTGGTGAGCCACATCGCCTGTGCCCGGGTGTTCGCCGGGAAACCGCCGGTCACCCTGCGCATCCTCCTGGAGGGTGAGGAGGAGTACGGCGGGGAGTTCGAGGAGTGGCCCCGGACCCGACCGCAGGAGTTCTCCGACGTGAGCGCTGCCGTGATCAACGACCTGGGACCGGTGGAACTGGGGCAACCCACGTTCACCACCGCCCTGCGGGGCATCATCGGCGGCACCGTGACCGTGCGCACCCTCGCCGAACCGCGCCACAGCGGGGTCTACGGCGGCCCGGCCCCCGACGCCCTGATGGTCCTCATCCGGCTGCTGGACACCCTCACCGACGAGACCGGGGCCTGCGCCGTGGCCGGGCTCGGCGGCGGCGACTGGCAGGGAGCCGACTACCCGGAGGAGACGTACCGCGAACTCGCCGGCGTGCTGCCCGGCGTGCCGCTCGTCGGGTCGGGTTCCGTGGCGTCGCGGCTGTATGCGCGCCCCTCGGTCAATGTCACCGGCCTGGACGCTCCCGCGGTGGCCGACGCCCCCAACGCCATCCTCCCCACCGCCCGCGCCAAGATCAGCGTCCGGATCCCGCCCGGGGTGGACGCGACCGAGGCGACCGAGGCGCTGGCCCGGCACCTCCACGACCACGTGCCCTACGGCATCGCCGTGGAGTTCACCCCGGAAGCCGGGTCCAACGGCACCCTCATCGGCACCGGTGGTCCCGCCTGCCGGGCCTACGCGGCCGCCATGCGCAGCGCGTACGGGACGGATCCCGTGGAACAGGGGGTCGGGGGCGCCGTCCCGTTCGTGGCCAACCTGGTCGAGGAGTTCCCCGACCTCGAGGTCATCGCCACCGGCGCCCAGGACCCCCTGGCCCGCATCCATGCGCCGAACGAGAGCATCGATCTCGCCGAGTTGCAGCGGTCGATCCTGGCCCAGGCCCAGTTCCTGGAGAACCTCGCGGCGGCCTGCGGTGACTGACCCCGACGACCTGGCGCTGGCGCTGCAGATCGCCGACGCGGCCGACCGGGTCTCGCTGTCCTACTACCTGTCCGACGACCTGCGCGTCGACACCAAGCCCGACCGGTCACCGGTGACCGAGGCGGACCGCGCCTGTGAGCGGACCATCCGCGACCTGCTCGCGGCCGCCCGGCCCGGCGACGGCGTGCTCGGGGAGGAGTTCGGCGACGCCGCGACGGCCCGGGGCCGGCGGTGGATCGTCGACCCCATCGACGGCACCAAGAACTACCTGCGGGGGGTGCCGGTATGGTGCACCCTGCTGGCGCTGGAGGAGGACGGTGAGGTGACGGTCGGCGTCGCCTCCGCCCCCGCCCTGGGACGCCGGTGGTGGGCGGCCCGCGACAGGGGCGCGTTCACGAGCGACGTCACCGGGACCACCCGGCGGCTGCACGCCAGTGGCGTGACGCGGCTGGCCGACGCGTCCTTCTCCTACTCCGACGAGGACTACTGGCAGGAGCGCGGCGCGCTCGCGGGGCTGCGCACGCTCATCGACTCGTGCTGGCGGACCCGCGCGTACGGCGACTTCCTGTCCCATGTCCTCGTGGCCGAGGGGGCCGTGGACATCGCCGCCGAGCCGGCGCTGGCGCCGTGGGACATGGCCGCCCTCATCCCCATCGTCACCGAGAGCGGCGGACGCATCACGGACTATCGGGGAGGGCCGGCGTTGGCGGGGCACTGCGCCGTGACGACCAACGGGCATTTGCATGACCTCGTCCTCGGTGTGCTGCATGACCCCCCTCGGAATGAGTAGCCTCGGGACAGCACAACGAGCCGGAGGCGACCATGAAGCTTGATCAAGTCCTGCGCAAGAAGGGCGCCGACGTCCACACGATCAGCCCCGACGCGACCGTCGCGGACCTGGTCGCCCGGCTGGCGGAACTCAATATCGGCGCGCTCGTGGTCTCGGAGGACGGGCGTACCGTGACCGGCATCGTCTCCGAGCGGGACGTGGTGCGCCAACTCGCCGAGTCGGGGGCCGACACCCTCGCGATGGCCATCGGCAGCATCATGACCCCGATGGTGACCTGCGCTCCCCCCACCGCCACGACCGCGTCCCTGATGGGCGTCATGACGGAGTCGCGGGTGCGGCACGTGCCCGTCCTCGACGAGGACGAGAACCTCGTCGGGATCGTGAGCATCGGCGACGTGGTGAAGAGCCGGCTGGGGGAACTGGAGGACGAGCGCAACGCGCTGGTCGAGTACGTGCAGGTGGGCCGCTAGCGCGGCGCCACCTGCAACAGCATCCCGCCGGCGGGCCGCAGGGTGACCGCGGGGACGAGCCGAGGGGCCGGGCCGACCGGCGCGAACCGGAACCGTCCCGCGAGGTCCCGCAGGACCTCCTGCATCTCCCAGCGCGCGAAGTCACGCCCCACGCACTGACGCAGCCCCGCCCCGAACGGCAGGTAGGCCCGGCGCTGCTCCGCGGACAGCCGCTCCGCGAATCGTTGGGGACGGAAGAGGTCGGGGTCCGGCCAGTACCGCCGGTCGCGTTGCACCAGGTACGGGCTGGTGATCACCAGCGCCCCGGCGGGTACGGCGGTCCCGTCGATCCGGTCCGGGGTCACCACCGAACGGCTGATGACCCAGGCGGGCGGGTACAGCCGTAGCGTCTCGTCGGCCACCCAGCGGGCTCTCTCCGGAGCGGCCGCCACCCGGTCGGCTTCGTCCGCATGCCCGGCGAGCAGCCAGAACGCCCACGTCAGCGCGCTGGCCGCGGTCTCGTGGCCGGCGACGAGGAACGTGACGATCTGGTCGCGTACCTCCCGGTCGGACCAGCCGGGCTGGTCCAGCAACAGGTCGAGCAGCAGGGTGCGCCCGGCGGGGCGCCGTCCCCCCACCAGCCGCGCGACCGCGGCGTCGAGGTCCTGCAGGGACCGGCGCAACTGCCGGTTGGCCGGGGTGGGCCAGCCGGCGGGCACCGCCACCGGCACCCGGGACCGTTTGATGACCACCGTCAGCGCAGCGAGGGTCGCCTCCGCCAGGCGGGCCGTCGACCCGCGCAGGTCGTCGCCGAACAGACAACGGCCCACGACCCGCAGCGTCAGATCCATCATGGCCGCCTCGACGTCGACGACCGCCGGGCCTCCCACCGACGCCCACCGGCGGGCCACCCGGGCACTCTCCTCGGCGGCGACGGCAGCCACCTCGGGAAGGAAGGAATGGTGGAAGGCGGGCTGTACGACGGGCCGCTGCCGGCGCCACTGCTCGTCGCGGGCGGACAGGAGCCCGGCACCGGTGACCAGGGACAACGACCGGTACTGGATGGTGTCCTTGTCGTAGCCGCCGGGGCGCCCCACCAGCACCTGATGGGTGCCGGCCGCGTCGGCCACCAGGTAGGTGGGGGGCCGGGGGATCGGGAACTGCACCACGTCGCCGTACCGGTCGCGCATGAGGGCGAGGAAGCCGAGGGGGTCGCGTCGGATGCGCAGGGTGTGGCGCAGCATCTCGGGGCCGGGCGGTCCCGGCGCGGTCGCGGGCGTGCCCAGGTAGGAGGTCACGGCAACGTCCAGTCCACCGCCGCGCCCCCCCGGGCCGCGAGCAGGTCGTTGGCCCGGCTGAACGGCCGCGAGCCGAAGAACCCCCGGTCCGCCGACATCGGGCTGGGGTGAGCGGACGTGATCACCGGGGTGTCTGCGAGGAACGGGACGGCGGTCTGCGCGTCGCGGCCCCACAGCACCGCCACGAGGGGCTGCGGCCGCGCGGCGAGGCCGCGGATGGCTGCCTCCGTGACCTCCTCCCAGCGTCGGCCGCGGTGGGAGCCGGGGCTGCCCGGGGAGACGGTCAGCACCCGGTTGAGAAGCAGCACCCCTCGCTCAAACCAGGGCGTCAGATCGCCGGTCGCGGGCTCCGGCAGGCCCAGGTCCGCGCGGTACTCGCGGAAGATGTTGGTCAGGCTGCGGGGTAGTGGGCGGACCTGCGGGGCCACGGCGAAGGACAGCCCGACCGCATGCCCGGGAGTGGGGTAGGGGTCCTGGCCGACGATCAGCACCCGCACCTCGGCCGGGTCCCGCGTGAAGGCTCGCAGCACCTGCGGCCCGGGGGGCAGATACCCGCGGCCGGCGGCCACCTCCGCACGCAGGAACTCCCCCATCTCGGTGATGGCGGGCGCCACCGGGGTGAGGATCGGCAGCCACCCGGGGTGCACGAGTTCCGCCAGCGGACGCGCCGTCATGAGCGGCGGCGCCACGCGACGACGACCACCACGGCCACGACCACCAGCGCGGCCAGACCGGCCGCCGCGGCCACGGGGGGATCGGCCGGCTGGGCTGTCGGCGGAGGGGGGCTGCCGGGAGTGGGCGCGGTGGCCGTGGGCGACGCCGGTGGCGCCGCGATCCGGGACGTGACGACCAGACCGGACCGGCTCTGGTCGAGCTGCGCCACGGCGGCCAGATCCACGACCACCCGCAGGGTGCGGGGGTCCGGGCGCACGACCGTGGCCCGGTGCGGCCCGCTGAGCAGTCCCCCGGTCGCCGAGACCACGTCGCCGGGCATGGTGAGCTGCAGCCGAGCGGTGGAGTCGGCGAACAGGGCGCGGGCCAGCCGGGCGTCCCGTGGGGTGGCGACGGGACCGACGGCCACGGTGACCACCATCGTCCGGCCGCTGCGGCGCGCGGTGAGCGGGAACCCCAACGACGACGCCGGGGTCATGCCGGCCACCCCCGCCTCGGTCCGGGCGGCGGCGTCGATCTGCTCAGGCGTGGCATCGGAGAAGGAGATCGTCTGCTGGTAGTCGGTGTCGGTCTGGCTCCACTCGACCGACACGGGCCCGACGGAGCCCTCCGGTGCCCCGAGTTCGGCCTCCGCCTGGGCGAGCTCGCCGATCCCGAACTCCGCCAGCGCCGCCCGGTCGAACTCGACCGTCAGCGTGCCGGTGAACGTGGCCTGGGGGGAGACGGTGGTGGTCAGGTCCACGGCCAGGCACCCGGACAGCAGCAGCGTGGCACCCACCGCACCGGCAGCCCCCACCCACCGCCGAAGCCTCATGACCGCAGGGTATCCACTCCCCTCGGACCCCCTTCCCCCCTAGGGTGGCGGCATGGAACGGACCACCGTGACCACCGACACCTCCGTGGTCGTGGTGGGGGGCGGCCTGGCCGGCCTGGCAGCCGCCGACCGGCTGGTCGGCAATGGCGTGGACTGCCTGGTCCTGGAGGCGCGGGACCGGGTCGGGGGCCGGGTGCACTCCGAGCCGTGGCTGGGCACGTGGGTGGACCAGGGCGGGCAATGGCTGGGCCCGGGCCAGGACCACGTCTACGACCTGGCGGCCCGGCTGGGACTGCCGACGACGCCGTCGAACGTGACCGGCGACAAGTTGCTGCACTTCGATGGGCGGGCCACGCGTTACCGGGGCCGGGTCCCCCGACTCCCCCCGCTGGCGCTGGCCGACGTCGCCCAAGCCCAGTGGCGCTTCGACCGACTCGCGGCCGCGGTGGACCTGCGGCACCCGTGGCGCACGCCGAACGCCGAGACCCTCGACGGACAGACCTTCGAGACGTGGATCCGACGCACCGTGCGCACCCGCGGCGGCCGGGAATTCTTCCGGGTGGCCGCCCAGGGCGTGTTCGCCACCGAGGCGGCGAACCTGTCTTTGCTGCACGTGCTGTTCTATTCGCGCTCCGGCACCGACTTCGAGACCCTGCTGACCACCGCCGGCGGGGCCCAGCAGGACCGGCTCGTCGGCGGTACCCAACAGCTGGCGCGGGGCCTGCACCGGATCCTGGGGGACCGCGTCCGGCTGGGTCACGCCGTCACCCGTCTGCACCAGGATGAGCACGGGGTGTCG
>JAPOIY010000076.1 GCA_029978705.1 Actinomycetota bacterium
CCCGCCGTCACGCTGGCATTCGCATCGGGCAGGCACTTCCCGGCGCGCGAGGTGCTGCCGTACTGGACGGCGCAGGTGGCAGGCGCCATCGCGGGCGCGTTGGCGATCGCGGGCATGTCCGGCACGGCGAGCGGGCTGTCGCGCACCCAACCGGTCGAGGTGGGTGACCTGGGCGCCGTCGGGGTGGAGATCGCCATCACGGCGGTACTGATGCTGGTGGTGATGGCCGTGGCCACCGACACCCGCGCGCAGGGCGCCCTGGCCGCGGTGGCGATCGGAATCACGGTCGCCGTCATCGGTCTGGTGATGGGCCTGGTGGAGGGCGCGTCGATGAACCCTGCCCGCTCCATCGGCCCGGCGGTGGCCACGGGGGACTTCGCGGCCCTCTGGGTGTACCTGATCGGGCCCATCCTCGGGGCATTGGTGGGCGTGGCCATCTACGCGTACCTGCGCGGTCGTCCCCACCCCGAGGGGGCGCAGCCCGATGCCGAGGCAGGCGAGGAACTCCCCTAGCCGTACGCGCCTACTCCCGGCCGGGAGCGATCTATCGTGCAGGCATGGAGATGCAGGGAATGCGCGCACTGGTGATCGGCGCCACGGGTGGGTTTGGATCGGAGGTTGCGCGGTCGCTCGCCGCCCGGGGGGCGCGGGTGGCCGTGCATGGCCGCAATACCGACCGGAGGGCCTCCCTCGCACAGGAGATCGAGGCACCCCAGATCGACGGCGACCTCACCGCCCCCGGCGGACCCGACGCCGTCGTGGACGAGGCGGCGCGCGCGCTGGGCGGCCTGGACATCGTGGTGATGAGCGCCGGCGGCGTCGCCTTCGGCCCCGTCGCCGACCTGGCCGAGAAGGTGCTGCGGCAGGTCATCGAACTCGATCTGATCGCGCCGATCCTCGTGGCGCGTGCCGCAACCCGGTACCTCGCGAAGGACGGGGTGATCGCGCAGGTCTCCGCCGTGGTCGCCACCCAGCCGATGGCCGGCCTGGCCGCCTATTCGGCCGCGAAGGCGGGGCTCACCGCCTTCGACGTGGCGTTCCGCCGCGAGATGCGGAGGGCCGGAGTGCGCGTGCTGGACGCCCGCCCGCCCCACATGGAGACCGGGCTGGCCACGAGGCCCATTGCCGGCACGCCCCCGGGGCTCGCCGAGGGGCGGAATCCCCGCGAGGTGGCCGATGAGTTGGTCGCGGCCATCGCCGGCGACGGTGACACGCCGGACTGGATCTCCTGATCCCGCTCGCGCCCGCCACGGGCGCGGCGCCCTGCTACTGTCCCCCGGCCCGTTGGGGCGGTTAGCTCAGTTGGTAGAGCACCTGCCTTACAAGCAGGGGGCCGGCGGTTCAAGTCCGTCACCGCCCATTGCTCGCCCGGAGCAACCCGGGGGTGTAGCTCAGGTGGTTAGAGCGCAGGACTGTCAATCCTGAGGTCGCGGGTTCAAGTCCCGTCACTCCCGTAAGACGAAAAGCCCGCTCCGGCGGGCTTTTCTCGTTCTGGATCCACGAGTGCACGAGCGCTCCCGCCACGGGGGGTCAACAGAATGGTCAACACGAGGGCCGTCCGAGCGTGATGGGACCGTGTTCCTGTGCCAGGACGACCCTCGAAGTTGAGCCCCGAAGTGACGAGGAAAGTCGCGACCCTTGTTCGCAACGGAATGCCGCCGTCTGCCGCAGGCGAGCGCGTAGGCATCAGCCGCGCAACGCTGAATGAGTGGATCCGGCGCGGCGAAGAGCGTGATGACCGACCATCGACTTCCGCATATGCCACGTTTGCCATCGAGATCCGCTCCGCAGAGGCGGATTTCATGGCGTCACTGATCGCCTCCGTCAGCGAGGCAGCGTTGGGTGGTGACTGGAGGGCCAGCCTCGCTCTCTTGGAGCGGCGCTTCCCCGGCGAGTTCTCACCACGCCGGACCCAGCCACCGGAGAAGACGGACACAGGGACCGGCATCACCCTAAAGGGCCTTGCGGCTCTAATCTCGGTCGACGAGGACACGTGAGGCCAATAAGTCGACGCCGGGCGATCTAGCGCGGCGTCTGAACGGCGTTGAGCACCCCCACGAGGCCCTGACTCCTCCCGGGGGTGCTCCGCCGGTTAGCGCGTCCGAGAGCACTGCGACGATAGGAACATATGTTCTGCCCTGAAGGGCAGCGCACCTATGTCAGGAAACAATTGGAGGAGGACGGCCTTGTTGCCAAACCTCAGGATCCCCGAGGGGACCCAGTACTCCGGCGGTCGGCACCGCGTAGTTATTACCGATGTCAGCCAGAAAGGCACCGACGCAGACGCCATCGCCGAGGACATCTGGTCGCAGGAAGATGTGCGCGATCGCATCCGCCACCGGCGAACGCGTCCGCTCGCACCGCGCCGCGTAATGCGACAGCGTCCGGCACGGGTCCGCCTGTCGCGTCAGACGCGCACCGGACGCACGACAACGTCGCGTCGCACGGCTTCACACCGGTGCACGCGCTCAGCGCCATCAAGCGAAGGCGGATCCTCAGACGGATCCGGTCCAAGTAGTCCAGCTCCGATAGGAGCGATGGACCGCGCCCAGGCGGTGGCGCGATGACTCACCGCCCCGAGGTCGTGGCTCTCGCCCGCTGCGCAGAACGTGCCGCCTATACCGACAGCGACCCGCTTGGCACGCTCGCCAACACCGATACGGCAATAACCGCGCTCAGAGCACTCGACCAGATGAGCGTGGAGGAACGCCGGGATACCCTTGCTGCTGCTCGCAGCCTCGCAGGCTTTTATGCGCAATATCGCCGCCGCATGGAGAGGAGGCTGCCATGACAGGCAGTGACGCTCTCGATGCGGTCGCCGCCGTCATTCGGCGTTTCATTGTTCCGCCCTCAGAGGAGGCCCTTGACGCCGTAGTGCTGTTCATCGCGCACACCTACGCAGTGGACGCGACCGACTGCTCCCCTTACCTCCATGTCACAAGCGCGGAAAGGCGGAGCGGCAAGACAACCATGATGGAGGTGCTTGGCGAACTCGTCGCGCACCCATTCCCGGCTGCCAGCGCAAGCGCCGCCGCTATCTACCGGGGCCTCAACACAGAGGGCATCCGGCGCACCCTGCTCCTCGATGAAGCCGACGCGGTATTCAGCCGCGGCCCTGCGTCGGAGTCAGCAGAAGCGCTGAGGCAAGTCCTTAATGCCGGGACTCGGCGCGGCTCAGCTCGGGTGCTGCGGTCCAATGAACGCGGTGGCTCAGAGTCGTTCGATGTGTTTGGCCCCAAGGTGCTGTCCGGCATCGGCGAACTTCCTGACACCCTGGCCGACAGGTCTCTCAGGATTCGGATGAAGCGCAAGACGCGCACCGAGCAGGTCGAGCGTGCCCGCTACCGGGACGTCCAGGCCGCCGCCAGCGCGGTCCGGCCCGTGGTCGCGGAGTGGGCTGAGTCAGTAGCCGAGGCGGCTGGCACGGCCCGACCCCACCTCCCCAACGTTCTCTCAGACCGGATGCAGGACGCGTGGGAGCCGCTCATTGCTCTTGCCGATCTGGCGGGTGGCGAATGGCCGGACCGGGCACGACGCGCAGCCACTGCCTTGTGGGGTGACGGTGACACCGACGAGGACTCCGGCAGCCTTGCGGTGCGCCTGCTCCGAGACTGCCACTCGGCGTTCGGGGCCGACGAGCGCCTTGCCACTATCGACCTCCTGAGCCGGCTCACGGAGGTGGAAGATGCGCCGTGGTCATCACTCGACGGCTCAGGGCTCACGGGGTCGAGCCTCTCCCGGCTTCTAAAGCGGTACGAGGTCCGGCCGGCCAAGATGCGCGTGCAGGGATACGACGAGCCGGTGCGCGGCTACAAGCGTGCTGCGTTCGTGGATCCGTGGGAGCGGTGGTGCGACATCGCCCCCCCCCCCCCTGAGACGCGGAACACCGGGAACGCACGGAACGGGGTTCCGCCCGTTCCGGATGTTCCGGACCCCACGGGGGGTGCGTGATGTGCCGCGTCCCCGACCCGCCACGCGCCATCGTTGA
>JAPOIY010000086.1 GCA_029978705.1 Actinomycetota bacterium
CCAGGTCGAGGTGAAGAACCGCACCCACAGCAAGGTCATCTACGTCAAGGACCGCAACAGCGGCCAGGTGAAGATGATCCCCGGCGGTGGCAGTGCCACCTGGGCCGAGCCCCACAAGGACGCCCACGATGAGGTGGAGCTCGCCGCGTACTACGACCATCGGGTGGACGATCCTGGTATCGAGTTGGACGGCGCCAATGGGAAGGCCTGGTGGCCGACCTTCAGCGTCGACGGGGACGTGGAGAACTTCAGCACCGACGAGATGAAGGTGTTCAACCCCGGCGACGGCGGCCGCTACGTGGTCACCCGAATCGGCGACAGCGACGATCACAAGCGATTCGTCGTCGAGGTGACGCCCCCGGGGCCCATCGAGAAGGCGGCGCCCGCCAAGGCGCCGAAGCCGAAGCCGGCGGCGCCCGCGGAGCAGGCCATCGTCACCCAGAACGCTGCTGTGACTGTCCCGACCGCGTCCGCGCCGGCCGAGGGCCAGGTGCAGCAGGTCACCGCGGAATCGAAGAAGGAGAAGCCCGGCTTCTTCAACACCCGCGGCACACATGTCGGGGTACAGAACACCGGTGACCAGCCGATCTGGATCCAGAAGTACTGGCCGGGTCCTCCCGGGAAGTGGTCGACGCCGGTCAAGGTGATGCCCGGCGAGTGGACGTCCCACTCCGGTGACTACCCCATGATCGACGACTGCGAGATGCGCGTCTTCTTCTCCGAGGCCGATGCCCGCGAGGAGGAGAACAACATCGACATCGACGGCGAGAACCCCGCGGGGACCTCTCCGTGGCTCAGCGTCGACTGGGACAGCGAGTACTTCAAGGTGGGAGGCAAGCACACCTGGATCACCGACGAGGGTCACCGCTTCGAGGGTGAGCGGGTATCCGACAGCGCGACCATGAAGGAGTTCCGCTTGAAGATCACCCCCCGCTGATGCGAGCGGTGACACCCACGAGGGCCCGGCCAGTCGGCCGGGCCCTCGTGCGCGTGGTTCGGGCCAACCGCCAGCTGCCGTGCAAGGCAGTCACCCGGCCCGTGGGGGGCGGGGCCCCCACGACACCGCGACCACCCGGCTCATTCTCGCGTACCCTCCCCTCTTGTGGGGAAGCCGCGCACCGGGCCACCAGCGGACCTGCCGACGCTGATGGAACTGCGGGCACTGCTCGTCGATGACCGCGGCACTCTTGCGCCCGGTTCGACGCTGTACGAGGTCATGAGTCACCCCCTCGCGTTTGTCGCCGGCGAGGCCCAGGCGCTGGTGACGGTCCGCCACGCTGATATCGCATGCGTCATAGCTGAGCACACCGGAATGGCCGGGCAGCCTTTCGAGCGGGTGCAACGAACCCGCGCCTTGATGCTGCGGCTCGAGTTCGGTTCCTCCCGTGAGGCGGAACTGGCGGCCCGCACATTGTGGCGTGTGCATGACGGGCTTGTAGCGACCGACGAGGGGCGCGTTCTGCGAGCGTCGGATCCGGACCTTCTCGCCATCCTCATGGTCATGGGTCAACTGTGCTCGGCCACATGGAGTGTGCTCATGCACGGAATCGCGCGCCCCCGCGACGTCAAGAACCGCGCCGACGAGTTGTTCGCCCGTATGTGGCAGGACAGGGAGCCGTCCCGGTCCTCGCTGGGTATCCCCGGCGGGCACCTCCCCGAAAGCCCCGGCGATGCCGTCGACTGGGTCATGGCGGAACTGGACCGCAGGTGGCTGGATGACGCCAGAGCGAACGAGTTGGCGGACATCGCCCGCGGCCTTCCCCGCGCCTATGTCGAGTCCGCGTTCTCTGCCCGCTGGGCGCCGTTGCTTGGCCTTCCGGCGATGGCGGTCACCCAAGCCGCCACGGCGGCAGCTGTCCTGGCGCTGCGAGGACCCATGGTGCCGCGGGCCCCCGCGATCGCCTCCGGCCGCACCGTCGCCGCCGGTTGTGTCGCGGCGCGCGGGATGCACGCGGCGATCTCCGCGCTGCCCGACCCGGTCGCCCGACGATGGGTCTTCACCCCGACGTCGGACTGAGTTCGCGCTCGGCCACGGCAGCGGTCGGTAACTCGGACCGGGGTGCGAAGGGCGCGGTCTCCCCGAGTTTCCTCATGAACCACGTCTACTACTGGGGTGCGGCGTCCCGCGACACCATCCTGGGGCCGACGCGGGCCGGCCGACTCGATCGCGTCGCGTCCGCCTACGGCGCGGGACTACGCCCCTCGCTTCACTCGGACTACAACGTCACCGAAGTCCATCCTCTGCTGAGCGCCCGCACCGCGGTGCTACGCGAGACCAAGGCCGACGGGAAGGTGCTGAACGCGGCCGAGTGCGCCACCCCGGAGCAGGCACTCGCGGCGATCACGACGAACGCCGCCTGGCAGATCCACGCCGACGACCGCGGCTCGCTCGAGGTGGGCAAGGCGGCGGACTTCGGTGTCGCCGACGGCAATCCGTGGGCCGGCGACCACGCCGGGTGGGCCGACATCGCGTTCCAGGCGACCTACGTCGATGGTGAGGCAGCGTGGCAGGCGTGACACCCGACAGCGGGCAGCGCAGTCCCCTGGTCCCGTTGCTGTTCCTCGGACTGCTGGGTGCCATCCAGGCGGCGGACCCGAACATCTCCTCGACCGCTCTGCTGACCGCGGGCAAGGCGCTCGCCATGGGAACGCTGTCCGCCCTGGCCGCCAGTATCAGCACCTTCGTGTTGGCCGCGACAGTCATCACGACGGGGATGATGGCCGACCGGCTGGGGCGGCGGAAGGTTCTCATCGCCGCCCTGATCCTGTCCGCGATCGGTGATCTCCTTGTCGCCCTGGCGCCCGGTACGACCGTGTACCTGGTGGGCCGGGCACTCGCCGGGATCGGCCTCGGTGCGGTCTTCGGCGCGTCCTTCGCGTACGTGCGGACGTTCGCGACGGGCAAAGGTGGACTGCCTGCCGCGCTGGGCATCTTCATGGCCGCCAGTGGTCTGTTCACCCTGCTGATCACGTTCGTCGGCTCCTCGCTGGTGGGTGTCGACTGGCGTCTGTCCTTCGTGGTCGTCCCGATCCTGAGCATCGTGAGCGTCCTCGTGGCGCTCACCCTGTTGCCGAAGGACGGTCCGCGCCCGGCGAACCAGGGTTCGTGGGACATCCTCGGTCAGATCCTGCTGGCCGTCGGGATCATCGTGTTCCTCTAC
>JAPOIY010000042.1 GCA_029978705.1 Actinomycetota bacterium
CGGCGGCACGTCCCACGTGTGCACCACCCGCAGCCGCAGGCCGGCGCGGCTCGCCTGGTCGAAGGCGAAGTCCAGCGCTTTCAGGGCCTCCTTGGAGCCGTCCACCCCGACGATGACCTCGCGGGCATCCGGGTCGGCGGGGCGGCGCACCACGATCACCGGGCACGTGGCGTGCGCCGCGACTTGGCGGGACACACTGCCGAGCAGCAGCCCGGCGAAGCCGCCCCGGCCGTGCGATCCGACGACGATCATGCTCGCCCCGTGGGACCGCTCGACCAGTGCCGCGGCGGGAGTGCTGACCACCACTTCTCCGGTCACATCCACGTCGGGAGTGAGGGGCTGGGTGGTGCGCAGCGCATGCTCCAGCATGGCGTCCGCCTCCGAGCGCATCTCCTCCATCAACTGACCGCTGACCCCTGCTCCCGCGCCTTCCCCGAAGGCGCCGGGTGGCATGGCCCACGCGACCAGGATCTTCATCGACAATCCCCGCTCCTGAGCGGCCTTCGCAGCCCACTCCACAGCCCTGTCGGAGGCGGGGGAGCCGTCATATCCGACAACGATCGGCTTCGACATCATGCACCTCCCGGTACTCGTCCCCAATTGCAGCGTAGGCAGCCCAGCGCATGAGGGCTACGGGCCGTGGGCCCCAAGTAGGTGGCCGGAGGTCCCGAGCATCCGGGACCTGTGTCCCGCGCCGGGGCAACGGCCGGCGGTGCGGACGGGGCGCGACGACCAGCTTCGCGGGTGTCATGAGATGCTGCACCGCGGCACCTTGGTGGACGACCCCGAGCGGCACAGCCGCGACACCGCCGACCGGGACGAACTGGAGGCCGACGTGCGTGCGGTCGTCGCCACCCCGACCACGCCCCGGTATCTGTGGACCGCTGCCGCCAGCCGGGTCCGCTCCGACGCCGGGTGGGGCCGCGGCGGCATCCTGCAGTTGCATGACGACGTGCCCGATCCGGTGCTGCCGGACGCCCCCGGCTGGGTGCGGCTGCGTCCGGAACTGTCCGGGGTCTGTGGCAGTGACCTCGGGTTGGCCCACGCCAAGATCTCCTTCGTCCTCAGCGCCATCTACCGCTCCCGGTCCATGATCCCCGGGCACGAGACGGTCGCGGTGGTCTCCGCCACCGGCCCCGGGGTGACGTCGGTCGCCGCGGGGGACCGGGTGGTGGTGAACCCGCTCATGAGCTGCGTCCACCGCGGTTTCGAGCCGTGCGCGACCTGCCGGGCCGGGCACCCCCACGTATGTGAACGTCTCGACGAGGCGGGCGTCACCGGTTGCGAGGCCCCCGCCATCGGCTTCGGAGCGACCTTGGGGGGCGGGTGGGCCCAGCAGGTGGTCGCCCACGAGTCCCAGTGCTACGCGGTGGGCGACATCCCGTCGCGCCGGGCGGTGTTGGCGGAACCCGCGTCCATCGGGCTGCATGCCGCGCTGCGCTGGCAGCGGGCCGGCGACCGCGTCGTGGTGATCGGCCCGGGCACGATCGGCCTGGTGGTGACGGCGGCGCTGCGCATGCTGCACCCGGACCTGCACATCACGGTGATCAGCCCGGGCGACTTCGGGGCCGCCCGCGCCCGGGAGGCGGGCGCGGACCGCATCCTGCCGCCCGGCCCGGACGCCGTCACCGGTATCGCCGACCAGGACGGGGGCCGGGTCCTGCGACCGCGCATGACGCGGGTGCCGGTGCTGGAGCAGGGGGTGGACGCGGTCTTCGACTGCGTGGGCAGCAGCGAGACGGTCGACCTGGGCATGCACCTGCTGCGGCCCCGGGGCACGCTGGTCCTCATCGGGGCAGCCGGGCGACAGTCGGCCGACTGGTCGCTGGTGTGGCACCGGGAACTGGCCGTCCTCGGTTCGGTGTTCTACGGTCCCGAGCCGACGCTGGGCCGCACCACCTTCGCCCAGGTCGCGGAGTGGCTGGCCGACCCCGCCTTCCGGGTCGATGGGCTGGTCACCCACGAATACGCCCTGGACGACTGGCGGGAGGCCCTGGACACCGCCAGCGCCGGGCCGGGCCGGCAGGCGGTCAAGGTGACGTTGCGGCCGAACGCCGACGTTCCGCTCGTGTCATGACAATGAGAAACCCAGATCCCGATGGCAGCACTACATCGGGATCTGGGTTGTGAGCCCATTCAACCCGCGCCGCCTCAAGGGCCTCTCAAGTGCGCTTCCGGCTCCGATCAAGGATGATGCGGGGAGGTGCTGACGCTCTGCCGGGCGTCAGTGCCGGCCCGGGTGTGCGGTACACAGAGGAGGTGCCCGACGTGATGATCGACTCGGCGGACCCGGAGCGCGTGCGCCTGACGGCCCTCGTCGACAACCTCAACCAGGCCGTCCTCATGGAGACCCCGGAGCGGACGGTCGCACGCACCAACCAGGCCTTCTGCGACATGTTCGGCATTCCGGCGCCCCCGCAGGCACTCACCGGGGGGGACTGCGTGGCCGCGGCCCGGTCCCTGGAGCCCCTGCTGGGCGACGTCGAGCCGTTCCTGGCGCGGGTCGACGACCTGATCGCCGACTGGCGGACCGTGACGGCGGAGCGCATCGTGCTCACCGACGGTCGCCTCCTCGAACGGGACTTCCTGCCCGTCACCCACCCGGACGGCACCCGTGAGATCGCCTGGGTGTACCGCGACGTCACCGAGTGGGAACGCCTGCGGGCGACCGCCGAGGAGTCGGCCCGGCAGAACGCCGAACTGCTGTCCGCCATCAGTCACGACGTGCGGACCCCCGTCACGGGCATCGTCGGGCTGGTGGAACTCCTGCAACGTCAGCAGATCGACACGCGGACCCGCCAGATCGTCGACAGTGTGCGGCAGTCCGCGGCCAGCCTCACGACCATGCTGGACGACTTCCTCGACGCCGCCCGCGCCGACGCCGGGTTGCTGCAGGTCGAGCCCGCGGCGACCCGGCCGGACCGCCTCCTGGACTCGGTGTGCCACATGGTCGGCCCGCTGGCCCGGGCCAAGGGGCTGCTTCTGCTGTCCGGGGTCGATCCCGCGGTGCCGACGTGGCTGGACCTCGACGCCGGACGGGTGCGGCAGATCCTGGTGAACCTCGTGTCGAACGCCGTGAAGTTCACCCCCACCGGTGTGGTGACGCTGACAGCGACCGTCGCCGACGCGGAGTTGGTGATCGTCTGCCGGGACACCGGCCCGGGGTTGGGGGATCAGGAGCCTGCGGAGATCTTCCGCGCCTTCGTGCGCGATTCCGAGGAGCGGACCCGGGCGAAGGGGGCCGGTCTGGGACTGGCGATCGCGTCCAAACTGGCGGCGGTCATGGGGGGGTCCCTGCACGTGGCGCACACCGGACCCGACGGATCGGCCTTCGAACTGCGGCTGCCGTTGGTCGTCCCGGAGCGGGGTCAGCCGGTCGAGGGGCCGCTGCAGGGCCGACGGGTGACGGTGTTCGGGGGGGCGCTGGCTGCGGCGGCGGTGAGCCTGATGCTGCGGCGCGCGGGCGCCGAGGTCGTGACCGCGCCCGACCGTCCGGTCGACGCGGCCGTCGTGATCGTGGGCGATCTGCCCGTCCCCGAGGCCGGTGACGCGGAACGCACGGTGGGCCTGGTCCCGATGGAGCCGTTCCGGATCCCGCCGGGGCAGCCGGGGGTGCTGTCCACCCCCGTCGGGGAGGCGGAGTTGTGCGCTGCCGTGCTCGGGGTGCCGGTGGCGGGGGAGGTCCGGCTCGACCTTCCGCCGCTGCCCCCGGGGCTGCGGGTGTTGCTGGTGGAGGACGACAGCACCAACCGCGTTCTCATCGCCCGGATGCTGGAAGTGCTGGGTGTGGAGTGCACGGCGGTCGCGGACGGCGTGGCTGCGTTGCAGCAGATCGGCGACGGAGCCTTCGACGCCGTCCTGATGGACATCCACCTGCCCGGACTCGACGGGGTGGAGACCACGGGACTCGTGCGCCGCCGGCGCGGCGAGGACGAGTCGGACCGGATGCCGGTGGTGGCGATGACGGGCTCCAGCGGGTGGACCGACCCTCAGATGGTGCTGACGTCGGGATTCGACGCGACCCTGACCAAACCGATGACGATCCCCGACCTGCATGCATGCTTGACGGCCGTGGCCGGGGTCGCCGACCCCGGCGGCCGGTCGCCTTCCCTCGATCGGGACGTCCTGGCCGCCCTCGCCGAGGACATCGGCGACGACGACCTCGTCCGCGAGACGGTGCGGACCTACCTGGAGGAACTCCCGGTCCGGCTCACCGCGCTCACCCGCTCCTACGACGCCGGCGACCAGCACGGCGTCACGGAGACCGCGCACAGCCTGAAGTCGGCGTCCGCCATGCTCGGCGCGGTGCATATGTCCGACCTGTGCGCTGTCGTGGAACAGTCCGCGAAGGCGGAGGAGTGCCGGGCCCCGCAGGTGGCCGCGGTCCGGGATGAGGCGGCCGCCGTGGCGGCCGCCATGACCCGGTATCTGGACTGACGCCCTACGACGCGGCCGGCGAGGGCGCGGGGGCCGTGGGGGCCGCGCTCTGCAGGCTGGTGATGTCGACGACCTCGTCCTGCGGCGGCGGGGTGATCGTCACCGGCGCGTTCCAGTCGGACAGCGTCATCTTGCCGGACTGGCCCTCGGGGGCCGTGACCTCCAGCGGCAGCGGCTCGCCCTGAGTGGAGATCCACAGAGCGCCCTGCGCGCTGTCCAGCCCCACGGCGGGGACTCCGCCGACGTCCTTCACGGGGAGTTTCTTCAGGCCCTTGGGGGTGGCGAGGACGTTCTTGACGAAGTCCTGGACCGACCCGAGCCCGGCGAAACTCTGCGAGACCGGGTTGTCCTTGGGGATCGAGATCCACTTGCCCTCGACCTGGTCGGCGGGAGCTCCGAGCTGCTGCGCGAACGCGCCGCCCTTGACGTAGATCGCGTCGGGGGTGCCGATGACCTCCACGCCCTGTCCGTCGGGCTGGCCAAGGGTACCGGTGGACCCGTTCTCGCTGAGCGTGATGTCGGTGCGCACGGTGGTGCCGTTGCTGTCCTGCTCCACGACCACGTGCACGCTGCTGGCCTCGCCGGCAGCCGTCTGGGCCGCCTTGAGGATCTGCTCGGCGCTCTTGTCCTCGATGTTGTTGGGCGTCGTGTCGGCGGGGGAGGCGCTCGCCGCCGGGCTGCTGCTGGTCCCGGTGGTGGTGGATGAGCTGCAGCCCGTCACGGTCGCTACGGCGAGGAGGGCCGCCGCGGACAGGACGAGCGGGGTACGGAGCGTCATGGGGTTCCCTTCAGGTGATGACCCGGAACCGTAAGACTACGCGCGCGCTACGCCGGTTCCTGCAAGGTGTCGGCGAACATGGCCAGAATGCGGTCCCAGGCGTCTTGCGCGGCGGTGTCGACGTAGCCCGCGTGCATCCCCGTGCTGAACGGCTTGGCCCACCAGGGGGCCTGGGAGTTGTTCATGAAGGAGTGCCCGGCGTCGGGGTACTCCTTCACGTCGTGACGCACGCCGGCCTGGTCCAGGGCCCCCGCCAACGTGTCGGCCGCCCCCGACAGGGTGCGGTCTCGGCCGCCGTAGGACGCCACCAGGGGGCAACTGCCCGCCACGGCCGCCTGGAGGTTCTTGGGCAGCCGCCCGTACTGGGCGGCCGACGCCTGGAAACCGCGGTTGGCCAGCACGATCGCGAAGCCGCCCCCCAGACAGAACCCGGCGATGCCGACGCGCCCGGTGCAGTCCGACCGCTGCGCCAGCCAGTCGCGGACACCGAGGATCTGCTCGGCGGGGGCGCCGGTGCCGCTGCTCATGCTGCGCGCCACTCGGACCAGGCACGCGATCCGGTTGCCGCCCGCCAGGAGATCGGGGGCGAAGCCCAGGTACCCGGCCGCGGTGAACCGGCGGGTGATGGCCCGGATGTCGTCGGTGAGGCCGAACGCTTCGTGGATCACGACGACCCCCGGCCACGGGCCGGTGCCGTCCGGGACGGCGAGGAACCCGGGCACGGGCCCGGCGGCGGTCTCGGCGGTCGTATCGGTGTCGGCCATGGAAGTCACGCTACCGCCGTTTCCTCTGCGGACCCGGGGCCGGCGGGGGGTGGCCACTTCTTGTCGTGGATCACCCGCACCAGCAGGCCCACGATCGCGCCGATGATGGCCACGGGCGCGGTCACCACCCCGGCGCTGGAGGTGATCAGGAGGGCGATCAGGCCGGCGCTGAACGTCAGTTTCAGGGAGGCGGCCACACACGCAGCGATCCCCGCCACGATCAACGGGGTCTGCAGGGCCGGATCCACGAGCAACGCCACTGCCGCTCCCACGCCGACGCCCATGGCCACGGACGGGAAGATCGGGCCACCGCGGAACCCGGCGCCGAGGGCGATGCCGTAGACGATCATCCGGCCGAGGGTGGCGATCGCCACGGCGCCGGCGGACTGGGAGGCGATGAGGTCGGGGATGCCGCCCTCGCCGTCGAACAGGACCGTCTCGAGTGGCAGCCCCGACAGGCGCATGGTCATCAGGGCCACGGCGACGATCAGGGCCGCGCCGAGGAACAGGACGGGCACCGGATGACTGCGGGCCCGGCGCCAGGCCTGCCACCCGATGGCACGGGCGCCGAGGGTGATGACGGCGGCGAGGACTGCCACGACGATGGACAGCACGATGCTGAGCAGCGGCAGCCGGTCCAAGGGCGGCAGTCCGGCGACGGACAGGCTGTGGGTGCCCAGTCCGGTGTAGGGGCCCAGTCCGGTCATGACCAGGTACCCGGCCGACAGGGACACGTAGATGGGGGTCAGGGCCGCGAGGGGCAGGCGCCCCATGGCGGCGAACTCGAGGAAGAGAACAGCCGTGATGAAGGGGTTGCCGAGGATCGCGCCGATGGCCGCGGCGCCGCCGAGCAGCATGGCGAGCTGACGGGTGTCCGCGCCGGCCTTGTGGGCCACGAGGCCACCCAGGGCGGTGCCGCAGGCGATCAGGGGGGCCTCCGGGCCCAGGGGGATGGCCAGCGCCAGGGTGGCCATCGCGGCCAGCGCCACGCTGGCGATCTGCTTGGGGCCGTTGTCGAAGTGCAGGCCGGTCAGGGGGGCGGCCCCCGTGTGCCCGGGCAGCCGCTGAGCCACGGCCACGATGGCGGCCGCCACCAGAGCCCACAGCAGCAGGTACCACCAGTCGTTCATGTCGGGGGAGAACCGCGACGGCAGGTCCTGCCAGACCCACTCCTGCAGGATGTTGAGCACGGCTAGGAACACGGACCCGACCACCGCACCCCCGATGCCGAGTCCCACGGCAAGCGCGATCACGGCCCCCATGCGCTGGGGGTTGATCTCCAGAGACTGCGGGGCGGTGGTCGACATGGTCTCCCTCTCAGTGACGCCGCCCCGACCCTAGCCGTCCGGTCAGGTGCCGGTGTAGAACCGATCCGTTTCGGTCAGCGCCTCGTCGAGGATGGCCAAACCCTCCCGGGCCTCGGCCTCGGTGACGACGCACGGCGGCACGACGTGCAGCCGGTTGAAGTTGACGAAGGGCAGCAGGCCGCGGGACACGCACCCGGCGGTGAGCGCGGCCATCGCTTCACTCGTGCCGCCGTAGGGGGCGAGCGGCTCCCGGGTCGCCCGGTCGCTGACCAGGTCGAGCGCCCAGAACACACCCAGCCCGCGGACCTCCCCGATGACGGGATGGCGGTCCTGCATCTCGCGCAGCACCGGACCGATCACGGTGTCGCCGATGTCGCGCGCGTTGTCGACGATGCCCTCACTTCTCATCGCCTCCAGCGTGGCGAGAGCCGAGGCGCAGGCCAGCGGATGCCCGCTGTAGGTGAGGCCGCCGGGGAAGACGCGTTCGTCGAACGTCGCGGCGATCTCGTCGCTGATGATCACCCCGCCCAGGGGGACGTAGCCGGAGTTGCTGCCCTTGGCGAAGATGATGAGGTCGGGGGTGACGTCCCAGTGGTCGACTGCCAGCCACGCCCCGGTGCGGCCGAACCCGGCCATCACCTCGTCGGCGATGTAGACGATGCCGTACTTGTCGCACAGTGCCCGCACGCCGGCGAGGTATCCCGGCGGGGGGACGAGGATGCCGGCCGTTCCCACCACGGTCTCGATGAGCACAGCCCCGATGGTGTCGGGACCTTCGAACCGGATGACGTCCTCGAGGTGCTGCAGCGCGCGCTCGCTCTCCTCCTCCGGGGACGTCGCCCAGAACGACGATCGGTACAGATAGGGGCCGAAGAAGTGCACGTGGCCGTAGGCGTACTCGTTGGGCCAGCGGCGGGGGTCACCCGTGGCTGTGATGGCCGCGCCGGTGTTGCCGTGATAGCTGCGGTAGAAGCTGAGCACCTTGTGCTTGTGGGTGTGCAGGCGCGCCATCCGGATCGCGTTCTCGGCGGCGTCCGCGCCACCGTTGGTGAAGAAGACCTTGTTGTGCGCGGGCGACGCCAGGTCGGTGATGGCTTTGGCGGCGCGCCCCCGCACCAGCGACGCATGCTGGGGGGCCAGGGTGGCCTGGACGGCTGCCTGGCCCTGGATGGCCGCCACCACCGCCGGGTGCTGATGACCGATGTTGGTGTTGACCAGCTGGCTGGAGAAGTCCAGGAACGTGTTGCCGTCGAAGTCCCAGACCCGGCTGCCCGACCCCGAGGCGAACACCTTCGGCCGCAGCCCCGCCTGCGCGCTCCAGGAGTGGAAGACGTGCGCCCGGTCGAGGTCGAAGGCTTCCGAGTTGCTGCCCGACGCCCAGGGGTTGCTGTCGGATCCGTGGTCTGTCATGCCCGGATGATAGTGAGAACGCCGGGTCGCCGGGAAGATCGGCAGCCTCTTCCGGGTGCCGGTGCCGCGGGCTAGGTTGGCACCGACGACAGGTGCACGACCGCGGAGGGTCCATGAACGGCGAGATGTTCGACAAGATGCGCAATGGGCGGGGCTTCATCGCGGCTCTGGACCAGAGCGGGGGTAGCACCCCCAAGGCGCTACGGCTCTACGGCGTGTCCGACGACCAGTACGGCAACGAGGAGCAGATGTTCGACCTCATCCACCAGATGAGGACCCGCATCATCACGAGTCCCGCGTTCACCGGCGAGCGCATCCTCGGGTCCATCCTGTTCGAGCAGACGATGGACCGCGACATCGAGGGCATGGGCAGTGCTGCGTACCTGTGGGACAAGAAGAACATCGTCCCGTTCCTGAAGGTCGACAAGGGCCTCGCGGACGAAGCCGACGGGGTCCAGGTGATGAAGCCCATCGACGGTCTGGAGGAGACGCTCGCGCGGGCCACGAACAAGGGCGTGTTCGGCACGAAGATGCGTTCGGTGATCAAGGAGGGGAACCCCGTCGGGATCGCGGAGGTCGTCGACCAGCAGTTCGAGGTCGCCCGCACGATCATCGACGCGGGACTCGTGCCGATCGTGGAGCCGGAGGTGGACATCCACAGTCCGACCAAGGCGCAGGCCGAAGAACTGCTCCGCACGCAGATCACCGAATGGGTGGATTCGTTGCCCGACTCCGAGCACATCATGCTCAAACTGACGCTGCCCAGTGTCCCCGACTTCTACGCCGACCTCATCGCCCATCCGCGGGTGCTGCGGGTCGTCGCCCTGTCCGGCGGGTACTCGCGCGCTGAGGCCGACGACCTCCTACGCCAGAACCACGGCATGGTGGCCAGCTTCTCGCGCGCGCTGACGGAGGGGCTGTCCGTGAGTCAGACCGATGCGCAGTTCAACGACACCCTCGATACGTCGATCCAGAGCATCTACGACGCGTCGCTCACGTGAGTCAGGGCAGGGGGCCGTTCTGCCAGTGCCGGTAGTACCGGATCAGGACGAAGGCGCCCACCGCGACGCCGGTGACCAGCGTGAACGCGGGCCACAGGTAGGACAGCGTCACGCAGCCCAGCACCACGAGGGCCAGACTGACCAGGAATCGAACCGGCAGTGGCTGTCGCGGAGCGGGGCTGGGCGGAGGGTCCCGGTACCGGGCGTCGTAGCGCGCCCGGGCCCGCGGGTCGGACAGCACCAGGAACGCCACGTGTACGGCGCGGAACCGATGCACGTCGCCCCCGGCGTCGGGATGGGCCACCCGCGCGGTACGCCGCCAGGCGCGCTGCACTTCGGCGTCCGAGGCGCCCCGCGGAAGGGACAGGACGTCATACAGATCGCCGTCGACCTCGTCCCACAACTCGCCGGAACTGCGCACGGATCCAGTGTGCCACCGCTACGACAGGGGCGCCCGGGTGCTGGCCAGTGAGACAGCCGGCAGCCCCGCCCGCTCGCACAGCCGGCTGATGGCGCGATCCGCCCCCAACTGGCTGTAGGGGCTGCCTTCATCGTCGACGATCACGTAGTCCCGGCGGGTGTGGGTGCCGAGCACGCGGCGCTGTCGCCGCTGTCGCCGGGCCGCCGCGTGCAGGAGCTCGGCTACCGGCTCCGCCAGGTCGCTCACTCCCGTGCTGCTCAGCAGCGTGCCACTGGGAAGGTCCACTTGGTCCCAGGTGAGGTGCAGGACATCACTGACCGGCAGGCCTTCGCGTCCCACGAGGACGACGGCGAGGTGCAGTGGAGTTCCTGAGGTGGCTCGTTCGACCTCGGGCTGACCCGGCGCCTGCGGCGGCTCCCGGCCGGTGCGTGACCGTCCTCCGAACCAGGCCATGGCACCCCCTGTCGTGTCTCCGTAGGCACTGGCATGTCCCCGGGTGGCGGCCCGCAGCGCGTCGCGGACGCTCGGGATCGACGGGGCTTGGGTCGAGCGCCGGGACGGCCGCGGGTCCGCCTGACGCCACCGGCTGCTCCCCCCATTCGGCAACCGGGGGCGTCCCCACGTCGATAGTTCTGGGTCGGGCCAGCCGGGGGAAGGGGGCGTTTCGGTCACGTGGGGCAGCCCGCATCCGAGAGGGGCACCCACAGTGTCACCGGGGCTGAGTGCGGGAGTGCCATGTAGAGGAAACGGCGTTCGCCGCTTCGTCGACGAGGGAGGCAGTCATGGCCAGTCCACATACCGCCCAACGAACCCCCGCACCGGTGACCGAGCACCGGCTCTCCGGGTGGATCCTGTTCGCGTCCGTCATCGTGATCACGGCCGGCGTGATGCACGTCGTGCTGGGACTCACCGCGATGTTCAACGGCGGCTGGGTGGCCTGGACACCCGACGCCGTGGTCGTGTTCGACCTGAGCACGTGGGGTGCGCTGCACCTTGTGTGGGGACTGGTCCTCGTCGTGGCGGGCGCGGCGCTGCTGACGGGCAACGGTGTCTCGCGGGCGGTGGTGCTGCTGGTCGCGGGACTGAGCATGGTCGGGGCCTTCGCCTTCCTGGCCGTGAACGTCTGGTGGGCGCTGGTGGTGATGGCCTTGGACGTGCTGGTCATCTGGGCGGTCGCCGTGCACGGGGACGACGCCGCACCCGGCTCGTGACGCCGGCGCCGCTCAGGCCGGCGTCGGGGCGGCTACGGGGTCGTCGCCGGCCACCCTCGGGACGTCCTGGGTGGGCCCGTTGCCGCGCGCGTTCTCCCAGCGGGTGAAGCCCATCGTGATCACCATGCTCAACAGGACGAGGGCCACGCCGATCCCGTTGTAGGCGGCGCGCTCTTCGGCCAGGCTGCCCACGTCGCTGACGGACGGCGTGGTGAAGATGATGACGGTCGGAGTCATCAGGGAGAAGTACAGCCAGTAGTGGGGCCCGAACTTGGCGACGATGGCGAACAGCAGCAGCAGGAAGGCGCAGCCGTAGAGGAGCAGCAGTTGGCCCAGCGGGTAGTAAGCCACGGACTGGTCGCTCTGCACGATGGCGACCACCACGAAGACGACGGCGACGCCCAGGACGGTTCCGATGATGCGCTGCAAGGTCATCTTCACGGTCCCCACGTTCCCGACCTGGGTAAGGATCAGGATGGTGGCGATCAGCCATGCCCCCGTCGTGTTGGGGGTGTCCTGCACGAGCACGAACGTCGCCACCGACGTCAGGATGGTGATGGTGATGGTGTACGGCAGCGAATCCCGCCGCGGGTGCGGTTGGGGCGACGGGATCTGCGCCCGCTGGAGCATGGGCATCGCCACCAGGGCCGGGACCAGACCGCCGACCAGGAAGATGAAGGCCATGCCGATCAGGTAGGTCGGGTTCGTGCGGTCCACGACGTGGTCGGGCCCCCACACCGGCGGGGACAGGATCATCCAGGCCATGAACACCGGGACGAGCAGGAAGACGCGGTGCAGGCCGACGCGGGAACTGGCCCCGGTGATGATGCACATGAATGCCATGACGAGCGCGCCCCAGAAGGGTGACTGGCCGGCGACGATGCAGATGGGCGCCATGACCGTGGCGAAAGCGACTGCGAGCACCCCGACCCGCCACCCGCCGGCGGCGGTGCCCGCGAGTCCGATGATGCCCGCGACCGGCGCCCAGCTGGCGGCGGCCGGCTCCGAGGTCAACAGCATCAGGATGGCGACGGTGATCAGCGACAGCATGACGGAGAGGAACGCGATGGCGAAGCGGCGGGCGAGTTTGGCGTACCCCGGGTGCGCCGGCTGTGACGCAGGAGCGGTCTGGCTCATCCCGTCACGCTACTGGTGTCGGCGAGCCGGGAGGCGGGTTTCTGTCCAGGTCCCCCGCCGGAGTGTGGCTGAGTCCGGGCACGGCAGGCCGCAACCGGCGGGACTCAGGTTCGTCGCCGCCAGGCGGACCGCGGGGTCGGAGTGACCGTCCAATAGGGCTGCCCTGGCTGCGTTGTTCGGGACAGGACCCAACGTCCGAGATCGACCTGTCGGTGGTGTCCCCAGCACAGCAGGGCCAGCGAGTCGGTGTCGGTGACGCCACCGGCGGCCCAGTCGGTGACGTGGTGGGTCTGGCAGGCAGCGGCGACCACGTCGCACCCCGGGATGACACAGCCGCCGTCGCGGAGCGCCAGGGCTCGGCGTTGGGCGGGCGTGGCCAGGCGGCTGGCGCGGCCAACCGCGAGGGGCTCGAGCGGAGCTGCGCCCAGCATGCCCCCGAGCGTGGACGAGGTGTCCACGAGCGCGCCCGACACGTCCGCGCAGCACAGCAGGAACCGCGCGGCCGCATCCCCCAGGGTGTCGACTCCGGCAACCACGGCCGCACCGGACAGTCCCATGCCGTCGCTCACGCGACCGGCCTCCGACTGGTCGTGGTCGGGATGACCGGTGACGTGGTCCGGGAGGTGGGCGCCGAGGTCTGGCAGGGGCAACGGCCTCCGGGGCTGCCCTGCCGCGATCCGGTCGGCCTCCGCCAGCGGGACGACGACAGAGACATGGGCTGGGGCTCCGTTGCGGGTGGGGACTTTGCCGCCGGCGGTGAGGTCGGCCGTCATCGCGGTCACGGCGTCGGCGGCGCGCTGGCCGGTGGTCAGCCCGTCTCCTTCGGCCCGAAGGCGCTCCGCGTAGGCCGCGACCGCGGCGGCGAAGGCTTCACCCTCCAGTGAGGGCAGCCGTCCTTCGAGTAGCACCGAGCCCCGGAACCGGGTGAACGCCAGGTAGCGCTCGTCGTGTGCGTCCTGCTCCCGCTGCTGGGCGTCCTCGGGACGTAGCCGCTCCACCGCCGCTGCCACCGCGACTTTCAGTCCGGCGGGGTCCAACCGGGGGGCCCACGAGACGATCCAGGCCACGACGCGGTCGCGTTGGCTGGCGTCGAGCCGACGCGTGGCGTGATCGATCGTCAGCACACCGTCGGCGGTCACGCACCCGGACCGCAGGAGGGCGGCGAGTTGCGGGTACCGGGCGAGGAAGGCCCCGACACGCAGGCAGCGAGAGACCGCTGCCGGGGTCCAGCCCTGGCGGCTCAGAGTCGGCCGCACGCCGGCGGCGGTCACGTCCTGGACGTTCGCCGCATGGGCCCGCCGGGCGACCTCGGTGGCGAGGATCTGGGTGGCCCGACCCAGAACCACCAGGTCATCGGCCAGCACCGCCGCCGCACCCAACTCGCCCGTCACCGGGCGGTCGACCAACTGCGCCACGGCGGCCGCCGCCTGCCGGGCAGTGTGCGACGCGTTCGTGGCACCGGCGAGTAGGTGGGCTACCGCCGCCTCAGCGGAATCGATGGTCTGGCCTGGCGTGGGGCCCGGCCCCAAAGCATCATGGCCGCCCGCGGTGGCCGTCGTGTCCTGATCCGGCTTGTCGCGCATCTCCCACCCCCCGGTGGTCGTGGGAACCCTTGGTCCCGTCGATAGAGTCACTCTAGAACATACGTTCGACAGTCGCCCGCCCTGTCGGAACGGCGTCCTAGAGTGGGCGCGACGGACGGGGCGCAATGCTGAGACTGATCACGGCGTGGTCGAGCGACGCGCTGGCCGAGTGGCTGGCGGAGTGGTTCGCGACGGCGCCGGAGGACCCGTTCGCGCGTGAACTCGTCCTGGTGCCCACTCCCGGGATGGAGCGCTACGTCACGCGGTTCCTGGCCCGGCGGCTCGGGGTGTCGGAGGCTGCCGCGCAGGACGGGGTGTGCGCGGCCGTGGACTTCCGGCAGCCCCAGGAACTCATGGCGTCCGTGCTGGCGGAGGCCATGCCCGACGACGACCCGTGGGCGCCGGCAGCGCTGCAGTGGCACTGCCTCGCCGCCGTCGATGATCTGCTGCTGCGCGACGACGAGCGGCTCCTGGGTCTGCGTCATCACCTGCGCGCCGGGACCCGCGGCGCCCGGCGCATGGGGGTGGCGCGTGAGGTCGCCGCGCTGCTGCACAACTACGCCAACCAGCGTCCGGAACTACTGCTCGCCTGGGCGGCGGACGACACGGACGGCAGCCCGGCTCAGTTCTGGTGGCAGTCCCAGGTCTTCCGACACGTGCTGGAGCGGACCGGCACGGCTCCTTGGCCGCTGCGGGTGCGCGAACTGCTGGAGGACGGCATCGGCGATGCCGCGCTGCCCCCGCGGCTCGCGGTCTTCGGGGTGACGCGGTACGGCACCCTGGAACGCCAGTTCCTGGAGGCGTTGGCGCGTGACCGTGACGTCGCCGTCCTCATGGTCGAACACTCTCCCGCCCGGGCCGAACCCGGACCCCCCGGCGCCAGCGACCTCGTGGCGGCCCTCGGCCAGGAGGAGGCGTTCGCCCTGCGCACCCTCGAGGCCATGGAGCCTCTCCGGGACCGACTGCCGGACTACCCCGTGCCGGGCGGCCCGCTGCTGCGGCGCCTCCAGGCTTCGATCGCCGAGGACCGCGAGTTGGCACCCCCCGAGGCGGGCGACGACTCCCTCACCGTGCACGGCTGCGCTGGGGCACTGCGCCAGGTGGAGGTGCTGCGCGACCAGGTGCTGGGTCTGCTGCAACGGGACGAGACGTTGCAGGCACGCGATGTGCTCGTGATGTGCACCGACCTCGACGTGTACGCCCCGCTGATCGCCCAGGTCTTCGGCACGACCGCCGCCCCCCTCGCCGGGCCGACGCGGGACCTGCGAGTGTCGGTGGCCGACCGGGTCGCCCGGATCGACAACCCGGCGTTGCAGTTGGCCCAGAGCTTCGTCGCCCTGCTCGCTGGGCGGATGACCCGCTCTGAAGTGCTGGACCTGTTCGGGTCCCCGCCGGTTGCCGAACGGTTCGAGTTGGACGCTGACGACCGGAGCCGCCTGGAGCGGCTCGTACGGTCCGCCAATGTGCGGTGGGGCCTCGGGGCGCACCACCGGACCACCGTGGGGGTCGACATCGGGTCCGCCAACACGTGGCAGATGGGGATCGACCGGCTGGCCGCCGGGCTCGCCGGCGACGGCCGCCAGCCCGGTCTCATGAACGGTGTCGCCCCGGTCGAGCGCGCCGGGGATGACTATCTACGACTGGTGGCGGCGCTCGACCTCGTCGTGACCGCTCTGCACGAGGCGTGGCAGTTCGCCCAGACCTCCCACCCCGCCCGGGAGTGGGCCGAGGCGATCTCCGGCTGGGTGGAGCCCCTGGTCGGGGGAGAGGCGCGGTGGCGGTTGCCGGCGGCGTTGGCCGTCGTGTCCGATGCCCTGGCCGGGGACAGCCTGATCGGGTTGGACGAGGTCAGGTCGCTGCTCGCCGACGAACTGTCCCGGTACGGGCCGCGGCCCCGCCTGCTCGCCGGCGGGGTGGACGTGGTGGCGATGCGGCCCATGCGCAACATCCCGTTCCGGGTCATCTGCCTGGTCGGGATGGACGATGACGCGTTTCCGCGCAGCGACACGTGGGGCGGCAACGACCTGCTGGCCTTCGACCCGCAGCCCGGCGAGCGGGATCCGCGAGCGGAGGACCGCCAACTCTTCCTGGATGCCATCTGCGCCGCCCAGCAGCACCTCGTCATCACCTACACGTCGCGCGACCCGGTCTCCGGCCACGCCCGGCCCCCGGCGGCCCCCCTGGCCGAACTCCTCGATGTCGTGGGGAAAGGAGCCAGGCACCACCATCCGCTGGTCCCACACGATCCGCAGAACTTCGTCCCGGACGCGACGGCGGGGGGGTCGGTCAGTTTCGACCGGGCAGCTGCGGCCGTGGCGTCGCGGGGTAGGACGCAGCCGGATCTGCTGCGCGATGTGCGACTGGCGCCGGTGGACGGAGACGTCAGCCTCGACGATCTGCTCCGCTTCTGGAAGAACCCGGCGAAGGCCTTCCTGCGCGAGCTGGGGCTGCCCGTGGAGGGCGATGAGGAGGCCGACGACCTGGAGGTGCCGATCGACCTGACGCCCCTGGAGAAGTGGACGCTCGGAGAGGACCTGCTCCTGGGTGGTCGGCCCATCGATGAGATCCATCGGGCCGCGAATGCCCGCGGGTCGCTGCCTGTCGTCCGCGCCGGTTCGGTGTGGACCGAGGTGACGGAGACGGCGGCAGGACTGCGGACGGCCGCGGACCAGTTCGCGGCCGGCGAGACGGAGTACCTGAGCCTCCGTCTGCCCTTGGACTCCGACGGTGCAACGTTGTTGACCGGTGCGCTTCCCTACCCAGCGACCGGACATCTGGTCGATGTCTCCTACAGCAGGCTCAAGGCCGACCACCTGCTGGCACTGCGGATCCGGTTGGCGGCATTGGCGGCGTCCGGGATTCCCGTACGCGGTCGCTTGATCCGCAAGGGGGACCGCAAGCCGGAGATCAAGTGTGAGCAGCCGGCCGAACCCGGGGCCGCCATGCAGTGGCTGCGCGGGCTCGCCTATCTGCGGCGACTGGGTCTGACGCGGCCACTGCCGTTCGCGCCCCAGAGCAGCGCCGCCTTCGCGGCGGAACTGCCGGACTCGCCTAAGGGACTCCGGGCGGCGGCGAAGGAGTGGCGCGACGGGTACAACTCCCGCGGGGAGGGGTCCCAGCCGGAGAACCGGATGGTGTGGGGCTCGGACTTCGACACTCTCATCGCCGTCCCGCCGATGACGGTCGGCGGACTGCTCCCCGCAGCCTCGTTCTTCGAACAGGTGGCGACCTTCGTGTTCGGAGAGCGCCCGTGAAGACTCCCTTCGAGCCCACCGGAACGCTGCCGCCGGCGCCCCACACCCTGTTGCTGGAGGCCAGCGCGGGCACCGGGAAGACCCACACCATCGCCGCCCTGGCCGTGCGCCTGATCGCCGAAGAAGGAGTGGCTGCCCAGGACCTGCTGATCGTCACGTTCACGAGGGGGGCAACCGCGGAGCTGCGGGAACGTATCCGGCGGCGGCTGGCGCACACGCTGGACGTTCTCGACGGAACGGCCGATCCGCTGGACGATGTGGACAGACACCTCGTGGCGCTTCCCCACGCTCCGCAGCGCGCTCGGCTACGGGATGCGCTGATGAACTTCGACGCCACCTCGATCTCCACGGTCCATGTGTTCTGCTCCCGGGCGATGCAGCACCTCGGCGTTCTCGGCGAGAAGGACCCCGGCGAAAGCCTGCTGGAAGACGTCACGGCGTTGGCGAACACCGCGGCGGTCGACACGTTCGTGAACCTCGCTGCGGACCCTGCGTTCGGCCTCACCCCGACAGCCGCCACCGCCCGCGCCCAGAGCGCGGTCGCGGACGGCCAGTCGGACCTGGACGTCACCGGACTGCCGGATCCCGGTTCGGACCCCGGCCTCGCGCAGCGCTTCGCGCAGGCAGCGCGGACGCGCGCCGAGTCGATCCGGCGGGGGGACGGCCTGGTCAGCTATGACGACCAGATCCTGCGCCTCCGACAGGTGCTCGAGGACTCCCCGGCCGCCGCCCAGGCCGCCGAGGTGCTGCGCCGCCGCTTCCCGGTGGTCCTCGTCGACGAGTTCCAGGACACCGACGAAGCGCAGTGGGCCGTGTTGCAGGAACTCTTCCACGGTCACTCGCGGCTCGTGCTCATCGGCGATCCGAAACAGGCCATCTACGCCTTCCGCGGCGGGGACGTGAACACGTACAACACGGCAGCCCAGGCTGCCGCGGCGACCCGCACACTGGCCACCAACTACCGCAGCGACCCCGGCGTCGTCGCCGGGGTCAACCTTCTGTTCGGGACGACCCACCTGAGCGTCGACCCCCCGATCGGCGGGGAGCCGATGGAGGTCCACCACACCCCCCGGTTGCGGACGGCGACGGGGGAGGGGGTAGCCGCGTTCTGTGGGCGGGTCCTCGACCGCGACGGCAGAGTGGACGATCTGCGCGCGGCCGTGGCGGACGACACCGCCGACCAGATCGTGGCCACGTTGCAGTCCGGCTGGCAGGTGGAGCAGGACGGCCGGATGCGCCCGATCGAGGCGTCGCACGTCGCCGTTCTCACGCGCACAGGTGGGGAGGGCCACCTCGTGGCGCAAGCCCTACGCGCCCGGGGGGTGCCATGCCGGGAGACCAGCAGCGACTCAGTCGTGAAGTCGGCGGCGGCGCGGGACTGGCTGGCCCTGCTGCGGGCCCTGGCCGACCCGGGTTACCCGGCGCGCGGCACTGCCGCGGCTCTGGCGCTGCTCGGTGGCAGCCCCGCGCAGTTGGGCGCCGATCCCGACGGCTTCGCAGAGGAGTACGGCGCCCGGCTGCGGCAGCTGCGGGAACTGGTCGACCGGGCGGGCTTCCCGTCCCTGGCGGGAGCGGTCCTGGCGGACGAGACGGCGATGTGTGCGGTCGGGGACGATCGGCGGCTGGCGGACCTGCGCCACGTCGCGGAGATCCTCGGCGCGCAGCAACGCAGCAGCGGCATGTCGGTATCGGCCCTCGCGGACTGGCTCGCTGCCCAGATGGGGGCACCGACGAGGGAGAACCCGCAGCACCGCGAGAGCGACGCCCCAGCCGTCGTGGTGATGACTGTGCATGCCGCCAAGGGTCTTCAGTTCCCCATCGTCTTCGTCCCGTTCGCGTGGGATGGCAGACAACTGCGCGACTCCCGGTTCGCCCGGATCCACCGCGGCGGGAGCCGTCGGCTCGACGTGCGGGAGCCGTGTGCGGGTCTGCAGGAGTCCCAGCAGATCGGGGACGCCGAGGACGCGGACGAGGAGATGCGGTTGCTCTACGTCGCGCTCACCCGTGCCGCCCACCGGGTGGTGTGGCACTGGGCCTGGCTGAAGTACCAGCACCGCACCGAACGCAGTTCGCTGCACCGGATCCTCGGAGCAGCGGCAGCGGGTGATGCGCGACCCGAGCCGGGGTATGAGCGGGATGCGTGGCAGGACTGGGCCCGGGCCACACCGGAGATCGACATCTGCCAGGTGGTCGATGGGGCGGCCGTGATGCTGCCGGACACCGGACCGGCGCCGCAGGAGTACGCGGCCGCGCAGTTCACCCGCGAGCTCGACCGGGACTGGCGCAGGCGGTCGTTCTCCAGCATCACCCGCGCCGCCCACGAGGCCGCCTTCGCCGACCGGGTCACCGTGGACGAACCCGATGACCCGCTGGTGCAGGAGGACGGGGGGTCGGCCCCGACCGCGGGCTTGATCTCTCCGTGGACGGACCTGCCCAGCGGCACCGGTTTCGGCACGATGGTCCACCACATCCTGGAAGTCACCGACGGGGACCGCATCGAGGACCTGGCGGCCAACTGCCGCGACGCATTGGCGCGGTTCCGGGTCGCCGGCGTCGCCGACGACCAACTCGCCGAGGCGCTGCGCCTGACCGTGACCACGCCGTTGGGTCCGCTGGTCGGCAACGCCGACCTGACGGCTTTCGGGAAGGCCGACCGGGCGGCCGAACTGGACTTCGAGATCGCGCTGGACGTGCACAGCGACGGAGGCGCGACGACCTTGGCCCAGTTGGCGGAGGTGCTGGCGGCCGACCTGCCGGAGGGGCACCCGCTGGCCGGCTATCCGGAGCGGCTCGGTGACCTCGCGGGGGACCTGCGGTTGCGGGGATTCCTGTCGGGGCAGATCGACGCAGTACTGCGCTGGGAGAGTCCGAACGGGCCGACCTACCTCGTGGCCGACTACAAGACCAACTGGCTGGGGCCGTGGGGCTCCGACGAGGTGTTGACCACCTCCCACTACCGCGCAGACGCGTTGGCGCGGGCCATGATGGACAGTCATTACCCGCTGCAGGCGCTGTTGTACTGCGTCGCCCTGCACCGGCACCTGCGGTGGCGGCTCGGCCCTTCCTACGACCCGCAGCGGTCTCTCGGTGGTGTCCTGTACCTGTTCCTGCGCGGCATGGTGGGTCCGGACACCCCACCGGACACGGGGGTGTTCACCTGGCGCCCGAGTGCCGCCCTGGTCACCCGCGTCTCCGACCTGCTGTCCGGGGTGACCGGCGCCGCATCGGGGGACGGGGGTGTGTCGTGAGCGCGGAGGTCCTGCAGTCGAAACGTCTGCCCGACGCCGCTCTGCGGGTGGGTCGGCGCATCGCACGGCTGTCCGGCGACGAGTCCGACGAGGCCGTGCTCGCCGTCAGCCTGGCGTTGAGTGCTCTGGGCAATGGCTCCGTGCTGGTCGACCTGACCGACCCCGAGGCGGCGCTGCCCCCGGTCGAAGGCGATGCCCCCGACCTGTTGTGGCCCGATCCCGACGACTGGCGGCACACTCTGCAGGCGTCCCCGGTGACGGGAGGAGGCCAGGCCCCGTTGTGCCTCGACGGTCACCGGGTCTACCTGCAGCGGTACTGGCAGGCCGAGCAGCGCATCGCCGACAACCTGCTGGGACGCATCGGTGGCGTGCCGGGTGCCCCCGCAGGTGTGCGCGACGCGGCGCTGGACCAGATGCAGCAGGAAGCGGTGGCGACCGTGCTGGCCAACCGGCTGACCGTCCTCACCGGCGGGCCCGGCACCGGCAAGACGTACACGATTGCGAGAATTCTGCGCGCCTTCGACCCGCCCGGCAGGGGGGCGGCATCGGTGGCGCTGGCTGCGCCCACCGGCAAGGCCGCGGCGCGCATGAAGGAGGCCATCGCCGAGGAACAGAGGGCGGCTGGCTCCGCACCGGCGGGCCGGATGGAGGCGGCGACGCTGCACCGGCTGCTCCAGTCGGTGCCGGGTGACGTCACGACGTTCCGGCGCAACGGGAGGAACCCCCTGCCCCACGACGTCGTGATCGTCGACGAGACGTCGATGATCGACGTGGCCATGCTC
>JAPOIY010000008.1 GCA_029978705.1 Actinomycetota bacterium
CGACGCCACGGTGGCGGTCGTCGAGGAGGAGGGTGACGGTTACGAGGCGCATGTGCGCAAGGCGGACGGGACCCTGGTCCACATCACGCTGGACTCCTCGTTCGCGATCACCGGTGAGCACACCGGACCCCCGATGGGTGGCCCGCGCGGTCCGCACGGCGAAAAGCCGCTGCAGGGAGCGAAGGCCAAGAAGGTGACGGCCGCCGCGGAGCGGCGCGTCTCCGGCGGCACCGTCGTGCGGGTCGAGAAGAACCCGCAGGGCGGCTACGAGGCTCACGTCGTCAAGAAGGACGGGCGGCTCGTGGTGGTCGAGGTCGGCAACCGGTTCCAGGTGACCGGTGTCGAGGAGATGGGCCGGCCGCCCTTCCGCGGCGGACCCCCGCCGCAGTTCGGCGACCAGCCCGCGCCGAGCCCGTCGGGCGGCACCGCCTGACACCCGGCTTCGCGAGAGAGGCGCTCCACCGGTGGTGGGGCGCCTCTCTTCGTCGGTCACAATCGGAGGGTGATCCGGCGTCCCTCCTTCGCCGGCGTGGTGGTGGGCCTCGCCTTCGGCTGCGCCGCCGCCGGCCCCTCGCTGCTGCCGCGGTCAGCGGCGGTCGCCGGCCTGCTCGTCGGTGCCTGTGCGGCCGCGGGTTACGGGATGGGAGCGGCCCTCGGCTGGCTGGCGCGCCGCATCCGGCGGGAGCCCGGCTGGCGCGTGCGCCGGGGGCCCTTGGTCGCTACCGCCGCCGGCGCCGCGGTCGTGGTGGGGGTCGCCGCGGTGTGGGGCTGGCGCCAGCAGGTCACCCTGGCGGCCCTGGTGGGCGTTGCCCCGCCGCCTCCGCTCTGGCCCTTCCTGGTGTTCGCGCTGGGCGCGGTCCTGGCGTTCCTCCTCGTGGCGGTCGGGCGTGGCCTGCGCCGCCTCACGCGGAGCCTGGCGGCGGTCGGCGCCCGCGTGGTTCCTCCGGCGGCCGCCACCGTCTCGGCCGTCTGCCTGGTCGTCGTCGTGGGCGCGGCTGCCCTGCTCCGCCTCCCGCTGCTGGTGACGACCGCCCTGGATCCGGTGTTCCGCAGCATGAACGCGGCCACGTCGGACGGGGTGGTCCCGCCCACCGACCCGCTCGTGTCGGGGGCCGCCGGTTCCGCGGTGACCTGGCAGAGCCTCGGCCACGACGGCCGCGACTTCATCGGCGGCGCGCCGACCCGGGCCGACATCAGCGGGTTCTCGGGACGCCCCGCCCGGTGGCCCGTCCGTGTCTACGTGGGGCTGGACAGCAGCAGCGACCCGGACGAACGGGCCCGGCTGGCCGTTCGGGACCTCGACGCCTTCGCCGCCTGGGACCGTCAGGTGCTGGCCATCGGGACGAGCACCGGCACGGGGACGGTCGACGAGGGTGAGGTGCTCCCGTTGGAGTACCTGTACGACGGCGACGTGGCCACGGTGTCGACCCAGTACTCGGTGCTGCCCAGCTTCCTCTCGTTCCTGGTGGACGGTGAGAACGCCCAGCGGGCGGCGCGCAGCCTCTTCACGGCGGTCTATGAGCGGTGGCGCGAAGAGCCGCCCGACCAGCGGCCCCGGCTGGTGGTGTTCGGGGAGAGCCTCGGGGCCTTCGGGGGGGATGCCGCCTTCTCCGATCTGCCCCAGCTCGCCCGGCGCACCTCGGCCGCACTCTTCGTGGGACCGCCGAACGCGACGGCTCTGTGGCGCCGGCTCACCGATGACCGCGAGCCGGGCAGCCCGGAGTGGCTCCCCCTCTACGGACGGGGGCGGGTGGTCCGCTGGGCCGACCGCCCGGAGGACTTGGAGGCGCCGCCCACCGTCTGGGGCCCGTCGCGGCCCGTGTACCTGCAGAACGCGACCGACCCCGTCGTCTGGTGGTCCGCGGACCTGCTGTGGGCGCGGCCGGACTGGCTGGGGGAGCCGCGGGGACCGGACGTGCTCCCGACATTGACGTGGCTGCCCCTCTTCACGTTCGCGGGTCTCACCGGAGACATGATCGACAGCCAGGGCGTGCCACCGGCCAACGGTCATGTGTACGGCACCCATCCGGCTCGGTCGTGGGCGCTGATGATCCCCCCGCGCGGGTGGACCGACCGCGACACCGACCGACTCGTGGCGCTCCTGCAGCCGTAGCGGACGCGATCGGGCGGTGGACCGGGTAGAGATGTCCTGTGACCGGAACATGTTGGGACCTCGCCGTCGGGACCGCCCGCCATCGCGCGGCCGCAGACGGTGAGGTGTTCCAGGTGGCCACGGCGGCTGCTCTGGTGGCCGGCGCCTTCCGCGGCGAGGTCTCCTATGGGGACATCAGCCGCCACGGCGACTTCGGGGTGGGCACCTTCGACTGTCTGGACGGCGAGATGGTGGCCGTCGACGGCGAGTTCCATCAGTTGCACAGCGACGGGACCGCGACCCCCGTCCGGCCCGAGCAGCTGGCCCCGTTCGCGATGGTCACGTTCTTCCGGGGGGAACTGTCCGCCCCCGTGAACGGCCCGCTCGATCACCGGGGCCTGCTGGCCCGGATCGACGGGCTGGCGCCGGCGGAGGCGGACCTCTGCGCCGTCCGCGTCGACGGGCGTTTCGGGTGGATCCGGATGCGCACGGTGTCGCGGCAGGAGCCGCCGTTCCCAACGCTGGCCGAGGCGTGCGTCGACGAGGTGGAGGTGGAGCGCACAGACGTGACGGGGTCACTGGTCGGTTTCCGGGCCCCCGATCAGAGCGACGGCATCACCATCGGGGGGTACCACTTCCACTTCATCACCGACGACCGCACGGCCGGCGGTCATGTCCTGGACTGCCGGGTGGACAGCGGAGAGATCCGGGTCGACCACGAGGGCGACCTGCACGTGCAACTGCCCCCGGAGATCAGCGGCGGGTGACGGTCCCCGGGACGGTCACCGGGGCGGCCTCCTCCGGCTGACGGCCCACCGCCCGCAGCACGATGGCCGCGATGACGGCGACGGCTGCCATGTCGTCCGTCAGTCCGAGCGGACCGGTGAGGATCTCGGGGATGAAGTCCACCGGCGACAGGATGTAGAGAAGAGCCACGACCATCATCGCCAGGTCGGGTTTGCTGAATCGCGACATCGTCACTCCCATTCGGGCCCGCGGCGCGGGCGCATCCGGTGCAACACACGCACACAGTCCCCGATTCCCGAGACGGGTAAACCTCCCCCTATGACGCAGAACTGCCCCACAACGGTCACAAACCTGTGCCGTGCGGGGCAGTTCTGCGGTCGTCGGTCTAGAAGAAGCCCAGCTTCTTCGGGGCGTACGACACCAGCAGGTTCTTGGTCTGCTGGTAGTGGTCGAGCATCTGCGCGTGGGTCTCACGCCCGATCCCCGACCCCTTGTAGCCGCCGAAGGCGGCGTGCGCGGGGTAGGCGTGGTAACAGTTGGTCCACACTCGGCCCGCCTCGATGTCGCGACCTGCGCGGTACGCGGTGTTGATGTCGCGGCTCCACACACCGGCACCGAGGCCGTACATGGTGTCGTTGGCGATGGCCATCGCGTCGTCGTAGTCGTCGAACGTCGTGACCGAGACGACCGGACCGAAGATCTCCTCCTGGAAGATCCGCATCGAGTTCTTGCCCTCGAAGATGGTCGGCGCGATGTAGTAGCCCTCCGAGAGGTCGTCCCCGAGGTCCACGGCCTCGCCCCCCGTGACCAGCCGGGCGCCCTCGTCCTGGCCGATCTGGATGTAGTTCAGGATCTTGTCGAACTGCTCCTTGCTGGCCTGGGCGCCGATCATGGTCTCAGTGTCGAGGGGGTTGCCCTGGATCACCATCTTGGTGCGTTCGGTCGCGTCCACGATGAACTTGTCGTAGATCGAGGACTGGATCAGCGCGCGGCTCGGGCACGTGCACACCTCGCCCTGGTTGAGGGCGAACATGGTGAAGCCCTCCAGCGACTTGTCGTAGAAGTCGTCGTCCTTCAGTGCGATGTCCGCGAAGAAGATGTTCGGGCTCTTGCCGCCCAGCTCGAGCGTCACCGGGATGATGTTCTCGCTGGCGTACTGCATGATGAGCTTGCCCGTCGTGGTCTCACCCGTGAACGCGATCTTCGCGATCCGCTTGCTCGAGGCCAGGGGCTTGCCGGCCTCGAGGCCGAAGCCGTTCACGACGTTCAGCACACCGTCGGGCAGCAGGTCCCCCACGAGGTCGATGAGCCACATCACGGAGGCCGGTGTCTGCTCGGCCGGCTTGAGGACGATCGCATTGCCGGCGGCCAGGGCCGGTGCGACCTTCCAGGTCGCCATCAGGATGGGGAAGTTCCACGGGATGATCTGCCCGACCACGCCCAGCGGTTCGTGGAAGTGGTACGCGACCGTGTCATCGTCGAGCTGGGAGAGAGTCCCCTCCTGGGCGCGCAGCACCCCGGCGAAGTACCGGAAGTGGTCGATCGCCAGCGGGATGTCTGCAGCCAGGGTTTCGCGGACGGGCTTGCCGTTGTCCCAGGTCTCCGCGACCGCGAGCGCCTCGAGGTTCTCCTCCATCCGGTCGGCGATCTTCAACAGGACGTCGCCCCGCTCCGCGGCGGAGGTGCGCCCCCAGGCGGGTGCGGCGGCGTGGGCCGCGTCGAGGGCGAGTTCGATGTCCTCGGCGGTGCTGCGGGCGATCTCGCAGAACGGCTTGCCGTTGACCGGGGAGACGTCCTCGAAGTACTGGCCCTGGACCGGGGCGACACGTTGGCCGCCGATCCAGTTGTCGTAACGCGATGCGAAAGAAACGACGCTTCCGGGGGTCCCGGGGGGAGCGAACACCGTCATGTCTGACCTCCTGTAACCGCCGGGTACGTCCCGGCGTGCCTCCGACGCTAGGAGCGGGGGGGTTGCAGCGAGGTTGCAGGTGGCCGGACGGGGGGACGGCGCGGTGCGGGTACGGCCAAGCGGGAGTGGGCCTGCTCCAGTCTCGCGGTGACCCCGAGCCGTTTGGGGGAGCCGGCGGGCAGCAGGTGCAGAGCCGTCCGCAGCACCTCGACATCGTCGCGGCCATCCTCGGTGCGGGCAAAGGCGAGGAGTAGATCGGCGTCCGATCCGACCAGGGCGGCGCGACGCATCCGGGTCCGCAGTTCGCTGCGCAGTTCCCGGATGGCGGGGGAGTCCGATCCTGGGAGCACCGGGCCCTGGTACTGCTGGATCGCCCGGAGGACGTCGCCCCGGTCGATGGCGGAGATGACCTCCCCGAAGTCGGTGGTCACATCCACCGCCAACCGATAGGGACGCGACAGCACGACATCGGAGCCCAGGAGCCGCCGCAAGCGGGCCAACTCGGCGCGCAGGGTCACGGGGGAGATCTCGTGTTCGCGCAACTGCGCCGCCAGTGCCTCGCCGGACAGCCCGGCCGGGGTGAGGGCCAGCAGCACGACCAACTCGGAGTGGCGGGAGGACAGCCGGACGGTCCGGCCGCGGTGCCGCAGCAGCGCGCGGTCGCGGCCGAGGGTCTCAAGGCGCGCACCCATCGAAGACCTGTCCCCTCCCTGCGCGGCCAGCATCTGCTCCACAGCTACGGCAGTCGCCCGCACCATGGCCAGTGCGAGCGGTGACGCCACCTGCTCCTGGCCCGTCACGTCGAGGACGCCGATCGTGTCCCCCGTCGCGGGATCGTGGATGGGGACCGCGGTGCAGGACCACTGCTGCACCACGCCCACGAAGTGTTCGTGGGTGCGGATCTGCACCGGGCGGTCGATGGCCAGGGCGGTTCCCGGTGCGTTCGTGCCGGCCGCCTCCTCGCTCCACAGGGCGCCTTCGGTGAATCCCATGCGATCCGCGAGGCGACGCGCAGACCGGTCCCCATCCACCCACAGCAGGCGGCCGCCGGCATCAGCGAGCGCCACGACGTGTCCCGCGTCCACGGCAGGGTCCCCCAACAGTGTGCGGATGAGGGGCAGCGCCGTGGCCCACTCGGTGGTCGAGCGGGCTGCATCCAGTTCGTCGTCGGTGAGGACGACGGGCGCGGCCCCGGCTCCCGGGTCCACCCCGCGGTCGGCGCTGCGGCGCCACGACTCGGCCACCAGGGGGCGCACGGCGGCGGCCGACCCCTCGCTCAGGAAATCCTCGTGCGCCTGCGCCACGGGGCGGCGCGTCCTGCCTCGGGGGGGCATGGCCGCAGAGTACGGCGTTGTGGAGGCGGTATCAGGTCGCCGGACCCGTCCGGCGGCGATCGCCGGGTTAACCCCGGCCGTGGGGACACTCGTGCCCCCACGCGTGGGCCTGGCACGTCACCGTGCCGTCCTGGCCGACTGTCGCGACGTCGGCGCCCAGATCCGCCAGGAACGCGGGCGTGCGCCCGTCCGCCCAGTCGGTCACGGCGCTGACGGTCAGGCCGGTCACGTCCACGACCGACCCGATCCGGAACAGAGACTGGGTCTCGGCGATGGCGTCATGGTCACCCGCGCGCATCACCACCGGGGCCCCGGGCGCCAGCGCGCGGGCCGTGATGGCCACCGCGATGTTGTCCAGGTCCTCGCTGGCGACCGCAGCCAGTGCCACGCAGCGCCGCACCCCCAGTCGCTGCTGCACCCGGCGCATCCCGCCGTCCCCCACCATGACGGGGATGTTGGCGGCCCGCGCGATCGGAAGGTTCCGCCCGTTCCCCTGCCGCTCCAGGGCGACCACGGCGATGCCCTGGCTGCGCAGTTCCTGGCACAGGCGCAGGCCGACCTGGCCGAGGCCCACCACGATCACGTGGCCGGACCGGGGCAGCACGCGGCGTCCGAAGATGCCGACATGACGCCCGCTCAGAAGGTGCTCCACCACCCCGGCCGTGAAGACGGCGACGAAGATTATCGCGGAAAGCATGGCCAGCACCGCGAACGCCGGATACCACGGGTGACCGGCCGTGTGGGGTGCCGGACCGACCGTCGACAGCACTGCGACGGCCTCGACCAGCGCATCCAGAAAACCTTTGTGCAGCATGGCCAGACCGAGTGCCGTGTCCACCACCAGGATGGCGAACAGCCCGAGCAGGCCGATGAGAAGGATCGCCGAGTTGCCGTCGTGGGGGCGGAATTGGCCCCGGAGGCGCCCGACGAATCCGGCGCGACGCAGGGACGCCGGAACCGAGAAGGGCGTCACGGACAACCCCCCGGTGGGGTCACGGCGCAGTTGCACCCGCCGCTCGGCTCAGTGTGCCCGAGCGCGGGGGTGCCGTGGCAATCCGATCACCTCGCGATCACGGGGAGGCCACCATGGGGCCATGAAGTTCTACGCGGACACCCCCCTGCGCCGCCACCGCCAGATCCTGGCCGACCTCGGTCTGCTGGTGTGGGCGGCATTCTGGATCTGGCTGGCCACGAAGTTCCACGACGTGGTCCTGCTGCTCGGGGCGCCCGGTGAAGCCATCCAGGCCGCGGGGGACAGTCTCACCCAGAACATGCTGTCCGCCGGGGAGGCCATCGACGGTCTGCCCGTGGTGGGGGAGAGTGTGCGGGGGCCGTTCGACCGGATGAGCGAGGCCGGTCTGGCCATCGCCGACGCGGGCCGGGGGCAGCAGGAAGCGGTGGCGAAGGTGGCGCTGGTGTCCGCTGCGTGTCTGGCGCTGGCGCCGATCGCCACGCTCCTGGCGGTCTGGCTGCCGATCCGCGTGCGGTTCATCCGCCGGATCAACGCCTCACGACGGTTCCTGACCCGGACTCCGGATCTGGATCTCTTCGCCCTGCGGGCCCTGGCGCGCCAGCCGATCACCTCCTTGGCCGCGATCGCCCCGGACCCCCTGGCCCAGTGGCGCGCGGGCGACCCCGCCGTCACGCGTGCGCTGGCGGAACTGGAACTCCGGGACGAAGGGCTGCGGATTCCGTAGGACGCGCAGTTGCCTGCCTGTCGGTTCCACGGAAAAGTCCAGTTGTTAGTGGTAAAGCCTTACCTTTTTCGGCGTCCCGTGATCATTCTGCGCTAGATTTGGAACAGCCGACGGGGAGGTCGAGGCTATGTCCACGACGCGTGATATCACGCAACGAAGGCGCAGGCCGGTGCAGCGCCGGTCCCGCGAGACCTTCGACAGAATCTGTGCCGCTGCTACCGAGATCCTCATCGAACAGGGTCTGGAGTCCCTGAACACGAATGCCGTGGCAGAGCGGGCGGGGGTGAGTATCACCGCCGTGTACGCGTACTTCCCGGACAAGTTCGCGATCCTGCATGAGCTCTTCCTCCGTTCCGAGGAGCGGTGGCGCGCGGCCGTCGCGCCGACCCGGGAACGGCTGTGGTTGGCCGACGACTACCCCAGTCACTTCCGGGAGATGACGCTGGTCGGGGCGAAGGCTCGGATCGACGATCCCGAGTACCGGGCGTTGCGGGCGGCGGTGTGGGCCGTTCCCGAGCTGGCGGTCCTGCAGGAGGAGGCGCTGACCGAGTACAGCGAGCGCCTCGCCGAGGCGCTGCGCCAGGGGAATCCCGGCCTCACCCGCAAGCAGGCGCAGAAGGCCGCCCGGGTGCTGGTCGTGAGTTCCAACGCCGTCGTCGACGACTGCACCCGCACGGGCCAGGTCGATCGGGCACTGCTGGACCAGGCCGTCCGCATGACCGAGCTCTACCTGGTCGACATCCTGGGTCTGTGACGCCGGCGCGGGCGAGCCTCGCGTCGGCTGCGCGGCTAGGCTCTGGGGGATCTCTGGGAGCACGTGATGACGACCGTCGACCCCCCGGTGCAGGCGATGCCGGACGCGCACATCAATACCGCGCAGTTGCGGTTCGACCACTGGGCCCGGGTCCGGGAGGCGGCCCACCACCTGCGCTCGGATCCCGACGCCGAGGAGCGGATTCTCGCGGAAATCGAGCATCACCTCGAGGTGCTTGCGCCCTACGAGTCCTTCTTCACCTTCCCGGGTCACGACGCGATCGAGACCGTGCGTCGGCTGCTGGCGGCCCGGGACCACGACCTCCTGGCCGAGCACCTGGACCGGCTGGAGGTGCTGCTCAGTCGGCTGGGAGATGCGGCGGCGACCCTGGACGACCCGTTCGATCTCGCCCTCGACATCGACGACCTGGTGGCGGAGGCGTCGCGGCTGCACTACTTCACGGTCCTCGTCGCCGACTCGTTGACTCCCCGGCAACTCCGGGAGATGCGCCGCGAGATGAAGGATGCCCGGACGCACGAGGACGAGTTCGTCTACGAACTGCTGCAGGTGCCGTCGGTCGAGGACGCGGTGGCGGCCACCACGGCCAACCCCCAGATCCAGGCGGCGTGGATCCACGGCGACCTCCCCCTGCGCTCGGACCACCCGCTCGCCGTGATCCGCGCCCGCGTCGACGCGGCCCTGAAGTTCGAGAAACTGCTGGGCGTGTACCAGCACGGCCCGATGCTGGCCCGCTTGATCGACGACCTGCGCCCGGAACTGGACCTCTACCTCACCCTGGACGCGGAGGGGCATCTGATCGACGCCGGGGAGCAGTCGCAGGTCAACCGCATCTTCTACCGGCGGGAACATCCCAGCGAGATGCACATGACCACCCTCGACGGCGTACGCCGCCGGTACCGCACCCCCTTCTTCGACGCGCTGAAGAAGTACGCACAGCGGCCCATCGGCAACTTCCACGCCCTTCCCATCGCGCGCGGAAACTCCGTCTTCAACTCCGCCTGGATCCAGGACATGGCCGAGTTCTACGGGGAACAGATCTTCCTGGCCGAGACCTCGTCGACCGTCGGAGGTCTGGACTCGCTGCTGTCGCCGACGGGAACGTTGCGGGACGCGCAGGAGGCGGCAGCACGGGCCTTCGGCGCCAAGGAGACGTACTTCGCCACCAACGGGACGTCGACGTCGAACAAGATCGTGGTGCAGGCGCTCTGCCAGCCCGGAGACGTCGTTCTGATCGACCGCGACTGTCACAAATCGCACCACTACGGGCTGGTGCTGTCCGACGCATATCCCGTCTACCTGGACGCCTATCCACTTCCTGACTTCGGCTTCTACGGCGCGGTGCCCCTGCGCAGCATCAAGGAACAGCTCCTGGCGTTCCGGCGGGAGGGCCGGCTGTCCGAGGTGCGCATGCTCCTGCTCACGAACTGCACCTTCGACGGCATCGTCTACAACCCGCTGCGCGTGATGCAGGAGGTCCTGGCGATCAAGCCCGACATGGTGTTCCTGTGGGACGAGGCGTGGTACGCGTTCGCCCAGTCGTATCCCACCTACCGGCGCCGCAACGCGATGTGGGCCGCCGCCACGTTGCGCACGATGCTGGACTCACCCGACTACCGCGCCCAGTACGCCGACTGGCGGGAGTGGTTCGACACCCTGGACCCCGACGACGACGCGACCTGGCGGGACACTCCGTTGCTGCCCGACCCGGACACCGCGCAGGTGCGGACGTACGCCACCCAATCGACCCACAAGTCGTTGTCGGCGCTGCGCCAGGGGTCGATGATCCACCACTGGGACGAACACTTCGCCTCCGACGTCGCCGAGTCCTTTCACGAGGCCTACTTCACCCACACGACCACGTCGCCGAACTACCAGATCCTCGCCTCCCTGGACCTGGCCCGCCGGCAGGTCGAGTTGGAGGGGTACGGACGGATGTCGAACGCCATCCAGATGGCGCTCGTGGTCCGCGAGCAGGTGGCGAAGGACCCGCTGCTGAACCGGTACTTCAGCATCCTCGATCCAGCGGACATGATCCCCGAGGCCTACCGGCCGCAGGAACTGTCGTACCGCGACAAGGCGGGGATGCGGGGGCCCGTCGAGGTGATGGAGGCCTTCCTGACCAACGAACTCGTCCTGGACCCGACCCGCCTCACCCTGTATGTGGCGAATACGGGGCGCAGTGGGGACGCGTTCAAGGTCGAGGAACTGATGAACCGGTTCGGGATCCAGGTCAACAAGACCGCCACCAACACGGTCCTGCTCATGACCAATATCGGGACGACCTGGTCGGCCATCGACAACCTCCTGGCCGCCCTCCGCGACGTGGCGCGCACCCTGGACGAGAAGCGTCGCGAAAGCAGTCCGGCGGAGATCGAACTGTTCGACCGGGAGGTCGAGCGGCTGAGCCACGAACTGCCCCCGCTCCCGGACTTCAGTGAATTCCACGCCGCCTTCCGTCCTCACCCGGAGACGCCCGAGGGAGACATCCGCAAGGCCTTCTTCCTCGCCTACGACAGCGATAACCACGAGTACGTGCCGCTGGGGGAGGCGCTCGCGCAACTCGGCGCCGGGCGCACCCTCGTCTCCTCCAAGTTCGTGATCCCCTATCCTCCCGGGTTCCCGGTCCTGGTACCCGGACAGGTGATCAGTCCCGCCATCGTCGAGTTCATGCAGGGCTTGGCCATCGACGAGATCCACGGCTACCGGCCGGAACTCGGACTTGCCGTGTTCAGCGAAAAGGCGCTCGCGGAGGCGGCACACTCGGAGGTGTGAACGCCGGATTCCTCGAGCAACTGCGGACGTGGGCCAACGTCTACCTGCTGGTGGGCGGCATGGCTGCCACCCTGACCGGGCTGCTGTTCGTCGCGGTCTCCATCAACATCGCCCGCGTGATCGGAAGCGCGACCCTGCGGCGCACCGCGGTGCGTACCTTCAACCAGTTCCTGCTCCTCATCGAGTTGTCCGTGGTGATGGTGATGCCCCACCAGCAGAAGGAGACCCTGGGGGTGGCCGTGTTTCTGCTGGCGCTGGTCGCGGCGGGCATCACCTACTTCAGCACGCGGGGAGAGGTGGTCGGGAAAAGGTCCCGGTCGTCGTTCCTCCTGTCCAATGTGATGTTCCTCGGGTTCGCCGTCAGCGGTGTCCTGATCGTGTTCGCCGGGGACCAGGCGCTCTACTTCATGCTCATGTTCGTGATCGCCACCTTGATCAGTTCCGTCTTCGACGCGTGGGGACTGTTGGTGGAGTTGGGGGAGGAACTGGCCCCCGCGGATCCGAGGGGGCCAGCCTCCTCCTGAGGCGGGTCAGGGGGTCGGGGGTGGCGGGGCGTCATACCGCGGCGGAGTGGCCGACAGGCGGATGGGGTGGGCGACGGCGCGGTGGGTCCCAGTCCCCTCCGCGACCTCGACGACCGGGTGCAGGTCCAGGGACTCGGCCAGGGCGAAGGCCTCCGGCAGGGTATTCACGGGCCCAGACGGAACCCCCGCCGCGGCCAGATCGGCCAGCCAAGCCTGCGCCGGCCGCTGCCGCAGGGCCGGCTCCAGTTCGCCGAGGAGGTCGGGCCGGTGGGCGACGCGGTCCGCATTGCTGCGGAAACGCGGGTCGTGCGCCAAATCCCGGTGTCCGACCGTCTCGCAGAGAGCGACGAACTGCCGGTCGTTGCCGGCGCAGATCATGATGGGGCGGTCCGCGGTGGCGAAGGTCTCGAAGGGGGCGATCGAGGGGTGCTGGTTGCCGACGGACTGTGGCAGCACGCCCCCCTCCAGGAAGGCCTGCGCCTGATTGGTCAGGGCCGACAGCAGCGACTGCAGCAGGTTGACCTCGACGAGTTGCCCCACGCCGGTGCGGTCGCGGTGATGCAGGGCGGCCAGGATGCCCATTCCGGCATGCAGACCGGCGATGATGTCCACCAGCGCCACGCCGGTCTTGCTCGGCTGGCCGGGCGGTCCCGTGATGTCCATCAGGCCGCCCATCGCCTGCACGACGGGGTCGTACCCCGGCAGGGAGGCGCCCGGCCCGGTCCCGAAGCCGGTGATCGCGCAGTAGATGAGGCCGGGATTGGTCTTGCGAAGCTCCTCGTAGCCGCACCCGAACCGTGCCATCGTCCCGGGGGTGAAGTTCTCCACGAGCACATCGGCGGCGAGCGCGAGCTCGCGCGCCCGCGCCCGCCCGGTCTCGCTGCCGAGGTCGAGGCTGATCGCGGTCTTGTTCCGGTTGACGGAGCGGAAGTAGGTGGCGCGGCCCGCCGGATCGAACGGAGGCCCCCAGGACCGGGTGTCGTCGCCCCCGGCTGGTCTCTCGACTTTGATCACCTCGGCGCCCAGGTCGGCCAGCAGCATCGTGCAGTACGGCCCGGCCAGGATGCGGGTGAAGTCGGCGATGACGACGCCGTCGAGCGCACCCGCCATCAGCGGTACGCCGGGATCCCGGTCAACGCCTGTCCGACCACCAGCGTGTGCATCTCGTTGGTGCCCTCATAGGTGAAGACGGACTCGAGGTTGTTCATATGACGGATGACCGGGTACTCGAGGGTGACCCCGTTGGCGCCCAGGATCGAGCGGCACTCCCGTGCGATGTCCAGCGCCGTGCGGGCATTGTTCATCTTGCCCACACTGACCTGCTCGGGGCGCACGATGCCGGCGTCCTTCAGCCGCCCGAGGTGCAGGGCCAGCAGCATCCCGTTGCCCAGCCCGACCGTCATCTCCGCCAACTTGCGCTGGGTCAGCTGGAACGCAGCGATGGGACGGCCGAACTGTTCCCGGGCGAGGGCGTAGTCGAGGGTCGTCTCCACACAGTCGCGCGCCGCCCCCAGGGTCCCGAAGACGATCCCGAACCGGGCCTCGTTGAGGCACGAGAGGGGGCCCTTCAGGCCACGCACCCCGGGCAGCATCGCGGTGGCGGGCAGTCGCACGGAGTCGAAGACCAGTTCGGAGGTCACGGACGCCCGTAGCGACATTTTGTGGTGGATCTCGTTGACGGTCACACCCGCCGTGTCCAGCGGCACCACGAACCCGCGGATCCCATCGTCGGTGCGGGCCCAGACCACGGCGACGTCGGCGACGTTGCCGTTGGTGATCCACATCTTGGAGCCGTCCAGGATCCAGTCGTCCCCGTCCTGCTTGGCCGACGTGCGCATGCCCGCGGGGTCGGAGCCGAAGTCCGCCTCGGTCAGCCCGAAGCACCCGAGCATCTCGCCGCGGGCCAGCGGCGGCAGCCACTCGTTCTTCTGCTCCTCCGAGCCGAACGCGTGGATGGCGAACATCGCCAGCGACCCCGTGACACTGACCAGCGAGCGGATGCCCGAGTCGCCGGCTTCCAACTCCAGACAGGCCAGCCCGTAGTCGACGGCACTCATCCCGGCGCAGCCGTACCCGTCCAGGTGCATGCCGAGCAGCCCCATCGCCCCCATCTCGCGCGCCAGCTCGCGGGCCGGCAGGGTGCCGGTCTCGAACCACTCGGCGATGTCCGGACGGATGCGGTCGGCGACGAAGCGCCGCACCGTGTCCCGCACGGCGATCTCCTCGGGGGAGAGCTGATGGTCGATGTCGAAAAGGGCGAACGGTTGCTGGGGGGCCATGTGTCATCTCCTGCGGGTGCGCCCCGAGCCTACCGGACGGTCCACGGAATCAGTCGAGTAGAGCCGGAAAGCCTGCGGAATCGGCATCTCTATCCTGAGGTGCCGCGCAGGCCTCGGTAGGCCCAGTAGCCGCCGGCGACCAGGACGATCGTGACGACAGGACTGGCCATGACGCCACCCGCGCCTCCGCTGAGCCAACTGCCCGAGGTGGGGACCAGCGAGACCAGCGCCGCCGGCTCGGCGGCGCCGGACGTCGCGATCCCCAGGACCCCGGACTCGAACCAACTCCAGCCCGCCTGTAGGCCAAGTGCCAGCCACAGGGTGCCGCGGGTGAGGGCGACGAGCGCCAGCGTCACGCCGCCGACCGCCAGGTTCAGGAGGGACATGGCGTCGGTGCTGCCGGCGCCCGCAGCACGGATCACGGCCCACAGGACCGCCTGCCCCCCGATCGCGGTCCAGGCAGCCAACTGCAGTCCGGTCGCCTGCAGGAGAAAGCCGCGGGTCAGCGCCTCCTGGGCCCACGCGGCGAACAGCCACACCGGGATGAGGAGGAGAGCCGGTAGCACGGCGGCGACCCGCACGGTGCCGGACTCCGCGGGCGTCACATGGACCGCCCCGACGATGACGAGGACGAGAGTCGCGAGCCCGAACAGGGCAGCCCCGAGCAGGAAGCCGCGAGCGGCCTGGCGGGCGCCCCCCCGCGGCAGACCGACCGTGCGAAAAGGCCGCTCCTCGTACCAGCGCAGCCAGGCGGCGAGCAGGAGCAGGATGGCACCGTTGAGCAGCACGATCGCTGCGGTACCCGGGTACGGGAAGCCTGTGGCCGGGACGGCCAGCAACAGGGGCGTGACCAGGAGAGCCGCTCCCACCACGATGCCGAAGACCGTCAGGTACGCAGCCCACCACCGGGTGAGGCGTTGGGCGCAGGCCGCCGCCTGGACCAGCGGCGACCTGACGATGTCGAGGGACCCGGTCACTCCGGCAGGGTAATCCGGGCCCGCGGGGGTGAGGTCACGCAGTGCGGTAGACCTCGGCGAAGACCGCCTTGAGCAGCACCTCGACGAGCGGCGGCGGGGACGCCTCCATGAGGGCGAAGATCCCTGCCATCTCGTCCGGAAGGCCCCCCTCGCCGGAGAAGCCGGCCACCTGCACCAGGGACGCCACGGCGGCGTCGTCGAGATCCGCGACGTCGATCGCCTGGGTGGCTGCGGCGAGCTGCGGGTCGGGGTCCGCGCGACCTTGGCCCCAGGCGGCGGCCGTGGCCTGACGCAGCACATCCAGGACCTCCTCGACCCGCTCGGCGATCCCGGCGGATACCGACAGGTGCAGGTTCGTCGGTCCGCCCCCGCGGGCGGGCTGCACCTGAAACGACCAGCCCAACTTCTTGGCCTCGTCGGCGACGATGCGCACGTCGGGACCATCGGGCTCGGCGGTGTCGGCGACGCACAGCAGGGTTGCGTCCGGCGGGACCGCCACCCGCAGTCCGGGGATCTCCTCGACCCCGGCCGCAAGCTCCAGGGTGCCCGCCCGCGCGCGCAGCGCCAGGTCGCGCAGTCCTTCCCGGCCGAGCAGATGCAGCACGGCCCACGCCGACGCTGCAGGCGCCACCGAGCGGCTGCTCAACAGGGTGTTGTTGACGAGCGGGTAGCCGGGCCAGGCCGCGTCCGCGAACCATTGGTAGGACCGCAACTTCGCGTCGGAGTTCAGCAGGATCGACACGCCCTTAGGGGCGTAGCCGTACTTGTGCAGGTCCATCGAGGCGGAGGTGACGCCCGCGACGCTGAGGTCGACGGGTGGACGCCCTTCGGCGGCGAGGATGAACGGCAGCGCCCACCCGCCGATACACAGGTCGAGGTGGCACAGGATGTCGTGCTCCGCGGCCAGTGCGGCCACCTCGGCCACCGGGTCGATCACCCCGTGCGCGTAGCTCGGCGCAGACACGACGACAAGCGCGGTGCGGTCGGACAGCGCAGCTGCGACTGCCGCGGGGTCGGCGCGGAAGTCCGGCGTGACGGGGATGTCGACCACATCCAGGTCGAACAAGTGCGCCGCCTTCCGGAAGGCGGAGTGTGCGGTGATCGGCAGCACGAGTTCGGGGCGCCGATCGCGGCCGTACCGCTCGCGCCACCGTTCCCGGGCGCCCAGGACCGCCAGGAGGCACGACTCCGTACCCCCGCTGGTGACCGTCCCGACGGTTCCGGGGGGGCCGCCGTGCAGGTCGATGGCCGCCGCCACAAGGTCGTTCTCGATGTCGGAGACGCTGGGGAAGGCCGTGGGATCCAGGCCGTTGCGCCCCCACGCAGTCGCTGCGGCCGCGACCGCCACTTCGTGCACGTCCCGCGAACCGGACTCGAAGTGGTAGCTGGTCGCCTTCGTGAAGTCCAGGTCGCGGGCGCGCAGCCGGAGCAACGCCGCCTGGATGTCCGCGGCGGTCATGCCCTGCTCGGGCAGCGGGGGCACGGCCATACGTCCTCCTGCGTCGGGGTCCAAGGCAGTCCTATCGCACCGGGGGCGGGGAGTCCCCGCGGTAGCCTCGCCGTGTGACCAGCGCGGACCGGGGACGGGATGCTGCCGTCAACCGGGCGCTGTGGCGGGTCGTCAATGAGCAGTACACCGACGGTCAGGCCGGCCAGCGGTGGTCGGCCCCCGACATCGTGTGGGGCATCTTCGACATCCCCGAGGACGAGATCGGGGCGCTCGGCGACGTACGGGGGAAAGACGTCGCCGAACTGGGGTGCGGCACCGCCTACTTCTCCGCCTGGCTGGCCCGGCGTGGGGCGCGGCCCGTCGCCGTCGACGTCAGCGAGGCGCAGCTGGCCACAGCGCAGCGGTGTCAGGACCGTTTCGAGCTCCGCTTCCCACTCGTGCAGGCGGACGCGACGGCGCTGCCCCTGGCCCCCGACAGTTGTGACCTCGTCGTCAGCGAGTACGGCGCGAGCCTGTGGTGTGATCCGGACGGCTGGATCGGTGAGGCTGCGCGGATCCTGCGCCCGGGGGGCCGCTTGGTGTTCCTGACCAACAGCGTGCTGGTGAGCCTGTGCGTCCCGGCCGACGAGGGTCCCGCCGCCGCGAAGCTGGCCCGCGGGCAGCGCGACGTGGCCCGGATCCACTGGTCCGACGGCGGGGTCGAGTTCCACCCCGGTCACGGCGAGCTCATCGCGACCCTGCGCCGGCACGGACTCGAAGTGGAGTCGCTACGGGAACTGCACGCGCCGCCCGGTGCGCGCGCCCACTCCTACTACGAGATCGCGGAACCACAGTGGGCCGAGCAGTGGCCGGTCGAGGACCTGTGGTGCGCCCGCTTGGGCGGGGGCTCAGCGGACGGCGATGTCGAGCACATGCCAGTCGTACATGGAGACCGGGCCGCGCGCGGCGCAGGTGGCCCGGGCGTCGGGTAGCCGACGGCGCTCGACGGACACCACCGCCGCGGCGTCGGGGTCGGCGAGATGGACCACCCAGCGGTCGGTTCCCACTGCCTCGGTGCTCACCTCCCGCAGGGCGAAGACCCCCGGGCGCGCCAGCGCGCGTTGTGCCGCCACTCGCGCGGCCTGTACGACCGGGGCATCGGTGCTGCAGCCCCGCAGCAGCGGCAGGAAGAGGCGGCCAGTGTCACTGGCGGTCACGATTCCGGCGGTGTCGAGGGCGTCGACGTAGCCGTAGGTGGCGCCGGTGGGGAGCACGACCACGTTCGCGGCAAACCGGTCGCCGCCCAGGTGCGAGCACTCCCAGGTCCGCTCCGGGGCCAGCCGGTGCAGTTCGCCCGCCACCGGACGCCCCGCGATGGCGCAGCAGCGGTCGTGCCGGCCGTGCGTGCAGACGAGGAAGAGCGGATCCGTCAGCGGGTCCTCCGCCGTCCAGGCCGCCGCGGCGATCTCGGCCAGGTCCCGGTACGGCCGCCACGACACCATGCCACTGGCTGCGTCCACGAACGCGAACCGGCGGTCCGTGGGCTGTCTGCCGTGCCGGCGGATGAACAGCGGCCGGGTGCCCTGGGAACGGGCGCGGGCCACGATGGCCTGCCCGGCCTCCGGGCCCAGGGGGCTGTCCTCGAAAGCGCGGCGGGGCCACGGCCCGGGGGCGGCCACCAACAGCCACGAGCGGGCGGGGGCGGCCGTGCCCACGAGGGAGTCCTGGCGCTGGCGGGCGAGCGCGCCGCAACGCCCAGGGTCACCCGGCAACGGGGATCACGATCGTCTCGCGGAGAGCCCGACGCACGAGGTCACCGGCCTGGACCGGGGTGAGTCCGCGGAGGTCGGCGGGGGCGACCGGGTCACCCGACAGAAGGGTCTCCAGAGCCGGCCGCCACGACGCGGGTACCTCCAGGCGCCGGCCGCCCGCGACGGCCCCGAACCGGTCGCCGTGAGCGGCGAAGGAGGCAACCAGCCCGGGGCGCAACCGTACCTGGGTGTCCGCCGCCACCTCGGCGGCCGCCGCCAACTGAGCAAGCGGGGGGACGGGCGCGGCCGGTGCGTCCCTCTGGAAGCGCTCCGCCAAGTCGGCGGTCACGTCCTGCACGTCGATCTCGGCCAGGGCAGCGAGCGCCTCCTTGCGCAGCAGGTCGACGACCTGCGCGACGTCCGGCCGACCCATCGGGAGGCTGCGGCGCAGTTCCGGACTACCGCGGGTCAGGGCGCTCTCCAGCAGGCTGCGCAGCGCGTCGGCACCCGTCACGGGGTGCACCCCCACCGTGAGGTGGATCGAGGTCTCCCCGCCCGAGACGGCGGAGTGGATCCAGCCGCGCGGGAGGTACAGCGAGTCGCCGGGCCGTAGTTCCGGGTCCAGCCAGGGATCCCTCCCCGCCTCCGCGGCCACCTCGTTCGCCCATTGCTCCCACGGCTGGCTGGGGAGCGGGTCGGTCACGACGGGGCGGTGGATCGTCCAGTGCTTCGTACCCGCGATCTGCAGCACGAAGACGTCGTGTGTGTCGAAGTGGCTGGCGAAGCCCTGCGTCCCGGCAGGGGTGATGTAGGCGTTCACCTGCACCGGGTGGCCCAACTCGTCCGTCAGGGCCCGGGCGAAGCGGCCCAGCGCCGGCCACATCCGGTGCAGTCCCTGCAGGACGAGAGTGGCGCCATCGGCCAGATGCGTCAGGATCGCGGCGGCATCGGCCTGGTCCGCCACCCGCGCGCCGACTCCGCCCGCACCCGTGAAAGTTGCCGCCGGGAGTACCCGCCCGTTGGTCGCGAGCCGGAGGAAGGGGGTGCGCAGGCCCCGCTCCGCCACCAGTTCGTCGACGGCCGCTGCGTCGAAGAGGTCGGTGAACCCCACCGTGTGCGACAGCAGGGGAGCCCGCCCCCAGTGGTCGCTGGCGAACTGCCCCGGAGTGAGGTCGATACATCGCTCCAGCGCGGTGCCAGGCTCAGGCGTCGGCTCCGCCATCGGCTCCGCCATCGGCTCCGCCATCGGCTCCGCCATCGGCTCCGCCATCGGCGCCGCCGTCTGCGCCGCCGTCGGCTCCGCCATCGGCTCCGCCGTCTGCGCCGCCGTCTGCGCCGCCGTCTGCTCCGCCATCGGCTCCGCCGTCCGCGCCGCCGTCTGCTCCGCCATCGGCACCGCCGTCCGCGCCGCCGACAGGACCGCCCGTGATGTCGTCTTCGTCCGCCATCAGTCACCTCCGTGTTGGACGCAGCCTATTGAGCCCAGACCCCTTCGGCCACCGGGCGAGCGGTCAGTGTCCGCCCATCTCGTCCACCAGTTCTCCCTTTCCCGGCAGCATCCACCAGGTGGCGAACGCGCCGACCACCAGGACGGCGGCCCCCGCCAAGGTGGTGACGGACAGTGCGTGGGTGAAGGCCTCCCGCACCGTGGCGGCCACCTGCTCGGCCAGAGCCGGAGGGAGCGCGGTGAGGCTCTCGAAGGCCTCCCCGGGAGACTCCGCCGCGGACTCGGCCACGTCGTGCGGCACCTGACCCGGCAACGCCAGAGTCCCCTGATAGACCGCGGTCAGCACACTGCCGAGCAACGCGATCCCCAGGGCGGTGCCCAACTCGTAGCCGGTCTCCGACACCGCCGACGCCGCCCCCGCCCGGTCCCGAGGTGCGACCGCCAGCACGGTGTCGGAGGCGATCGTGAGAGCTACGCCGTCCCCCGCTCCGATGAGGACGAGGGGAAGGAAGAAGAGCGCGAAGCTGGGGGTGTCGAGCAGCAGAGCCACGGCAGCCATCCCCGCGCCGATCGCCAGCAGCCCGGTGGCGGTCACCGGTCCTCTGCCGAACCGGCGCATCACCTTGCCCGCTCCCAGGGCCGCCAGCAGGGCGGCCAGGGTCGCCGGCAACTCGAACAAGCCGGCGGCCAGGGGCTCCAATTGCAGGACGAACTGCAGGTACTGGGAGAAGAAGAACAGAGCGCCCGCCAGGCCGAAGACCGACAGCATCATGCCGAGGACAGCACCGGAGAAGGACCAGCTCGCGAACAACCGCACGTCCACCAGGGGATGCTCGAGGTGCCGTTGCCGCTGCACGAACCACACGAGAGCGACGGTCCCCACGATCCCGGTGATCACGAAGGTGGGCTCGATCCCGTGGACCGCGGACTCCTTGACGAAGTAGACGACGCCGAGGATGCCAATCATGGACAGGGCGACGGAGAGGATGTCCAACGGTCCCGGGTTGGGGTCCCACGACTCCCGCAGGGTGGGCAGACCGATGATCAGGACCAGTGCCATGATCGGCACGTTGACCAGGAAGACGGAACCCCACCAGTAGTGCTGCAGGAGCAGGCCGCCGAACAACGGACCCGCCGCGGCGCCCGCGGCACCCATCGCGCTCCAGACACCGATCGCGAAACTTCGCTCCTTCTCGTCCAGGAACGTCGAGCGCATGAGGGCGAGCGTCGACGGCATCAGTGTCGCGCCGGCCACCCCCAGCAGTGCCCGCATGAGGATGAGCATCTCGGCGCTCTGGGAGTAGGCGGCGCCGATGGAGAGCAGGGCGAACGCGGTTCCACCCACCAGGAGCATGAGTTTGCGTCCCCAGCGGTCGCCGAGATTCCCCATGGTGATGAGCAGGCCCGCCAGCACGAACGAATAGATATCGCCGATCCACAGGACCTGCGTCGCCGTGGGCTGCAGGTCGCGCACGATGCTGGGGGTGGCCAGGCTGAGGACCGTTCCGTCCACCGCCACCAGGAAGATCGCCAGGCTCATGGCGACCAAAGCCCACCAGCGCTTGGGGTCACGACGCGTGGTCGTCACGGCGCCTCCCTCGACTGGTCCCGCGGGGGGATCGTTCCAGTCGGGGCCGACGGGAGGCAATCGGGCGTCAGGCGCGGGTCAGCAGGAGTACGGGGATGGTGCGGTCGGTCTTCTCCGCGTACTCGGCGTACTGGGGGAAGGCCTGTACGCAGCGCGCCCACCATTCCTCCCGCTCGGGGCCGGACAGTTCCACGACGTCGTAGTCGTACCGGTCGGGGCCGTCCTGCAACTCCACCATCGGGTGGGCGATCAGGTTGTGGTACCAGCCGGGATGGTCGGGCGCCCCTGCCTTGGAGGCCACCACCGCGTACTGGCCGTCGTGCTCGACGCGCATGACCGGCGCCTTGCGGATCTTCCCCGACTTGGCCCCGCGGGACGTGAGGATGACCACGGGGAGGTCCATGATCGTGCCCCCTTCTCGTCCGCCGGTCCGTTCGTAGTCCGCAACCTGCTGGCGCACGAAGTCGGTGGGGCTGGGTTCGTACTCACCGGTGAGAGGCATGCCTCATCCCCTTCCGTTGATCAGGGACGTCGGCCAGCGGTGGACCGGGACGCCGGTCACCTGCTGCGCCGTGCCGCCGAGAGCGACCGCGTACGCCTCTTGGCCGAGATCGTTGGGGTGCAGGGCACCGGCCGGGTTGGCGGGGTTCTGCAGCACCTGCGCCTGCGCGAGTCCGTACTCCCACGCCTGGTCTCCGGCGCACAGGCCGTGGCCGCGGGATCGCATGAACACCTGCCGTTGCGGGGTCCATCCGTACCGCTGCGCGTTGGCCGTGATCAGCGTCGCCAGCCCGTCGGCGTCAGGGTCGATCGTGGCCGGATCCGGAGCGGGCAGTGGCGGGGAGTAGGTGCTGGGCAGCGTGTAGGGCTGGCCCTTCACCCCGATGTAGAGGCCCTCGTAGGCCCAGGAGTTGTCGATCTGGTTCATGGGTGATTCCGGGACCGGCGTGTTGCTGCAGGGGACGACGGCGCCACTGCCATCCGTGCCGGACGTGACGTCGGGGTAGACGGCGTGGATCAGACCCCGGGGTTTCCGCAGGTTGACCGGTCGGGCGGGGGTGTACGACGTTGCGATCTCACCCCCCACCACCTTGGTGGTGCGGCACGTGCCGGCCCCGGAACCGAAACAGGGAGCCATCTGCCGGTACCGGTGGGGGACCGCTGTGAGGTTGTCCTGGACCACCTCGTACAGCGGCCGCGCATTGGGCACTGTGTCCCAGTAGAACGGGACCTCGTTGTAGCAGTTGGGGTCGGCCAGGTCCTCGAGCGCGCAGGCGATACCGATGTCGGTGAGGCCGGCGTCATTGCCGCCGATACTCAGCAGGACGCTGTCCACGGGGGCGCCCCGGGTGATGGCCCGCACCTGGTCGATCTGGGGCTGCTCGTAGCCCGGCAGTTGCTCGCCGTTGACGAGCAACCGACGTTTCGGATAGCGGATCCCGCCGGTAGGGATCTCCGCGGTGGTGGGCGGGGAGGTCGAGGTGATGGTGCGGATGTAGCCCTTGTCGACCTCGCCGCCCGCGCACGCCACGTCCACCAGGGTCACGTTGGAGCGGGGGTCGGCGGACTCCACGGCCTGGGCGGCCCGGACGAAACCGCTCCATCGGCTGCGGTTGCACGAGGGGTAGTCCCAGTCGATCTGCCTCCCGCCCGCGGCGCTGGGTTCGGTGAAGGGGGGGAACCCCTCGCCGGAGCCGTACGAGTCACCCAGGATGGCCATCAGCACGTTCTTGACGGTGATGTGGCTGGCGGCGGTCCGGCTGGCGCCGGTGCCGTCGGAGACGGTCAGCATGACGCGGTGGCGCCCCTCCGGCAGCCGCACCGTCAAGGTGCGTCGGCACGGGCCGGCGGCCCGGGTGGGCGCGCCACCGTCCGCGATCGCCCAGCGGCAGTGCAGCGAGCCGCTGCCGGTGCTGGCCGAGGCGTCGAGCCGGACCGCGAACCGGCGGCTGCGCGGGAAGACGCCGTAGACGGCCGAGCCGGCGTTGCGGTACCGACGGAGTCCGCGCATGGGACGGTCGGGGATGCCGTCGGGGCCGGGCACGTACGAGCCGCCCTTCGCCCAGTCCGGATCGGAGCGGTCCTCGGTCGGGACGAAGGTGAGCCGGTCGACCATCAGCGTCGGCATGGACCAGTCCCAGCGCACCTGGATGGCCGCGGCAGGGGCCGCGGGCGCAGCCGAGGCGCTGCCAGCGCCCAGCGGGGCTGCTGCAAGGGCCGCGGCCAGGATCAGAACCGTTCGTTGGGTCGCCATGTGAACCTCCGGGTCCACGGTAGGACCCGAATCCACCCGATGGGGGCCGAGTGTCATTCTCGCGGGGCGCCGCCGGGGAGGATGTCCGAGCCGCTGACCACCGTGGCGCTGTCCTCGGCAGCCGGCTGCTCACCCGCGGCCGCGGCGGCGTCCTCCGCCTCCCATTTGGCCTCCAGTTGCCGCCCTTCCAGGTCGAGGTTGGGCAGGATGCGGTCGAGCCAGTGCGGCAGTGCCCACGTCCAGCGGCCGAAGATGGTCAGGGCGGCTGGGGTCCAGGTCAGCACCAGCGTGGCCGCGAGGGCGACGGCGACGGTGAGTCCCACCCCGAACTGCTTGATCACCGAGTCGTCGTTGAGGACGAAACTGCCGAAGACGCTCATCATGATCAGGGCAGCGGTCACGACGACCCGGCCCGCGTTCATGACACCGTCCTTGACCGCCTGGCGGGGGTCGATGCCCGCGACGGCCTCGTTCTGGATCGTGCTGATCACGAAGACCTGGTAGTCCATCGACAGGCCGAACAGCGCGGCGAACATCATGAGGGGCACGTAGCTGACCACCGGCACGGAGCCCGACGACGTCTCCAGGCCGATCCAGTCAAGGCCCCAGCCCCACTGGAAGACGACGGTGACCACGCCGAAGGAGGCTGCGGCCGCGACGGTGTTGGCGATGGCTGCCTGAAGCGGGACCAGCAGGGACCGGAAGGCGATCAACAGCAGCAGGGAACTGAGCAGGACCACCGTCGCGATGACCAGTGCCAGCTTCTCGGTGATCAGGGTGGCCAGGTCGACGTTGGAGGCCGTACTGCCGCCGACGTAGACATCCTCCCCCGGCACTGTGGCGGGGGGGATGGTCTTGTCCCGCAGTTGCTGCACGAGGTCGGCGGTCTTGGGGTTCGCGGGCTGGGTCTTGGCGATCACGCTCAGGATGACGGCCGTGCCGGCCTTGTTGATGTCCGGCGGCACCACGGTGTCCACCTCGGAGGGTTTGGCCAGCGCATCCTGCATCTGCACGATGCGCGGGTCGGTGCCGCGGGCGTCGCCGCCGGCCTTGGTGAGTTCCTTCGTCAGTTCATTCTGCAGCTGCTTGGCCTGCTTCTCCTGCTTCTTGGCCTCGTTGGACTGCTGCTGCAGCTCGTTGCCCCACTCCTGCAGTGAGGCCGACTCCGCCTCCAACGCCGCCTGCTGCTGCTCCAACTCCGTGGCCTGGGCGGAAAGGGCCTCACCTTCCTGCGCCAGAGCCTCACCCTGCTGCGCCAAGGCCTGAGCTTCCTTGGCGAGCGCCTGCGCCTGCTCGTCCAGTTTCTTCCCCTGCTCCTTCAAGGACTGGAGCTTCTCGGTGTTGCGTTTCAGTTCCTTGCGGAGGGTGCGCCGCTCCTTCTTGCGCTTGTCCAGCCTCTTCTCCAACTCCGCCCGCACGAGGGGGTTACGGGCGTGGGAGATCCGCCGTTTGAGCACACGCTGGGCGATCCGGTTCCGGGCCAGGTCCCGGGCGATCCGGGCCTCGGTGAGCACGGCCTGCTCGACCTCGGCGCCGAGTTTCTGCGCCTCCTCCTGGAGCCGGGCGCCCTCTGCCTTGAGCTGCGCCTCCTGCTGCTGCAGGTCCGCCGCCTCGGCCTCGAGACTGGCCTGTTCGGCCTGCAGGGAGTCGCCCTCGGCCTGTAACTCGTCGGCGGACGCCTCCAGGGCATCCTGCTGCTGCTCGAGTTCCGCCTGCTGCTGGGTGAGGCTCTGCTGTTCGGCGGTCAGCTGGTTCTGCAGGCTCGTGGCCTCGTTGTACTGGTTCTCGTACTTCTGGGACGGCTTGGCCTTCGGGTCGAGCGACATGGCGACGACGAGCGGGCCGTTGTACCCCGGTCCGAACCCCTGGGAGACCAGGTCGAAGGCCTGCCGCTGCGACGTGCTCTTGGGGGATACGGCGTCGTCCTGCTGACCGAGCACCATCGACTGGACCGGGAGGACGAGGGGGATGAGCAACCCCATCGCCAGGACCGCCACGGTGTAGCGGTGGCCGGTGATGAGGGCAGCCCAGCGGCGCGCGATGGGGTGGGTCGTGGTGCGCCCCAGGAAGGGCACGCGCACCCGGGTCACCCACGAGCCGACGATCGCCAAGAGAGCCGGTAGGAAGGTGATGGCCGAGATGACGGCGAAGGCGACAGCGCCGGCGCACGCGTACCCGAGGCCGGCGATGAAGGGGATGCCGGCCACCTGCAGGGACAGCAGGGCGAGCACCACGGTGCTGCCGGCGAAGATGATCGCCCCGCCGGCAGTAGCCGTCGCGGCAACGGCGGCACGGTGCGGCTCGTACCCCTTCTCGGTGATGAACCGGCGGTGGCGGTAGACCATGAAGAGCGCGTAGTCGATACCGACGCCGAGGCCGATCATGCGCGCCAGCGTGGTGCCGATGGTGGGGATCTCGAGGAAGACGCCGAGGAACCAGATGCTGGCGATCCCCACGAGCAGACCGATGACCGCCGAGATCAACGGCAGGCCCATCGCGACCAGGCTGGCGAAGGAGATGGCCAGGATGAAGGCGGCCGCGAGCATGCCGAGCCGCTCACTGGGCCCGGTGTCCACCACGAAGAGGGTGTTGCCGATAGGCCCGCCGACGGCCGACTTGATGCCCTGCTTCTCCGGGTCGGTGACCGCCAGGTTGTAGTAGTCCTTGGCTTCTTTGACGGTCAGTTTGTTGTTGGGGGTCTTCAGCAGGATCGGCATCATCGCGTAGGTGCCGTCCTTGCTCACCAGGCCGGCCTGGGGCTGCTTGAACGGGTTGGTGACGCTCGACACCTCGGGCTGCGCCTTGATGGCTTTGTAGGCGTTGGTGATCGCCTGCTGATTGGGGCCCTTGTCGTTCAGTTTCCCGCTGGTCACGTGGTAGACGGCGGGACTGCTGCCGTTCTGCTGGGGTGGGAACTCCGCCGTGAGCAGGTCGGTGGCCTCCTGGCTGCCGGTACCGGGCAGCGCCACGTCGTTGGTGGTCGTCGGGTTGGCGTTCGTGGTGAAGGCCGTCAACCCGATAGCCAGAATCAACCAGACCACGACGACGGACCAGCGGAAACGGACACAGAAATGGCCGACGTGGCTCAGTGCCCGGCCCATGACGCTCCCGCTGTTCGTCCCCGCGGGAAGCCTAGGGCTTGAGCGCCGGTTCCGGGCCGGAATTGCCTACCGGCGCGTCACTCCCGCACCTGGACCGGATCCGTCCCCCGGTTCCGCCGCGCCGACACGGGCGCGGGGAACCCGTGAGGGGTGGCGGCGGACAGTAGTCTCCGGCTGTGGCGGTATCGCAAGGCGACCACCGGGGAGGCCCCCTCTCCTGGTTGACCAACCGGACGTTGGATTCCGTGGATGTCGACGGCCTTCTCGCCGGGGTCGACCTCGACGCCCTGATCCAACGGGTCGACGTGGACGAGCTCGTCGACCGCGTCGACATCCAGGCCGTGGTGGACCGCATCGACCCGCAAGTCCTCGTGGACCGCATCGACGCCCAAGGGCTCGTGGACCGCATCGATGCCCAGGGACTGGTCGAGCGAGTGGATCCCGACCCGTTGCTCGACCGGGTCGATCCCAACCGGCTGTTGGACCGGGTGGAACCCGACCGGCTGTTGGACCGGGTGGACCCCAATCTGCTGTTGGACCGGGTGGACCCCGACCGGCTGTTGGACCGCGTCGATCCCAACCGGCTGTTGGACCGGGTGGACCCCAACCGGCTGTTGGACCGGGTGGACCCCGACCGGCTGTTGGACCGCGTCGATCCCAACCGGCTGTTGGACCGGGTGGACCCCGACCGGCTGTTGGACCGGGTGGACGCCGACCGCTTCATGGACCAGGTGGATGTCGATCGGATCATGGCGCGGGTCGACGTGAACGCCCTGGTGGAACGGGCCGGCGTCGCCGACATCGTGGCCGACTCCACCGGTGCCGTCGCCGGCTCCGTTCTGGACACGGTGCGTCGCCAGGTCGTCGCCCTCGACACCATCGTCGAGCGCACCACGTACCGCCTCACGGGCCGCAACCCGGCGCGCCGCCCGACCGCACCGCCCCTGCTGGCGACCACCGCCGGCCAGGTCGCGGACGGCCGCAGTCAGGTCACCGGGACGTACGCCGGACCTCTGTCCCGGCTGCTGGCCTTCATCATCGACGTGCTCGTGGCCTTCTGGAGTTTCACCCTGGTCGCCGCCGGCACGACGTGGGTGCTGCAGAACGTGGGCCTCGCGGTTCCGGAGGACCAGCAGTGGACCATCCTCGGGTTCGCCCTGTTCCTCAGCTGGTGTTTCCTGTACTGGGTCGTCGCCCTCGTCCTCACCGGCCGCACCATCGGCAAGGGTGTGCTCGGGCTGAAGGTTCTCAGCGCCGACGGCAGCCCCTTGGTCGGCTGGCGCGCCGTCGTCCGCACGCTGGTCGAGCCCGTGTCCGTCGCCTCCGCGGTGGGTGTGCTGGCAGCCCTGTTCACCCAGCGGCGGACCACGCTGCACGACTGGGTGGGACGCACATGCGAGGTCTACGACTGGGGCGACCGCCCTGCGGAACTGCCCGCCCCCCTGACGGCCTGGATCAACAACCATGCCGCGCCCGGCGACGAGGTGGTCTGAGCCGCCGGGCTGTTGTCCGGCTCCCGCAGCTGATCTAGCGTGGAAGAGGAGCCGTAGTTGGGGGAAATGATGACGGACATCGCAGCACGGCCGGCCCACCCGGCAGCCGAGAACACCTGGCGCGCAGGCGCCCTGGAGGCGATCTTCGCCTTCTTCCTGGGGCTCATCCTGGCCTTCGTGGTCGGGGTGGGGGTCACGACCTTCGACCCGAACCCGGCCAATGCCACGCGGGAGGAACTGGCCGTCCTCTACTCCCAACAGGAAGCGTCAGGCAAACAGACGCCCGAGAACGACACCGTACGGGACCAACAGATCGCCACCCTGGAGCGGCAGGCGTACACGCAGGAGCAGGACTGGGCGGCTGGGGCCAGCATCATCGTGATCGCGGTGGCCACGCTGCTGCTCATCGGGGCCGTCGCCACCGCCCGCTTCCGGTCCGTGTGGGTGTTCAGTACCGGGTTGCTCCTGGGTGGCCTGTTCTCGATGCTCTACGGCGTCATCCTGTCGTTGATGGCCGGTGAGTCCACCGCCCGGTTCTTCGTCCTCCTGACGGCGCTCGCGGTCGCAGCGGGACTGGGGTACGTCCGGTTCGTGCGCGGGCGGGCGGCACGCGAGGAGCACACCCGGGAATGGCGGTCATTGGATGCCCGGGTGACCGATCTGGAGCGGCGCCTGGGCACGTCCTAGGTGAGGTTGCCCACACCCGGGACCTTTGGCGCTGGTGGATCGAGCCAAATGTGCCGATGGTTGAGTCATGGCAGTTTTGGAGCAGACCGTCACCGTCGTCCCGCATGAGGGTCCCCCCCGTCCCCTGCGGGGATGGGCGTGGGCGCTCGCCGTCGCGTCCGCCATCGGCATCGTCTCGGGAACCATCACGATCATCGACAAGATCGCGCTGCTCAAGGAGCCGGCCGCCGGCTCCTTCTGCGACGTCAGCGCCCAGGTGGGGTGCACCCCGGTCCTGCTGGCCCCGCAGAGCAGCGTGCTCGGACCGCCGAACGCCCTTCTCGGGATCGTCATGTTCGCCGTCCTCGGCACTTCCGGCCTGGTAGCCGCCACCGGCGGGCGCATGTCCCCGGGATACCGGCAGGCCATGGTCGGCCTGTCCGTGTTCTTCGCGCTGTTCCTGTCGTGGTACATGTACCAGGTCGCGTTCGTGATCGGGTCCCTGTGCCCCTTCTGCACGGTGTGCGCCGGGGCCGTGCTGGTCACGGTGCTGGCCACCACGCGACTCGCGGCCGACCCCGCCGGCTCCCGGTTCCAGCGACTGTTGGCCTCTGCCGGGCGGGGGAGTACCGATGTCGTCGTGGTGGTCGGCTGGGGTGTGCTCATCGCTGCCATGCTCTTCGCCGGCATCTGGATTCTGTGACGGGACACCCCGGCTAGGGTCGGGGGATGGGGCCGTGGTTCCTGCTCTTTCTCGTCGTCCTGCTGATCGCGGCACAAGCCGTGTTCGTGGCGGCGGAGTTCAGCCTGGTCACCGTCGACCGGGCGGCTGTCGAGAAGGACGCCGCCGCCGGTGACCGGAGGGCGGCGGGCGTCCTGGCGGGGCTCCGGTCCCTGTCCACCCAGTTGTCCGGCGCGCAGGTCGGTATCACGGTAACGAGCCTGATCGTGGGTTTCCTCGCGGAACCCGCCATCGCCGAACTGCTCGCGGTTCCTCTCGAGGCGACCAGCCTCCCCGAAGGCACCGCCCTGGCGGTGGCCCTCGCCTCCTCCCTGGTGATCGCCACCGCCGCCCAGATGATCCTCGGTGAATTGATCCCGAAGAACGCTGCCATCGCCGAGCCCCGCCGCGTCGCGGAACTGGTCACGCCGGCGCAGCGGGTCTTCACCACCGTCGTCTCCCCCCTCATCCGGCTGACCAACGGCAACGCCAACTGGATCCTGCGGCGGCTGGGAGTCGAACCGGTTGAGGAGTTGGCCAGCGCCCGCAGCCCGGAGGAACTGATCTCCCTCGTCCAGTACTCGGGGCGCAGCGGCACGCTTCCCGAGTCCACCGCGGACCTCATCGGCCGGTCGCTGCGGTTTGGGGACCGGCAGGCGGGCGATGTCATGACGCCGCGCACGCGGGTCGAGATGCTCGCCGGGAGCGCGACGGTCGCGGAGGTGCTGGAGCACAGCCGCCGCACCGGTTTGTCCCGCTTCCCGGTGATGGGACGCGACGGTCCCGACGACGTGGTGGGAGTGGTGACGCTGCGCGACGCCCTGCAGGTTCCCGAACAGGACCGAACCCGCGTCCGCTGCCAGGACGTGATGGCGCCGGTGTCCCGCGTCCCCGAGGTGGTCCCGCTCGACGACGTCCTGCCCCAGGTCCGCGGCGGCCATCATCTCGTCCTGGTCGTCGACGAGTACGGCGGCACCGCGGGGATCCTCACTCTGGAGGACTTGGTCGAGGAACTGGTCGGGGAGGTCGCCGACGAGCACGATGCGCCGTCCCTGCGCAGCCGCCGGCTGCGGGACGGCTCCTGGCAGTTGTCCGGGCTGCTGCGTCCGGAGGAGGTGCGCGACCTCGGTATCCCCGTTCCGGACCACCCGGACTACGAGACGATCGCTGGGCTCGTCGTGCGGCGGCTCGGCCGCCTCGCCGACGTCGGCGACAGCGTGGACGTGGCCGGGTGGCGGCTGACGGTCGTCGGTGTCGACGGCCACCGCATCGACACGATCAGCGCGTCCCCCGGAGGTGCCGGGTGACCACGGGCATTCTCATCGGCATCGTCCTGCTGCTCGGCAACGCGTTCTTCGTCGGCGCCGAGTTCGCCGTCATCTCCGCCCGCCGCAGCCAGATCGAACCCCACGCCGCGGCCGGGTCCCGGCGGGCCCGTATCGCGCTGCGCGGTATGGAACGGGTCTCCCTCATGCTGGCGGCCGCGCAACTGGGTATCACCGTGTGTTCCATCGGGCTGGGTGCGGTGGCCGAGCCCGCCCTGGCCCACCTGTTCGAGCCGTGGACCACGGCCCTTGGGCTGCCCGCGGGAGCCAGCCATGCCGTCGCCTTCGTGGTCGCTCTGCTCATTGTGGTCTACCTGCACATCGTGATCGGGGAGATGGTGCCCAAGAATCTGTCCCTGGCCTCTCCGGAGCGGGCAGCGCTGTGGCTGGCGCCGCCACTGTGGGGGGTCGCGTGGGTGCTGCGGCCGGTCATCTGGATCCTCAACGGAGCGGCGAACCTGGGCTTGCGGGTGCTGCGGATCACCCCCCGGGACGAGGTGGCGGCGGCCTTCACCCCCGATGAGGTGGCCACCCTGATCGCCGAGTCGCGCCGAGAGGGCCTGCTGGACGACCAGGAGACGGAACTGGCGGCGGGTGCACTCGACCTGAGCGTCGTGACCGCAGACCGGTTGGTCATCCCGGGACTGGTGACCGTCGCCCGCACCGACACCCCCGGCGACGTTCTGGCGGCAGCCGCCCGCACCGGGTTCTCCCGCTTCCCGGTCGTCGCCGAGGACCGTGTGGTCGGCTACCTGCATGTCCGCGACGCCCTGGCCCGGGCCGGGGAGGCCGGGGTCACGCTCGCCGACATGGACTTGCGGACGTTGCCCCGCGTCCCCGCGGACGCCTCCGCCCAGACCGTGGCGGAGATCCTGCGGGTGCGCGGAGCCCACCTCGCCCAGGTGGTGGGAACCGACGGATCGGTGGGCATCCTCGCCTTGGAGGATGTGCTGGAGGAACTGATCGGAGAGGTGCGGGACTCCGCTCACCGCACCTGACGGGCTGCTTGTCCGCCGACCCGGTGCCATGCTGACGGCATGGCCGCTTCCATTCGCCCCTGCCCCTCCTGCGGCACGAAGAATCGGGTGCCCGCCGCCGCCGCCGGCCGGCCGCGCTGCGCCACCTGCAAAGCCGACCTGCCGTGGCTGGTGGAGGCCACGGACTCCGACCTGGCTGAGGCGCTGGACACCGCGCAGGTGGTTCTGGTCGATCTGTGGGCGCCCTGGTGCGGACCGTGCCGCATGGTCGCGCCCGTCCTCGAGTCACTGGCGGTGACGTACGCCGGTTCGCTCAAGGTGGTGAAGGTCAACGTCGACGAGGCGCCCGCTGCGGCCGCCCGGTTCCAGGCCCAGAGCATCCCCACCCTGGTGGTGCTCAAGGACGGCGAGGTCGTGGAACGGGTGGTCGGGGCCCAGCCGGAACCTGTGCTGAACCGGATCGTGACGGCGGCGCTGGCCCGCTGACACGGCCACGCGATCCCGCGGAATCCCCCACGACCGCCGCCGAATACGCCAAGGTGGTGCCCATGGCCAGCCAGACCGAGACCCCGGCGCCCCCCGAGGGTGGCCGCACCGGGATCTGGCGTTGGCTGAGATGGGTCCTGCTGAGCATCCTCATTCTGATCGTGCTGCTCCTCGCGGCCGTCATCGGCGGCCTCTGGTACACCGGCATTCCCGCCAACAGCGCCGGTCTGGCGGCGCAGACGGTGTGTGCCGGCACCTTCGTCTCCGGGCGAGACCCTCAGGAGGTCTTCACCGATGACGTCCTTCCCCAGAGCCCCGCGCTGAGCGTGATCTCCATCGACGTCGACCAGGCACGACGGTCGGTCACCGCCAAGTTCCTCGGCCTGGTGGAGCGGAAAGCCGTCCTCCTGCCCAACCGGGGCTGTGTGCTCGACCTGCCCCCCGACCCGGAGGCGCAGCCGTACACCCCCGCCCCCCAGAGTCCCGAACCCTGGCCGCAGGGGGACGCCGCCGTCCAACGCTCCCAGTGGCCGCGCGGCGTCGACCGGACCGGTCTGGTGCGTGTCACCGACGACGTCTTCACCGGCGCCGGGGATCCGACCGCAGCCAACGCGCGCGCCTTCGCGGTGGTCTACGGCGGACGGCTCCTCGTCGAACGCCAGGCGCCGGGATTCAAGCCCGGGACCCCGCTGTTGGGCTGGTCGATGACCAAGACGGTCAACGCCATGCTGGCCTTCAAGAAACTCGCGCAGGCCGATGTGCCGCTGCGTACGAAAGTGGTCGACGCCTTCCCGAAGAAGCGGGAGCCGGACTGGGTGGCGCTGTGGCGGCAGGACGACCGTCGCGACATGACGATCAGCGACCTGCTGACCATGACCTCAGGCCTCGACTTCGGGGACGACTACGGCCCGTTCGCGCGCGTGGTCAAGATGCTCTACAGCGAACCGAGCATGGCCGACTACGCCGCCGAACAGCCGCAGGCCGCCCCCCCGGGTACCGCGTTCGCCTACAGCACGGGGGTCGCGGACATCATCAGCCAGGTCGTCGAGGGCCAGTTCGCCAATGCGCATTCCTACTGGAGCTACCCGGCCCGGGCACTGTTCCTGCCCTCCGGGGTGTCGTCAGGGACCCTGGCCACGGATACGTCGGGCACGTGGGTCGGGGGGTCGTACCTCTATGCCGACACCGGCGACTGGGCTCGGCTCGGGCTGATGATGATGTCGGACGGCAAGGCGGACGGTCGCCGCGTCCTGCCACCCGGCTGGTGGAGACTTGCCGGGACCCCCGCCATGAAGGACGGACCCGGAGCCGGCTACGGGCGGCAGACGTGGATCCCCGGGGCCCCGGTCGGCGGCGAATGCACCGGGCAGGGCGTCCCCCCCGACACGTTGTCGATGTCGGGCCACTACGGTCAGGTCGTCGCGATGATCCCCTCGCGCGACACCGTGATCGTCCGCCTCGGCTGGACGATCGACAAGACACAGTTCGACAGTTGTCGTCTCATCAAGGATGTCCTGCAGCAGTTGCCGCGGGACGGTAAGGAGAAGTCATGAAGAATGCACTCGCGAAGATGACCGCCGTCCTTGCCGCGACTGGAGCCGTCGTCGCCGGCGTGGGACCCGCGCAGGCAGTCCACCTCGTCCCCAGTCCCGCGGAGCTGCAGAGTGCCTCGCTGCAACTGTCCGACGTACCGCCGTCGTTCAGTGACGACCCGAAGTGGGAAAGCTCCTACACCGGCCCCGGCGACACCCGCCGCTACGAGATGTGTGTCGACAAGGACGGGCACAAGGTCTTCGGCACGCCTCCCCAACAGCACGAGAACGCCACCGTGGCGCTGGACCAGACCGGCAGCGGCGAGAACATCACCGCCGCGAAGGTGGTGAGCAGCGACATCTACGCCTACCGGACCCGGCGAGTGGCCCACCGGGCCTGGCGCGACCTGCGCAAGGCGCGAGCGCGCTGCGCGCCGACCATCAGCAAGCCGATGGACTTCGACGGCGTGATGATCGACGTCGAGGTCACCCAGGCGATCCGCGGCCTGCCCCGCTATCACGGCTCCCGCGGGTTCTCCAACCATCAGAAGGTGTCCACCGTGATCAAGGGCGGATCCCAGGGGATGGAGATCTACGTCGATGGGTACTCGGCGTACCGCCGGGTCCGCAACTCCATCCTGCGGGTCCAGTTCGCGCACTACGACCAGGATTCGCTGGCTTCGGTGACCCTGCCGCCGAAGTACCTGCGGTTCACCCGACACGAGGCCCGCGTCATCGTGGACCGGTTGGCGGGAATGGGCCGCGGCTGACGTCTGCGGGTCAGGCCAGGGCCTGACGCCACACGAGAGCCGCGGCAGCGGCCAGCGCGGCCAGCACGAAGGCTCCGCCAGCGAACCAGGCGCTGATGTCGCGGGTCTCGGTGTCGTAACCGACTGCGCTGCCGATGGCGTCGTACACCGACCCCAGTTCGGCGGCCGACTCGGCAGTGAAGGCTTGGCCCCCGGTCTGGTCGGCGATGCCGGCCAGGGACTCCGGGTCCACGGGGACCGGCACCGTCTCGCCCTCGATCACGACGGCCCCATCCTCGGTTCCGAACGCGATCGTGGTGATGGGCACCCCCATCCCGCTGGCCCGCTGCGCCTGGGCCCGCACGGCGGCCTGCGGGCTGAGGTCCGAGGTGCCGATGGTGGGGGTCCCGTCGCTCATCAGGACCACGGCCGCGGGAGGCTGCTTCCCCTCGGCGTCCGGAGGCGCGGCCTGGATGGTGTCCAGGGACACCTCCAGTCCGGCACCCGTGTCCGTGCCGTCCCCCAGCTGCAGGGCGTCGATGGCTCGCATCAGGGCGGCGCGGTCGGTCGACGGCGCCCGCTGCAGGCGAGCCGACCCGTCGAAGGTGACCAGACCCACCTGCAGACCGGACGGCAGCCCGGAGACGAACGTGCGCGCCGCGTCCTGGGCGGCCCGCAGACGGCTGGGGCTGACGTCATCGGCGTTCATGGAACGCGACGTGTCCAGCGTGAGCATGACGGTCGCCCGTTCCTTGGGGACCTGCACCTCCGCGGCCGGCTCGGCGAACCCCAGTACGCCGATCGCCATGGCGCCGGTGAGCAGCAGCCAGGGGATCACCCGCTGCCAGCCGGACCGACGCGGCGCCACGGAGGCGAGCAGATCCGTGCTGCTGAAACGTACGGCCGTCGCCCGGTTGCGCCGGCTCGCCGCCCAGAAGGCGACCAGCAGCAGAACAGGGACGAGAAGCAGGAGCAGCCGCCAGCCGGCGAGGAAGGTCATGCCGATACCCCGCGGGTCTGCCGGCCGGTCACGAACCGTACGACGTCGGTGAGCCAGTCGCGGTCCGTCGAGGTGGCGAGGTACTCCACGTTCGCGCCCGTGATCGCCAGCCGGATGCGGTCCTGACGCTCCTGAGCGGCCGCCGCGTACCGTGCCCGCAGGCGGGCCGAACCGGTCTGTACGGTAACGAGCCGCCCGGACTCGGGATCGACCGTGCGCAGCATCCCGACGTCCGGCAGATCCAGTTCGCGCGGGTCGGTGACGTGTACGGCGATCACCTGGTTGTGGAGGGCGAGCTCGCGCAGGGCCCGGGCCCAATCCCCGTGGTCCAGGAAGTCCGAGACCACGACGACCTGACCGCGGCGAGGCTGTGCCTGCCGCAGGGCGCGGAGGGCCGCCGTCAGGTCCGCACCGGCCGCGGGCGCCTCGGACTGCCTCGGGGTGTCGTGCAGGGTGACCAGGACCCCCAGCATGTGACGGCGACCACCGCGAGCCGGTCGAATGGTCAGGCGGGGAGTTCCGCAGACCACGGCGCCGAAGCGGTTACCGGCGCGGGCCGTGAGGATCCCGATCGCAGCTGCAGTGCCCAGGACGACATCGCGCTTCTCGCGCAGAGCGGTGCCGAAGTCGAGGCTGGCCGAACGGTCGGCGACCACCCACGTCTCCAGCTCTCGGTCGGCCTCCGTCTGGCGGACCTGGGTCTGCCGGGAGCGGGCGGTCAGGTTCCAGTCGATGCGGCGGGCATCGTCGCCCGGCTGGTAATCGCGAGCGCCCGCCCGCTCGCTGCCGGGCCCGATGGCGCGGGAGTGGTGTTCCCCGGTGACCTTGCCGTCGAGCCGCCGCCGCACCGCGAGTTCGAGCCGGCGCAGCACCTCGGCCCGGCCGACGTGCTGGGGAACGCTCTCCTGGCGGCGGGTCACCCGGCCTCCGTCAGCGCCGGGGACACGGCCCCGCCCCAGGCGACATCGCCACCGGGGACGACGGCCGGGGCCGCCACGTGACCCAGGACCCGGTTGACCACATCCGACACCTCGATGCCGTCGGCCATGGCCTCGTAGGACAACAGGATCCGATGGCGCAGCACCTCGGGGGCCACCTCCCACACATCCCGGGGAACCAGAAAGTGGCGCCCCCGCATCAGAGCGAGCGCGCGTCCCGCCGCGAGCAGCCCCAGGGTGCCGCGCGGGCTGGCGCCCAGCGCGACGACACCGGCCAGCTCAGGCAAGCCCCAGGCCGCGGGGTCCCGCGTGGTCATCACCAGGCGCACGGCGTAGTCCCGCACCGCCTCATGCACGTGGACCTGCTGGGCGAGCGACTGCAGGTTCTGCACACCCTCCGGTGTCAGCACCTGCTCCGGGTGTGGCGGCTGGGCGCCCATCCGCTCGGCGATGAGGGTCTCCTCTTCGTAGGTGGGGTGATCCACCACCACCTGCATGAGGAAACGGTCCCGCTGTGCCTCGGGTAGCGCGTACACCCCTTCGGACTCGATGGGGTTCTGGGTCGCCAGGACGAGAAAGGGCTCCGGGACGCGCCGGGTCTGGCCGGCGATCGAGACCTGCCGTTCCGCCATGACCTCCAGGAGCGCCGACTGGACCTTCGCCGGTGCGCGATTGATCTCATCGGCGAGGACCACGTTGGCGAAGACCGCACCCCACTCGATGTCGAACTCCTCGCGGGTGGGGCGCCAGATCCGGGTGCCGATCACGTCCGCGGGTACCAGGTCGGGAGTGAATTGCAGCCGCGAGAAGTCCCCCCCGACGACGGTGGCCAGCGTGGACACGGTCAGGGTCTTGGCCAGGCCCGGTACCCCCTCGATGAGGCAGTGTCCGTTGGCCAGCAGCGAGACGAAGACCCGTTCCACCAGTCGGTCCTGACCGACCACGACACTGCGGACCTGGGCCACGGCCTCCCCGAGGAGGGCCACGTCCGGGGACTCGGTGGGGTGGGACATACGGTCTCCTCGGGGGGGGGTCGGATCTGGAACTGTGTCATGGCGGCGTCGCCGGGGTGCAAGACCGAGATCAGGATCTCATCAGAACGCCCGAGTGCCCGCCGCTGCCGCCGGATCCACGCGTGCCCGCGGCTCCCCGATGTGGTCCTATGGACTCCTGTCGCCCTCGCGGAGGTCCCGTTGCCCAGCTCCCCGGCTCCCGGCTGGTACGCCGACCCGTGGGCCCCGGCGCGGCAGCGGTACTGGGACGGCGACCGGTGGACCGCGGATGTCTTCTCCCCGGGGTGGGAGGACTCGCCGGTCGACCCGACGCAGGTGGCGGCCCTGGGAGCCCCCCCGACGGTGCGCGCCGAGCCGCCCCCGCCCGCCCCCTCCTGGCAGCTCGGATCCGAACCCGAGGTCCCCGCCGCGCCGCCGCCGCCAGCGTCCCACTCCGACCGGTCCCTGATCGTCGGTGGGGTGGTCGCGGTCCTGCTCGCGGCCGTGCTGGTGGTGCTGCTGATGGGGCAACTGGACCGCCGGCGGGGCGACGAACCCGCCGCGGCGCCGGCGACCCCCGTCCCGCAGCGCTCGGAGTCGCCCCCGCCGACCCAGTCCGCTCCTCCCCCGGGCGAGTCGCCGTCCCCCGCGCCGCAGTACCCGCAGCCCACGGTCAAGGAGACGCTGGCCGACCTCGTGGTGCGGCAGCAGGACGTGCCCGCCCGGTTCCGGGTCTCCCCGATCCCCGGAGGCCGCTCTGTGGCCGGCGGCCCCACGCTGGACCTGTGCGACGGCCGCTTCCCCAGCGAAGCGCTGCGGGTCGGCCGTCTGCAGACGGAGGCCGTGGACCCGGCAGGTGACCGCACCCTCAGCACCGAGGCGGTCCAGTACGAGGACCCGGTGGCCACGGCGCAGGCCTTCCAGGAGGTCGAGAAGGTCGCGGCGGAGTGCCAGGGTCAGGTCACCCTCGACCTCGGCACCGGGCAGATGATCAGCCGCTCGGTGAGTGCCGCCGACGACAGCGGGTGGGGCAGCACCGCCGGGGTCGACCGGCTGGCGTATCGGGCGACGGAACAGGCCGGCGCCGACCGGAGCACCACGCTCGTGGTCTACCTCAAGCGCGGCCCGCTGTTCCTGGGTCTCTACTTCCCGCGGCCCACGGGCCCCCAGATGCCCGTCGAAGGGCGCCGGACCGTCCCCGCCATCGTCAAGTTGTTCGAGGAGAGGCTGCTCGGAGCGTCCGCGGGGACCACGGGTGGGTCCGGTGGCGCCGGGGGTTCCGGGGCGGGCTCCCCGGGCGATGGGGTGGGGGCGTAGGGGCCACTCAGTGTCCGCCATCGGGAGGGGGCTGATGCCGCAAGGCGCGGAACCCCAAAGCCAGCGCCACGAGCGCGGGCCCGAGCCCGATGACGATGGCGTGCTGCGCCAGCAGGCCCGTTCCGACCGCGAACGAACCCAACAGGAATCCGGTGATGATGAGGACTCCGGCGCGGGCGGCCTGCGGCAGCCCGCGCCACCCGTCGCGGCGCCATTCGGTGACGCCGATCACCGCTGCCAGCAGTTGTCCCGTGTTCGCAGTGAGCCACCGTCCCACCGCCGGAGTGCGCATCAAGGCGACGGCCAGCATGCCGAATGCCGCTGCGACGACGGGGATGATGACGGGGGCGGGGACGTTCCCCAGATCGAGCCCTACCGTGACGATGAGCAGGAGAGTGGCGAGCGTCAGCGGGTGTACGGCCCGCCGCAGGTCTGTCGCCGGGTAGCGCAGGGCGATCAGATTGCCGACCGCCGCGCCGACAATGGCCCCCGCCAGCGACAGCAGGGGGAGGGTGACCCCACCCGGGTTGGGGAAGATCTCCGTCGCCGCGATCACGAGATTCCCCGCCTGGTTGGAGGTGAAGACTCCGTACCGCAAGTAGGTGGTGGAGTCGACGACACCCACAGTCCACGCGAGGAGGAAGGCAGCAACCGCGGGGAAGGGGGAAAGGGTGGGGCCGTCGGCGTCGGTCCGGTGGTCCCCGGTGCGGTCCTCCCGGCTGCGGGACATCGCGGTCCTCCGTTTCCGTTTCGGCGAGCCTAGGGGGCGCTGTTCCCGGAGGCGCGGGACGAAGGTCCCGGGTTGGTCGGTTGCGGGCCCGTAGACCTTGCCCCGCACCGGATCAGGAGTAGCGTCGAAGGCGGAGCGACCAGTGTCGCTGGTGAGGGGGTGCAGTCATGACAGTCCACCCGGTGTTTCCCGCGGCTCCCAGCGATCGGCCGCGGCGTCCCAGCGAACTCTCCCGGGTCCTGACCGAACTGGAGGCGGCGGTGGGCCGCAGCCGGGACTCCGAGGTATGGCTGGTGGAGGTCGAGCGTGCGGTGTGCCGACTGCGGGACGTGCTGCAGCACCACGTCGCAGTCCAGGAGGGTCCCGACTCCTTCCACGCCGACGTCGTGCGCCAGCAGCCGGCTCTGGCTCCGCGGGTTGCCGCTCTCCAGCGGGATCACGCCCACCTCGCCCAACAGGTGGCCGAGCTGCTACGCGTGACGCGAACCCCGGCGGACGCCGGCACCGTGGCGCAGACACAGGCGCAGGCCCGCGACCTGCTGCATGCGTTCGCGCGCCACCGCCGCCACGGCACCGACCTCGTGTGGGACGCTCTCGCCTTCGAGTTGGGCGGCGAACAATAGGCTGACGGGCGCAGCGCTGCCGGTCCCGCCGGATCCGCTCCGGGTCCTCGCGATCGCTCCGCCGCCGGTGCGCGATCCACCCGAACTGATCACTCAGCGCCGGACTGCGGATCGGGCTACCCTGGCGTACATCGCTCCTCCCGGAGGTCGCGTATGAGCGCCGAGGCGACAGTCCAGCCGTGGACCGATCACAAGCGGTACCTGTGGCTGTTCGGGCTCCTGGTGCCTCTCTTCCCGTTCCTCGGAGGAGGGTTGGCGTCCCTCACCGGCTGGCAGGTGTGCTGGTACTTCGGGCCGTTCATGCTGTTCGTGGTCATCCCCCTCACCGATCTGCTGGTGGGCCTGGACCGAGAGAATCCGCCGGACCAGGCGATCGCCGCTCTGGAGGCGGACCGCTACTACCGCTGGGTCACCTACCTGTTCCTGCCCCTGCAGTACCTGGGACTGCTGTGGGCCTGCTGGCTGTGGTCCGGCGACAGCCTGTCCCTCTTCGCCGAGATCGGCCTGGCGCTGACGGTCGGCACCGTCGCCGGGGTCGGCATCAACACCGCTCACGAACTGGGACACAAGAGGGAGGCGACGGAACGGTGGCTGGCCCGGATAGCCCTCGCCCAGTCCTGCTACGGGCACTTCTACATCGAACACAACCGCGGACATCACGTGCGGGTGGCGACGCCTGACGACCCCGCCAGCAGTCGCCTGGGGGAGAGCGTCTACCGGTTCCTTCCGCGCACGGTCAGCGGGAGTCTACGCAGCGCATGGCGGCTGGAGCAGCCGCGCTTCCGGCGGCGCCACCAGTCGCACTGGTCCCTCCGCAACGACGTGCTCAACGCGTGGGCGCTGTCGCTGGCGCTGTGGGGGGCTCTCCTGTTGGTCTTCGGCTTGCGCATCCTCCCGTTCCTGGTCCTGCAGGCGCTCGTCGGGATCGCCCTGCTCGAAATCGTCAACTACCTCGAGCACTACGGGCTGTTGCGGCAGCGCGAGGCCTCCGGGCGCTGGGAGCGGGTGCGCCCCGGCCACAGTTGGAACAGCAACAACCTCGCCACCAATGTGTTGCTCTACCACCTGCAACGGCACAGCGACCATCACGCCAACCCCACCCGCCGCTACCAGGCGCTACGGGACGAGGAGGCCGCCCCGGTCCTGCCCACCGGATATGCCGGCATGATCGTCCTGGCGCTGGTGCCCCCGCTGTGGCGCAGGGTGATGGACCCCCGCGTCCTGGCGCACTACGACGGCGACATCGCTCGGGCCAACGTTCTGACGCCGGTCGGCGTCGCAGCGGACTGACCCCGTGGCCCGGTACCGGTGTGACAGTTGCGGCTACGTCTACGACGAGACCGCCGGTGACCCGCGGGAGGGCTTTCCCGCAGGGACCGCGTGGTCCGACGTCCCCGATGACTGGCCGTGCCCGGACTGCGGCGTCCGGGAGAAGGTCGACTTCCTCGCCGGATGAGTGCGCAGCGCCTCCCGGCCGAGGAAGGCCACCGACCACACCACCGCCACGGCCATCACCGCCAGCGTGGCCATTCCGAGCACATTGAGCAGAGTCCAATACATCTCAAATCCCTTTCCCACCGGGAAATCTTCCGCGCCGCGCCGCCGCGCGCAAGGATCATGACCCGTTCGGGGGATCAGACGGCAGCGGACATTCCCATCCAGCCCAGGTAGGTCAGCATCACCGAGAACGCCCCGATCCCGATCAGCGCGGGCACGCTGCGGCCTTGGCCGCCCGAGAAGAACAACTGCATGATGGTGACCGCCAGCGTGTAGAAGCCGAAGACCAGGAAAGCGGCCGACTCAGCGGCCAGGCCCCAGTTCAGGGCCACCGCCAGTACCGCCAGCAGACCCCACGCGAGGTTGGCGAGGCCCACCTCGATCTGGAAGTTGTTGCGGCCCCCGAAGTCCCAGCCCATACGCGCCGCGTCCGAGCGGTGCAGGAGGCTGTGCCGGATGAACGACAGGATTCCGCCGGCCCCCACCGCCAGCAGACAAGCCCACGCCAGCGACGGGGGGTCGGAGTTGATGGTGGTGAAGCCGACGGCGAGGCCGATGACACCCACGACGTAGGTGAGGATCATGACGACGAACGACGGCCGCGGGTCCGCGGCGGCGGGGGTGGGGTCCGGCTGAGTCATGGAGCCTGCCTTTCGGTTGACTCACGGTATCGGCTTCACCGGGCATCACGGCGGATCACTTGCCAGACTCGCGGAGGCAGAGGAGGCGGGCAATGCTCGAGGTGGCCGAGGTCGGGAACAAGGTAGGCAAGGCGGAGTTCAAGGAGGCTGTCCCCCAACTGCGCGTCGATATGATCAACGCGCAGTACGACCTGCGGGACGCGGACTTCCCGGTGGTCATCTGGATTGCCGGGGACGACCGCATCGCCGCGAACGAGATGGTGAACCGTCTCAACGAGTGGATGGATGCGCGCTACATCAACACGCGTGTCTTCCTCGACCCCACGCAGGAGGAGGACGAGCGGCCGCAACTGTGGCGGCTGTGGCGGGCACTGCCCGCGAAGGGCCGTACGGCGATCTTCGTGGGCGGCCTCATGCGGGCCGCCGCGATGCGCGCCGACGGCGAGATCGGGGAGCCCCAGTTCAGCAAGTGGCTCAACCACATCGCGGCGATGCAGGCGCAGCTGGTGGCCGACGGGGCGCTGGTCTTGAAGTTCTTCCTCCACACCCCCGCCAAGAAGCAGCGCAAGAAGCTGCGGGAGGCGGAGAAGGATCCCGAGTCGGGCTGGCTCATCGACCAGCGCGACTGGGCGGCGCTGAAGAAGCAGGGGCAGATCCTGCCCATCGCCGAACGGATCCTCCGGGAGACCAGCGGCCCGGGCGCTCCGTGGACCATCGTGGAGTCGACCAACGAGCGGTACCGCGACCTGACCGTCGCCCGCACGATCCTGTCGGCGATCCAAGCCCGCATGGAGCAGAAGGCAGCGCCCGGGCCCTCTCTCGCCGAGTCGGTCTTCGGGGAGGTCGAGGGGCAGGCCACCGTGCTGAGCGGCGTCGATCTCACCCAGGCGCTGGACAAGGCGGACTACCGGCGGCAACTGGCCAAGCAGCAGGCCACCCTGCACCGGCTTTCGATCGAGGCCCGCAAGAAGGGGGTCGGCACGGTGCTGGCCTTCGAGGGCTGGGACGCGGGCGGCAAAGGTGGCGTGATCCGCCGGATCACGGGTGCCCTGGAGGCAGGCGACTACCGTGTGATTCCGGTGGCCGCGCCGACGGAGGAAGAGCGGAAGTACCACTACATGTGGCGGTTCTGGCGGGACGTGCCGAGTGCCGGCAAGGTCGTGATCTTCGATCGCACCTGGTACGGCCGGGTCCTCGTCGAACGGATCGAAGGGTTCGCCGAACCGGCCGCGTGGCAGCGGGCCTACGACGAGATCAACGACTTCGAGGCGCAACTGGCGGAGCGCGGGTTCTACGTCGCGAAGTTCTGGCTGCACGTATCCCAGGAGGAGCAGCTGGCGCGGTTCGAGGCGCGGGAGAACACGCCCTACAAGCAACACAAGATCACCGACGAGGACTACCGCAACCGCGAGAAGTGGGATGACTACGTGACGGCCATCGACCAGATGGTGCTGCGCACGACCTCGGACGATGCGCAGTGGCACGTGATCCCCGCCAACAACAAGTACTTCGCGCGGATCGCCACGCTGAAGGCCATCAACAAGGGCCTCAAGCGGGTGCTGGGGGAGACCTGACCGACGCGTGTTGGAGCAGGAAGGCGATGGTGCGGTCCACGTACCACGGCAGCCGTCTGCCTCTTTCGTGGAACCCCACGTGACCGCCCGTGTCGGTGATCTCCCGGCGCAGTCCGGTGGTGCGCTCGAGGTACTCCCAGTCCAATCCCGTCAGGGGTGAGGACGGGATCATCGGGTCGTCCAGGGAGTGGATCAGCAAGGTGGGCACCGTGATGTGGGGAAGGTACTGGAGCGCGGAGTTCACCCGGTAGTACTCGGCGGCGTCCTGCCACCCGTTGCGGGGCGCGGTCACGGCGTCGTCGAAGTCGGGCAGCCGGCGCGCCGCCCGCACGAGGGGAGCCTCCGTGGGCGAGACCATAGGTGAGCCGTCGGGGCCGGGCCGCAACGCCTCCTTGCGCAGCCGGCGCACCAGGAATCGTTCGTAAAGGCCCCCCGCGGCCTGGCTGAGGAACTCCGCGCCGACGGTCAGATCCAGCGGCGGGGAGATGGCGACGGCAGCGTCCAGGTCGGACCCGGGGTCGGGTTCTCCCAACAGTTTCAGGGTGGCAGCGCCTCCCAGGCTGAACCCGACGAGGGACTGTCCCGACCGAGATTCTGGCTGCCGCGACAGTTCCCGGAGCACACACCGCAGATCGGCGGTGCGGCCGGCGTGGTACATCAGCCGCGTCGTATGGGCGGACAGTCCCGCGCTGCGCAGGTCGACCCGGGCGACGGGGAACCCGGCCGCCAGCAGTCCGGCCGCGGTGGCGCGCACGTAGTCCGAGTCGGAACTGCCGCCCAGGCCGTGGACGAGGGCCACGAGTCCCCGGTGGGGACCCGACCGGCGCGGGCGGTGCACCTGCACGAGCAGCCGGTCGCCGGTCCCGTCCGCGAGGTCGATGGGCACGACGCGACGCACCGCGAGGCGGTCGAGCCGGTATCGGCGACGCACGACGCGACTGCGCACCGTCTGCAGGTGGCCGGAGCGCCATCCGCGGGGAGGTCGCAGCCGGGTCGTGATCAGGCTCCCGGCGTCCGGCGCCGGCGGGGTCATGGGCCGGCGGGAGTGGTGAGTTCGGCGACGTGCTGGGCGAGGATGGCTTTGACGCGGGCGGAACTGAGGGAGCGCGGCGCGCTCACCACCTGCAGCGAGAGCCCGTCGACGAGCGCGTGGAGGCGCTGGGCCTCGATCTCGACGTCGCGGCCGGCCCCCAGCAGTCCCACTTCCTTCATCTGCTGCAGTCCCCACCGCAGATGGCCCCCCACTCTGTCGTTGAGGGTTGCCAGCACCTCCGGATGTGCGCCCGGTTCGGCCGCCAGGTGCAGCCACAGGGCAGCCTGACGGCGACGAGCCGGGGAGTCGGGAACGGCCACCGAGAGTGCCTTGACGAAGGCGGCCTCATCCGGTGCCGCGAGGGCGACGGTATCCAGGCGGCCTTCGCTCTGGTCCATCACCTGTTCGATGGCGGCGGCCACCAGCGCTGCCTGCGATGGGAAGTAGTGAGCCAGGCTGGACTTCGAAACGCCGGCCTCGGCCGCCACAGACCTCACCGAGACCGCGGACGCCCCCTGCTGGTCCACGACCCGCCACAGAGCGGCCAGGAGTTCGGTACGGCGCTCGTCGTGATCGACGATCTTCGGCATAGGGCTCCCGCGCGCTCAGGTGTCCCCGTCAGTGTGCCCTACGCGTGTCGGCCGTGGCCCGGTTACGGCGTCCCAGCGGAGACGGCGTCAGTCCCCGTCACCTCGGCAGCCGGGTTCGCCAGGGAGTCCCAGGGCAGACGTGGCCACCCCAGCAGTCGCAGCAGCCGTCGGTCGGGCGTGGCGTAGAACGTTCGCAGTTCCTCGCGGGTGGCCGGGTCCAACGGCGGGCGTTCGCGGTCCCGTACGACGTAGTCGCGGCCGACGAGGCGCCGCAGGAACTGGGTCGGGCTCGTCGCGGCACCACCGTTCGCGCGTAGATCCCGTTCTTCGCTGCGGCTGAGGGACCGGTAGCGGTTCACCTCGGGCATCACCAGGTCGGGGGCCTGCGCCGGGTCCAGTCCGACGTGACGCATGACCCGCGCGACCTCTGCGTGCGGGTCGGACATGAGACTCTCCAGGGTCGTGACGAGCAGAGCGTCGCCGTAGGCCTTCAGGAGAGGCCGTACCTGGCTGAAGTACCGGCCCCGGTCCAGGTACGAGTACCGGCGGGCGGCGTAGCGGTTGCCGCCGCTCAACCGTTCGGGTTCCGCCGCGATCGCCTCCTCGAACGTGGGCAGGCTCTCCTGGTTGCGCCGGGAGTGCCAGTAGTGCGAGTAGGCCCGCGCCACCGGGTCGCGCAGGACTACGACGATCCGCGCGTCGGGCAGCGTACGGATGAGGCGCCGCCGCGCCGAGACGTCGTAGCTGTACACCGGCGTCGCCTCGCCCGTCATCTGGTCGCCGGCCAGCGGCGGGAACTGGGCGCGGTACCAGTCGGTGCCCTTACCCCAGTTCTGGTCGAAGAAGTGGATCTCCTTGCGCCGGGGCCGGACCACCCGGGGATGCAGATCCAAAGCCTGGAACAGGGAGGTCGTGCCGCACTTCTGCACGCCGGCGATGACGAAGGTGGGCCACGGCGCAGAGGACGAGGTCTGGTGGCTCATCGGTCCTCCGATCTTGGTACACGTCCGCGGCACCGGATGGTACGGCGCCGCGGACGTGTAGGACAGTGTCTGCCCGAGCCGGTCCGCCCGTACGCCCGGACCCCCGAGGAATTCGGCGATCGTTACCGACTCGGGACCGATCAGGCCACCACCCGCAGGCGCGCGGGACCGTCCGGGCGCTCCCGGCGGATCTCCAGGCGCTCCGGCACGCGGTCCTTGAGGTCCTGGACGTGGCTGATGATGCCCACCACGCGTCCGTTGCTGCGCAACCCGTCGATCACGGTCAGCACGTCCTCGAGGGTGTCCGGGTCCAGGGAACCGAACCCCTCGTCCACGAAGAGGGTGTCGAGGCCGACGCCACCGGCTTCTGCCTGCACGACGTCCGCCAGGCCCAGGGCCAGCGCCAGGGACGTGTAGAAGGTCTCCCCCCCGGACAGGGTCTGGGGGCCGCGGGTTCGGCCCGTGTGCCGGTCGAAGACGGTCACGCCCAGCCCCACGCGGTCGCGGCCCTCCGTGGCCTCGGTACGCCGCAGCTCGTACTTCCCGCCCGCGATCTGCGCGAGGCGAACGTTGGCCGCGGTGACGACGCGCTCGAACCACAGGCGCAGCACGAAGGTCGTCAAAGTCATGCGGGCCCGGTCACCCGTGATGCCCCGCGCCAGGAGGTCGAGGTCGAGGACCGCCGCGTTGTCGCCGATCAGTTCCGCCCTCCGGTCCAGGGCCGCGGTGGCCTCGTGGCAGCGGGCGGTGAAACGGTTGTGGCGGTCGACGGCCCGGGCGGCGTGTTCCGCTGCCGCGCGTTCATCGGCAAGAAGCCCGTCATGCGCCTCGCGCGCTTCGCCGAGAGCTGACCGGGCCGCCGGCAGGGATGCCGGGTCGAGGCCCTGCAACGCAGGATCCGCCAGTTGGCGGGTGAGGGTCGCGCCCACCGTATGCCATGTGTCGGCAGCCTCGGTCTCGGCCTGCAAGACCGCTGGGTCGAGGGCCGCGGCGGTGGCGGCGGAGGCATCGGGGAACCCGGCGGCGACCGCGGCCTGCTCGGCGTGCCCGACGGCGCTCCGGGCAGCAGTCGACGCGTGCTGCAGCGCCCGGGCGGACTCGGCTGCCTCGTTCAGGTGTCTCGCGCGGCGCTGCCACTGAGCGAGTCGTTCCGCCACGGTGCCGGCCTCGCCGGCGGCCGTCGTCAGGGCAGCCCGGTCTGCGGCGAGCTGTTCGCGTTGTTGCGCCAGCCGACCAGCGAGTTCGGCGGAGGCGGCACTGGCCGTGGTGAGGCCCTCCCGGATGTCCTGTTCCTCCGCCTCCAGGTCTGTCACCCGGGCCATGGCCGAGGTCAGGCCGGCCGCGGTCGCAGACGTCTCGGTGACGCGGCGGTTCAGGTCCGTCAGGGAGTCGGTCGCCGCCTCACCGGCCAGTGCCTGCGCGGCGGCGACCGCCTGGTCCAGGTCCTGGCGGGAGGACTCGGTGTCGGCCCGGGCGGCCCGGGCGCGCTCGACGTCGGCGCGGGCTGTCGCGATGTCGGCGTCGGTGACGGGATCGGCGGCCATGGCGGCGGGCCTCGGGTGGTCCGGCGCCCCGCAGACTCCGCAGGGTTCGCCTGGGACGAGACGCCCCGCCAGTTCGGCGGTCATCCCCCGCAGGCGGGCGGCCTGCAGGTCCTGCAGCCGGTCGACGGCCTCCTGGTGGCGGTCCACGGCAGAGCGGTGGTCGCTATCCGCCCGGCTGAGGCGGGGGTTGAGGTCCGCCAAGTCCGACCGGGCGCGGTTGCGGCGTTCGGCCCGGTCCCGTTCGCCCAGCAGCGCCGGCAGGGCCGCCTCGGCCTGCCGCGCGGTGGTGACGGTCCGGCGGGCAGCGGCGAGTTCGGGGGGAAGTTCGGCCAGGCGACCGCGCCGGGCAGCGACGTCGGCATCCAGGTGTCGCTGCGTCTCCTCCGAGGCGGTGAGGGCGCTGTGCCGGGCCGGAAGACCGGCCTCCAGCGCGGCCAGGTCGGACAGGCGGACCGCGGCCGCCTCGGCTTCACGCGCGGAAGCCGCCAGGGCCTGCGGGTCGGTGCCGTCGGGCTCGTTCGCGCAGAGATCCATGACCACCTGCTGTAGCTGATCACGGTCGGCGGCCGCGGACTGCGCCGCCGTGACCAGCGGGACCACGCTGAGGGACCGGCGGGCCGCGTCGATGACCCGCTGTCGCTCGTCCTGCTCGGCCCGCTGGGCCGCGGGGTCCCGCTGTTGCTCGAGGGGGGAGACGAGCCGGTCCAGCCGGTCGACGGCCCGTTCGTGGTCGGCCAGGACGGCTGCGGCCGCGGTCACGGCCCGGGTGGCGCCGGCCAGGGCAGCAGCCGCCTCTCGCCGGGAGGTCGCCATGCTTGCCGTGGTCAGGTCGAGCTCGTGACGCAGGGGGGAGGCGGCGGGGTTGGGCTCATCGGCCAGTTCGCGCCAGCGGGCAGCGGCGGTCGGGTCGAGCTGGGCTGCTTCGGCGGCCGCTGCGACGGCAGCCACCACGTCCTGCTGGGCCTCCTGCTGCAGACACCGCGCCCCCTGGGCCCGGTCCCGCAGCCAGCGTGTCATGGCCTCGTACGGTTGCGCGCCGAACAGCCGGGTCAGCACGGCGCGCCGGGCGTCGTCATCGGCCTGCAGGAAGCGGGCGAACTCCCCCTGGGGCAGCACCACGACCTGGGTGAACTGGTCCCGGGTGAGGCCCACCTCGGTTTGCACGATGGTGCCGATCTCCCGGTGGGAGGTGCTCACCAGTTGCCACTCGCCGTCGGACAGCCGGCTCAGGCTGCTGGCGGCGCGTTGCTCCACCCAGCCCTCACCGCGCCGCCGCCGGCGGCGGTGGGCGGGGGAACGGGAAATCCGGAACCGGACACCGCCCACCGAGAACTCCAGGCAGACCTCGGGGGTGGTGGCCGGGTCGGCGTAGTGGGAGTGCAGCCGGCTGCCCTCGCCGGGGGTGTCGCCCCCGCCGTAGAGGGCGAACGTGACAGCGTCCAGGACCGTACTCTTGCCCGCACCCGTGGGGCCCTCGAGGAGGAAGAGGCCGCCGACCGCGAGGGCATCGAAGTCCACCTCCTGCCGGTCGGCGTAGGGTCCGATGGCGGTGAGCGCGAGGCGGTGCAGTCGCACGTCAGTTCTCCGCGGCTGAGGACTGGAGGGCCTCGGCCGCCTGCCGCATGACAGCGATGCGGGCGCCGTCGGGCTCGTTCCCGGTCACATGGCGGAAGAAGTCGGACAGGACGTCAGTTGGATCCGCGCCGCGAGTGACGTCGACCAGGTCGCCTGCCGGTACGTCGGGGTCGAGATCGGGCTGGAACTCGAGCAGCAGCGTGTGGGGCCACACCGCCCGCAGTTGCGCCATGGGCTCGGAGGGGCGGTCGGTGTCGGTCAGGGTCACTTTCACCCACGCGTCCGCAAGATCGGCCAGGTCTCCCGACGCCCGCTCCAGGAGGTCGGGCAGCCGGCCGGTGACCTGGCGCAGGGAACGCCGGGTCGGGGTGGCAACGCGTTGGGTGGTCACGCCGCCAGCGCCGTCGATGTCGACGATCGTCACGGATTTGACCTGGTCACGTTCCGAGAAGGAGAACGCCAGGGGGGAGCCGCTGTACTGGACGACGGTGGGTGAGCCGGTGGGCGTCACCGACTGCGCCCCGTGCAGATGTCCGAGGGCGACGTACGACGTGCCGCCGAACACGTCCGCCGGGACATCACTCACGCCCCCGACGCTGATCTCCCGCTCCGAGTCGCAGGCGGAGCTGCCGGTGACGAAGGCGTGCGCAGCGACCACGGTCCGCGTCAGGCCGCGTTCCGCTGCGTCGTCCACGATGCGTTTGCCGACCGCGGCCAGGACCGACGCGTGGGACCGGTCGGCTCCCAGCTCGTCCATCACGGCGTCCGGGAGCAGGAAGGGAACGCCGTAGAACCCCACCGGGCCGGTGTCGTCGGAGAGGATCACGGGAGACGTGACGCCCGCGAGGTCTGTGCGCAGGTGGATGCCGCTGTCGGCCAGCACCTGCGCCCCGTACCGCAGCCGCACCGCACTGTCGTGGTTGCCCGACGTGAGCAGCAGCGGGATACCGGATCCGGCGAACGCGGCGATCGTCTCGTCGAGCAGCGTCACCGACTCGGCCGGGGGCACGGCGCGGTCGTAGATGTCGCCCGCGACCACGACCGCCTGGACGCTGCGCGTCTGTGCCTCCTGCAGCAACCAGGTCAGGAAGGCCCGGTGGTCCTCATGCAGGTCGGCGGAGTGCAGACGCCGGCCCAGGTGCCAGTCGGAGGTGTGGATGAACCGCAATGTCGCTCCCGTCGGTGACTCCCTGCGGGGGAGTTCCTCCACCTTGCATCGGGGGTCCGACAGATCGCCGCAGACCCGCCGGGCGGCGGGCGGGGGGCGTGGTGCGGGGGCCGGATCAGGGGCTGTGCCGACCCGGCCACAGGTCGATGGCGGGGTTGTCCACGGCCAGCTCGTCGATCGCGGCGACCTCGGTGTCGCTGAACGCCAGGTTGTGCACCGCCGCCACCGAGTCCTCGAGCTGGTCGACGCTGCTGGCGCCGATCAGCGACGTGGTGACGCGCGGGTCGCGTAGGGTCCACGCGATCGCCATCTGGGCCAGGGACTGGCCTCGGTCCGCGGCGATCGCGGCCAGACCCCGGATGGCGGCGAGGGTCGTCTCGGATACCATCGCGCCGGCATCCAGGCTCTTGCCCTGCGTGGCCCGCGAACCTTCCGGCACGCCGCCGACGTACCGGTCGGTCAACATGCCCTGCGCCAGGGGGCTGAAGGTGATCGCCCCGGCGCCCACTTCCGCGAGCACGGTGAGCAACTCCTGCTCGATCCACCGGTTGAACAGGGAGTAACTCGGCTGGTGGATGAGCAGTGGGGTGCCGAGGTCCGCCAGGATCTGTGCCGCCTCCCTGGTCTGCTGGGGGCCGTAGGACGAGATCCCCGCGTACAGCGCCTTCCCCTGCTGCACTGCCGAGTGCAGGGCGCCCATGGTCTCGGCCATGGGGGTCTGCGGGTCGGGCCGGTGGCTGTAGAAGATGTCCACGTAGTCCAGCCCCAGCCGCGTCAAGCTCTGGTCCAGGCTCGCCGTGAGGTACTTGCGGGAGGCCCCGTCGCCGTAGGGGCCGGGCCACATGTCCCAGCCCGCCTTGCTCGAGATGACCAACTCGTCCCGGAGACCGGCGAAGTCCTGTGCCAGGATGCGCCCCACGTTGGCTTCCGCTGCCCCGTAGGGCGGCCCGTAGTTGTTCGCCAGGTCGAAGTGGGTGACTCCCAGGTCGAAGGCCTTCCGCATGATGGCCCGCTGACTGTCGAGGGGCTTGTCGTCACCGAAGTTGTGCCAGAAGCCCAAGGAGATGGCCGGCAGCGCCAGCCCGCTGGCCCCGCACCGCCGGTAGGGCATGCGTCCGTCATAGCGGCCGGGGTCGGGCACGTAGGTGGCGAGGGTCGACATGCGCTGAGTCTGCCCGTCGGACGCGGAGTAGGCGCGGCGACCTATCCTGGTGGGGCAGGGTGCGACCGGAGGAGTCATCATGAGAACCGGAGCCGCAACGTGCTGTCCGCGCCGGAGATCCCGAGGTCTGTGCTGAACGCCCCCCGGAACACCGCGGCTGTCGCCGTGACCGTCCTCCTCGCGGCCGTCCCGGCAGCCGCCGGGACGCCCGACGTGGACTGGGATCACGGGAGCGGTCCGCCCAACATGGCCAAGGGGCTGCCGAACCCGCCGGGCTGGTACCGCGCTGCGGTCGGCCCCCGGTCTCCGGAGAAGGTCCTCTACCTCACCTTCGACGACGGCCCGTCCCCGCAGACCCGGCCCCTCCTGCGCAGCCTGCGCCGACACGGCGCCCACGCCACCTTCTTCGTCGTGGGTGCGGCAGCCGCCGCCGCCCCGGGAGTGCTCTCGGTCATGCGCCGCGACGGCCATGCCATCGGCAACCACACGTGGTCGCATCCGCGTCTGACCGACGTGCCCACCGCGGTCGTGCGGCGCGAGATCCGGCGCACTCGCCGCGCCGTCGGCCCCGGGGGTGCCCCGTGTCTCCGGCCTCCGTTCGGGCTCGTCGACGAACGCGTGGCGCACGAGGCGCTGCGACAGGGGCTGATGCCGGTCATGTGGACCGCCCACGTCGAGGACTGGAACCCCCATCCGCTGTCGTGGACGGTCGCCCGGCTGCGGGCGGCAACGCGCCCCGGAGCGGTGATCCTCATGCACGACACCCACCGGCAGACCGTGCACGCCGTGCGCACGATGCTGCCGCGCTGGCGCGCCCGCGGCTACCGGCTGGATGTCGTACCTGCGTGCAAGACGCCGACCTCCTGACCGTGGCCGTCAGAGCCGGTACTCGTCGTGCAGCACGCCGATCAGCGCGGCCCGGGCCGAGCGGGCGTCGATGTCCTCCGTGTCCAGGCCCGTCTCGACCGCCCGGATGCGCTCGGCGGTGACCCGGTCGTGCATCACCTCCGCGATCCAGCGGGACAACTCCGTGTTACGGGCGTGATGGCGCAGGGCACTGTCGGGGCAGGTGAGCAGGACGTCGCACAGCTGGGTCAGGTTGGAGACGACCGCCACGACCTCGTCGTCGTCGGAGCGCAGGAAGAACCGGGTGTGCTGCGGCATGCTGCCCACGACGTACTTGCGCCAGTGCCGGTGGTGTTTGGTCATGCGGCGCCCGATCCCGAAGAGCCCGGACGGCCCGGACTCCGCTCCCTGCGCCAGGAACGCGATGTGCCGGTCGGCGATATCGGCGACAGTGGGCAGGCGCAGGCCCGGCGGCCCCGCCGCCGCGAGCAGGTCCGCGTACCCCGGTGCGGGGGGCCACGTCTCCTGTAGCGCGATGACGGCATCGAACCGCGTCAGGCTCTCCCGGTCCAGCCAGTCGGGTCGGTAGGTGGCCAGACAGTACCCCCAGCCCGTGCTGCGGTCGGCGAGTCGGTGCGTGATGTCGAGGGGGCCGGCGCTGGAGTGGGCCTCGTCGTCGATGATCCAGTGCGGGAGGCCGAACCGGGCCCGGGCGCGGTTGACGGCCGTCGCGAGGTCGCGCAGGTAGGACTGGGTGGCCGTGGGCGACAGGGACGACAGGTCCAGTACGACGCTGGTGAAGCGCGTGGAGAAGTGCCCGGCGATCTGACCGGGAGGCGGGAGATGCGGACCGTCGTAGACGACGGTTCCCCGCAGCTGCCCGAGTGCCCCGTGGTCCCCCTCGGGATCGATCACGAGGATGCAGTAGCCCCGCGAGATGAGCTGTTCGGCACACCGTCCCGCGAGATGGCTCTTGCCGCTGCCCGGGTCGCCGACGAGCAGGACGTTGAACTGGGAGCTCGGGATCGTCGCGGGAATCCCATGTGCCATCGCGCCCAGGCTGATGCGGCGGCGGCGGGAGTGCAGAGGGGGGCCCTGGGTGATGCGGGAGACCAGCTGAGCCACCCCCGCCCCGTCCGGCTCGGGCAGGAGCAGGTCCGCGAACGACGCCAGTGACGGGACTGCGTTCCCCACGGCCACCGCCACCTCGCACGCATCGAGCAGCGCGCGGTCGTTCTCGGCATCCCCGATGCCCACCGCGGAGTGGCGCGAGACCCCGCACTCGGCGAGGGCTTCAGACAGCCCGGATCCTTTGCTGACCCCGGCCGGCGCCACCATCATGTCGGCGCGGTTGAAGATCAGTTGGTAGTCCCAGCCGACCCGGCGGATGTCGTCCAGCACTGCCCCCCGGGCCGTGGCGGGGCCCGCGAGGATGACCTCCCCGGCGCGCAGCCGCCCGTCCGCGGCCAGCAGGGAGCGGTCGACCGGGTCGGCCAGCCGCGTCACGCCGTCGGGTTGCCACAGCATCGCTCCGTTCTCCGCGACGATGGCGTCGACGTGCTCGGTGGCCGCGGGGAAGACGGTGAACAACTCGGCGAGGATCCGGCCCGTGACCAGGATGACCAGGCCGCCGGACTCCCGGAACTCGCCCAGGGCCGTCAGCACTGCGGCACTCGGCTGATCGCTGCCGTGGGTGAGGGTCCCGTCGTAGTCGGTGGCGATCGCCCGTAGACAGCCCAGCGCGTTTGTTTCCAGTGCCCTCACCTCGCCACCCAGTGTGCGGGCGTCACCGCGGCGGGTACCGGGTGGCGACCCCCCAGGCGCGGGGGGAGCCCCACCGCCGCCGGCGGGGGTCGACTGGGGGGTACGCCGCCGCGCGTGGTGGGGGCACACCGTGGCCCGGATGGGGGCAGGCCCGGTCCCCTGGCCCCATGGCAGTGACATCTGGGAGCAGCGGCGCGACGACGGGCGGTGAGCGATGCGGATCGGCATGATCTCACCGCCCTGGTATCCGGTGCCCCCGCCGGGGTACGGCGGAACCGAGTCGATGATCGACGTCCTGGCCCGTGGCCTGGCGGAGCGGGGCCACCACGTCACGCTCTTCGCGACGGGTGACTCCACCTGCTCCGTGGGACGGCGGTACACGCTGGACACGGCCCTGGGCATCGAGGCCCAGAACGACCGGTCCTCCGAACTGCTGCATCTGGAGGCCGCCTACCGCGAACTCGCCGACTGCGACGTGGTGCACGACCACACTCTGCTCGGGCCGGCGGTCCAGTTGCGCGAGCTCCCGGTCGTGACCACGGTGCACGGCCCGATCGATCAGCGCACCCGGCGGCTGCTGGCCGCCTTCCCCCGCAACGTCAGCGCCGTGGCGATCTCCCAGTCGCAACGTGACCTCGCCCCCCCGGCGGTCTTCACGGCGGTCATCCACCACGGCATCGAGTACGAGCAGTGGCCGCCCGGCAGCGGTGCCGGCGGGTACTTGTTGTTCCTCGGACGCATGTCGCCGGACAAGGGTGTCGACGCTGCCATCAGCGCCGCCCGCCAGGCGGGGATGCCGCTGCGGATCGCGGCGAAGATGAGCAGCGACGAGGAGAGGGACTACTTCGTCGAGGCGATCGAGCCGCGACTGGGGGGTGGGGTCGAGTTCGTCGGTGAGGTGGGCGGCGGGGAACGCCTCGACCTGATCCGCGGCGCCACGGCCCTGCTCAACCCGCTGCGCTGGATGGAGCCCTTCGGTCTGGTCATGATCGAGTCGCTGGCGGTGGGCACGCCGGTCATCTCCACCCGGTGGGGCTCGTCGCCGGAGATCGTCGAACCCGGCCGTACCGGCTTCCTGTGCGGAAGCCTGGCCGAGACGGTGGCTGCCTGCCGGGCCGTATCTGACCTCGACCGGGCGGCCTGCCGGGACTCGGTGGTGCGCCGGTTCAGTGCGGCGCGGATGGTGGGGGACTATCAACGACTCTACGAGGCAGTCGTCGGATGGCCTCAGTACGAGGAGCAGTCGGCTGTGGACCTCCGGTCCGCCTCGTTCGTGGGGCCGGAAGGATGAGCCCGGCCTGGCAGCCCGACGGGCAGCCGCCGGCGACCGCCGGGGGAGCGCTCACCGTGGTTGCGGGGTCGTCCTTCTGCGTCAGCGCAGCCGACGGCACCCTGGACCCAGGCGCCGCCACGGGCTACTTCGTGCAGGACACCCGGATCCTCTCCCGATGGCGGGTGGACCTGGTGTCCGACCAGTTGGAGCCCGTCACGGCGCAGGTGGTGCGGCCCCACGAGATCCTGCTCTTGAGCCGACGGCAGCCCCATCCCACCGAACCGGCCACGAGTGTGCTCATCAGCGAGGAGCGGGTGCTCAGCGCCGGTCTGACCGCGACGTTCCGGATCCGCAACCTGGCCCCGACGCCCAGTCGCGTGGTTCTGCGACTGCGGGTGGGGGCGGACTTCTCCGATGTCTTCGACGTCAAGGAGGGAGTCGCGACTGCCGGCGCCCACACGATCGATCTGGAGACGACGGCCAGCGGTATGCGGTTCACGTGTCGCGACCATGCCGCCGACAGCCACCCGGCCACCAGCATCGTGGCGACCGGCGAACCCATCGTGCTGCCAGGCCAGTTCCTCTGGGACGTCGAGCTTCCACCGGCCGCCGAACGGAGGGTCACCGTGACGGTGGAGCCCGACCCCCTACCGGACGTGAGCCACTCCGGTGAGCCCGAGCCGGACCACGCGTGGCGGGCCACCCGCCTCCTGGTGGACTCGGCGGAAGCCTCCCTCGTGGACAGCGTGGACCGGACGATGGCCGACATCGCCTCCCTGCGCCTGTTCGACCCGCGCCACCCGGACCGTCCCGTCATCGCGGCCGGGGCACCGTGGTTCATGGCCCTCTTCGGACGCGACGCCCTGCTCGCCTCCTGGATGGTGCTGCCCTACGACCAGGCGCTTGCCGTGGGTTCGCTCGCCGCTCTCGCCGAGGCGCAGGGAACGCGGAACGATCCCCAGACGGAGGAGCAGCCCGGCCGGATCCTGCACGAGCTCCGGTTCGGCCGCCGCGTCTCCTTGACCCTCGGCGGCAAACACCGGTACTTCGGCACCGCCGACGCCACGCCGTTGTTCGTGATGCTGCTGGCGGAGCTGGCGCGGTGGGGAGCGTCGCCGGATGCCGTCGCCGAATTCCTCCCCGCCGCGGACCGGGCGCTGGACTGGATCCTCGAGTACGGCGACGCCGACGGGGACGGTTTCGTGGAGTACGAGCAGGTCGCCCCACACGGGCTGCGCAACCAGGGGTGGAAGGACTCCGGCGACGCCATCTGTTTCGCCGACGGCGAGCTGGCGGCGTCCCCCATCGCGCTGTGCGAGGTACAGGCGTACTGCTACGGCGCCTTCCGGGCCCGCGCCTACCTCGCCCGACAGTTCGGGGACGGCGCCGCCGACGACTGGGACAAGCGGGCCGACGCCCTGCAGCAGTCCTTCGAGGAGGCCTTCTGGCTGCCGGAACGCGGCTGGTACGCCATGGCGTTGGACCGGGACAAACGACCGGTGGACGCCCTGGCGTCCAACATGGGTCACGCCCTGTGGACGGGCATCGTCTCCGAGGAGCACGCCTCCCAGGTGGCGAAGCTGCTGAGCGGGCCCCGCATGGCGACGGGGTGGGGCCTGCGCACGCTGGGGGAGGGCTCCGCGCGGTTCAACCCCATGAGTTACCACAACGGGTCCGTGTGGCCCCACGACACGGCTATCGCTGCCGCGGGTCTCATGCGGTACGGGTTCGTCGACGAGGCGACGAGCCTCATGACGGGGCTGCTGGACGCGGCGGCGGACTTCGACGGCAGGCTGCCGGAGTTGTTCTGCGGCTTCGACCGGCAGGAGTTCGGGTTCCCGGTCCCGTATCCCACCGCGTGCTCCCCCCAGGCATGGGCTTCCGCAGTGCCCCTGCTGGTGCTGCGCACGATGCTGCGGCTGGACCCGGACGTGCCCAACGGCCGGCTGACGGTGGACCCGGCCGTCCCGGCGCACATCCTGCCGGTCGCCGTCACCAACCTCATGCTCGGCGACCACCGGCTGACGATCGAGGTGGAGCGCGGCGACTGTCGGGTCAGTGGCCTGCCGGAGGGCGTCGAGGTGGTGCGTCCCTGACCGCGCGGGGGGCCACGGAGTCGCCCAGTTCCGCGAGCAGGCCGGACTGCGCCCGGGTGGTGTCGATCCGGAGGGCCGCCGGCCACGGGTCCCAGCGCGCCGCCATGGCGGCAGCCACGTGCTCGTCAGCCTCCGAACTGTCGCCGCCGGCACCGATGCGGCGCCGGATCCGCTCGCGGGCCACGGCGCTCGGGACCACGCACTCGATGGCGACCAGGTCGGAAGCGGCGGTCTCGGCCACGGCGGCGGCTGCTCCCCGTTCCTCCTCCCGCGACCAGGAGGCGTCCAGGATCACCGACTGCCCCAGGGCCAGCAGGCCCTCCGCCCGGCGCAGCATCTCCCGGTACACGGCGGTGCGGTTCTCCGAGGTGTAGCGGCCGGCGCCCCAGGGCGCACCCGGCCCCGGACCCGGTCCGAAGAGGTCCGTCCGCACGTCGTCGCTGTGGAGGACCGGGAGGCCCCACCGGGCCGCCGCCGCACCCGCGAGCGTCGTCTTGCCGGTGCCCGGCAGGCCCCCGACCAGGACGAGTCGCACGGCGGCCGCCCTCAGGTGCGCCGTGGCCTGACCCAGATGGCGCTGACAGCGGGCCCGCCGTTCGGCAGCCCCGATCGGTTGTAGGAGATCGACCTTCGCCCGGATGTGGGCGCGGTAGGCGATCCAGTGGTGGGCCAGGGACTGGGGCCACGAGTCCTCCGACGCGGACCGGAACGCCGACAGGAAGGACTCCGCCAGGTCCGGTCGCCCCAGGTGCTCGAGGTCCATCGCCAGGAAGGCGGCGTCGGCCAGGGTGTCGCCCCGACGGAGCTCGTCGGAGAATTCCAGGCAGTCGATGATGCGGGGGTCGCCCGGCAGGCAGAACACGGCGTCGGCGCGCAGATCGCCGTGGCCGTCCCGGATCCGACCGGCCGCGACCCGCTGCGCGAAAAGAGGCGCCCGGCCCCGCACGTACCGCAGCGCCAGAGCGGCCGCCTCGGCGCCAGGACCGTCCCCGATCATCCCGGCCAGGGCGTCGATCTCCGTCCGCCAGCGACCGCCCACATCGGCGGCGGTGCCGATGCCACCCGCGCCCCGGAGGGGATCCTGGCTCCGGTGCAGAGCGGCCAGGGACTCCGCCGTGGCGCTCAGGCAGCGTTCGGCGCGATCCGTCGCGAGCAGGTGGTCGAGCCGGCGCGCCTCGGGTAGCCGGCGCATGACCACGGCGTGGTCCACGACCCGGCCGGAGCGGTCGGTCACGGCCGCCAGGCCCAGGTAGACGTCCGGCGCGAGTCGACGGTTGAGGCTCACCTCGCGCACGCAGGTGGCGAAGCGGGCGGCGGGCGTCGTGAGATCGACGAAGGGGAGCCGGACCGGCTTCTTGACCTTGTACGCACGGTCCTCGGTGAGGGCGACCACAGCGGTGTGGGTCTCCTGGTACTGCGCCGACAGGCCGAGCCGGGTCAGCCAGTCGGCCAGCATCCGACCGGCGGCAGGCGGTTGCGAGCGTGCCAGCGGTGTCCCCTTTCGCCGCGACCCTATCCGGGCCCCGTGCCGGGCCCGGTGGGGGATCAGGGGTGGACCTTGGTCAACTACGGGTGCATCCCCTGTGGGGCGGTGCTCTCGGTCGACACCGTGGAGATCCAATGCCCGGCAGGGGCGGAACAGTAGGAGGTCGACATGGTTGCCGGACCGTCGTGGTGGGAGCGCGCAGCATGCGCGGGAGCCCCCTTGGAGGCGTTCTTCGAGGAGTACCGGTCGCGGGGGAAGTCGCGGGCGGCGGAGTACTGCCGGTCGTGTCCCGTCACGCAGGAATGCCTGCAGGACGCGTTGCGGGCCGAGTCCCAGCAGTACGCCGGTCCGTGGGGTTACCGCGCGGGCAAGACCGCGGTCGAGCGGCGCGCGCTGGGCCGCTACCAACGGTCCGCATGAGGGGGGTAGCCCGCACGTCGGTGGGAAGCAGCCCACTGATCGAGAGGCGCGCCTACCCCCCATCCGTGACCGTGTGTGATGTTGAAGTCGGTGTTCAGCGCCGCGGGGAGGATTGATGATGACGTCGGTGGAGGTTGCCCTCGATGGGAAGGCGGCTCCGGCTCGGGCCGTCCCACAGGAGCGCACGGCGGGGGTGGGGGATGCCGCCCGCCAAGTGGACATCGACGATTTCGTCGACCCGTGTGTGCTGTTGCAGGCAGTGCGGGACGCCGACGGTGAGATAACGGACCTCGTCGTCGTGGCGGCGAACCGGATGGCCGCCGACGATCTGGGGTACGTGGCTGCGGGGCTGATCGGGCGCCCGCTGTCGGCCCTGGGCACGCAGCCCGCCGGCCGCCAATTGGTCGATCTGCTGCGGCCCGTGCTGGCCGACCAGCGGTCCGTCCGGTTGGACGACTACGGGTTCATGTCCCGCCCGGATCTGCGCGCGATCGAACGGTGGTGTGACCTGCGGGCGGTCCCCGCCGGCGCGGACCGCGTCCTGTGGACCTGGCGTGACGTGACGAACCGGTATCAGGAGCAGCAGGGGTTGCGGGCCAGCCGGGACCGGCTCCGGCGCAGTCTGACGGCTTCACCGCTGGGAATCGCCGTCACCGATCTGCAGGGTCGGTTCTCCGAGGTGAACCGTTCGTTCAGCCGTTTCCTGGGGCGCGACTGGGAGTGGTTGCAGAACCACTCCATCGACGACGTTCTGGCGCCGGGCGACGACGCGGCCTTCCGACAGATCGTGCGGTCCCTCCTGGTGGGGGACGTGGCCAAGGTGGAACAGCGCCAGCGGTTCATCTCGACATCGGGTACGACGCGGGACGCGGTGCACACGGTCGCGCTGTTGTGGGACCAGGGCTCGCCGGCCGGGTACGTCAGCTGCATCAAGCCGCTGGACGACGACGAGTTGGGCCCCCCCGACGACCCGCCACTGACGACGTCCACGGTCCAAGTCGTCTGTGACGATCAGTCGCCGCTGTGGGGGGACGCCCTGGCCGCCCTTCTCGAGCGACAGCCCACGATGAGAGTGCCGCGCCCGGTCGTCCTGTCCGCCCTGCGGCCCACGCTGACCGACTCGCCACCCGACGTGGTGGTGGCGCTGGTCGGTGGCGCGGTGCGCGGGCAGCAGCAGATGTCGCAGTTGCTGCAGGCGATGCGGGAGTACCCCGACATCGGTCTGGTGGTCCTGTCGGCAGGCAACGGCCGGCAGGCGGAGGAACTGCTCCGGGAGCGGAGTTCCGCGGTCGCCTTCCTGCCCGCCCAGAGCACCAGTGACGTGGGCGTGATCGTCCGCGCCGTCGATGCGGTCGCGCGGGGAATGGCCGCGATCGATCGGGAGGCGATCGCTGAGCTGGTGGGTCCCCGGCGTCCCGGGGTGCGTCTGAACCGGCTGAGCGACCGGGAGATCCAGGTCCTGGACCTCATGGCGGAGGGATACGACAACCACGCCATCGCGGAGCGGATCTTCGTGAGCGTCAAGGCGGTCGAGAACTACGTCGGCACCATCTTCCGCAAACTGCGGCTGAACGACGAGAGCGGTACCAACCGCCGGGTCCGGGCCGCGTTGCTGTACCTCGGCGAGTTCTGACCCGGGGGGGTGGCCGCGGCGACGCGGGGGGACACCCACTGGGAGCCACCGCCCGATCCGCAGCAGGATTCCTGGGGTCGGGAGGAGACGCTGATGTTGTGGGGATTGGTCGACCTGTTGGGTCTGCTGGCCGGGGTCACGCTGGTGGCCGGCACAGTATGGGCATCGTGGTATCTGGTGCGGGACCTACGCCGGCACAACTCCCACCGGGCCTGATCGTCGCGCGGAACCGTGCTTGACGGCGGAGTCGAGCAGGACGAGGCCCACCGCCCCGGCCGCCATCACCGGTAGCACCGCCCACGGGGGCCACGCCTGGCCCAGGGCAGTCGCGACGACGGGGACCACCAGGGTGATGCAGCCGAACGTCAGACTGAACAGCACCGCCGCGATCAGGAACCGGTTTCCTCCCGGGGTGTGGTGCCAGGCAGGCCGGGAGGTGCTGCGGCAGGCGAACGCGTTGGCCATCTGGCAGACGATCACGCTGAGGTAGGCGCCGCCGGAAGCTGTCGCCAGGGCTGTCGTTGCCGACGTCGGGAACCAGCCGCCCAGGGCCAGCGCCACCACGAACACACTCATCTCCGTCGCGGCCTCCCATGGCCCGAGCACCCCGAACGCCCGGACAGCCACGGTGCGGTCCAGGAGGGCACCGGACACCGGCGGATGCTCCAACGTGCGTGGCGACGGCGGAGTGGCTCCCAGGGCGATGGCGGTGACGGTGTCCGCGCCGATGTCGATGAAGAGGATCTGCAAGACCCCCAGGGCCAGCGGGAAGGTGCCGGCGGACACGGCCCACACCAGGAACGGCACCAGCTCGGCCACGTTCGCCGACAGGTGGTAGGTCAAGAACTTGCGCGCATTGCGAAAGGTCCCCCGGCCCTGTCGCACAGCGGAAACGATCGTCGCGAAGTGGTCGTCCAGCAGCACCAGGTCGGCCGCCTCGCGGGCCACGTCTGTGCCTGTCTGCCCCATCGCGACCCCGATGTCGGCCTCCGTGAGGGCGGGAGCGTCGTTCACGCCGTCGCCGGTCATGGCGACCACGTCCCCCCGCGCCCGCAGCGCCTGGGCGATGGCCAGTTTCTCCTCGGGGGTGATGCGGGCGAACACCGCCCCGTCCACGGCGGCCAACCGGGCCAACTCGACCGGGTCGTCCGGTAGGGAGCCGCCCACGAGGACGGGGGAGCTGGGCAGCCCCAGGCCGATCTGGGTCGCGATCGCACGCGCCGTGCGGGGATGGTCGCCGGTCACCATCGCCAACCGGATCCCGGCCCGGCGGCAGTCGGCGATCGCTTCCCGGACGCCCTCGCGGGGCGGGTCCTGGAAGGCCAGGAGACCGAGGAGGGTCAGCGCATCCGGATCCGCGCCGGCGGCCACCGCGAGCACCCGCCGTCCCCCGGCCGTGTAGTCCGCCAACGCCTGGTGAGCGGGTGGGGGTACCGCCACGCAGCGGCGGAAGACGGCCTCCGGGGCGCCCTTGACCAGGACGCGGTCGGGGAGGAGGGCTTCGGTGGTCAGTCGCTCCGGGTCGAAGGGCAGGTACTGGTGTTGGGGGCGGGCATCGGGGAGGTGCAGCCGGTGGGCCAGCGTGTCCACGGCTGCGTCCATGGGATCCCCTTCGGCCAGCCACTGGCCGTCGGCTCCCAGCCGCACCCGACCTTCGGAGCACAGCCGTGCGGCGCGGGCGACGTCGTGCAGCGGCGGGATCGCGTCGGGGGAGTCCGCCCGGACCACGGCCTGTGGCGCGTATCCGGGTCCCTCCACCGCGACCCGCCCGGCGGGGGTCCAGACCGCGACGACGTTCATGCGGTTCTGCGTCAGGGTCCCGGTCTTGTCGGTGCAGATGACGGTGGTCGCGCCCAGTGTCTCCACGGACTCCAGGCGGCGCACGAGAGCCTGCTCGCGGGCCATCCGCTGGGCGCCGATCGCCAGCGACAAGGTGACGGTGGGCAGCAGACCTTCCGGAACGAGGGCCACGATCACGCCCACCCCGAAGACGACGGCGCTGCTCAAGGGCGCTCCCAGCACAGACATGACCGCGGTGAAGACGATCCCCACGATGACGGCGATGCCGCCGAGCCGCAGGACCAGGTGCCGGATGTCGCGCTCCAGCGGAGTGGGCGGCCGATGCCGTGCGGCGCTCATCCGCGCGATGCGCGCGAACTCGGTCGCACCACCCGTGGCGCTGACCGTCGCGGTGGCGGTGCCGCGCACGACGTAGGTGCCGCCGAACAGGCTGTCCCCCGGGACCGGGTGTTCGGGCACGCTCTCCCCGGTGAGGCTGGACGTGTCGACCTGCAGCGCCGCCGCCGCCCGACAGGTCATGTCGGCGGGAATGCGGTCGCCCTCCTCCAACAGGACCACGTCACCGGGTACGACGGTGATGGCATCGACCATGAGGGTGGTCCCGTCACGTCGTACCCGCGCCCGCAGCGGCAGGAGGTGGCGCAGTCGGTCGGCGGCCCGTTCCGCCCGGTACTCCTGGACGAACGAGAACGTCCCGTTGATGACGATGACGAGGACGATCGCAGCCGCAAGTTGGGGCATGCCGGCGACCAGGGAAAGGCCGGCGGCGACCCACAGCATCACCGCGAAGAAGTGCGCGAACTGGCGGGTGGCATGACGCCACAGGGGGACCCCCCGGGCGGTGGGCAGCGTGTTGGGTCCCACCCGCGCCAGGATGCTGGCCGCTTCGGCCGACGTGAGTCCCGGGTACTCCCCCATGTCTCCAGGGTGCGCCGGAAGTAGGGACTGCGGCAGTCCCCAGGGACTCAGTCGGGGTCGGGGAATGCGGCGAGGTACTCGAGGGTGCGGTGGTCCCGGACCCCGGCGAAGCATTCTGTCAGTGCGGTCGCGAAGACGTCGCCCGGTGCCACGGCATCGAACAGGGTCATGGAGGAGTGGAACTTGCGGGCGTCCAGCTGGCCGAAGATGCGCGAGGCGTCCGTGCGGCCACCGGCGAGGACCAGTCGCGTGGCCTCCCGCAGCCGCGCGCCCAACGTCGGGTCCGAGACGTACGCCACCGCCTCGTCGCGGGACATGATGGCGAAGTGGTGTGCCGTGGGAGTGTGGCCGAGGTCGACCTGGGGGAAGACGAACCACATCCAGTGCCCGGTCTTCTTTCCCGACCGGAGTTCAGCGGTGACACCGTGCCAGGTGATGGTCGGGTGATGGGGGTCCGCGCCGTCCTGGGCGGTGACGAATCGCTGCAGGTCGTACGCATCGCTCACGGCGGCCTCCTGTCCCACGTCATCATCACACGGTCCGGCCTCGCCTTCGCGGCGGCTACCCGCCACCATGCGGTGTGAGGCAACTGCCACCCCCGCGCACCCATACCGCTGCGCGATGGGTCGAACAGCACCTGGGCGATCTGGTGGCCGGACCGGTGCAGACGTCCCCCATCGCGGGCGGCCAGAGTGCCGCAGACCGGGCCCTGGCGTCCTTCGATGTCGCGGGCTACGCCGCGAACCGCAACGAGGTCTGGCCCCCGTCGCGGCGGGGTGCCTCCGGGCTCTCGCCGTACATCCGCCACGGACTGTTGTCCCTGCGCCGCGTCTGGGACCACGTGGCCGGGGGGCCGCCGCGGGACGTCGGCAAGTTCCGCGATGAGCTCCTGTGGCAGGAGTACGGCCGCCACCTCTACGCCCGTGTGGGGTCGCGGACCGGGACGTCGCTGCGGTACCGCGTGGCAGAGCGAAGGGATGGACAGCAGGCCTGGCCTGAGGAAGCCGCCTGCTTGGCCGAGAGTGCGGCTGAGTTGCGCCGATCCGGTTGGCTGCCCAACCAGTCGCGGATGTGGTGGGCGTCCCAGTGGACGGTGCGCGCGGGCCGCGGCTGGCGCGACGGCGAGGACTTCTTCTTCCGGCATCTGCTCGACGGATCCCGGGCCGCCAACCGGCTGGGGTGGCAGTGGACGGTCGGGGCTCTCACAGGGCGTCCGTACCTGTTCACCAGGGAGCAAGTCAGGCGACGGGCGCCGACGATGTGCGCGGAGTGCCCGCTGTCGCAGGCGTGCCCCGTCGAGACCCCACCGGACGAACGGGCACTGGCGCCCGTGGCGGACGCGATGGACCTGCTGCGTCACGACAGCGATGTCCGCGCTACGGCCGGACCCGAGCGGGCCGACGTGTCCGGTGCGCCGCGTGCGGTGTGGGTGACCGCGGAGAGTCTGGGACTCGCCGACCCGGCGCTGGCGGCGCACCCAGACCTCCCCGTGGTGTTCGTTGTGGACGAAGGCCTGTTGCGCCGGGTCCGCCTGGCGGCGGTGCGACTGGTCTTCCTGGCGCAGACCCTGGCGGAACTGGCGGAACATCGGGACCTGAGGGTCTACCGCGGGCTGCCCCGCGAGGTGCTCCCCCGGCGCGCCCTGGCGGCGACGTTCACCCCGGTGCCCGGATGGCGGCGGCTCGCCGCGACCGTCACCCCGGTGACGGTGCACCCGTGGCCCTGGTTGCAGCGGCCCGGCGGTGGCCGGCTGCAGTCGTTCAGCGCCTGGCGCCGTTCGGCGGCGAAGTAGGGGGACTCCCGCCGTGCCGGTGGGTTCACTCCCTGTCATCTCCTCGCGTTGCGGAGCACCGTGGCGCAACAGATCAATTCGGAGGGGATCCAGATGGCAGACGGCAGCAGGGCGGAGCGGCCGGGAGCGGATTCCCGCTGCCCGCAGTGTGAGCGAGCGACGCACCCCGACACCGGGAGTCGGATGGCGCTGACCCACCCGTCGTTCCGGGATCCGGTCGTAGCGGATGCTGCGTTCGTGTCCGAGTGCGGTGGTCCCCGCGCCCTGGCCGGGAACATCGCTTCGCGGGTGGGCGACCCGGCCGCTGTTCCGCTGCCCCTGCGGTTCGCCTTCGCACGGGGGCGCGGCGAGGACTACCGACTGCATGTCGCCTACCTCTACCGCGACGGGCACAGCGTGGTCGTGCGCAGGTTCCGGCAGGGCGACCCCGTCGTGGCGCGGGTCCGACTTCCGCGCAGCCGTCGCCCGGAGTGGTTGACGGCGGTCACCGGGGAGCGGTGACGATGGGCGCACCATCGGTCGCAGCGGTACCCGAGACGCAGGCGGTGGCAGCCGGGCTGCCCGCTCGCATCGGCGTGGTCGCGGTCCGCGTGGGTGCTCCCGATGCGCCACGGCGGGACCCCCATGATGACGTTGTCTGCGAGCAGCTCCGCGACCGGCTGAGGGAGGATGACCTCCTCGTACCCGTGACCGAGGGGGTCATCGTCGTCTTCGGCGCCGCGGGAGGCATCGATGATGCCGTGTCCGTCGCCGAACGGGTACGTCGCACGTTGCATCGGCGCCTGGCCGCCCTGCGCACGAACCCGGTGGTCGTCAGCGCCGGAGCCGCCGTGGTGACGGGCGACGAAACGGTCAGTGACACCTTGCGACGGGCCGAGCGGGCCCTGCAGCAGGCCTTCGCGGCAGGGGGGGACTGCACAGTGGCCCGCAGCCGGGGTCGGTCACCGCGCCCCCGAGGGGCAGTCGGTCCCGGCCCCGAGGCCGTTGGGCCCGGGACCTAGGCCCGGACCTTCCCGCGCCCCCTACCGGGTTATCGGGCTGAGGGCAGAGAATAGGAACTGGAGGTGTCTGCCCGACCCCAAAGGGGGTGGCCCGGATGTCGAGGTACCTGTCCGCGACGGGAGCGGCTCTTCTCGTGGCCGCTCTCGCCGTACCCGCTGCCGCGACGGTGACGTCCGGCTCCGTTGCCCCCGCCGTCGGTACGGCCGCGGGCGCCCGGCACTCCCATCCGATGACAGCCTGCGTGAACGACTGGACCCGTGCCATGGCCCTGCGTGACGAGTGCCTGTGGGGCGAGTACGCCGTGACCTGGAACAGGAGGGGACCCCAGGGCGAGCGGGGCAAACCGGGGGTGCGCGGGAAGAAGGGGGAGCGCGGTGACCGCGGCAAGCGGGGCGCCCCGGGCCCGCCAGGCGAGCGGGGGGTGCCAGGTGAGTCCGGTCCGCAGGGTGATCCGGGTCGGCAGGGCGATCCGGGTCCGCAGGGTGCGACGGGCGCGCAGGGTGATCCGGGTCCGCAGGGCGCGACGGGCGCGCCGGGCGATCCGGGTCCGCAGGGTGCCACCGGTGCGCAGGGTGCCCCCGGGCGTACGGTGCTGAATGGTCCGGGCGCCCCAGCAGCCGGGCTCGGCTCCGACGGCGACTTCTACATCGACACCGCGGCCAGCAGCATCTACGGCCCGAAGACGTCCGGTTTCTGGGGGAGCGCCACCAGCCTGGTCGGTGCCACCGGCCCGCAGGGTGCGACGGGTCCACAGGGTCCCACCGGGCCGCAGGGCCCGACGGGTGTGCCCGGGGCGGACGGCAGGACCATCTGGAACGGGTCCGGGGCCCCCGGCGCGGGCCTGGGCGCGAACGGCGACTTCTACATCGACACCGCGGCCAGTGCCATCTACGGGCCGAAGGCGGCGGGCGCCTGGGGGAGCGCCACAAGTCTGGTCGGCGCCACCGGCCCGCAGGGGTCCACCGGCCCGCAGGGGTCCACCGGCCCGCAGGGCGCTGCGGGTGTGGATGGCCGTACCGTGCTGAACGGCACCGGCTCTCCCGGCTCGGGAATCGGGTCCAACGGTGACTTCTACATCGACCCCAGCGCCACCAGCATCTACGGCCCGAAGGCCGCCGGCAGTTGGGGCGGGGCCACCAGCCTGATCGGGCCGCAGGGCCCGGGGGTGGCGCCGCGTTCCGGACAATTCAGCAGCAGCGCCACGCAGAACTCCGGTCTGGTCAACACGCAGAACCCGGTGACATACAACGCGGTCGACGTGACTGGGGTCGGCGTCAGCCTGGTCGGATCCACCCCGACGGCCGATGTCCTCATCGAGGACGGGGGTCGCTACAACATGCAGTTCTCCGCCCAGATCGAGAAGACGACGGCGCAGTCCGACATCATCTACGTCTGGCCGCAGACCGCGTCCTACAACGGCACCTCGTGCGGCACCTATACGAACGTCCCCGCTTCCGCGTCGAGTGGGCGGCAGTCGGCCGCCCAGGCAAGGATGATCATGACGGTGAACTTCCTGCTCGACACGTCCGACAACACGTGTGTACGTCTGGCCATGAACAGCTCGGCCACGAGCGACCCGGCGGAACTGCGGCTCCTGGCCATCCCGGCCCAGATGGATCCCGGCAACCCCAGCCGCGAGATCGTGCCCTCGGTGCCGTCCATCATCACCAACGTCTGGCGGATCGGGTGACCGCAGCCCTGCCCCGCACGGGGCAGTTATGGCGTCCGGGACGAGGAGTTTCCCGGGCTGGGGGGAGTTCTGCGGGGGAAGTTGTCACCCCGGCCAGGAGTCGGGACACTGGCGCATGGCGTGGGCGGACTTCCTGGCATTCGTGACCGTGGCGGTGGTGCTGACCATCACCCCGGGCGCCGACGTCGCCGTCCTGACGCGCAACACCCTGACCGGCGGACGTCGTCGGGGCTGGGGCACCGCGTTCGGGGTCGCAGTGGCCTGCGCCCTGCAGGGGGTGGTCGCCGCCGCGGGGCTGGGTGCCCTCCTGCTTGCTGCCCAACCGCTCCTGCGTGCCGTCTCGCTGGCCGGCGCCGCCTATCTGGCGTTCCTCGCGGTCCAGGCGGCAGTCTCGGCTTGGCGCGGTGACTACGCCGTGGCGGCCACAGCGCCGGGAGGCGGCGCCGCGGGCTTCCGTCAGGGGTTCATGTCCGGGATCACCAACCCCAAAGTGTTGATCTTCTACCTCGCGGTGATGCCACACTTCCTCGAGGGCAGCACCAGCGGCTGGGTCACCCTCCCCTTCGCCCTCGGACACGCGCTGTTGTCCCTGGTCTACCTGGGTGGCTTGGCCTTTGTCATCGATCGCGCCTCCTCGGTCCTGAACCGCCGGGGCGTGCGGCGGGCCCTCGACGCTGTCGCCGCCACCGCCCTCGGTGCCTTCAGCGTGCTGATCGTGCGTTCCCAGCTCGAGTCCCAGTAGGGGGGCGTGTCCCGGTGGCCCGCAGCGGCGCCAAGCGGGAGGGCGTCTGGGATGATCGAGGACAACGACGAAGGGCGCTGTCATGAAGCGAGTGATGACCGGTGAACTTCGACATCGAGGTCGTGGACAAGTGATGTCCGGCAGTCAACACAGCCGGACGGTGACCATCCCCCGGAGGAGGCCATGATGACGAGACGGCGAGTGGGTCTGGGAGTGGGCGTCGTGCTCACGTTGGGAATCGTGGCGGCGCAGGCGCCCGCCTGGGCGGACGGCGGAGCGAACCTGCCCCCGGGTGCCAATCAGCAGTCCTGGAACCAGGTGTGGACCGTGCTGAACAAGGAGCCGTACTGGGGCCCGACCGGGACCATGATCCGCGACTCCGGGTTCCGGCCGTTCCCCAACGGATTCGGGTTCTTCAACATGGGAGTCCCCGACGAGCCGAACGCCATGATCTTCGGGACTCCCAAGAGCGGCCCGAAGAACCTCGACGCCGACGAGATGCGGGACCTGATGGGGCCCCAGGTGTGTGTGGAGGGCCGGGAGTCGGGGACCTGCACCCTGACGCTGTCCGCGCGGCAGTGGATGGTGGCCGCCAACAAGAGCATGGCCGGCGGTCACTGCTTCGGCATCGCCGCAACGACGGGGCTCATGTACTCCGGTGACCTGGACCCAGCCACCTACACGGCGGGGGCGACGCAGGCCTACGACGTGCGCTACGAGACCCCGATCGAGCGCGAGATCGCCCGCAACATGGCCGCCCAGTTCGCCATGGACCTGTCGCCGTACGAGGTGACCCCGACCGAGGCGGTCGAAGTGTTGCAGGAGGCGCTCAGCCAGGGGTCGACCCCGCTGACGCTGGCGATGTACTTCTCCGGCGGTGGGCACGCGGTCAACCCGTACGCCCTCTACGACCGCGGCGGCGGTCAGTACGACATCGCCCTGTACGACAACAACTACCCCGACGACCCCGACCGGGCGATGCGGATCGACACCGTCAAGGACACCGCCCGGTACATGGTGACCACGAATCCGAACGGCCAGCCCCTCACCAAGATCGACGGCCTCCTGCTGATCCCCAACGAGGTGATCGGCGCCCGGCATCCGTGCCCGTTCTGCGCGGGCGCGCAGGAGACGGTGGTGCAACTGTCGCCCGTGCGCTCCCAGGTTCCGATCAAGACCCGCATCTCGACCCTGAACGGTGGAAAGTTGCGGGGCGTGAAGGTGCAGAAGCCCACGACGCCGTGGGAACCCGGCCGGAAGTGGAACTTCCCCACCTACACCGTGCCGCAGGGCAAGGATTTCGTGGTGACTGTCAACGGCAAGAGGAGCAAGAAGGCCCTCCGTACGTCCTTCGTGGCCACGACCGGCACGTTCTCCCTCGGGGCGGACCGGGCCTTCATTCCGGCCCACGGCCGAGGACGTCTCGGACTCAGCCCCAAGGATGGCCTCGTGGTGTACCAGAGCAGGGACCGCCGACTGGGCGACCTCACCTTCGTCGACAGTCTCCTCCCGGACCAGTCCGCAACGGCCATCCGCGCCCGCGCCACGACTCCGCAGTCTCCCGCCGTCGTGGGAGCGGTGGAGCAGGCGTCCGATCGGGTTGCTTTGTTCACCGCCGACAAGAGCAAGGGCGCCGCGGAGGCCGTCGCGACCCACCAGTACCTGACCAGCAAGGGGCGCGCGGCGCACCTGACGGCGTCGGTATCCGCCACGCTGCCCAGGCGGGCCGCTCTCGTGCTCGACTACGCCCACTGGGATGCCCAGCACAAGAAGGGGCTGAAGGCCAAAGTCGTGCTGGCGAGCGGCAGGAGCCACTCCGTCAAGGTGCACTACTGACCGCAGACCTGCCCCGTCCGGGGCTCGGATGCGCATCCGGAGGGGGAGGCCTGCGGTTTCGGGGGAGTTGTGGGCGGTGGCCCTAGTCCCGGTCGAAGACCTCGAGGACCCGGCGCACCCGGTCCCCGAACCCCAGCACCATGCCTTCGACCGCCAGCTGCGGCTGACCGCTGAGGACGGTGGCGATGTTGTACTGGCTGGTGGAGTTCTCGTTGAGGTAGTTCGCGTGGCCGGTGACCTCGTCGCCGAAATCGCTGGGCCCCGTGGACAGGATCACGACGTCCGCGAGCTGGTTGGGGTCGTCGCCGAAGTAGCCGAGGTCGGCGACGGGGTCGCCCTTGGCCTCGAGCAGGAAGACGTGGCGCGGGGGTAGTCCGAGGTCCGCGACGTTGTTCGTGCCCAGGCCCGGGGACCCGAAGAAGACGGCGTCGTCGATGCGATGCTCCGTCGCGAGAAGGGACATCGCGGTGGTGGTGGACCCGTAGGAGTGTCCGATGGCGGTCAAGTGGAACCTGTCCTCACGTGGACTGCGCATGCCTTCGGTGAAACGACGGAGCAGTTGCGAGCCGGCGAGAGCAGACCGACGCTGTATGACATCGGTGACTCCGAGAGGGGCCTCGTACCCCAGCCAGGTGACGGTGGCGACTGAAGCCTCGTCGAGCCCCAGGCCGATCGTCCGCTGCCGCAGCCGGTCCATCTCGTCGTCGTAGCGCGAGATGCACCCATGCACAGTGGACCCCATCCCGGGGGTGTAGACCCCGATGTGGGTTGCGGTATCCACGTCACCGACCGCCACCGCCGCCTTGGCACGCTCCCCCTCCAGTCCCAACCCCAGCAGCATGCGCTCCGGCTCGGCGAGAGTCTGCATCAGTTCCTCGAGGCTCTCGATCTTGTCGGTGACCCGCTGGATCGCCCCCGGGTCGGCTGTCGGGGTCACGCGACGCTTCTCGTGTGTCAACTCGTCGAAGTGTCCCGGCAGGGACGCGCGTAGGACCCGGTCCAGCACCGAACCCGGCAGACCGGTGAGGGACCCCACCGCCCGCGGCGTCAACTCGACCGCCGCCTCCTGCTCGCTGTCCGGCAGGTCGTACCACCAGCGGGCATGGAGGTCGGGGGATCCCTCGCGCAACTCGGCCACCACTCGCAGCAGCGTCTCGCGGTCAGCAGCACGCATCTGTTGATCTCCTCCCGTGGAGGCCAGGCAATCAGGTCTCCACTCCGCACGCACGTTCAGGACGACCGAGAGGACTAGCCTGGGCAGAGGATCCTGACCGCGCTGGAGGCTTCATGACCCCGACCCCAACGGCCACCGACATCCTGCGGGACTCCTTCGGTCGCATCCACGACGATTTCCCGGGCCTGCTGCAGGGGCTGACGGCCGAGGATCTGCTGTGGCGCCCGGACGTCGATGCCAACCCGATCGGCTGGCTCGCGTGGCACCTCACGCGGGTCCAGGACGACCATGTGGCCGGGGTGGGTGGCGTCGAGCAGGTCTGGCAGGCGCAGGGATTCGCCGACCGCTTCGCGCTGCCGTATCCGACGGCTTCCATCGGGTACGGGCACAGTAGCGCCGAGGTGAGCGCCTTCTCCGTCGCCGATCCCGAGCTCCTGATCGCCTACCAGGACGCCGTGCATGACATGACCGTCGCAGTCCTCGAGGGCATGGACGCCGCGGACTACCAGCGCATCGTCGACGATCGGTGGGACCCTCCCGTCACGGCGGCTGTCCGGCTGGTGTCGGTCGTCGGTGACGCGACCGCCCACCTCGGACAGATCGGCTACGTGCGGGGAATGGCGGAGCGTCGCCGCTGACGTCATCCCGTCCCGGGCAGCCGACAGGGGGTCGGCGGCGTCGCGTCGGTGTGCCAATGCCGGTGCCAGCGCTGCCCCGGTGCACCAGCCGCCTGAGCATGGATCTGCACATACAGCCGCAGAGCGGAGCACGTCGGCGCGGCCGTCACTCGGACCGACCGGGAGGAGGTGTCCCGCGTCACCTCTACGCCGCACAGGTGCCGTTGCGCTCGGCGCGGCAGTCGGCCGGCCCGCAACTGACAGCGGACATGGACCGCAATGTGGGCGTTGCTGGACGCGCGGTGGACCAGCACCGTGCGCCCCCGAACGGGGACGGCGTGGTCGGGGTCCCGTGCCTGGACGGCCAGTTCCGTGACGGGGTCGACCGGCGGTTCCGGGGGGGTGGTCGGAGTGGGATCGGGTGCCACTACCGGAGGCTCGGGCGCCGGGGGTGGGGTGACCCCGGGTGTCTAGGGGGTCCACGTCGCCGACAGCGGGACGGCTGGGACGCCGTCATCGTCGTCACTGGCCACCGCCAACTGCGCGGTGAGGCTGTCGCGTCCCGGCGGGGAGACCATCACGGTGACCTGACACGTGGACCCACGGGCCAGGGGAGTCCCCGGGCAGGTCACGTCACCGATCGAGAAGTGGTCCGCATCGGGACCGGTGAGGGAGAAGCCGGTCACCGTGACCGGATGGCGTCCCTCACTCGTGACGGTAGCCGTTGCCGCGGCGGTCGTTCCCGGTTCGATGTCGGTGAACGTGACCGGCCGCGGAGCCACCCGGGCGAGCCGACTGCCCACCACATGCACCCGGTCGGTCATGTAGTCCGCCACGTATGTCGTCCGCGTGGTCGGGTCGGTCGCGAGACTCTGGAAGGAGGATCCGCTGATGGCCACGGTCGACCGCACGGACAGATCATCGGTCGATCCGATCCAGAGGCTGTTCGCCCGCGCCACGTACAACCGGCCGCTGACGGTGTCGACGCTGATCCCGTACGGCGGGTAGTTGCTCGGCTGGCGCGAGACTTCGGCCAAAGTGCGCGTGTCGAAGGCCACCGTGGGGAAGTCGCCCGCGTGCGCTGACACGAACAGACGATGCGCCGCAGCATCGAGGGCCACCCCGAGGCTGAGGGTCACCGGAAGGTGGTCGGTCACCGACCACGACTGCATGTCGACCACAGCGACGCCTGAGCTGTGCTGGGTGGTCACGAACAGACGCCCCGCTCCGTGATCCTCTGCGATGAAAGTGGGGTACGAGCCACCCGGCATCGGCACCGACCGGGCGATGGTGCGCGCGTGGGTATCGATCACGACCACGGCCTCCCCGAACTGGTCCGCGACGTAGACCGTGCTGGGGTCCGCGCCCACGGTGACCCCCCAGGGCCGGTGCAGCCCGCCGATGCGGTCCACCACCTGCCCTTGGGCCAGGTCGATCACGAACAACTCGTCGCCGGCGCCCAAGTACCGTTCCGTCGCGTACGCGAGCCCCCGTGTCGAATCGATGGCGATGTCCGCCGCACCGGATCCGACGGGCAGATCAATCGGGGTCAGCAGCGTGTTGGTCTCCGGGTCGATCACCTGGATGTGCGAATCGAACTCGCTGCCCACGTACAGCAGCCCGGTGGCCGCGTCGCGCGTGATCCCACTGGGCTTCGGCACGGCGATGGTGGCCATGAGTTGGTCGGCGTACCCGGGCGACGGCAGCGCCGCCAGGCCGGCGACCAGCAGGCCGCCGACAACAGCCAGTGCGCTGAGCCGGCGGCGGTGGGTCCTCCCGGGCTGGTACGTGTCCATCGTGCTCCCCAAATCCCCCTGCTCCTTGTCTCGGAACGCGCGGTGATCACTCTGAAGAGGTCGGGCGTCTTCCGGGTCGAAGGTCCCGGGTGACGGAAATCACGGCCGGTAGCGCCCACTGGAGTCTCTGACCGAACCCGAACGCAGCCTCGCCGGATGCGGGCGGAAGTGTCGCCGAAGGACTGTCAGAATCGCGAGGTGTTCGACCTCATCAACGGCCTCCCGCTGCACCCCCTCGTGGTGCACGCGGCGGTAGTCCTCATCCCTTTGACTCTCGTCGGGGTCATCCTCATCACGGTGCGCCGCAAGTGGCGCAAGACCCTCGGCTGGTGGGTGGTCCTCCTGGCCCTGGCCGCGACGGGCTTCTCGGTGCTGGCCAAGGAGTCAGGGGAGGCGCTGGCCGCGCGGGTGGGTCTTCCCGAGGCGCACGCGGAGATGGGCGACATCGTGCCTGCCTTCGCAGGCGTCACGTTCCTCGCGGTCCTGCTCATGGTGGCGGTGGACCGGCTGATGGACCGCGGCGATCAGGAGCGGTCACCGGTGCTGGTGATCATTCTGGGTGTCGTGGCCATCGTGTGTGCGAGCGCCGCCACGGTCCAGGTCGTCCGGACCGGGGAGTCGGGCGCCCGCTCCGTGTGGGCCGAGGAGGTGGCGGCCACGTCCGCCGGCGGGTCCGCCGGCCAGCCGGTCACCCCCCAGGAGGAGAGCGGGGCTGCGGCATCCTCCTCAGCCTCACCGAGCCCGAGTGCGGCGAAGTCCGGCGGTTACAGCCTCGCCGACGTGCAGCAACACAGTTCGCCGTCCGACTGCTGGGCCGCCATCGGAGGGTCGGTCTACGACCTGTCCCCCTGGATCGACCAGCACCCCGGCGGCGCTCAGGCCATCATCGGACTGTGCGGGCAGGACGGAACGGATGCGTTCGCCGCCCAGCACGGGGGCCAGAGCGAGCCGGCGCAGGAACTGGCCACGTTCCGTATCGGGTCACTGTCCTGAGGCGTGCTCACGGTCTGAGTCGAGGCGTCACCGACTGCCCCGCTGTTTCCGCCGGACTATCCGGCCGTTGCGTACCACTCGGCGGGTCCCCTCCTCCTGCTGCGGCATCTTCTGCTTGCTCGGCGGCGCCAACTGGGAACCGCCGGACTCGGCGTTGAGGTTCGCGTCGGTGCACTGCTCGGCGATCTTCGCGGTGTCGAACGGAGCCGCAGCCAGGTGCGGGGCGCCGCTGCGTTTGTCACTCAAGCGCACCGGTCCCGTCAGGTCACCGGTGTGGTTACGGCGCCAGGCCGAAATATTGCGGAAGTGGATGCCGAACCGCTCCTCGAGCAGCAGCAGCATCGAGACGTGGTCGTAGCGCTGGTGCGACACCAGGCCGCCGCGACTCCACGGAGAGATCACCATGGTCGGGACCCGGAATCCCATCCCGATCGGTCCGGCGTGGCCCTCGGCGCTGGCCGGAAGAGGCTTCACCGTGAGGTACTCCCCGGCGGTCCCCTTGGGGGCCACGGGCGGAACGACGTGGTCGAAGTAGCCGCCGTTCTCGTCGTACGTGTGGATCACCAGTGTCTTGGCCCACAAGTCCTTGTTCTCGAAGAGGGCCTTCAGCAGGACCCGCGTGCCGTATTCGCCGCGGGAGATGGGGGCTGCCGGGTGCTCGTCTTCTCCCGGCACCGCCCCCGGCCACACCCACGACACCTTGGGTAGTTTGCCGCTCTCGACGTCGGCCAGGAAGGCGCCGGGCCAGTCGTTGGTGAAGGCACGACGGTGTAGCTCGGTGGTGGGGTCGGCGAACTGTTTGAAGGCCATGAAGATGTTGTTGCCCGCCAGCAGTGCCACCGGCCCGCTGTCGAAGCCCTGGGGCGCCGCGGTCGGAGCGTAGACCTTCCAGGACACACCTGCGTCCTGCAGCAACTCCGGGGCGGTGACCCACGAGTACCGCTGCCAGTTGTCCGTCGCCGTGGTCAGACACGGGCCGCCGTGGGTGCCGGCGGGGTCGAGCGTCCCGCTGACCGCGTAGGTGCGGTTGGGGTGGGTCGGACCCAGCACCGACGAGTAGTAGTTGTCGCAGATGGTGAAGCTGTCGGCCAGGGAGTAGTAGAAGGGCAGGTCCCGCCGGGTGTAGTAGCCCATGGTCATGGGCCCGGTCACGCTCGGGTTCTCCGTCTGGGCGTGGGTCTGGGAGCGCACGAAGTCCGGGTTGCCGCCGTTGTAGGCCTCCTGCATGGGACCCCACTCGTGGGCAGGTCCGAAGACACAGCTGGCGTCCTGCGTGTCAGTGTTGAAGCGGTAGGGCATCACGTACCCGCCGCCGACCTTGCGCTGCCGGAAGATGCGCCCGGCATCTCCGGACCGGTCGTCGAAGCCGCGCACACCCGCCATGGCCCCGTACATGTGATCGAACGAACGGTTCTCCTGCATCATGAAAACGATGTGTTTGATCGCCCCCAGGTCGGACCCCGGGTTGCGGGGGGCGGAACGGGCGAGCGCCCGGGCGAAACCGTCGTCAGCGGCGCCGAGCGCGCGGCCCCCGACCAATGTGGCAGCGCCGCCGGCAAGGCCCGCGGCGAGGAAGTTGCGGCGTGACAGGGACATGCAGCGAAATCTAGACGGGAGTAGTCGTTGTCGCTGGCTGAACGCGGCGTCCGGAGTCCGGCGCAGTGGGTCGTCATGCCGGACCGGTGGTCGCCTGCGGCTTGCCCGTCCAGCGCGCGAGCACGGACTCGAGGGGGCCCTGTCGGAACCATCCCAGCCACACCTTGGCCAGCAGCGCCAACACCAGCCATGAGGCCACTCCGGACAGCACCACGAGCGCTGCCCCCCACGCTCCGAAGTACCCCAGGCCATAGCCGCAGAAGAGGATGGACAGCAGGACCGACTCCCCGAGGTAGACGCTGAGCGAGGCGCGTCCGGGGACCGAGAAGAAGGACATGGTCGCCGGCCGAACCGCCACCGCCCAGCCCAGCAACCCCAGATAGCCGACCGCCAGCACGGGTGCGGTCGAGAACACGATGATCGTGCCCAGGGCGGCCACGGGGGACGGCGACGTGGGCTCGGTCGGCGCCGACAGTGCCATCACCGCGCCAAGGATCTGTAGAGGCAGTCCGATCGCGCAGCCGGCGATCGCCAGGCGGCGCCACCGGTCCTGCTGTCGGCGCGGCTCGGCGAGCAGGCGGTGGCGAGCGGCGAGCAGGCCGAGGCAGAACGCCGCGAACGCCAGGGCCCCCTGCTGTACGAGGAGAGCGGCCAGCGCCAGTGGCAAGGCGCGCAACCGGGCGAGGGCGGCGTCCAGGAAACTGCCGTCGGCCAATGCCGCGTCGAGGGCCGCCAGGGTCGGATCGGTCGGGGCAGTCAGGGCGTTGGGGTCGAGTTCGGCGAGGGGGCCGAGCATCACGAACGGCAGGATGATTCCGATGGCCAGGGCGACGAGGGCCCACCTGCGCAAGGCGGCATCCGGGCTCCGTGAAACCAGTAGCAGGCCGATGCCCAGAGCGGCGTAGGTCATGAGGATGTCGCCGATGTAGAAGAAGACGGCGTGGAGGAAGCCGATCACGGCGAGAGCCGCGAGACGCCGACCGAACCTGCGGCGGTTGGGTGCGCTGCCGTCGCGCAGGATGAAGGTGGCGCTATAGCCGAAGAGGAAGGAGAACAACAGGTAGAACTTCCCCTGCGCGAGAGTGATCACGGCAAAAGCGGCAGCGGTGTTGGCGGGACCTGCGAGAGAGGATGCGGTGAACCCGTCCACCGAGATGCCCAGGGGTGGCGCGTTGACGACGACGATGCCCAACAAGGCGACTCCGCGCAGTCGGTCGGGAAGGACCTGGCGTGCGGTCGCCTCGTCCATATCCGGAGGCTACTACTGGGCCGCGGTGCCCGATCCGGAACCGGACGGGCCGCTCACGGGCCGGCGCCCTCCGGGTCGGCGACCACCTTCGGCAGGTTCCATCCCCGGCGGATCGACACCAGTCGGATGGCGATGATCACCAGCACCGACAGCCAAACCGCGAGCTGGGTATTGGCTCCCACCTGGAGGAGAACGACGAACAGGAAGCCACCCACGATCCCGGCCAGGGCGTAGATCTGGCCGACCAGCACCATCGGTCGGGTGCCGGTCAGGACGTCGCGGATGACTCCGCCGCCCACGCCGGTGATGACTCCCAGTGCGACCGCCAGGACCGGGTTGAGGCCAGCCACCAGTCCGATCTCGGTGCCCAGGATGGCGAAGGTGCTCAGCCCGATGGCGTCGGCCACGGACACCGGCGTCCAGGTGGTCGGGTCCGCGTCGGGCCTCAGTCGCAGGATCACGAGCGTGGCGACAGCCGTGAGTACGGCCACCGTCAGCGGCCAGGCGTGCAGCAGCCAGGCGACGGGAAGTTGCCCGAGGAGGAGGTCTCGCAAGGTGCCCCCTCCGATCGCAACCACGACGGCCAGCGCGAGCGCACCCAGCCAGTCCATGCTCGACCGCGCCGCCGCCATGACACCGGATACGGCAAAGCCGGCGGTGCCGATCACCTCGAGGGCGACGAACACCGCACTGTCGGTGGCAGTGCCGGGAGTCACGCAGCCACGGTATCGACCGCCCACCCGGAGGGTCGGGTGATCCGCGCAGCCTGGACGCGCTCCGTTACGCATCGGTGTGTTGCGCCGCTTCGTGTCCGGAGAGTGGTGCCGGCCCAGTGATCAGCCGTGGGCGGGGCAGCGCAGCGTGACGGCGCCCGTTTGGCCCGCCCGCACCCGGACGGTCCGGTGCCGCGTGACGCCCGCGGTGCGCAGGGTGACGCGGTAGCGGCCGGGGTCCAGCAGGTCGAACTGCTCCAGGGTGGGCAGCCCGTTGCGCAGCCGGATGGTACGCGTCACGGATACGCCATGGCGCCCGTCGACGGTCACGCGGGCTGTCGACGACGCCCGCCGGTAGGCCCGGCCGGGCACGGGGCCCGGCTTCACGCGCACATCGATGCCACCGACCCCCAGGGGTCCTTCAGCGGGCACGTGCAGGAGTACGGCCTGGCACCAGTCGTCGCGGGTGGAGCGGGAGTACGGCGTCGGCTCGACGTACAACGATCGCGGGGGTGACCCGACATACAACGGACGCTTGTCGCATGTGCTGGCATATACGCGATCGGCAGCCGCGGCCACCATCGTCGGCGCATAGGCATTCCGCAGGACGGTGGAGCACGTGTTCTTCTCCGCCGTCGAACATGCGAGGACGGCGCCGTAGGTCGAGGGAGAGAGTGTGGTTTCGATGAAGGTGTACAGCATGCCGCGCCCGTCGTAGGAGACCGAAAGGATCGGGCCTCCCTGAGCCCAGTCGTCGCACCCTTCCCTGTCGAGGTCGCACCGCCACAGGGGGCCTCCCCCGTCCAGGCCCGCCCAGAGGTAGCCCCCACCGGCTGCCAGCGACAGAACGGTCTTGTTGCCGGGGTGATCGAGGTCCTGGCACCGGTTCGGCGAGTTCGGCAGGCAGCTCCACAGCAGGGCCTCCTTCTTGTACGTGCCGAGGCCGGCGTACAAGGTGTCGTTGGCCAGCAGCAGGGAGGACACCGGACGGTTCACTGCGTCGTCGAGCAGAACGCATTCGTCGGGTTTGGTGGACCGCGCCTGGTAGGGCAGGTTCGCCGGGCAGCGGTAGATCTTGCCGTCCTTCTGCCCGATCCACAGTTGGCCGTTCGAGGCAGCCAAGGCCATGACGTGACTTCCGTCCCAGGGGCCGGCCATGATGCGGGTGCAATCGGTGCCACGGCCCGACACCGGGCAGCTCAGGCCGCCCCCCGTGCCCGCGAAGTACACGTTGCTGCCGTCGGTGGCCACAGCAGAGACGGAGTTGTCCCTCCACCTGCCGGCCGGGGCGCCGAAACAGGTGTCGAGCGCGGTGCCGGACTCCGGGGACTCACAGACCCCCACGTTGCCGCCGGAGGCAGCCCACAGGGTGTTCACTGCGTCGGCCGTGGCCGCTCATCGGTGCGGGGTCCCCCCGGCGTGGGGGGTCGGCGGAGCCGCCTGCGCGGCGCCCAGGGACGGCGAGAGTGCGGCAACGAGCGCGAGCAGTGTCACCGCGGTGATCACCTACAGGCGCCGCGTTGCTCCGGTGTCCCGGTCAGGGGTGACACTCATCGATGACTCCTTCAGTCGATTCCCGGCGGTCACCGGAACGTCACGGTGCTGCCTGTGGTCCGACCTTAGCCCCCGGATCCGAACGGTCCCCCACGCGCAGGTCAATGCTGACCGTCCGGGTGCCTCGAGGAGCGCATTCCCTGGGGTGTGCCCAGATCGCGAAGGCGGAGGATGTCCGGGCGAGCCGTGGTGCGCCCCCCGGTCGATCCCGGCTGTAGTCTCGACTCGCGCCAGGCAGGTGGATCTGGCCCTGGGGTTGTTGAGGAGTCGATGTGGGCGAGGGGCTGTCCCGTAAGGACCTGCTGAGGTCGGCGGCGCTGCTGGGAGGCGCCGGTGCTCTCGCAGCCTGCACCACCTCCGGCGAGTCCCAGGGGTCGGCCACCGCCGCCACTGCGTCTGGGGCGGCTGGCGGCACCGGCGATCCCGTGGTGAGGGCAGGTGAGGTGTACGACGTCCAGAGCGCATCGGGTGTGCGGGCCGGGATCCACGGTCCGCAGACGGGACGACTGCAGACCTCGCAGCGCTCCTTCCAGGTCGACGATGCCTACCGCGACCCGGGTCAGTGGTTCTTCTACTACGACGTGGACGACATGCTGCTGGCGACCCGCAACTTCGTGACCCGCACCAGTGGCAAGTCCGTGTGCTACTCACTCACCGGGTTCCGCACCGCACGCGGGCCCCAGCTCACCAGCAGCCTCGGACTCGTCACTTTCGATCCCGGCGATCAGGCCGGTGAGGTGCGCTGCCACGTCATGGCGGCCAACTATTTCGATGCCGCAGCCGAGGCCTCCCGCGACGGTCAACAGTCCAGCCCCTACTTCGCCAGCGCGCAGGTATTGCGGGTCAGGGACGCGGCGACGTTGGACAGTGGAGTCGCGCGCATCATCAACTCGGTCATCGATCGCACCGCCGAGCAGTTGGGTCTCGACAAGACTCAACTGCAACGGCTGGCGGTCTGAAACACAGGGAGAGAACCATGAAGAAGCGCACGCTCACCGTCGTGGGTGCGGCTGCCGCACTCGTCGCCGCAGGGGTGGCCGGCAGTGCGATGGGAGCCGGTCGGCACCTGGTGACGACGAACCCGTTCGGTGGACCGACGGGCGATTTTCCCTGGGGGGTGGCCCTGGACGCCAAGGGCAACGTCTACACGAACAACACTGGGGGCATGACCGTCACCCGGATCACTGCTGACGGCCGTCGGACGGCCCAGTTCGGCGGGGCGATCGACGGCCAGCCGTGGGGCATCGCCGTCGACAAGCGGGGCAACGTCTACACCGCCAACTACACGACCAACACCGTGACGCGGATCCGTCCCGATGGCTCGACCGCGCAGTACGGAGGGAACACCGGCGCCGGCCCGCGTGACGTCGTCCTCGACTCCCGCGGCAACCTCTACACGTCGAACTTCGATGCGAATACCGTGACGCGGATCCGTCCCGACGGCTCGACCGAGCAGTTCGGCGGTACTACCGGCGAGGAGCCCTGGGGCATCGCGATGGACGGCTCCGGGAACATCTATACGGCCAACACCGGGGCGAACAGCGTCACGAGGATCAGCGCCGACGGCAAGACCACCGAGCAATACGGGGGCGCCACCGGCGACTACCCGTGGGGTCTCGCCGTCACCGCCGACGGGACGGTCTTCACCGCCGACCCACCGGGAGACTCGGTGACCCGGATCAGTGCCGGCGGCAAGACGACCACCCGCATCACGGGTCGTGGCATCGACAGTCCCGCGGCGGTCACGGTCGACGACCGTGGTTTCGCCTATGTGGCCAACAGTGACAACAACTCGGTCAGTCGGATCAGCCCCGATGGCAAGCGGGTCTCCCGCTACGGGGGTACCACCGGATCCGAACCTCAGGGAATCGCGATCGACGCCGACGGCAACGTGTTCACCGCGAACTCCGGCGCCAACACCGTGACCAAGATCGGCCCGGCTCCGCCGACAGAGCTGCGGGTCAAGGCAGCCTCTGTCGGCACCCATCCCGCGGTGGGACGGCGGGCGACTCTGGTGTCATCGGTGGCCACCGACGGCCGGGTCTCCGCTGTGCGGGCCCGGTGCGAGGTCCGTGGACAGCGGCTCGCGAAGCGTGCACAGGGTCGCGTCTGCGGGATCCGGGTCCACCGTTCGGGCGGTGTGGAAGTCACGGCGCGGCCGTCGTGCAGCGCCGGTGTGAGCATCTTCGTGGGCATCACGGCCAAGAAGGCGGGGGTTCCGGCGTCGCGTTGGTCCCGCACCTGGCGGGTCGAGCGGTCCCCCAAGGTGCTCTGCTCACTGCCCGGTACCGGCTGAGCGCTTCTCAGGGCTCAGGACGCCCCGGGCACGCTCGGCACGAGAGCCGAGAGGGGGCGGCCGATGGAGGGCGTCGGAAGGCTCCGCTGGCCCGTCGCGTTCGGGCGCACCAGCCGCAATCCCTTCCACCGCAGTGTGTTTCCGGATGCGCGTACCGAGAATCCCGAGTCGCGCATGACCTGTAGCGGCGTGATGCCGTAGTCATAGCCCAGCGACCGTCCTGCGGGCCGCACGATCGCGTCGCCGAGGAACAGAACACCGTCGTGGGCGTAGAGCGGGATGGTGCCGTTCATCCCGGCGGTGGGATACGTGGCGGGGTCTACATTGGTGGCGCGGTACTCACCCAGGCGGGTGCGCCAGGCCGAGGGGATGCGGGGATCGCGCCACAAGCGTTCGGCAAACAGGCCCGAGGTGCCGTCCGTCAGTCTGATGAGCAGGACCCGCTTGCCCTCGATGCGGGTCATGCGGATGGCCTCCTGCTCGTCGTCGGCGAGGTACCAGCCGTCGGTGCGGCGAGTCAGGGTCCGTGGCTCGGCCGCCGGGTTCTGTGCGCCGACGGTGATCGACAACGTGGCGCCGGACCGCCGGAGTTGAACGAGTCCCTCGGCGTTGGCGTAACGACCCGCCATGCGCCTCATCTCTACGGCCTTCGGGGCGGAGACCGGTGCTGGGGGATCCGGTGGCGCCGGGACCATCCCGGTCGTGGCGGTCAGCAGCAGAGCAAGAGCCCGCTGCCACACGGTCGTGACGACGGGCGCGGCGTCGGTGCCGGTGTTGACGGACACGAACACGCCGACCCCCTGCTGCGGCGACCACGCGACCATGGTGTGGTGCAGGTAGGTGTCCCCCCCGTGGTTCACGACCTGCCGTAGCCACGGGGCGCCGTACCCGATCCACCACACGAGCCCCTGCTTGAAGAACATCCGGTCCCACGGCGAAGCCGGCTGTGGAGTGATCATCTGCTGCACCGTGTCCGCCCGCAAGACCCTGGTCCCGTCAGGGGTCGCGCCGAACCCGATCATGGCCTTGAGATACCGAGTCATGTCCGCGGCGTTGGAGTACACCGACCCCGCCGGCCGGATGTTCACGTATTCCCGCGGCATCCGCCGCGCGCGCGTGTCCTCCCCCGTCACGTACTGGTAGGCGGCCGACACGTCGCGCGCCGGCCGCGCGGAGTCGTCGAAGGAACTAGACCACATCCCCAAAGGTCGGAAGATGTGCCGTTGCGTGTACCGCTCGAAGCTCTCTCCCGACACGTTGGCCACGAGATTCTGCAGCAGCGTGATTCCCAGGTTGCTGTAAGCCCAAGCGGAACCGGCACGGCGCACCACCTGTTCGTGGCGTAACGCGCGCAGCACCACGCGGTCGAAGTCCTCGTCGGGTTCCGTGGCGATCTCCGCAATGTCCATGAGGTCCCCGGGGATGCCCGAGTGGTGGGTCATGACGTCGCGCACCGTGATGACGTTGCCCCGGTAGCGCGGCAGCATGCGGAGTTCCGGCACGTAGTCCTGGAAGGGGGCGTCGAGGTCGACCAAGCCCTTCTCGACAAGTTGCATGACAGCCATGGCGGTCATCGTCTTCGAGGTGGACCCGATGTGGAACAGCGTCTTGGGGGTGACGGCGGCACCCGTTTCGCGGTTGGCCTCGCCGAACCCGGCCCGCCAGACCGTGTGGCCGCCGTCCACGAGGGCGATGGTCAGACCCACGACCCGGCCCTCGGCCATGATCTCGGGGATCTCGCGTTCCAGCGTCGTGACGACGGATTCCATCGTGCCCGTCGGGCTTGCCGATCCAGTGCCGGGGGCTTCGGTACCTCCGGCGACCGGTGACAGGAGGAGCGCCACAGCGACTACCGGTACCCCGAGGGCCGTGGCTGGGCGGGGACGACGTGCTGTTGGGTCCATGACCTTCAGCGTGGCACCCCACCGCATGAGGAAGTAGCGGCCGAGGCCTCCTGCCGGCCGGGATGGACTGCTCGGGGGACCTTCGGCGACAGTGGCCAGCGCTCGACCGGGGCTTTCGACCCGGTGACGTAGAGCATTGGTCCCACCGCATGGAGTATCGGCGTCAGTTCACAGGCGCCACTGTCAGGACGGGACCAGGGTTCCGCTGAAGACCTGCCAGGCCAGCAGTGACTTGGCCACCAGGCTCAGGGTGATGTAGGTGCTCTCGCCGAACAGGTAGTCCGACCAGCGCCCGACCTGCTTGTACTGCAGGAACTGGTTGAGGGCGAAGACGTTGAAGAACAGGAAGAGGGAAATGATGATCCCGTAGACGAAGGCGGGCGGATCGGCCGCTGACGTGGAACCGGGTGTGATGACGAAGAACACGATGATCACCCATGGGACGATGCCGGCCATACAGCCAAACACGAAAGGCAGCCATCCGCCGCCGGGCTGCTCGAAGTCCTCTTGGAGCCAGCCGAAGAAGATCATGGAAGCGTTCACCCCGAAGATCGCTGCCAGCGCCGCGACATCGGAGATCCCGGTGAGCTGGGCGATCAGGACGATCATCATCGAGGACGTCAGGGAGTACTCGACCCAGCGTGCCCGGTTGCGGTGGCGCACCAGGTCGGCCGCGTAGCCCCGGTGCCAAATCGTGGCGACGATCAGCAGCGCCAAGCCCGACAGGGCCAGGAACCCCGCGACGGCCAGTCCGATGGGGGAATCCAGGAGGGTTACCGGTGCCCCGAGCGGACTCCCCGGTGGGCCCTGCATGTAACTGGCCGTGATGGGCAGCGTGAAGTCGTTGGACAGCAGGAGGACAGCCGCGGCCTGAATGATCAGGACGATGCCAACGATGATGTTGTACCTGCGCAGACCGGACAGCCGGTCGGGAGCAATAGAGGTGGTGGTCACGGATGGCGTCCCTGGCTCGGTCGGATAGCGGTCGTTCGACTCTATTGCGGTTGGGTGCTCACCGCCCGACGGTCTGGTGGTGGCTCCAGTCGCGAG
>JAPOIY010000038.1 GCA_029978705.1 Actinomycetota bacterium
ATGCGCCACCCACGGCTACCGGCTTTGTGGGTGACGAGGACTGCTTGTATCTCAACGTGTGGACACCGACCTCGAAGTCGAAGAAGCCGCGAGCGGTGATCATGTACATCCCCGGCGGCGGCTTCCTCGTGGGCGGCGGGACGATCCCGACCTACAACGGCGCCTACATGGCGGCGAGCGGCAATGTCGTGGTGGTCACGGTCAACTACCGTCTCGGGGCATTGGGATTCCTGCGGCAGCCAGGTCTCGGGATCCAGGGCAACTTCGCGATGCAGGACCAGTTGGCGGCGCTGCGCTGGGTGCGCGCGAACGCGGACGCCTTCGGCGGCGATCGGGACAAGATCACCGTGATGGGAGAGAGTGCCGGGGCGATCTCGACGTCGTTGATGATGTTCTCCGAACCCGAGGCTGTCCCACTGTTTCGGTCGGCGATCATGGACAGCAACATCGCCGGCACGCTCTTTCCCACTGCTGACGAGATGACCGCGAGCAGTGACGCGTTCATGGATGTGCTGTGCAATTACGACACCCGCACCCGGTGCCCTCGCACTGCCGACTGGCTGCGTTCGTTGTCGTTGCAGAAGATCATGACGGCGCAGAACAGCCAACTGTCACCGCAGGGCATTCATGGGCTGTTGTTCGATCCCGGGCTGCCGCGTGTGACGTGGGGCCCCGCCATCGGTGCTGCTCCCATCACGGGCGGCCAGCCCCTAGCGGGATATCACGACGGCATGCCGCCGAAGCCCTTCGTGATGGGGCACAACAAGGACGAGGGCGGCTTCTTCGTGCCGGTCCCGGAGTGGACCACCAAACTGGCCTACAACATCTGGCTCGACCAGAGTTACCGGCGGGATGGTGCGAACCAGATCCGGACTGCTGAGGTGGGCGGTGGACAGGCGTACAACGCCGACTCGTTCGGTTGGGACTCGGCGTCACAGATGACACCGGCATCGCAGGCACTCATGCACGCCATCACCGACGGCAAGGTCGCCGCGCCCAACATCTTCACCGAGGAGCGGATTGCCGAGCAGATGCGGGACGCGGGCATGCCGATGTACGGCTACCAGTTCAGCAAACAGGCCAACTTCAACTACCAGGGCCTCGTGGACTGCTCACCTAAGTCGCACAACATCTGCCACTCCTACGAACTTCCGTTCGTGTTCAACAACTTCTTGCAGTTGGAAGGTACGGACTACGTGCCCATGCCTGGCTCGAAGTCCGATCAGCGAGTGGCTCGGGCGATGACTCGTGCCTGGACCGGATTCGCGAAGGACCCGCGGAACGGTTGGGGCTACCCGGAGATGGTCGATCCGAAGCGAGGACCGTACGTCGACTTCAACACCGACATCCGACTGGTCCGCGACATGGGGGACCGTGTGGGCTACCCGGTCTGGGAGCCCTTGTTGCAGGACGCGCTCAGTCGCTGACGTCGGTACGTGGCCCGCACCACCGGGCGCGTGCGGTCCGCGTGACGGTCACCCCCTCGACGTCGACCCGTGGCAGTTCCGGATTGCCGACCGGTCGCTGCACCGCCATCCTCGTCTCATGACAACACCCGAGAAGACGGGCGGGCGCGACATCGCTCGCCAGACCGCTGTGGCTCTTTCCGCGGTTGTTGCCGTCGCAGGCCTGGTGATCGGATCTGGCTCCTTCGGCTCCCAGGAGACCGCAGATGCAGCCGACGGCGCCTTCGCCGCCACCGCCACATTGCTCGCACCGGCCGGTCCGGCGTTCGCGATCTGGTCCGTCATCTACCTGGGACTACTTGCGCTCGGCGTCTACCAGGCTCTCCCGTCGCAGCGTTCGGATCCCAGACTGCAACAGACCGGTTGGTGGATCGCGCTGACAATGCTCGCCAACACGGCCTGGATCCTGGTCGTCCAGGCTGGCGGGGTCTGGGCGAGCGTCGCTGTCATCCTGGTTCTGCTTGCTGCACTCGTGGCCGTCTACGCCAGGCTTCTCCAGTCGCCACCAGTGACCCGAGCACAGCGGATCCTGTTGGACGGGACCATGGGGTTGTATCTCGGGTGGGTCAGTGTGGCCACCGCGGCGAATATCGCCGCCGCAGGCACCGCCTCCGGATGGCGCCTCCCAGCGGCGTCCCTGCTGGCTGCACTCGTGGTCATGGTGGTGACCGTTGTGGCGGTGCTTGTCGGCCTGATCGGTGGCGGGCGGTGGCCGTTCAGTATCGCCGCTGCGTGGGGACTCGCGTGGCTTGCCGTCGCGCGACTGGCCACCGCTCCCCAGGACACGCTGGTGGGAACGGTCGCCGCCGTCGGGGCGCTGGCGGTGCTCGCCACTCCGCTCGTCGCGCGTCGCTCGTCGTCGAGCGATATCACCGCAGATCACCAGACCGGTCTGCAGCAGCCGACGGCATGACGGCGCCCATGACCATCGACGCCGGCTCGGGCTGCGGGTCTCCGCCGGGCCCGCGACCGGTACCGAAGGCGGACTCCCCCGTTATCGGCACCTGCGGGTGGACACGCCGTCTGCCGTGACCTCCGCGGGCTGGGGCTTGGCCCGGTTGTCGCGAATCAGGGGGTAAAGCCCTCCGGGAACACCGTGGTCTTGTCGTAACTCGCTCCTCCCAGTGACACGTTCTTGAACGAACATCCACCGAAGTTCGCACCGGACAGATTGCTGCCATTCAGCTTGACGCCATTCATAGTGCAGTCCTGGAAGTTCGCACCCGTGAGGTTGCTGTAGACGATGGAGCTGCTCGACCAGTTCGTTCGACTGAAGTTGGCTCCGGTCATGTCGGTGCGGCTGATCGTCCAGTCGGTGTAGCTGTTACCGGCGAAGTCCTGGCCCGAGACCGGGCAGCCCTCCAGGTTTCCACTGGTCCCTGAGGCCTTCAGCGGCAGGCCGCAGAGCGCCTCGACGGACTTGGGGGCCTTGGCGATGAGGACGCCGACCGCGATCGCTGCCAACACCGTCAGGACCAGTCCGATGATGCCGAGAATGAACCCGGCCTTGGCCATTCCGCGGTTGGTCGCTTCCCCCCGATCGGCCTTGTTCATCCCGATCTTGCCGAAGATGACCGCCAGGATCGACCCGAGCGGGCCGAGGCAAAGGAACTGCAGGATGCCCATCACCAGTGCTGCGGTTCCCATACCGTTCTGCGGAACCGCTCCCGCAGGCGCATAGCTCCCCGTGGGTGCTCCCATGGCCTGCGGCGCCGGCGAGGGCGGTGGAGGTAGCGGCGCGCTGGGAGCCGCCGGGGGCGGGAGCGCCGAGTCAGCAGTCGGAGGAGGCGGAGGCGGCACCGAGCCAGATGTCGGCGGGACACCTCCGGGAGGCGGGACGGAGTCGGACATCAGATTCCCCTCACGGTTGCGGAGCCTCCACGCTAGCGGGTCCGCCCTCCGGCGCCGCAGATCGACCCGACTGGGCTCAGATGGACGCCGAGACTCCGGTCGATCTCCACCTGGATCGCACGAGGAACGTCACCGACCGGTCTCGCCTATCCGGCGCTGCCGGATAGGGCACCTCGCCTACCGGCATGGTGTCCGACACCTACATCGGGTGGTCCGTGCGCGACCTCATCTGATCTCAGGCTCCAGAACGTCGGCTACCGTATGGCACGGAACCCAACCCCCCCAGAAGAGGTGTCCCCGTGGCCCGAGAGTCCGTCCGCTGCCGAGCCGCCATATTGGTGGCCGCGACCTGTGCGGTGGCAATGGGGGTCGGGGTCACGACGCCGGCTGCCGCCGCCAAACCCACCCCCCACGAATCGTCGCGGCTCGCCAAGACCGATGCGGGCCCGGACGGCATCACCGTCGACGCCTTCGGCAACATCTACACCGCCAACTCGCGGGCCAACACCGTCACCAAGATCACCCCGAATGGCAAGGCGTCGACCCTGGGAACGACCGGGGAGACGCCCCGTGGGATCGCGGTGGACGAGTCGGGGAACATCTACACGAGCAACCTCAAGTCCAACACCGTCACCAAGATCACCCCCGCCGGGGTCTCGACGGTCCTGGGTTCCACCGGTCAGCAGCCGATCGACGTGGCGGTGAACGCACAGGGCACGGTCTACACGACCAACTACGTGGACGGCACCGTCACCCAGATCACCGCGACAGGCGTGTCGACTACGTTGGGAACCACCGGCTCGCGGCCGTTGGGCATCGTGCTGGACTCCGCAGGCAACGTCTACACGGCCAACGAGGGGTCCGACACGGTCACGAGGATCAGCCCCGACGGGGTGTCCTCGACGTTCGGAACGACGGGCGCGTGGCCGCAGGCGATCACGATCGACCAAGCCGGGAACGTCTACACCGCCAACTGGAATGCGCGCAGCGTCTCCAAGATCACGCCGACAGGAAGATCCACGATCCTCGGCCGCACCGGCCGACGACCCATCGGCATCACGCTCGACCCCTACGGGAACGTCTACACGACCAACGACGGAGCCAACAGTGTTTCCAGGATCGTCCCCGGTGGCGACTCCACGGTGATCGCTCGCACGGGTCGGCGACCGATCGGGATCGCCTCCGACGCCGCTGGCTTCCTCTACATCGCAAACTTCTTGTCCAACAGCGTGACCGAGGTGTTCCCGGCGGCGCCGACGGCGCCCACCGTGCTGTCCCTGGACACGGTCACCGTGCGGGCACCGCGGAACCGGAACGCCTGGATCATCCCGTTCTGGAACGACGTCTACAAGAACAAGGCGGCCTGCACAGCGGCCTTCCCCGCGGTTCGGGACGCTATCGACAAGAACGCCGACCCCGCCGTTCAGGAAGTGTCCGCCACCTCCTGCATGGGCATCGGCAGCGTTCCCTACTCCTATCGCATCGCCGAGACGGAGTTGACCGTCGAGGATTGGGTGAAGTTCCTGAACACGGTCGATCCGAGTGGCCACAACCGGCACCACCTATGGGACGCCTCCCAGGGTTCACGGGTCTGGCCGAAGTACGGTTCCGTCAATCGGAACGTGCGCGCTCCCCGGGGCCAGCGCTACTACGTCGCCTCCCCGCAGTGGGCGGACAAGCCGTACAACGTCGCTGACTTCACCCGGGCGGCCCGCCTGGCGAACTCCCTCGACAACGGCCATCTCCTTTCGAGTCGCAGTCGCCGAGTAGTGACCGGGACCGGCGAGCGAGTGCGGCGAACCACGTACCGGGTACGGATGTCCCCGAAGACCGAGACCGGCATGTACACGATGAGCGAACGGAAGGCCACGCGGAACTCCACGAAGGGCTTCGCGGTGTCCAGCGAGGACGAATGGATCAAGGCCGCGTACTTCGACCCCAAGGGCGGGGGCAAGTTCTCGTACTGGGACTACCCCACCAACCCCGGTAGATACGTGCACTGCCCGGTGGACGAGTCCGGGTGCAAGGAGGGCGACCAGCCCGCCGCGACCCAGCTCGATGCGAATGGGGATGTCATCAACCAGGGCACGCAGCCGCTGGCCTCGTTCGAGGCCGTCCCGGGTGTCGCCCCCGACTGGTGCCCGGCACCGTTCACGGCGGCGCAGTGCGAGATCACGCCCTTCCCGAAGCTCGCTGCCGACTACATCGGCAACATGAGTACCGTCGGGCAGGCGCGAACCCGTTCGCCCTGGGGGACCCTGGATCAGGGCGGCAACGTCGTGGAGATCACCGACACCATCGCCCCCCCGCCCCCGGACGGGAATCCGAAACTGGTGTGGCGCCGCTGGCATGGCGGTGTCGTCACGGCAACCGCGTACCAGATGTGGCTCTCAGCGGTCGGCGTAACCGCCCAGACCGTGCCCGGCTACTCCGCCAACCCCTGGCGGGGCATCCGGCTGGTCGTGCGCGGTACTCCGAGCACGCCGGGCCTCGGCTGAGGGAAGCCCTCGACCACGTCCGCAGTCCCCTTCCTGGCCGCGCTGGTGCACAGAACTCCCGCGGGGGCGCAGAACTGCCCCCGATCGACCGCACAGGTGCCCCACCCGGGGCAGGTTTGCGGTCACTCGACTCACGGGGTGGCGGGGGTCGGCTCCGGCAACTCGGCGACCACCTGGGCCAGCCATTCGGTGTCGACCGGATCCAGGGGCCGGCGGCGCAGCCAGTACGTCTGGATGGCCAGGGAGAAGACGTCGCACGCGAGCTGGAACAGCATCACGCCTACGGCGATATTGAACGCGATCACGAGCAGCAGCAGGACCGCGGGCTGGGAGTACAGCGAGATCCGCTGTTGCCGCCGCATCCACGTGTTGCTGGCGAGGGGCCCGTTGATCTGCCGTTGCAGCGCGGCGTTCACCGGGATCATCAAGGCGAGCAGCCCGAGGATCACGGCCACGGACACCCACGGGGTGGGACTGTCGCCGGCGCTCTGCAGGCCGATCGGGTACGGCACGCCCAGGAAGGTCGCATGCTGCGCGTCGGTCACGTAGACGCTGTATTCGGGCCACGCGAAGATTCCCGCGGGGGAGTCCGTCGCCAGCCCCTCGACCACCGAGTTGAGAGCCAGGAACACGGCCAACGACAGGGCGGTCGGGCCGAGTTGCCACCACATGCTGAATCCGAAGTGGCGGTGCACGCGGCGGCGTTCCTCGCTCCCCTTCGCTTTGTCGTGCTTGTAGGCCCGGGCGATCTTCATCGTGACCGGACCGAGTTCCCACGTCAGTCGCTGCATCTCCAACTGCCGCCGGGTGGGGTAGGCCAGGACGACCGTGACCAGCAGCGCCATCGAGACGAACGCGAGGGTCCAGGTGTGCCCGCTGCCCAGGCCGAACACGGTCGCATAGAGGTCGACGAACTGCACCAGGACCCACGAGACGGCGACCTGCGCCCACGCGACGATCGTGCCCATTCCCGACCTCCCGGCGACGTGCCGCAGCCTAACCCTCGTGAGCCCGGTGCCGGCGGAGGGGCGCCATCTTCACCGTCCAGCACCATGCGGTGCCGGACTCGTGGGTCCGGTCCCGGTCACCGGCCCTCGTGGGCCATCTCGTCCAGGACAGCCGTGATCGCCAGGATCACGACGGGGTTCTGATCAGGGGCGATCTCGACACCGTAGGTGTCGGCCAGCCGCACCCACCGCTTCGACACCTCCCCCACCTTGCGGCCGTCCACCTCCAGGGAGTACTCGTGGTCGAGGATGTTCCCCTTGACCGCGATGTCGGGCCCGTTGGCGACCGAGACATGCCAGCGGTCCCGCACGGGGCTGACCATCGCCTTCTTGACGCTGGCGATCTCGTTGCCGTCCGCGTCCTCGATCTTCATGGTGTCGCGCACCCGCAGTTTGCGTTCCTGGATCTTCGCCAGGGCATTGCCCTGCGGGTCCTCGAAGATGAGCGTCTCGCGGATCCGCAGCGCCTTCCCGTTGACCTTGTAGACGCGGTTCCCGGCGGAGTCCTGGATCCAGAAGTCATCACCGATCGACGCCAGCTTCTGCCGCATCTGGTAATGGATGGTGTCGTCTCCGCGCCGCTCCTCGCGCCGCTCCTGTCTCCGGTCCCGCAGTCCCATGGTCACTCCCAGTCGTGTTGTCGGTCGTTCAGGAGGCAGTCACTGGGCCCGACGCGGCGTCCGGCTCGGCAGCGGAGGTGGCGGTGGGGGCGTCCTCGCCGTTGCGCAGCAACCAGAAGGCGTACACCGTCGCCAGGACGAACAGCGCCGCTGCTATGCACAGCGTGATCGCGAAGGCGGAGCCGTAGGACGGGAACGCATCGGCGAGCGCATCCTTGCCCACCTGGGTGCTCGGGGTCGCGTCCTGGTAGGCGTAGGAGGTCACCGCGCTGAGGCCCTCGTGGATCTGAGCCTGCGGCACGCCTTCGGCCTGAAGGCGCGAGGTGACCCCGCCCAGGGTCATGCGGTCCACCAAGACAGTCGACAGCGCGAAGCCGAGGGTGTAGAAGAACTGCCCGACGGTGGTGCGGGCACTCGTCACCGGCCCGAAGTACTCACGCGGCGCGACCCGCAAGATCAGGTCGCCGAAGGGCACGGCGCAGATGATGACACCCGCGCCGGCGAGACACAGCCCCGGAAGGTAGCCGAAAAGCGACGACGCCTCATGGAACCCGGCGATGAGCAGGAAGCCCGCGGTGGTGCAGGCACCGCCCAGCACGATGGCCGACCGATTGCTCAGCCCCCGTGCCATCAGACGGCCGATGACCAGCGCGCCGATCACACCGGACAGCATGAGCGGCAGTTGCCAAAGAGCCACCACCCCAGAGTCGAGCCCGTTGACGTACTGCCAGAGGTTGGTCACCTGAAGGAAGGAGACGGCGGTCCCGAAGTTGTAGATGAACCCGGCACACAGCGCCGCCAGGAAGATCGGGGACCGGAACAACGACACGGGGAAGAAGCGTTTCGGGTTCTTCGCCTCCCAAATGAAGAACGCAGCAAGCAAGACGGTCCCGCCGGCGAGCGGAACCAGCGTCTGCGGCGCGGTCAGGCTGCGCACGAACTGGCTCACCGAGTACAGGAAGAGGATCACCCCGAGGGCCAGGAGAACCTGGCCGACGATGTCGAGGCTCCCCCCGCCGATCCGGTCCTGCTCGGGCAGCAGGATCGGGGTGAGGATGAGCCCCACAAGGCAGCAGATAGGGATCAGGATGAACGCCCACCGCCAGTCGATGGCCGACAGCATTCCGCCGAGAAACGTGAGCAGGACGGTCGCCACCATGAGGACGGCCGAGAAGATCCCCAGCGCTCCGGCCAACTTCGTCGGGGGCACCACCACGCGCATGTAGGCGAAGGCGGCACCGTAGGTCGTGCCCAGGCCCACGCCCGCCAGCGCGAGTCCCAACATGTAGACACCACTGGACGGGGACGCGAGGGCGATCAGGTTGCCCACCCCACCGACGATCAGCGCCACCATGAGGACCCGGCGGCGACCGAGCCGGTCGGCCATGAGGCCGGTCGAGATCACCGTGGCCGCGATGGCGAGGGTCTGCACGCTGGCCGCCAACGCCTGCATGCTCCCCGCCATGTCGAGTGACTTGCTGGCGCCGACGAGGGCAGTGCTCGCGATGTTCGGACACGACCCCTGGACCCCGGCCAGGAAACCGAGGAAGACGACGGCCGCCATGAACGGCCGCGCCTTCCGGCTGGTCTCCTGAGAAGTCTCGCTGGCCATAGCCCGGCTTCAGACTGCGACTTCGGTGAAGTCACCGGACGTCGTGAACGCCACCATCCGACTGCTGCTGAAGTCCGTCTTACCCAGGTCGATCTCGTACCAGAGGGGGTCCTGGTTCGTGTTGTACAGGTAGCGCTGACCGGTGAGGTTGCACACCGTGGACCACAGGGTCAGCATCGGCATGATGCCGTGAGGGGTCTCCTCCATGACCGTCCCGGGCACCAGATCGAAGCCGTGCAGGATGCGGATCGTGTCCATCTCCGCTGCCTTGCGGTCCTCGGGCGGCAGCGAGTACTCCTTGTTGGCCAACACCCGGATGAACCGCGACGGGGAGTTCTCATCGGCGGGTAGGCCCCGGAACCCCTGACCCTGACCGGAGGCGGCGAACGTGGTGCCGCCGATACTGACCGGCTCGGGGTTGTCGGGCGTCAGGCTGAGGTAGTTGGTGACGTTGGTCAGGTGCCATTCGATGAAGGGGGCGTTCGTCGCGACCTGGGTGGGGTTGTCGGTGATCTTCATCCCATCCGGATGGAACTCCGCGACCGCCGACTGCTCCTTGTCGTAGACGATCACGTGCAGGGGCAAGGAGAGGGGCACCTCAGGGGGCACGAAGTCGACGACGTTGAGCGACGCCAGCGCCTCCTTGGCCTCCGCCACCGTCGCGCAGGTGCCGAGGATGAAGGCGAGGACCTCCAGGATCCCCATGTCAGACCCATCGTTCTTGGGCGGGTAGTAGGTCGCGTGTGCCGGCATGTAGAGGACATGGGCGGACAGCCCGGCCGTGTTCATGCCGTCGCCGAGCCAGTGGGGGTGGAAGGCCCCGATGCCGAGGACCCCGTACTTCGCCGTCCAGGACTTCCCGTGGGAACTGGCCTGACTCTTCCCCTCGTAGTCACTGGCAATGACACACAGTTCCCACGGCAGGACGTCGGGGAACTCCATGGTGCGCCCCACGCACACGGTGCCGTCCTTGGCGGTCTTGTGTTTGAAGTTGGTGCACATCCTCAGCCGCTTCCTTCTCGTCTCCGGTCCGTCGGCCCCTCGACAGGGACGTATGGCGATCCTGCCGCAGATCCGGCCCCGATGCCCGGCTGTCCTGCCGCCCGGGACAAACCGTCCACTAGTCTGCGCTCGTGGCCGAGATCCTTGCGCTGCTGAGTTCGTTGTTGGTGGGCAGCAGCGACTTCCTCGCGGGCCGTCTGGGCAAGCAGATCTCGGTCTTCGCCATCATCGCCTGCGCCTCCGGCGTGGCCGCCCTGGTCTTCCTGGGCCTCGGTTTCGCCACCGGGAGCATCGTCTTCGACTCGCGCGACGTCCGGACCGGCTTCGTGACGGGGCTGTGCCTGCTCGGCGGCAACAGCCTGTACTTCGCCGCGCTGGCGCGGGGCACGATGGGCGTGGTCGGCGGCATCGTCGGCACCCTGGTCATCGTCCCGGTGCTGGTATCGCTGCTCTACGGGGTCTCCCTGTCCACGCTGACCCTGGTCGGCGTAGTCGTCACCGTAGGCAGCGCGGTCCTGCTCGGAGCGCCCGAGATGAAGGGGGGAACGGCCACCTCAGCCGTCCTGTTCGCCGCGCTGGCGGCCCTGCTGTTCGGCTTCTCCGAGGTCACGATGGATGTGGGCAGCGCGAACAACCTGTACGGCGCCCTGTTCGTGATGGAGTTGACGGCGGCCGTGATCGCAGCAGCCGTCGCCTTCTTCACCAAGTCGTTGGGCGGGATCAACCGCCAGACGGCTCCCACTCTGGGAGCAGTAGGGGTACTCAGTGCGGGATCGTGGGCCGCCTTCTCCGAGGCCACCATCGTGGGCGATCTGGCCGAGGTAGCGGTCCTCTCGTCCCTGGGCCCCGTAGTCATCACGCTCCTCGCGTTCTTCTTCCTGAAACAGAAGTTGCAGTCCATCCAGTTGGTGGCTCTCTTCGGGGTGCTCGTCGGCAGCATGCTCGTCACCGGCGGCCAGTGACGCTCGTGCCGGGCATCGCCCACCGGTTCTTGGAACGATGGGGTCGCGTGATGGAGGGAGACCCATGAGCGAGAACGTGATCTTCACCGCCCGCAAGATCGTCACGATGAACCCCGCCAACCCCGAAGGCACCGCTATCGCCATCCGGGACGGCAAGGTACTTGCCGTCGGGTCCCTGGAGGAGTGCCAACTGTGGGGACCGGCCACCATCGACGACCGCTTCACCGACAAAGTGCTCATCCCCGGTTTCGTCGAGGCTCACGGCCACACCGCTGACGGCATGAACGCCCTGCTCCCTTACGTCGGCTTCCACGACTACCCGATGGCGGACGGATCACTCGCTCCCGGGGTTCGCAGTTACGACGAACTGATCGAGCGGCTGAAGGCCGTCGACGCCCAAACGCCTCCCGGCGAGACCCTGCTCGCCAACTCCTTCGATCCCATCTACTTCGACGACCAGCCCCGCCTGGACCGCACGCATCTGGACCAGGTCTCCACAACGAGACCGATCTTCGTCCGCCATGCCAGCGGCCACCTGGCGACCGTCAACACCGCCCTTCTGGAAGCGGAGGGCATCACCGCGGACTCCGACGTTCCCGGCGTGGACCTGGGCGACGACGGGCAGCCCAGCGGCGAGTTGCAGGAAGCCCCGGCCATGAACCTGGCCAAAGCCGCCATGGCGGCCTTCATGTCCCTGAACGCCGACCCGCGCATCGTGCGGCTCCACGCCGAGATGTGCCGCAACGGCGGGGTGACCACCTCGTCCGAACTGGCGGGTGCCTTCCTGATCATGCCTCAGACCCTCGCCGCCTGGCAGCCGGTGATCGACGACCCGGACTTCCCGGCCCGCATGGTCGTCTGCAACGTGCCCGCCATGCCCGGAGCCCCCGGTGACTACGACGCCGCCGCGGCCACCGCGCTGGCACTGCGGGAGTCGTCCACCGACCGGCTGCGCCACGGAGCCATCAAGCTGGTGATCGACGGCTCCCTGCAGGGCTGGACGGCCAAGGTCATGTGGCCCGGCTACCTCACCGGCGAGGATCAGGGGCTTCTGCTCTACGACCAGGAGGAGCTGAACCGCATCGTCTCGATCTTCCATCGCAACCGGCTGCGGATCCACTGCCACTGCAATGGCAACGGCGCGGTGGAGGCCTTCATCCAGGCCGTCGACTCCGCTGTCTCCGAGTATGCCTGGCTGGACCACCGCCACGTGGTGGAGCACTCCCAGACCACGACGCCCTCGCAGTACCGCCGGATGGGCACACTCCGGATGACCGCCAACATCTTCATCAACCACGTGTACTACTGGGGGGACCAGCACGCCCGGCTCACCATGGGGCCAGACCGGGCGCGGGGAATGTGGGCCTGTCGCACAGCCCTGGCCGCTGGCGTTCCGATCGCCCTGCACAGCGACTCCGGGGTGACGCCTGTCGGCGGGCTGCGCACCATGTGGTGTGCCGTGAACCGCGTGACCGCGAGCGGCCAGGTGCTGGGCGAGTACGAGAAGCTCACGCCCTACGAGGCGCTGCACGCCGCGACTCTCGGCGGCGCCTACCAACTGCACATGGACGACGAGATCGGCAGCCTCGAGGCAGGCAAGGCGGCCGACTTCGCCGTTCTCGACGACTCACCCCTCGACGTGGAGCCCATGGCCATCAAGGACATCCCCGTCTGGGGCACGGTCGTCGGCGGTACTGCCTACCCGGCCGCCACGCCGGCTTGAGGGACCGTCCTTTCTCCACATCACGGCAACTGCCGCCGGATCGATCCGGCACGCTGATCGCGCCTATCCCATGCCGGCGGACGGCATGCCCTCAGGGAACATCCCATCGAACGAAGGCAGTACAAGGTCGTGTTCGCCATTAAGACCTCCAAGGGCTGGCAGAACATCTGCGACCAGACCCTCGGATTCGTCCGCTGAGTCACCGTCCGCGCGGGCTCCCGTCGTCAGGCGGGCGGCGAGTGCCGGGACAGGTGCTTCACCTTGACGAGCATGGGAGCGGCCAGGACAGCGACCATCATGCCGATCGCCATCGAGATGATGGTCAGCCCGGTCTGTTTGCCGAGACTGGCCAACGCGCTGTCGCTGTCCATGATTCCTGTCACGGCGACGAATCCGGCAGAGCCAGGGACCATCAGCCAGAACGCGGGAAGGTACACCAGGAGCGCGGCGGGCCCGCCGCCCTGGCGGTAGTTGTAGCCCCAGGAAACCAGCAGTGCCAACGCGGTGGCCACGCCGGCAGCGAGGCTGGAGCTGACCACCTGACTCGCGAGCGCCTGTACCAGACAGGCGCCGTAGACGACGAGGATGCCCGGCACCCAGAATGCCCGCGGTGTGCACATGTAGAGCGGCGTCCCGACGGCGAACAGACCGATACCCAACCACAGCGCCCACACCGGGGCGTCGTGCTCGGTGAGGTCGATCAGGTGAGTGCCAGCCACATCCGCCACCTGGACGGCGAGGGAGAAACTCACCGCCATGGCCACGAGGATCATGACCGCGTAGATCATCCGCGATGCGCCGGAGATCATGTCACCACTGACCAGTTCGACGACTGCGGCGGTGAGCACCGCGCCAGGCAGAAGCATGAGGACCGGTACCGCGGCGAGGCGTACCGGGACGGGAACGCCCAAGGCCCCCGCCCCCACGGTGACTACCAGGGCGCAGCAGAAGGTGGCGAGTACCGGCATCAGAGCCGTGAGGTGCGGTGAGCGGCTCGTCGCGATCAAGGCGGCACCGACCAACACGCCCAGTCCGAGAGCGGCCACCACGGCCGGCAGACTCAACCGCAGGTAGAGAGCGAAACCCACGGCACACAGGGCGTATCCCACGATCCGTAACCAGGTCGGATGGGCCGGTTGTTCGAACGGGACCGCGCGCAGTTCCTGCAGGGCCGTTCCCACCCCCACCTTCCCGAAGCGAGCCCGGTTGATCGCCCGCTGCACGGCCGCGATCTGGTCGAAGCGGAAGGCCGACCCGATCCGCTCCATCGCCACCGTGCGCAGTCGACGATCCTCGGCGATAACCAGCGTGGGCAGGACCGCAACCTCGGCCGTGCTGTGGAACGCCGCCGCCACCTGCGCCACCAGTTCCTCCGACTGAGGGGCCGGGTAGCTGCACCGTCCCAAGGAGACGCCCGTCTCCACCAGGAGGTGCGCGACATCGTCCTCCCGACGACGGTCATCCCCGGTCACGGGCGCTCCAGTCCATGCCGGTATCCAAGCAGGATCGGAGGGGTCAGGTGTGGCTATCGGCGGTGGACCACCCGCACCTCGTGCTGCGCCTTGCTGGCATCCGGAATCGACGTGACCGCGCGCACCATGAAGCGGTACCGCCCGGGCGGTCGGCGGAATGTCACTGGCGACGAACACCGCCGCCAGTCCGGCATCGGGCTCCCCCGATGCTTCATGCGGCATTGGAACGACGCGGTCGGCGGGGTGGCGATGAAGTGGTACCGCAGCCGGGCGCGGGGCTTGTGCGTCCGCACGGTCGGCTTGGGATAGGCGGTGATGACCGTCTGCGGAGGTTCCTCCACGCCGACGACCTTCGCCACCTGATCCACCGTGTCGAGGGTGACCCAGACGGTGTCATCGGCTCCCTGCGCCAGCTGTCGCGGCCCGCTCCCCAGGGGGAAGGTGATCGGGTAGGTCAAGACACCCTTACGAGTCAGGCGCCCCAGCCTGTTACCGGCGAACTCCGCCACCCACCAGGCCCGGTCGTTGGCCGAGATCACCCCGAAGGGGTCCGCGGCACCGACGGGAGTGGTGACGACGGGAAGAGCGCGGCCGATGGCCTGCGGAGTGGCTCCCGGCAAGGAGAACCCGACCTGCCCGTCGGTGTTCGCGGCGATACCCTGCGGGCCGCTTCCGACCGGGAAGGTGGAACCGTCGCCCTGCAGGTCGACCTGCACGATCTGGTTGCCCCCGAAGTCCGCGATCCACAGCGTCGTGGGGGTGGCTGTGATCGCCCGGGCCGATACGAGCCCGGTGCCCGCGAAAGGAGTGAAACCGGCTGGGTTCGCGGGCGGGATCTTCACGACCTTGCTCTCACTGGCGGTCCAGAGGTTGTCATCTGGGCCCACCACGATTCCCCTCGGGTCGGTGATCGCCGGAATGGTCGTGACCACGACCGAGCCGGTGGGATCGGCCGGGTCGAACCGGACGACGCCATTGGCCTGGGTGAGCCACACCTGGCCCGCCGCGGACGTCACCCCGACCGGGCCGGCGACCCCGGGAAGGTCGAACTCGGTCACGACCCCGGCCGCGGTGAGGCGCGCCACGTCGGTCCCGCCACCGCTGAGAGTGACCCACATGTTGCCGTCCGGACCGGCTGCGATCTGGTTGTTCGTACCGATGCCGCCCGGCACCGGGAAGAGCCCGTCCAGCCGGGGGCCGGTTGTCTGCGAGCCAGCCGGACTGCCGAAACCCCCCATGAGCACGCAGGCGGTAACCGCCGCTACCGCGGCAACACGAATCGTTCGCTTCCGGGACGACATGTCCATGAGCGCTCCCTGCCATCCGCGCCCCGCAGGCCCGGAGCGACTCCTGCTGCGACTGTAACTCGCGGCCCTCGCGGAAACCGGCTCAAGCAGTCGCTCGCAAGTGCCCTCAGCAGTGGGATGAGGTCGCGGGGCGCCGTGCCTCCACCGCCCGCAGGACGGCGTCCATGACCACCGGATCCCACGTGATCGCCGAGGTCCACGGCAGTCCCGCCTGCTCCGCCAGCCCGATGGTGTGCACATCGGGCCGCACCAGGCAGGTGCGGATGCTCAGGGGAGCGCCTGCCAGGCCACGCGCCAGCCCGCTGTCCCGGGACACGACGGCGTCGTTGGGCCACACCTGGGGGTCACCTCCCGGCAGCCGATAGTGGTCTCCCGCGATCAGGGTCACGGGAATCCCCCTGAGATCGTCGCCCTGCGAGACGTTCCAGCCGTGGCGCCCCTGCAACAGTTTCGTCGTGATGACGCTGGCGGCCCCGTCGGGACCTTCCGGTTCGGCGAGTTTCGTCTGGTAGTCCGTGAGTACCTGTTGACACACCGGCTCATTGCCGCAGGCCGAGAGCGGCAGGGCCCCCGTGGCGTAGTCCGCGGGGAACGTGCCAGTCCAGGGAACGCTCAAAGTAGTCAGGGACCGGAACCGGATCCCCCGGCCGGAAGCCTTCACATCCCCGATAGCAGCGCGGGCGAACAGCCCTCCCATGGAGTGCCCGACCAGGTGGACCCGGTTGATGCCGTACTCCTCCTTCAGGTGCGCAAGGAAAGCCGCGAGCCGCGAGCCGCCCTGGTCGATCCCCTGGGTGGTGTCGATCGTCATCCGCGCGGGCAGCGGTGGTGGGCAGTCTGCGGACGGCCCCACGCCGATGCTCTCGGTCACCTGTCCGGGACCGATCTGGGTGGGGGCGGTGAACACCTGCTGGCCCGCGCCGACCAACTTCTCCCGCATCTCGGAGGCGGTGTTTCCGGCCGCCAGTCCGGAGGTGCAGGCGGCTTCCGCGGAGGTGTAGGGCGTCTGGGTCGCCAACCCTGAGACGATCACCACCGCCTCGTGTCCACGGATCGGCATGGTGGCCGGACTCGGAACCGGGCTCGGAGTCGAAGTCGGCGACGGCGACGGCGACGGCGACGGACTGCAGGCGGCCAGAGTCAACGCCAGCACCGCCACCGGGCCCAGCCAGCCTCGCCCCCAATTCCCCACACGGAGTGCTCCCATGGGGCGATTGAACCACCGGAACGGCGCCTCCTCGCGGCGCGACGCTCTGGGAGTGACCACTGCGACTCCACCGGGGAGGAGCACTAGAGTGCGAGGGCACCGGTCTTTGGAGGAGCAATGCCCGCCACGTCCCGATCCGTCATCAGCGCCGCCTTGCTGGCAGGCATGACCACCGCCTTGGTCGCGGCGATGTCCCCGATGGGGGCGCAGGCCAAGGTCGTGTCCGAGGATGAGGACGCCTTCGTCCAGATCTTCCCGGCCAAGGGCCACAACACCGGCTGGGGGACGGCTTGGGCGAACCAGGTGATCAGCACCAAGGACGGTCAACAGTCCGGCAACGTGATGACGGGATGGATGACCGTCTACGGCCTGGCAAGCAAGACGCGGTACACGCTCGCCGTTCTGCCCGGACAGTGCGGAGTGGACCGCGACGCCGTCTCTTCCACAGTCGGCATCAAGACCAACGGGCTCGGCGGCTGGCAGGGCAAGTACCACGTGAACGTGCGCAAACCGACGACGTGGGTCGTCCGCGGCGGCTACCGCATCGACGTCCGCAAGAAGAACGGCGGGGTGAAGGCCTGCGGCAGGCTGCGGGACGACCCGGACGTCGGCAACTGACCGTCGCCCCACGCCGGATCGTTCCAGCGTTTCCCCACGATGGTTGCGGGCACACTGCTCTCATCACATAACATTCGTTATTCAAGAGAGTCGAGATGAAGAGCAAGACGAAGATCAGAACCGGGAAGCGGCGGTTCACCGCCCACTTGGCCGCCGTCCTCGCAGGTACCGCCCTGGCGATGGGGACCAGGCCGTGACTCCACCGCCGGACCGTTCCGGCACCGACTGAGAGTTAGCGCGCACCTCCCGCCGGGGACATCGGATCCGACCGAGAACCTCGAAGGAGTACGTGACATGACCACCCCGAAACGCAAGACACGGCTGGCCGCCAACGCGCTGGCTCTGTGCGCCCCACTGTTGGGGCTGAGCCTGCTGGCACCCGTTGCGGCGCCGGCTACCGCAGCACCCCCGCCCGCCCCCGCGGCGTCCGACGTCGGCCCCCTGCTCACCGTCGATGACCTCAAGGTGTGGAAGGGCGAGGAACAGGACTGGAACCAGAATGGAGACGAGCCGATCGTTGTGACACTCATGATCCGGACGACCCTGGGCGAGAAGGGCACCACGCGGACGGCGTGGGTGTCGGAACAGCCGCGGGAACTCGGGTCCGGCGTCGACAACGGCGACTGGGTCCATGTCCCCAACGATCAGGGCGATGCCCACTTCACGAGCCGCAAGAGCGCGATCGAGGGGGGCAATATGGCAGTCCGCTACCTGACCCAAGCCGACCTCGAGAAGGCGATGGAGGAGGGCTCACGCATCTCCCCCGATGTCGTCATGACCGTGAGTTTCGCCTTCGACGGCGACTTCAGCGGCCAGAAGGCATTGATGGGCCTCATGAACTCGTTGCGCACGACCATGCTCAAGAAGGTCACCCCGGTCTTCGAGGCCGCCAAGATCTCCGGCGATATGGAGCAGATGGCGAAGAGCGTGAGCGACGTGTCCAAGGCGGCCAAGAAGGCCACCGTCAGCGTCTGGGATGTCCTGGAGAACCTGGACAGCATCTGGAGCTACGTCTGGAAGTCCGGCGGCGACTACGACGACCTGATCGGTGTCTCCGTCCTCGGCTTCATTCCCGTCGCGGAAGGCGTCACCGAGGCGCTGCCCATCGATCCGTCCATCGCCGGCCTCAACAAGGACTGGACCAAGGACGACACGCCGCGCCCCTCAGTCGGCGACGGCTGGATCGCTGTGCCCTACCGCTTCGGACTCTTGGAGGCCGGGACGGAAGGATCGACGGTGACCAAGATCGTGGAGTCCGACCTCCCCATCGAGGACCACGTCGGCTACGACCTGAAGCACTGGATCAAGGCCAAGCAGTAAGTCCTGCACGGTCGACGTCCCCGCGGAGAGCCGGTCGCCGCCGGCCACCTCCGCGGGGACGTCCGCGTCCCGGAATCCCTGCTCGCGGAAGGGGTCCTAGGTGACATCGACGATGGCGTCGGGCGACAGTCTCTCCAGCGCCGCCTCGGCCCGTTTGCGCTCTCCCAAGACAAACTCGACCATGGTCGCGCCGTGGTCGGTCACGGTCTGGATGGTGTCCGTGGCGATAGGGACATCAGCCAGGCGTTGCAGGCGCAGGACATCGCCGTCCGGGCGGGCATCCGGCAGAAGGGCGGCCCAGAAGAAGCCGCGCTCCTCCGCGATGCGGATGGCCCGAGGGGCCGCCGGGTCGGCCAGCGGGATATCCAAGTACAGCACCGCCACCTTGGACAGGTCGATGCCGCGGACCTCCTGCGCGATGCGCACCAACGCATCCGGCGCGAGATGGTCCAGGGACACCCGCGCCCGACCGGCAGCCACGTTGGTGCTGACCTGGAGCCGCACCGTTCCTGTCGGCCGCTCGTCGCTGGTGCTGACCTCGCGTTGCAGTCCCATCCAGCCGATGACCTCACGGTAGATCGGAATGAGGTGCTCCGGAAGGTAGGACAACCGGTCGCCCTGTGGGGCGAGGGGGATATACATCGACACGAGGCTGCGGCGGCCCTGGTCGGCCACGGTGAACCCGGCCATCGCGACGTCCTGGGGGGAGGCTCCCAGCAGCAGACCCACCTCGAACCCGCCGGCGGCCCCCACCGTGCGTTGGGAGGCGGCGTGGTTGGCCACACACTCCGCCCACGCTCCCGGAAGGCCGTTGTCTCGCGCGTCGCTGAGTAGGTCGTGTGCCAGCCGGTCGGCGAGTCCGTGCCTCCGGAACCGCGGGTCCACCATCAACTTGGAGAACTCCGGCACCAGACCGTTCGGGTCCGCCGCCAACGCCTGATGCCCCACGATCTCCCCGTCCGGTGCGCACGCCACCCAGGCCTGCAGGGTCCCCGATGCCAGTGAGCGGGCCAGCGCTGTCGGCTCGTAGAACAGGGGATCGACGTAGGTGTACTCGTAGCAGCGGTACGTCAGCCGGGTGAGTCCCACCGCGTCCTCTGGTTCCGCCGCCCGGTAGGCAACAGCAGCGACCGTGTCGTCCTCGGCAGGCACGACGTCATGCGGGATGACCTGCTCGGAGTCGAGCCATGACGGGTCCGCCGGCACCGCCACGGTGCACTCGGCCACGTTGCCGTCGCCGAGGGAGAACTGCAGGTCGGCCACGAATCCCAACTGCGCGAGCTGGAACGACACCAGGCCGGCGTAGGTCTCGCCGACGACCGGCATGCGCTGGTCGCTGACCCGCACGACCAGGTCGGCACCGCGCCGTTCGGCGGCGACCTGGACCGGGTCCTCCCGGCCGCCGAACGTCTCGCGCTGCCGGGATTCGGTGACCAATTCCCGCACGACGGCTGCCAGGTGATGGGCGCTCTCCGCCGGGATACCGAGTCCCAGTGCCGACTGCTCGACGGCGCCCACGGCCGCTGCCGCGGGGACCACATCGGCCAGGGTCAGATCCACCAGCAGGTCGCTGCCGGAGAGGTCGTCCGCCATTGCGGGCTCCTTCATCTCAGGGCTGTCACTTCTCGAAGAGGACGTCGTAGTCGCCCGGCCGGTACAGCGACCAGGGGCGCCGCTGCAGGTACTCCACCGGGCCGGAGTCAGTCACCTGCTCCAGGATCGCAGCAATGATCTCCGGCTGACTCGCGTACGCGGCGATGGCGTCCAGCTTGCGCCGGAACTCAGCGGCATTCCCGCGCACCTGCACATCGGGCGGTCCCGGGAAGTCGCAGTAGACGGCGAAGTCGACCCGTTCCGGAGTCGGCACCGGGTCTCCCAGCTGGCGCCAGATGCCGCCGGACGCATGAAAACAGGCGATGTCGAGTTCCGCCGCCGTGACGCGGTGATCACCATGCAGATCGGTCGGAGTCGGGCCCAGCACCACGGCCGGCGCCACCTCGCGGATGATGCGGGCGTAGTCGTAACTGATCCCGCGCGGGCCGCCCGGGGTATCGCGTACCCCCTGCCACGCGGCCAGATCGCCATCGGGGTAGTCCAGCTTGTGCACCCGGTCCGGCGGGATCCCCAAGATCTCGTTGGCGACCAGGCACTCCGCGGCTCGGGTGGCCGCGGTGGCGCGCCTGTCCTCCCAGTCGACGAACCCCATGCGCCCGTCGCTCGTGACCAGCACATGGACCTCGATATCGGCCTCGGCTGCGGCGAGCACCGTAAGCGCCGCACCGATCTGCACGTCGTCGTCGTGGGGACTGACGACCAGCCAGCGCGGGGCTCCGCCGCGGCCGACGATGTCGGTGATGCGTTCATGGTCGGTGATCACACCGTCCGCGTTGCGGGACCTGATGAGCATGCTTCTCCTCCGAGCGGTCCCAGCCTACGGTCCGGCCCCGCGCGACTCCGCGGCCAACCCGGACCGCGACACACCACGGGAAATCCCCTACCTACAGTCGAACATATGTTCGACTGTCCTATGCGGTTCTCCTGACCGTGGGACTCGCCGGGGGGCGACGATGACGATGACAACTTTCCGGATGCCGGAGGACACCAGCACCGCGGGGCGCCACAGCGAACAGATCGACGAGGTGCTCGCCGGGACTCCTCTGCGCAGTCCCGGGATCGACGACGTGGCTCGGAGCACGGCGGAGCTGGCCGATGTCCCAGTCGTCGGCGAGCTGGCGGCCTCGGCAGGCGTGGTAGACGACGTCGTGGCACTGGCTCGTCTCCGGCACGTCATCGATGCCGAGATCTCACGACGGGTCTACGCCGCGGACAACGCCGACGCATGGTCCACAACCGCCCGCTCCACGCTGCAGGACCGCGCTCACTGGTCGGGGTCCGCGGCCGACGCGATGGCGGTCGCAGCCCGCTTCGTCCCCGACCATCCGGACCTGATGTCGCTGTGGCAGCGGGGCCGCGTTTCCCTGGATGCCGTGGCCGCCATCGCCCGCGCCACCCGCGGCCTCCCCCACCGCGAAGTCGGACAACTCGTGAACGCCCTCCTGCCCTCCCTGCCAACCTTGTCCATGCGACACCTACGTATCGCCTTGGCCCGCGCGGTCGACCTGCTGCGCCCCGAGGACGGGGCGGAACGGGAGCAGCGCGACTACGACTCCCGCTATCTCGTGTTCTCCGACTGTCACGGCAACACCCTGTTGCAGGGGCAGCTCCCCGGCGTCGACGGTGCCGCGCTTCAGGCTGCCCTGACGGCATTGGCCGAATCGCTCCGGGTGGAGGGCGACTCCCTCACGAAGGGGCAGCGACAGGCGGATGCGCTGATGGCTCTGGTAAACCGGGCTGCAGCCCACGGCGACCTACCCGCGACCACATCGGGGCTTCCGGTCGCGGCCACGATCACGGTGGGGATCAGTGAGGCGGATCGGATTGCGTCGTGGTCGCGGCGAGCCGGGGTGTCTCTGCGAGACGCGGCGGCCGCGGGCCAGCGGCCGGCGGGCCTGGGAGAGGCGCCCACCTCGAGCGCCACGCTGGGAGACGCGGCCGTGCGGTTCGCTCTGTGCAGCGGGACGTGGACCGGCGTGATCGTCGACGATCGCGCCCACCTGGCCGGCCCCATCGCCGCGGCACTGGCCACAACGGCCACGGCGCCGCTGGCCGTCGGCCGCAGGACCCGGTTGGCCACCCCGGCCCAGCGCACTGCCCTGGCGTTGCGTGACGGGGGGTGTGTGATCTGCAACCGTCCACCGGCCGAGTGTCAGACCCACCACGTCGTACCGTGGTCAGCGGGCGGTTCAACTGATCTTGAGAATCTGGCACTGCTCTGTTGGGCTCACCATCGCGCCGTTGATCTCAACCGCTGGACCCTGACCCGACGCGATCGGGGCAGTCCTGGTCGCTACTGGTCCGTCACTCCCACCCCACGACACCTGTGGCGGTCTCGTATCGCCTGAGCAGGGTCACCCGTTGGCGTTGGTGCGGCAGGTGTCGCCGGGTTTGCTGGTGACGGTGACGCGGCGTTCCATGGTGGTGGTGTGGGCGCCGTCGCCGGTGACGGTCAACCGGACTGTGGCTTTGACGTTGCGGGTGCAGGTCATGCGCAGCAGGACGCGGTGGTGTTTCACCCGGGTGTGGCAGTAGGAGTCGACCGTGACTCCGCCCACTGTGCAGGTGGCCTTGGCGTTGATGACGGTCGGCCCGGCTCCCGGGGTGGCGGCGGTGGAAACCCGCAGCGCTGGTACCCAGTTCCCGCTGCGCACCGGTGCGCTTTGCTGCACCTTCACGTCGGTGGGGGGGCTGTCGGGGTCGACCGGGTCGGGGGTGCCGTCATTGTCGGTGTCGGCGTCCTTGACGTCGGGCACCCCGTCGTTGTCGTCGTCGGGGTCGGTGGTGTCGGTGACCCCGTCGTTGTCCCGGTCGGGGTCCTCGACGTCAGGAACCTGGTCGTTGTCGGCGTCGCGGTCCTTGGCGTCGGGCACCCCGTCGTTGTCGTCGTCGGGGTCCTCAGCATCGGTGACGGCGTCGTTGTCGCGGTCCTTGTCCTTGGTGTCGGGCACCCCATCGCCGTCATCGTCGGGATCCCGGGGATCGGGGGTGCCGTCGTTGTCGTGATCGTCGTCGCGGCCATCGGGGACCCCGTCGTTGTCGTCGTCGGGATCGGTGGTCGGCGGGATGCCGTCACCATCGGGATCCGACGCACCCGGCGGCGCGGCCCCGACACACCCGGCGTCCCAGATCGCGCGGCCGTCTGCGGTCCAGTTATAGCCCTCATGCACACCGGGCAGCGGCGGGATGATGTCCCCCCAGTCCCCGCCGTTGGGCAACTCGGGGGTCCACACCGGACCCTGATGCTCCGGATTCCCGAAATGGTCACCCTTACCGTTGCCGTTGCCGTTGATCCCGTCCACCGCATCAGCGTCCACCGTGAGCTGCACGTACGGGTTCTTCGTGGCGTTCGTACGGTGGCAGATCGTCAGCTTCTGCGTCGGTTCCGGCGCCTTGCCCGGATCCGGAGCCGGAGTCGCGGTGCGGCGCGGGCTGTCGTCCTTGCTGTCTTTCTCCCCGTCGTTGTCGTCATCCGGATCCGACGGGTCACTGACCCCGTCATTGTCGGAGTCGTCATCCCGGACATCGGGCACCCCGTCAGCATCGACATCCTCGTCCCGGGAGTCCTTC
>JAPOIY010000035.1 GCA_029978705.1 Actinomycetota bacterium
CTCGAAGTCGTACTGTTCGCCAGACAATCCACTGCCCATGACCGCCAGGGACCAGGCATTGGCCGCCCAGCGGCGCGTCTGCGGTGACAGTTGGATCCAGGCTTCGACAACGCCTTGGAGATCTCCCGCGTCCCACGCCGCACCGAAGGCAGCCCACGCGGCCGCATCAGACTCGGTCGGCCCGAACTCATCGGACTTGTTGGAGGTACGAATCCTGTCCGTGGCAGCCACGTCGGTCGACAGCGCGGACGCGAGATCCAGCTGACCCTTCCCCGCCCCGACGCTCTCGTCGAGGGTGTTCGAGGTGAAGGCCGTGCCCATCAGGAGCCGTTTGGTGTCGTCGGGCGACAGACCGGGGCGGGACGCGAGCAGGGAGGCGACGGCGCCGGACGTGACAGCCGCTGACATCGAGGTGCCGGTGCCCTTGAAGTACTTGTCCGCGACGGCGGCGTTGGGGTTCTCGACATCCGCCAAGGAGCCGGGCGCCTTGAGCGACACCAGAGAGGTACCGGGGGTCACGATGTCAGGGCGCATTACACCGAAGGTCGTTCCGTATGCCGAGTAGTCCGCCACCACGTCGTCAGCGCGGTCTGCGGTTCGCTGATCGTCCGTCGCTCCGACGGCGAAGAGGGCGGGATCGGCAGCCGGTGACGACACTGTGTCGGGGCCATCGTTCCCCGAGGCCACGATCACGGTCATCCCGCCAGCCCACAGGCGCCGCAGCCCCCGGGTGAGCGGATCCTGCTGCGGATTGAGCGGGGAGCCCGACGACAGAGCCAGGTTGAGAACCTTGATGCTGGGATCGGACGCCCGGTGGTCGGCGACTGCCTGCAGACCCGCGAGGACGTGTTCCAGGGAGGTGCTGCCGTCCTGGTCGGCGACCTGGACGTCCAACACCTTGGCCCCGGGGGCCACACCCTGGTAGGCGCCGTCCGAAGACGCTCCGCTACCCGCGATCAGGCCGGAGAGGAACGTGCCATGGCCGAGACCGTCGCCCTGGGGTCCGCCGGAGACGTTCACGTGCTGGACCTTGACCTCGCCGGTGTCCGCAACACCGGTGTCCACCAGAGCCACCGTCACGCCGGCGCCGTCGTCGGAGGCCGTGTCGCGGATCGAGTCGCGGTAGGCGTTCACAGGACCGGTCGGCGTCGCCGTCGTGTCGCCGGTGAAGGTCATCTTCCGGTCGGGGACTGCGAGCGTCCCGGCGGGCGGGGTCACGCCCTCCGGCAGGGTCACCAACAGAGCGTCGGCGACGGGGAAAGCCTGTAGGACCTGTCCGCCGGAGTGGGTGACATCGGCGGTTGCAGCGGACAGGTCCCCACCCGCGACGGACAGGAGGAGGCGCTGCTGCGCGCCTGCCGGGGCGATATTGCCCGCCAGCAGCGGCGCAGCCAGGGCGACCACAGCCGCACCGGACAGCCAGCGGCGGCCCGGTACTCGGTGTGCTCTGCTTCCCATGACTCCTCCGAGATCGCAGTGGTGCATGTGGTTGATCGGTTGTTCTAGGCGGGGGGTGAATACTCCAATCGGGTGAACCGAGTCACAGTTCCTGCACGTCGGCCGGCGACTCGACCGGAACGGGCGGCACCGCCGCCTCCCCCTCGTACATGCAGACCATGTCTCTCCCGTTCGCCTTCGCCTCGTACAACGCGGCATCGGCCTGGGTGATCACATCATCCAACAAACCGGAGCCGGAAGCACCTCCGATACTAACGCTGATCCGGCCGACGTCCCCCCGTGCGACGGGTTCGAGCGCCCCCACCGAGGCGTGGATCCGATGGGCGACCATGGCCGCCACCTCCGCGTCGGCGCCGTCCAGCAGCAGCAGAAACTCGTCGCCGCCGTATCGCACGACCAGGTCGTTGGACCGGATCTGGGAGCTGATGACCTCTGCCACGAGGCGCAACACGGAATCCCCGGTGCTGTGACCGGCCTCGTCGTTGATGGTCTTGAACCGGTCGAGATCGATCATGAGGGCGGCGAACCGGTCACGCGCGGTCCAACCCTCCAGCGCCCGGCGGTTGCCCACACCCGTCAGCGGGTCGCGCAACATGTCGGCGCGCAGCCGAGACGTCGTCATGATCGACTCTCGCATCGACAGGATACGGCGCAGGGTCGTGGCCATCGGGCGGCGCAGACTGTCGAACATGCGCTGCACATCGGGGTCGGTCACCGCCTGTCCACATTGCGGGCTGAAGCGCAGGTCGATGACCGTGGGCGTGGGGTCGACGAGCTCGACCCGCATCGTGAGGTCGGTGGGCGGCGGCAGGGCCGCCACGGCCTTGCCGCGTAGCCCGGCGCGCCCTCCCAACTCGAACCAGGTGCCCTGGTCCTGCAGGTACACCCGGACAGCCGTCACGCGGCCTACCGGCGCTAGGGCTCCCAGCGCCCGACCCTCCAGCGCGATCGGGGCCAACGTGGTCAGAAGGACGTGTTCGAGGTCCGCGCGCACCGCCTCCAGGCGGCCGGGCAGGTGGTACCCCTCGGCCGAGCGGGCGCCAGCGCCGAAGGTGGCGCCGGAGTGCGTGTCGCGCAGGAAACACAGAAGGGAGTCGCCCTGGCGGTGTTCGGCCACCAGGCGGCGGTCGCCGATGTCCAGAATGGCGCCGGGCTCAAGGACCTGGACGGGCAGCCGGGTCCCGTAGTGCGACACAGCCGGGAGCATCTCGGGGCCGGTCACGATCATCACCTGCGGTCCCAGGGCGGCTTCGATGAGCGGCAGAGCGCCGAGCGCCGCGGGGTCGCTGCTGTGGCCGAAGACCCAGCGGATGTCGAGATCCTCCCGGAGCTGTTTCAAGGCACCCAGCATGCTCGGCCATGTGACGGACGAGCCGGGATCGACCAGAAGGGCCCCCTTGCTGCCGGTCAGGAGATAGGCCACGACGGGGGTCAGGTCCTCCGCCACCACGCTGAGCCGCCAGGTGGTGGCGTCGAGGGGCTCCACGTCGACGTCGACCGCCCGGGCATCGGGCGCCAGGAGGAAGGCTCTACCCCGCGTGTTACCCGCCATGAGCCGACTCCGTTCCCGGGCAGCCCGAGACTGCCCGTGCAGCCGGTATCGGACGGCGGGACCCGGACCTGAACGTCCGCCCCATGAATTGCTCCGAACGGGTGATGGGGGTCGATTCGCCCGGGCCAGCCCTTACCCCCGACAATGACGGGGATGTCCCCCCTGCAGACCGATGTCCTCGTCATCGGGGCCGGCCCCACCGGCGCGTCCGCTGGCGCGTGGGCGGCCCGGGCCGGCCTGGACACGCTGGTGATCGACGCGCAGGAGTTCCCGCGGGACAAGGCCTGCGGCGACGGGCTGACCCCTCGGGCCATCGCGGAGATGACGCGGCTCGGCATGGCCGACTTCCTGCGTGGTCGGCCCAGCAACTGGGGGCTTCGCGCCGCGGGCTTCGGGCGGACCTGGCATCTGCCGTGGCCCGGCGGGACGATGCCGGCCCACGGCAGTGCCGCGCCGCGGGTGGAACTGGACGCCGCGATCCTGGAGGTCGCGCGGCAGTCGGGGGCTCGCTTCGCGCCCGGCCTGAAGGTGGCCCAGATCAAGCCGGACGCGGACGGCCGGATCCGCGAGGTCACGACCGCCGACGGCACCGTCATCCGCTGCCGGCGAGTCATCGTCGCCGACGGTGCCCGGTCACCCTCCGGCCGGCTCCTGGGGCGCACCTGGCACCGCGACACGGTCTACGGCGTGGCCGCCCGCGCCTATGTGACCAGCCAACGCTCCGCCGACCCCTGGATCTCCTCCCACCTGGAATTGCGCGGCAGCGAAGGCGAGATCCTCAGTGGCTACGGCTGGGTGTTCCCCCTCGGGGACGGCACGGTGAACCTGGGGGTGGGCACGCTCGCCACGGACCGACGTCCCGCCGACGTGAACCTGCGCCGACTGATCGAGCAGTACTACGCCGGGCAGGCCGAGGAGTGGCAACTCAGCGGTGCCCCGCAACGGGTGCGGTCGGCACTGCTGCCGATGGGCGGGGCGGTGTCGGGGGTCGCCGGCCCGAACTGGGTGTTGGCGGGCGACGCCGCGGGATGCGTGAACCCCCTCAATGGCGAAGGCATCGACTACGGGCTGGAAACGGGTCGGCTGGCGGCCCAACTGTTCGCCGCCGGGGGCGCCGTCACCGGCGACGTCGCGGCCGAGTGGGTCCCGCTTCTGACCACGCGCTACGGCGCGGCGTTCTCCGCGGCGCGGCGACTGGCCGCCCTACTCACCGCGCCGGAGTTCCTGCTGCGCGCCGGCCCCGTGGGCATGCGGTCGCGCTCCCTCATGACGGTGGCGCTGCGGGTCATGGGAAATCTGGTCACCCCCGAGGACACGGACGCGGTCGCCCGGTTGTGGCGCGGCCTGGGACGCACGAGCCTACGTCTGGACGAGCGGCCCCCTTTCGCCGCCTGACGCGGTCAGGACGCCAGGTCCGCGACGACCGCGGAGATGGACTGCTCGTAGGCGGGACTGGCCGGACGCGGAGCCGGGACGGCCGGGGGACGGTCCCGTCCGCGCAGGTCGATGACCCCCATCGGCTCCTCGCTCGCGGTCAGGTCGGCCACGGCCTGCAGGAGCTTGTCCGCCCGGTGGGCCGCGGCCCATGTGGCGGACACGCGGTCCACCCGTACCCGGTCCGCATGCTGCAGGATCTCGCGGCGCAGCCGTTGTCGGTCCCTGGTGGGTAGTTGCGGCAACAACTCCTCGAAGACCGGCTCCGCGATGAAGATCCATCCCAGGACCCAGAACGGTAGGTCCCCCACCACGCTCGCCCCGTGCCAGCGCAGCGCCTGAGCTGCGACGAGCGCCGCCCCTTCCTCGGTCAGGGGAGCATCGGGCCAGCCCACCAGGGGATCGGCCGCCCGCCGGGCCGCCACCTCCGCAGCCCGTACCAGCCCCGCCTGGTCGGGGTCGGCCAGCAGCCGGGTCAGTGCCCAGACCACCTCAGCCGCCTCGCTGCCGGTGTTGGTGCCGGTGAGGGTGGGCACCGCCCCGGGTTGCCGCAGGACCGCACCGGGCACGTCCATGCCGCGGGAAGGATCGGGCTCGCGCCCGAGGCAGGAGCAGTTCTCCGGGTCACGCGCCGCCGCCACCCGATGCTCGATGGCCGCCAGCAACTCCGAGCCCCTGACGGTGTCGTCCGTGTTCTGGTCATCGCGACGGTGGCGCACACCCGCGAGGGCGTTGCGCATGTCGTCCGCGGTCATGTCCCGATAGTCCGCCAACCAGTAGGGGTTGCCGGGGCCGTAGCGCTGGGAAAGGAAAGCCTCACCGTCGCCACGCAGCGTGGGGCAGGCGGACGGCTCGTCCACCCAGTCCGCCAGGACACCCGACCGCACCCGCAGGTACCCGCCTGCGGGCATCGCCACGTCGTAGTCGGGGTAGTGATCGGGGACCAGGCCGCCCCGGGGTGGCCCGACGTAGTCCCCGCGATGTACGCAGAAGTCCGCCCACCACAGATTGACCCGCCCCTGCCGGTCGCCGACGTGCACGTAGTCATGCCGGCCGGTGAACGCCCCCCACGGGTACGCCTGCGGGAGCCAGCGGCACACCGCGAGCACGTCGGGGTGGTCGCGACCCGCCGCGTCGCCCGGCGTGGGATCGCCGGTCGCGTCGGGCCGTTCAGTCATAGTGCCGTCAGCCTATGTCGCCCTCCCGCGGTAAGGCGCAGCAAGCCCGGGTAACTGTCCGGTTACGGACAGGGCGGCGACCGGGTGCCGTCGCGCGCTGCAACCCCGGCCCTGAGGGGGTGTCGCGCCCCGGTGCGCGGCGCGATCATGGAGAAGTGGACCGGGACGCCCTCATCGCCGAACTGCGGCATCAAGGGATCCGCGACAAGGCCGTGCTCCGCGCGATGGCGACGGTACCGCGCGACCGCTTCGTGCCCGCCCGGCACCGCCGCGCTGCGTGGGAGAACCACCCGCTGCCCATCGGGTGGCAGCAGACCATCTCACAGCCGTTCATCGTGGCGCTCATGACCCAGCTGCTGGGCCTCCGGCCGGGCGACAACGTCCTCGACGTGGGCACCGGTTGCGGCTATCAAGCGGCCGTCTTGGCGGAGTTGGGCTGCCGGGTGTGGGGGATCGAGGTGGTCGCCGACCTGGCGCACCTGGCCCAGGCCAACCTCACGGGGACCGGGTACGACGTCGACGTGGCCCTGGGGGACGGCAGCCGGGGACGACCCGAGCACGCCCCCTATGACGGCATCGTGGTCGCCGCGGCAGCCTCGCGCATCCCTTCCGAGCTGGAGGAACAGCTGCGGCCTCCGACCGCGGACCGGCGGGGCGGCCGCATGATCCTGCCCGTCACCGACGCGGCCGGTCAGCGGCTCGTACTGGTCCAGCGCCTCGCGAACGGCTGCCGCCGGGACGACCTCGAACGGGTGCGCTTCGTGCCGCTGGTGCGCGGAGCCGACCACGACATCACTGAGGGGTGAGCCGTGTCGGTGGGGGGAGCGCCCCCTGGCTGCCTGCCCTCGCGCCGGGCCACCGTATGGAACGCAGAGAGTGGGGGGCAGATGACGACACGGTGGTTGTCGGACCTGGAACAGGTGGGCACGACGGCGGAGAGCGACAGCGTGCTGTCGGTCGGGGGCCTGCCGGTCCTGTGGCACGGCGCGGCCCAGGTTCCGGTGTTCGTACGGCGCTTCGCCGACGGCGCCGTCGGGGAGATCTTCCTCTCCCGGGAGGACGTGCTACGTCGGCCCCGGTGGCCCGACTTCCTCCGGTCTGCCGAAGGACTGTCCCCCATCGAGAGGCTCGGCATGGCGGACTGCCGCCTGGGGGTGGTCACCATCGGGCACGTTCCCGTCCCCTGGCCGCACGTGCGCGACACGGAGTGCGTCTACGTCCGGCGTTCCCTGCGCGACCTCTCGGTCGTGCAGATCCGGCTGGCCCGCCACGACGGTCTGGCCGACGAACTGCTCATCGCCCAGGTCCAAGAGGCCGAGCGGTATCCGTTGGGGCCGGCCGCCTACTGGCGCTCCGCCTGACACCACATCCAGCGCCCCTCCGCGGTGGTGCATACTGGTGCCGCCGGGATCCCAGGGACCCCGTGCGGGTGTAGTTCAATGGCAGAACATCAGCTTCCCAAGCTGACAGTGCGGGTTCGATTCCCGTCACCCGCTCCACCAGCCGAGACGCCTTCCGGCGTCAGTCGATGTTCTGGCAGCCCATTCCTGCGGCGAAGTCCACCAGGTCGCCCCACGGGGCGGGGCCCATCAGGGAAGCCGCCGCCTTGCACTGCGCGTTGGTCGCATCCGATCCCTCAGCGAGCAGGAACCAGTGCTTCTTCTGGCCGTACAGCATCGCCGTGCCGTCGAAGGCGTACTTGGCGCACTTGTTGGGCTTCTTCTCGATGTTCGACTCGAGGCCCGCGACGTGCTTGTTGGACTTGCTCAACCGGATGTACAGGCAACTTTCGGGAACCGACCCGCCGCCGTTGGCCTTGAGCCATGCCTTGGTGATGCCCGCCTTCTGCGTGGAGTTCGGCTTCACGAGTTCCGGACTGTCGGCGGCAGCCGACCCCGCGAACATGACCGCGCTACCGAGCGCCACCGCCGAACCGAGTGCCAAGAGCTTGCCGGAAACCATATCGATCCCTCCCAGAGTCCTTACCCCCTACAGCAAACCACCCTCACCGGATCCTGTCACGCATTCCTGCTGTGTTCGAGACGGGAATCGGGTCACCCGCGCGCGGACCGCACGGGCACCGTTCGGTCGCAGCGATCCGCCTCCGCACGGTCGTGGGTGATCAGCACCAGCACCCGATTCGCGCAGTGCCGTCGCAGGGCTGCCATGACCGCGGCAGAGTTCTCCGGATCGAGGTGCTCCGTGGGTTCGTCGGCGATGAGGACCGGCGCCTGGGCCACCAGGCCGCGCGCGATCGCAATGCGTTGCCGCTGTCCGCCCGACACCGCCCGCCCGAATCGGCCGACCCGGGTCTGGATCCCCTCCGGCAGCCCGGCCACCCAGTCCCCCAGTCCGAGGTCGGCCAGGACGGTCTCGATCTCGGCGTCCGTCGCCGACCGGCGGGCCAACCGCACGTTCTCCGCGATGGTCGTGTCGAACAGGTGCGCGTCCTGCTGAACGAGTTCCACGACGCGACGGACGTCATCGCCGCCCACATCGCACAGGTCGACGTCGCCGTATCGCTCGTCACCCGCCACCGGGACCATGTCCGCCAGCCCCAGACCGACGGTGCTCTTGCCCACGCCGCTGGGGGCGACCAGAGCCACGGACTCGCCCGGAGCACACCGGAAACTGACGGGCTCACAGACCCAGTCCCCCGGTCTCCAGCCCGCAGTGAAGTCCGCGACGACGAATTCCCCCGCCGGGACGGGGTCCGGCAGCGGACGGACCGGGTCGGGGTCGGGCGTGTAGTCCGGGGCGTCGATGACGGCGCAGATCCGCCGCGCCGCCTCCCGCACCCGAGCGAAGACGATGACGGACGCCGGCAGCACCTGGACGGCCTCGTAGGCCGCCAGCGGGACCAGGACGACGAGCGCGAGCATGACGCCATCCAGTTCGCCGGACGTGACCGCCTGCGTGCCGAAGATGACCGCGGCGATGACAGCGCCCCCTTGCGCGAGCACCCCGAGGGCGGCGCCGACCCCGCCGGACACGACCGCCCGGCCCGAGATGGCGGTGAGCTCACTGTCCGTGCGCCTGATCCGGTCGAGCGCGTCCTGCGCCTGCCCCAGTGCGATCAACTCCGCGGCGCCGTCTACCAGCGTCACCGTCTCCGCGGTCAGTTGTCCCATCGCGGGAGCGACCTTGCGTTGGGTGCGCTCCGTCAGCCGCAAGGTCAGAGCGGGAACCACCAGTCCCCCGATGAGCAACGCGGCGGCGAGGGCGATCCCCGCCGCCGGGACCACGGTGGCCAGCAGCAGGACGGACCCGGCACCCACCAGGAGAGCAGCCGCATACGGCAGTGCCACGCGCAGGTAGAGGTCGAGCATGGAGTCCACATCGGCGACCAGCCGGTTGAGGAGGTCGCCACTGCGGTAGGCGCCCAGGCCCGAGGGCGCGATGATGGCCAGGCGGTCGTACACCGCGATCCGCAGATCGGTCAGGGACCGGAACGCCGCGTCGTGCCCCACGACCCGCTCGGCGTAGCGGAACACCCCCCGGCCGATGCCGAAGGCGCGCACCATCACGATCGCGACCTGCAGGTGCAGGATCGGCGGCTGCAACGACGCCTTGGAAATCAGGAAGGCGCTGGTGGCCAGCAGCGCCACCGAGCACCCGATGGCCAGCGCCCCCAGTAAGGCCGCCAGTCCCAGTCGGGCGCCGACCGGCCGGGCCGCCCGCAGGACCCGCCAGACCGGGCTGCCTGGTGCGCCGGGGAGCAGGGAAGGAAGGGGCGTGGGTTCCCCCGGCTGGACCGCCCGCTCGGCTGCGACGGTACTCATCGGCCCAGCCCCGGGAGGGAGACGGACTGCTCGGCTGGCGCGGTGAGGTCGTCTGGATCGGGGGCCGCCAAATGGATGACCTCATCGGCCATGTCGAGGAGCGCCCGCCGGTGGGCCACGACCACGACAGTGCGGCCCTTGTCGCGTAGCCCCGCAACCGCCTGGACCACGAGGCTCTCGGTCTCCTCATCCAAGGCGGCACTCGGTTCGTCGAGCAGCACCACCGGGGCGTCGCGCAACAGGACCCGGGCCAGTCCGATGCGCCGCCGCTGCCCGGCTGAGACACCGCTGCCCCCTTCCCCCACGATCTGGGAGAGCGTCTCCGGGTCGAGGCCCGCCCGGCGTGCGGCGATCCGGACGTCCGCGATTCCAGCCGACGGACGGCCGAGCAGGATGTTGTCGGCCACCGATCCCGCCAGCATCACCGGATCCTGCGGCAGCCACCCGATCTGCTCGAGCCACGAGTCACGGGTTGCCGTCGCGGGGGTCCAGTCGTCTCCCGCCGCACCCTGCAGTCTCACCGTCCCGGGTTCGGGCGCCACGAACCCCAGGATGACGCGCAGCGCCGTGGACTTGCCCGCCCCCGAGTGTCCCGCGAGGGCGGTGACGCGCCCGGGAGCGGCCCGGAAGGTCACGTCGGCCAGCGCCGGCACGGGGCGGTCCGGGTAGACCACACTGACCGCGCTCAGGGTGACGGAGAAGGGAGCGTCTTTCGCCGGGATCTCGGTCAGCGCGTCGTGCGCCGGGACCGGTGTGTCGAGGATGTCCAGCAGCTGCTCAGCGGCGGCGATGCCGTCGGCGGAGGCGTGGAACTGCGCTCCGACCATCCGCAACGGCAGGTAGGCCTCGGGAGCCAGGATGAGGACGAAGAGCCCCGTGTAGAGGTCCAGGGTCCCGTTGACGAGTCGCAAACCGATCGAGACGGCCACGATCGCCACGCTGAGGGTCGCCAGCAGCTCCAGGACCAGGGCGCTGAGGAACGAGACCCGCAGCACCCCCATGGTGGTCCGGCGGTACCGATCCCCGATGTCCCGCAGGGTCTGCGCCTGGGCGCGGGCCCGGCCGAACGCCTTCAGGGTGGGCAGGCCGGCGACCACGTCCAGGAAGTGGCCGGACAGGATGCCCAGGGTGCGCCACTGCCGGTCCACCTGGCGCCGGGTGTACAGCCCGACGAGGATCATGAAGATCGGGATCAGAGGGATGGTCAGCGCGATGATGACAGCGGCCAGCAGGTCCTCCGTGATCACCACTGCGATGATCGCCACGGGCACCATGACCGCCAGGACCAACTGTGGCAGGTACCGGGCGAAGTAAGAGTCGAGGGCGTCGATGCCGCGCCCGGTCAGTTGGGCCAGTTCGCCGCTTCGCCGCGAGTCCAGGTACTCGGGACCGAGGGCCACGACGTGGTCCAGGACCGCCATCCGCAACTGGCTCTTGGCCCGGGCGCTGGAGTGGAAGGCCGACCACTCCACGACGTAGGCCAGCAGGGCCCGTACGACGACCACTCCTGCGAGCCACATGACCTGCGGCCAGATCTGCTCCAGCGAGGCGTGGTCCTGGAAGACCTGAGTGATCACCGTCGCCAGCAGCATCGCCTGGACGATGATCGCGGCGGTCGTGATGACTCCCGCCAGGATGGTTGTGATCAGGAATACCCGGGTGGCCCGCGCCCAGCGCATGAGACGCGGGTCCAGCGGCTTCATGCCCCAACGGTATCGGCGGAGCGGACAACGGCAACGCGATCGCAGTTGCTCGCCGCAAACACCTCCGCCGTCCACCGGAAAGCGCCAGAATGCCGCCTGTGATCTCGTTGAAGGAGGCCTGGCACCGCACGGCGCCGCCCCGCACGGACAAGGACGCCCAGTTCTTGGCCCGGTACCAGCGTGTCTCGCGTCCGTTGATCGTGGTCGCGGCCCTCCTGCCTCTGGTCATCACGACCAGCCGCAATGACTGGGTCGGCATCGTCATCGGCGTCGGTTCCTGGGTGGTCTTCCTCGTGGATTTCATCATCCAGACCAGGACCCGGGTGCGGTACACGGACTCCCGCATCGGCCTGTTCGACCTGTTCATCGTCATCGCCACCTCCCCCTGGTACCTGCTGCCCGGGGCCCATGGCGGTGCGGTCGTGAACTTCCTGCGGCTGGCGCGTCTACTGCGCGTCGTGGTGGTGTTCCGCGGCGTCAAGCGACTGCTGGAACGACTGGGCCGCGCGTTCATGCTCGCCGTGATCGTGACCATGATCTTCTCCTGGGTCGCCTACGACGCGGAGTCGACGGTCAACGACGAGTTCGCCTCATACGGGGATGCGCTGTGGTGGGGGGTCGTCACCGTGACCACCGTGGGGTACGGGGACATCGTCCCGATCACCGTCACGGGGCGCCTGTCCGGAGTAGCACTGATGATCTGCGGGCTGGCTCTTCTCGGCGTCGTCGCGGCCTCGCTGGCCTCCTTCCTGAAGGTGTCCCCCAAAGAGGAGAAGAAGGACGAGGCGAGCCGGCAGCGGCTGGCGACAGAACTGGCCGACGATCCCGAGACCGGGGACCCGAAGGCGGGCCCCGACGTGCACATCCCGGTACCGAAACATCCGCCCGATCCGGTCCCCGAACCCGCTCAGGCCAAAGACGTCCATGCGCTCACCAAAGAGGTGATCGACCTGCGGGACCAGGTGGCCCGGCTCGCCTCCCAGCTCGAGGGCAAGCACGAGGAGAAGAAGGAGTCCGGCGACCAGTGACGCGGACCCACGCGGACGTGGCTGTGATCGGCGCGGGCATCGTCGGGGTCGCCGTCGCGCGGCAGCTCGTGCTGCAGCATCCCGGCACCCGGGTTGTGGTGTTCGACAAGGAGAAGCGGCTGGCGTCACACGCCTCGGGACGCAACTCCGGGGTACTGCATGCTGGCTTCTATTACTCCCCCGACTCCCTCAAGGCGCGGCTCACGCGGCGCGGCAACACGCTGTTGCGCGAGTTCTGCACCGCCCACGCCGTTCCCGTGGTGCCGACCGGCAAGGTGGTGGTCGCCCGGGGCCCGGAGGACCTGCCGCGTCTGGCGGACCTGGCGGTCCGGGCGGCAGCCAACGGCGTACCCGTCGACCTCATCTCACCGACGGAGCTCGCCGCGCTGGAACCGCTCGCTCGGACACACGAGCAGGCACTGTGGTCACCGACGACGGCGGTCGCCGACCCCCGCCTCGTCCTGGCCGCTCTGGCCGCGGACGCCCGGCGGCACGGCGTCACGATCCGGCTCGACGAACGGGTACGGGCGGCCCGTCCCGGGCAGGTGCTCACCGCGGCGGGACGCTACACCGTCGGCCACACCGTCAACTGCGCCGGACTGCAAGCGGCCCAGGTCGCCGGGTGGTTCGGCATGGCCGACGGGTACTCCCTCCTCCCCTTCAAGGGCCTCTACCGGTATCTCGACTGGACGCCTGGGCGGCTGCAGCGGCTCGTGTACCCGGTCCCGGACCCCGCTTTCCCGTTCCTCGGGGTCCACGTGACCGTCACGCCTTCGGGTCGGGTCAAGATCGGCCCCACCGCCCTGCCGGTTCTCTCCGCCGAGAACTACACCCTGCTGCGCGATGTGGACTGGCGCGCGGTCCCGACCCAGGGGCGACAGTTGCTGCACTTCCTCCGCAGTCGAGCTGCCCGCCGACTCGTGGCCGCGGAGATCCCCAAGTACCGCCCCGGGGCACTCGTGGCCGATGCCGCCGAGCTGGTGCCCGAGATCCGCCCGGCCGATGTGGCCGAGACGGCAGCGCCCGGGATCCGCGCCCAGTTGGTCGACACCCGGACCGGCGCCCTCGAGACCGACTACGTCGTCCGGGGGGACCCGTCGGCCACGCACGTCCTCAACGCGGTGTCCCCGGCGTGGACCAGTGCGTTGGCCTTCGCGGAACTGGTGGTGACCGACTTCGTCCTCCGGGAGTGACGACCCCCCGCCCCCCAGTAGCCTGCGGCCTGTGAGCAAAAAGAAGAAGGGCCATCCCCGCGCAGCCGACGGGACGGACGGCCCTCCGCGCAAGCGGATGAACAAGAAGCTGTACGAGCAGGAACTGTTCCGGCTGCAGGCGGAGCTGGTCGAGATGCAGGAGTGGGTGCGCACCACCGGGGCCCGGCTCGTCGTGCTGTTCGAAGGCAGGGATGCGGCGGGGAAGGGCGGCACGATCAAACGCGTGGCCCAGTACCTCAACCCCCGCATCGCTCGCATCGCGGCTCTCCCCGCGCCGACCGAGCGCGAGAAGACCCAGTGGTACTTCCAGCGTTACGTCACCCACCTGCCGGCCGCCGGCGAGATCGTCCTGTTCGACCGCAGTTGGTACAACCGTGCGGGCGTGGAACGGGTCATGGGCTTCTGCGACCGGGAGGAGTACAACCGCTTCCTGTACCAGGCCCCGATCTTCGAGCGCATGCTTGCCGAGGACGGCATCATGCTGCGCAAGTACTGGTTCAGCGTCAGCGACGAGGAGCAGGAGTCCCGGTTCCGGAGCCGCCTGGAGGACCCGATGCGCCGCTGGAAACTGTCCCCCATGGACCTGGAGTCCATCACGCGGTGGGAGGACTACTCCCGGGCCAAGGACGACATGTTCGTGCACACCGACGTCCTCCCGAATCCTTGGTACGTAGTCGAGAGCGACGACAAGCGGCGGGCGCGGATCAACTGCATCGACCACCTGCTGTCCACGATTCCCTACACCGCGGTCGTCAAAGAGGATCTGGACCTTCCCGAGCGGCCGCCGACCACCGGGTACCAGCGGCCCCCACGGGACACCCAGACCTACGTTCCGGACCACTCCACGGAGGTGGAGATGGCATCCGCAGCCACCAAGGCCACGAAACGGCAGCGGGAGGGCAAGCACTGAGACCCCCGGGTCTGCCCGGACCCACTGAGCGGTCGGGTGATCACTCGGGCCGGGGGCAGCGCCCCGGCCGTCGGCCCTGCCATACTTCTCCCAGTGGGGCAACCCCGCGGAACAGCAGCATGCGAAGCAGTTGTGACGCAGCACGGCGATCGGGAGAGACACAGTGCGCGCAGGCATCTTGGTCGCGGCCGGAGGAGCCGCCGCGATCCTGGTCGCCACCGTGCCTGCCTCTGCCTTCAATTCCGGATCGGACCCCGCCACCTATTACGGAGCGCCCGTCCGTGCCATCGAGGCACACCGCGGCTGGCAGGGGAACGAGGGAATCGCATTCGAGCCGGTCGGCGCCTTCACCCAGCGACTGCCCGATGACGAGTACGACGACATCCTGCTCAACCTGGTGAACTGGTTCCGCGGCGAACACCAGTTGGCCCCGTTGGAGCAGTTCGAGCCGCTGCGGGTCCAGTCGGCCATCCGCTCCAACCAGACGGCCGACGCCGCCACCGATTCGCTGCCCGACAAGTGGTATGCCGACGACGCCGTCGCGGCCTGTAACCCCGTAGCGGATGTCATCTCGTCCAGCAGCGTCACGGACGGCACCCCCGAGGACGTCTACCTCAAGTGGATCAACGACGCCGCCACCCGCAACGCGCTCCTCGATCCTGATCCGGGAGCCGTCGGGATCGCCACGGTCGAGGAGAGTTCGCAGTTCTACACGACCATCCGGATCGTGCATGGCACGTGTCCGGGCGGTGGCCTGCCCTATCGCGTCGAACCGTCCGGCCTGCCCAAACCTCGGCTGACGGTCACCCAGGGGCCGAAGGGCCTGGCGGTGTCGCTCGCCCGGCGGGGCGACCAGCAGCAGATGGTGCAGGTGCAGCGGGCCGAGCAGTGGGTCTGGCTGGCGTGGCGGGACCTGACGCTGCAACCGGGCGCCCGGCCCGTCACCGTCTCGCCGCCGGCGGGCATCTACCGCGTCGTCGTCCCCCAGCAGAGCGGGTACGCCACGGTCTTCAGTGACCCCATCGAAATTCCGTAGGTGTGACCGGCTCCTCTCCGATTATCGGCCGGTGCTGTTGAGAAATCGCGACAAACCTCCGTACGGTCCCCGGAGCACCTGACAGGAATGGGACCCGTGATGAAGACCCCCGTACTCGCCGCCGTGCTGGCGGGCAGCGTTCTGTTGCCTGCCGCCGCGCAAGCCGGGACCAGTTCGATCCCGCCCGTGCCCGCCGGGGTGAACCCGTGCGTCAAGGTCGAGAACGAGTACCGCGCATCTGTAGCCCTCGCGCGCCAGGCCAAGCAGACCGCCTATCGGGCGGCCCAGGCCCGCTTCCACTCGGCGACCAGCGACGAGCGCACGCAGGTTCAGGCATCGAACGGGCTGAGCCGGCGCATCTTCCTCGCCAGTACCGCGGACGAGCGCGCCGAGCGACGCGATGCACGGGCCGCCGCCCGCAGCGCCTACATCGAGGCACTCCGTGCCGCCCAGGCCCAGAAGCGCGCCGGGCTGCGCTCCTGCCGCTGAGACCCGGGTTGGGCAACGCCCTAACCTACGCTACCGTAGGTTGATGACCGCTGACGACCCTGCGCAGGCCCTCCCCCCGGGAGCGGCACTGGGCCGTGCCCTGGACGATCGTCTCGAGGAGCTACGGCAGCGCGTGAAGCCTCGGCTGCGGGGCTGGTTGCACTTCGGCGCCGCGCCATTGGCCTTCGTGATGGGGCTGGGCCTGATGGTCGCGACCCCGACGGTCGGGCTGCGGCTCGCTGTGGCCGTCTACGTGGCGACGACGGTCCTGCTCTTCGGGGTCAGCGCCTCGTACCACCTGGGAGCCGGCGGCCCCCGCACCAACTCCTTCCTCAACCGACTGGACCACGCGAACATCTACCTGTTCATCGCCGGCAGTTACACGCCCTTCGCGGCGGCCCTGACCGACCGGCGAACCGGCACGATCATGCTGGTGCTCGTCTGGGCCATCGCAATCGTCGGACTGATCGTCCGGGTGCTGTGGTGGGCAGCACCCCGGTGGCTGGTCGTGGGGTCCTACCTCGCGCTGGGCTGGGTCTCGGTGTTCTTCCTGCCCTCGATCTGGGCCGACTTCGGTGGCTGGGTCGTCATGCTGTTGGCCTTCGGAGGAGTGCTCTACACCATGGGCGGCGTTGTCTACGCCCGCCGGCGCCCCGACCCCCACCCGGGCTGGTTCGGGTACCACGAGGTGTTCCACGCCTTCACGATCGCGGCCTTCCTCTCCCAGTTCGCGGCGATCGCCCTCGTCGTCGTCTGACGGACCCGGCCCGCACCGGCAATCCGCCACATCCGGCGCCCGTCGCCTCCGGTGGCTAGTCTCGCCCCTGAACTATCCGTCCGGAGGTGCCATGAGCCCCACCCCTCACGACCACCGTGTCTGGTTCACGATGTCGGCCGACGAGGTACTGGCCACCCTCGACACGAGTGCTGACACCGGGCTGTCGCCCGCAGCGGCCGCGGAGGCGCTGCGTACCCACGGGCCGAACGAGCTACCCCGGGAGCCGCAGCCGTCCGCCCTGCAGATCGTCCTGCGTATCTGGGCCGACCCCATGAACCTGATGCTGACGGTCGTCGCGGCCGCCGCGTTCTTCTTCGGTCAGCCCGAGACCGGATGGCTGGTCCTCTTCCTCGTAGCACTCAACCTCTTCATGGGCGCGAGTCAGGAGATCAAGGCGAAGAAGTCCGCTGGCGCACTGGCGTCGCTGCAGATCCCGGAGGCGCTCGTCATCCGCGGCGGCGACCGTTCGTCGATCCCCGCCGCCGACCTGGTGCCCGGGGACATCGTCCTGCTGGAGCCAGGTGATCTCGTTCCGGCGGACGGTCGCATCGTGGCCTCGGCGTCCCTTGAGGCCGTCGAGAGCGGACTCACGGGGGAGAGCGCTCCGGTGGACAAGAACTCCCTTCCGGTCGCCGACCCCGACACCCCGCTGGGCGACCGCTCCGACATGGTCTTCCAGAACACCTCGATCACCCGCGGGACCGCCCGCGTCGTGGTGACGGCGACCGGGTCCAGCACGGAGATGGGCAAGATCGCCGGGATGCTGAGCAGCGTCCAACCGGAACCGTCCCCCCTACAGAAGGAGATGCGCGGACTGACGATCCGCCTCGCCGTCCTGGCGTGGGTCGCGGTGGCCATCATCGTCGTCATCGCGATCCTGCGCGGCCTTCCCACTCCACAGATCGTGCTGCTGGCGATCACGGTCGCGATCTCCTCCATCCCCTCCGGCCTACCCACCTTCCTCACCGCGATGTTGTCCTACGGGGCCCAGCGGCTCGCGCGGGCCAAGGCCATCGTGCGCAACCTCACCGACGTCGAGACGCTGGGCAGCACCAGCGCGATCAACAGCGACAAGACCGGAACACTCACCCTCGACATGATGACCGCTACGCGCCTCTTCGACGCCGGGCAGTGGTTCCGGGTGGAGGGGGAGGGCTACTCCACGGCCGGGGAGATCCTCGGGGCCGCGGGATCCGAGGTGCCCGACTTCACGCCTCTCGCGCTGGGTCTCACGTTGTGTTCCGACGCCGAGGTCAAGCCGGACGGCAGCGTGGCGGGGGATCCCACCGAACTGGCCCTGGTCGTGCTCGCCGCCAAGATGGGCGTCGACGCCGGCATCTCCCGACGCGACTACCCGAGAACGGCGCTCGTGCCGTTCGACTCGGAGTACAAGTTCATGGCCACCTTCCACGAGGCGCCGATCAACGACGAGCCGATGGTCGTCGAACTGGTGAAGGGGGCACCCGACGTCCTGCTCGAGCGCTGCAGGGCCGCTCTGTGGGGAGGTGCCGACGAGGAAGTCGCCATCGGCGCCGTCGCCCAGGAACTCCAGGACGCCAACGAGGAACTGGCCCGGGACGGTCTGCGGGTGATGGCGTTCGCCTACCGCACGTTCCCGGTCAGCCAGGTGGAGGCCGTCCGCGCCGACCCCATGGCCGCCGTCACCGACCTGACGTTCGTCGCCTTGGTGGGAATCATCGACCCGCTCCGACCCAGCGCGAAGACCGCCATCCAGGTCGCCCACCGAGCGGGTATCGACGTCCGCATGATCACCGGAGACCACGCGGTGACGGCCGCGGCCATCGGCAAGGATCTCGACCTCGGCCCCGGGACGATCACCGGCCCCGAATTCCAGAAACTGAGCGACGCCGAACTGCTGCAGCGACTGCCCGATCTGCACGTCTTCGGGCGCGTCTCCCCAGAGGACAAACTCCGGCTGGTGTCGGTGATGCAGGAGAACGGGGACATCGTCGCGATGACCGGTGACGCTGTCAACGACGCGGCGGCTCTCAAGAAGGCCGACGTCGGCGTCGCCATGGGCAGCGGCAGCGAGGTGACCAAGCAGGCCGCGAACATGGTGCTCACCGACGACAACTTCGCCACCCTCGTCCATGCCGTCGAGCTGGGACGCGACATCTACGGCAAGATCGTTTCACAACTGCGCTACACGATGATCACCCTGTTCGGGGTACTCGTCACCATGCTCCTGGCCAGCGCCTTGGATGTGAACAACGGCCAGGCCCTGACGCCGGTCATGCTGTTGTTCGTCACGTTCCTCATCGGCATCTTCCCCGCGATCGGGATCTCCACCGACTCCACCGAACCGGGGATCATGGATCTGCCTCCCCGCGATTCCGCGATCCCCATCCTCAACCGGTCGACCACCCCCCGGTGGGTCGTCATCGGTCTCGTCCAGGGGATCGCGATCCTGCTGCCCTACTTCCTGCTGGACGCGCGAGCGGACGGGGGCGTGGAGGGGCAACCGCAGACGACAGCCTTCCTGGTCGCCGGCCTGAGCACTGTGCTCATCGCGGCGTGTGCCCGGCGGGACCTGCTGCCGGCGTGGGTCGGCCCCTACCTGCCGTACTACCTGTGGCTGTTGGCGCCCCTGGCGCTGATCTGGCTGGCGGTGGAGAGCGAGCCGATGAACGAGTTGCTGGGCACCGTGCCGCTCACCTCCGGTCAGTGGGGGATGGGCGCCCTGCTGGCGCTTGCGGTGGGCGTCGTGATGGAGGTCGGCAAGGCCCTGCGTCGGCGGCGGAGGTAGCCGCGGTCGAACGGCAACCCGTGGGCTAGGGGCGGCGCCGGTCGGCGAGGACGGTCAGCGCCGGGACTTCTCGCGGACGTCGACCACGATCTCGGCGGGCTCCGCCTCCTCCGCCCCCGCGGCGACCTCCGGGGACTCCTCGAACATCCACTCCAGGATCGTGGCCGCCACGAGGCCCGGGTCCTCCAGTTGCGGCACATGGCCCACATGGTCCATCACCTCGAAGCGCCAGGAGTCGAACCGTTGGGCCGACGCCTCCGCCTGTCGGATCGAGACCAGCCGGTCGTGCTGCCCGTGGATGAGCAGCACGGGAGCGGAGACCCCCTCCAGTTGGGCGGCGTACCAGGGGCTGCTGACGACGAACACGACCGAACGCGCCGCCTGGACGAGGGCGTTCGGGTTGCCCGGCAGCCGACGCCGCTCCTCGGCCAGGGCCGCGGCCGCGTGGCGGAATTCATCCGGGATGCGCGAGGGGTCGCGGGCGACGAGGCGCAGCATACGTCCGACCTGCCGCTCCGCCGACGCGAACCGGGTCCACAGCGAGACGACCGCCGTCCCGACCCCGGGGGTCGCCAGGACGACGAACTCCAGGGCGCGACGGAAGTCCTTCAACACCAGTCCGGTCAGCGGCAGCGCCGGCCCGATCAGGACGAGGCCCGCAGTGGACTGGGGACGCTGGGCGGCCTGCAGCAGAGCGATGAGGCCGCCCATGGAGTTCCCGATGAGGACGGCGGGTTCGCCGACGACGTTGCGCAGGAAGTGGTCGACCACACGCCGGTTCTCCCCGACCGTGGCCGACCGGCCCAGCACGGGGGTGCGCCCGTGGCCGACGAGATCGACGGCGTAGATGCGGCACTCCGCGGCCAGCAGGTCCGCGATCAGGTTGAAGCTCAGCGCGGACCCGCCCAGGCCGTGCACGCAGACGACCAGCGGACCATCGGGTTTGCCGCCGTAGTCGATGTAGTGGACCGGTCCGTCGTAATCGAAGAAACGGGACGTTCCGCGATTGTTCGTCATGCACCCTCCAGAGCCACTCCCCAGTGTGCACCCCCGGGACCCCCCGGCAGCACCAGCAGCCCGCTTGAGCCGGGCCGGACCCCTTGGATACGGTCACCCACGTCGGCAAGGGAGGTCCGATGAGTCGCACGTTCAGCGAGGTCGCCGCGGGCGTCCTGGTCATGGCCTCCCGCCGTTACGTGACGCTGTCCACAGTGGTGACCGGGTCGGGAGGGGAGGCCTTGGTCGTGGACCCCGCCTGGGATCCCGACGAACTCGCCGGCGTGGCCGCAGTGTTGTCCGATGTGGGGGTCCGGTGTGCGGCCGGGGCAGCCAGCCACGTGCACTACGACCATGTGATGTGGCATCCGGACCTTCCGGTCGTCCCGCGGTGGGCGTCCCCGTGGACCGTCGCCCAGTGGTGCGAGCACCGTGACCGGCTGCTGGAGCCGCTCGTCGGGGACCTGCCCGACGAGCTGCTCGCCTACGTCGGCACCCTCGACCGCTGCCCCACCGCGCCACGTCCAGCGGTCGATGTCCCGACCGTTCCCTACCCCCGCTCGACCGCGTTGCCGGACCCGTACCCGCTGCCCTGGAGCGGCCGTGACGTCGTCCTGCATGAACATGACGCCCACGCCCGCGGCCATGTGGCGCTGGAAATCCCCGACGTCGGCGTTCTGCTGGCCGGGGACATGCTGAGCGACGTCGAACTGCCGTACCCGGACGCCGACGATCCCGACCTGATCCCGTACCTGGTCGGTCTGGACCGGCTCGCCGAGGTCGTGGCCCGCTGCGCGGTCCTGGTGCCCGGTCACGGCTCACCCACGACGGACCCGATGGCACGGCTGGACGCCGACCGCCGCTACCTGGATGCGGTGCTCAGCGGCAGAGAGGTGCAGGATCCCCGCCTGGGCGCCCCCGCCATGGCAGAAGTGCACGCCCGCACGGTGGCGCAGGCGCGGGCCGACTGACGACAGCCCCCCTGTCCCGGGGGTGTGGGGCAGGGGGGCTGTCGCGTCGGGGACGGGTCAGAAGGCCTCGTCGGGCAGCTCCATGAGGTCCATGGTGGTGTTGAGGGCCGCGACCTTCTCGGCGGTCAGCAGCGGCAGCCGGTTGGCGGCGAACCACTTGGCGGCCTCGATCTTCCCGGTGTAGAACGCCTTGTCCTTGTCGGCGGCGTCGGCCAGCTTGGCCTGGGCCACCTCGGCCTGACGCAGCAGCAGCCAACCGACCACCAGGTCGCCGACCATCATCAGCAGGCGCGTGGTGTTGAGGCCGACCTTGTAGATCTCCGCCACGTCCTGCTGGGAGGCCATGGCCCACTCGCCGAGCTTGCCGATAGTGGCCTGCACGTCCTCCAGCGCCGTCCCGAGCAGTTCGCGCTCGACCGCCAACTGGTCGCCGTCCCCGCCGCCCTTGACGGTCTCGGTGATCTGGCCGGCCAAGTGGAACACGGCCTTGAACTGGTCCCGGACCATCTTGCGGAAGAAGAAGTCCAGCCCCTGGATGGCCGTGGTGCCCTCGTAGAGGGTGTCGATCTTGGCGTCGCGGATGTACTGCTCGATCGGGTAGTCCTGCAGGAAGCCGGAGCCACCGAAGGTCTGCAGCGACTGCGACCCGAGGAGTTCGTAGGAACGCTCGGAGCCGACGCCCTTGACGATGGGCAGGAGGAGGTCGTTCATCCGCTCCGCCATGTCCACGTCGATGTCAGCGGCACCGTGCTCGGCGGCCGCGATCTGGTCCTGCCACGACGCGGTGTAGAGCACCAGGGCGCGCAGGCCTTCGGCGTAGGACTTCTGCAGCATCAGGGACCGGCGCACATCCGGGTGCCGGATGATCGCCGTCCGCGGCGCGGTCTTGTCCATCATCTGGGTGAGGTCGGCGCCCTGGACGCGGGTCTTGGCGTACTCGAGCGCGTTGAGGTAGCCGGTACCCAGCGTCGCGATCGCCTTCGTGCCGACCATCATGCGGGCGTACTCGATGACCTTGAACATCTGGGCGATGCCGCTGTGCACGTCCCCCACCAGCCAGCCGATGGCCGGCTCCTTGTCGCCGAAGGTGACCTCGCAGGTGGTCGACACCTTCAGGCCCATCTTCTTCTCGACGTTGGTCACGTAGGCGCCGTTGCGCTCGCCGATCTCACCGGTCTCGATGTCGAAGTGATACTTCGGCACGACGAACAGGGACAGTCCCTTGGTGCCGGGGCCGCCGACGCCGTCCACGCCCACGGGGCGGGCCAGCACGAGGTGCACGATGTTGTCGCTCATGTCGTGCTCAGCCGAGGTGATGAAGCGCTTCACACCCTCGATGCGCCACGAGCCGTCCTCGTTGGGGTAGGCCTTGGTGGTGCCCGCGCCCACGTCGGAGCCGGCGTCCGGCTCGGTCAGGACCATCGTGGCACCCCACTGGTTCTCGACCATGCGTTCGGCCATCTTCTTCTGATCCTCGTTGCCGAGGTTGTACAGGATGCCCGCGAACCCGGGGCCCGACATGTACATGAACGCCGCCGGGTTCGCGCCGAGCACCAGCTCGGCGACCGCCCAGCGCAGGCTGGGCGGCGTCGCGATGCCGCCGATCTCGGAGGGGATCTCCATCCGCCAGCCCTCGGAGTCCATCAGCAGCTGGTAGCTGCGCTTGAAGTCCTCGGGCATCGTGACGGAGTAGGTCTTGGGGTCGTACACCGGCGGGTTGCGGTCTGCGCTCGCGAACGAGTCGGACAGCGGCCCGGTGGCCAGCTCGTTGGTCTGCTTGAGGAAGTCCTTGGCCGTCGCGACATCCATGTCCTCGAACGCTGCGGTACCCATCCAGTCACCGGCACCGAACACCTCGAAGAGATTGAACTCGATGTCGCGGAGGTTGCTCTTGTAGTGGCTCATGCCAACGATCCCCAATCTGTGTCAGGACGGCGCCTCACCCCCGAGGCACCGGTGGGACGGGTGGTTACCCGTCAGTAACCCCATGATGCTACTGGCCAGTAACAAGCGCAAGAACGCGAGGTGTGCCGTGCGTCGCAGTTGCGTCCCAGGGCACCTGGCCTCAGAGGGGGTCGTCGCTGCCCACGTCGCGGTACCCGGCGGTCACCCGGGGGTCGCTGTCGCCGACCACCCGGGCCACCTGCGGCACGATCAGGAACCACGTCACCAGGTGCATGAGCGCCAGCCAGATCCGCGTGGGCCAGGTCACCCCCGGTGGCTGGAGCAACGGCGACGCCAGCGAGACCACCACAGCGGCAGTACCCAGCCAGAAGACCCACCGCTGGCAGCCGCGGACTCCCAGGAAGATGGCCGCCACCAGGGCGCCCCCCACCCCGACCACGACGGGGGTGAGCAGGACGAGCGCCCAGGGCACCGGGCTCAACTCCTCGCTGCCCGGCCGGGCCACGAGGAACTCCACGCCGAACAGCCCGGCGATGAGGCGCATCAGGAGGCACACGATGCCGGCGGTCAGTCCGGTCACCCACCCCGCCGTGAGGACGGCCTTGGTGGTCGGAATGGCGCTGCGGGGGGGCGCGATCGGGGTCACCGAGTCGGCGTTTGCCGCTATCGGGTCGGCGCCCGGCGGCATGGGAGGCCGGGGGTCGCCGGGGAACGCCATACCCCCATCCTGCCCCACCGGACGGACGTCCCGCCTGCCGGTCAGACCAGCAGCGTCCGCCGGTCTTGGGGCAGCGCGAGGGCGGCCAGGAGCCCCGTCGCAGCCGCATGATCGAGAACGAAGCCCTTGTCGTAGCGGCCGGCGCCGGACACCAGGCCGCGGTGGTCCCGCGCGAAGTCCCACAACCGCCGCGCGTAGTCCGCGACGAACTCCTGCCACCGCTCGGTCCCCGTGACCGCGTCGAGGCGCAACAGGGCCCGGCAGTGGATGGCGTTGAACGCCGGGGGATGCTGCCAGAACCGCTCGGTGGGGAACTGTCCGGCGGTCGCCTCCGCGAGCGCGGCGGCCTCGTCGAGGAGGCCCCGCTCGATCCGCAACTGGATCCCCAGTCCCTGGTTGTAGGTGAACTCCGCTGGATCCACCAGTCCCTCCGGGGTGATGCTGTCGGCCACGAGACCGTCGGGGTTCATCAACCAGGCGTCGAGGAACTCACCCGCCTGCCGGGCGAGTGCTCGGGGCTCACCCGACTCCGCCCGTCCGACGGCCGCCGCCAGTACCCCGGCCGAACCGGTGGAGCATGCGTGCAGGTTCCGGCCACCCTCGACCCACAGCACACCGCCGCGGCGCACCCCCTGGCTCACGAACCGCAGGGACGCCTCCGCGCGGTGGAGCCAGGGACGTCGCGCGGCCGGCTCGGCGAAGAGGGCCCGCTGCGCGCAGGCGAGGCCGATCCAAGCGTTGTCGTCGTAGTACCGGCTGCCGATGAGGGGGAAATCGGTGAAACCATCCCCCTTCCGGTAGCGGCGCAGCGACGCCCAGACGAGATCCGGTGCGTAGTGCCGCGCCGTCAGCCCGGCCGCGTCCACGAGAACGGCGGCATGAAGCACCTGGCTCAACGGCCACGCCGCCACCACCCGCAGCCGGTCCGGCTCATGGATCCGAGCACCTCGGAACGGGACCGGGCGGCGGGTCAATTGCTGCAGCGTGTCCCACGACTCGACCGCCCACGCCCCCCAGTCGTCAGTCACCGTTGAGGCCTCACTGCAGGGCGGGGAACTGCTGGCCGGTGTTCTCGTCGGTCTCGTAGATGGCACCCGGTGGGCCCACGATATTGGGGTCCGGGGTGCCGACGACCGACTCGTCCTTCTCGGGGTAGTCGAGTTGCGCCAGCACCCAGCGCATGGCCTCGAGGCGACCCCGCTTCTTGTCGTTGCTGCGGACGACGGTCCAAGGCGCCCATTCCGTGTCGGTGTACCAGAACATGGCTTCTTTGGCGTCGGTGTAGGAGTCCCACCGGTCCAGGGAGGCGAGGTCCATCGGGCTCAATTTCCATTGGCGGACCGGGTCGATACGGCGGATGGTGAAACGAGTGACCTGCTCCTTGCGGGAGACCGAGAACCAGAACTTGAACAGGATGATGCCCGACCGCACCAGCATCCGCTCGAACTCGGGGGTCTGCCGCATGAACTCGTCGTAGTCCGGGTCCGAGCAGAACCCCATCACCCGTTCGACGCCCGCCCGGTTGTACCAGCTGCGGTCGAACAGCACGATCTCACCGTCACTGGGCAGGTGTTTCACGTACCGCTGGAAGTACCACTGCCCCTTCTCCTTCTCGGTGGGCTTCGTGAGCGCGACGACCGTGGCACCGCGCGGGTTGAGATGCTCCATGAACCGCTTGATCGTGCCGCCCTTTCCGGCGGCGTCGCGGCCCTCGAAGAGCATGCAGATCTTCTGCCCGGTGTCCTTGACCCAGGACTGCATCTTCAGCAGCTCGATCTGCAGCAGCCTCTTGGTCATGTCGTACTCGCGCCGGGTCATCCGGACGTCGTACGGGTAGCCCTGCTTCCACGTGTCGACGGGGGTGCCGTCGGGTCCGATCAGGACGGGGTCGTCAACCTCGTCCCAGGTGCCGGTCACCGAGAGGCCGCGCTCCTCGAACTGGTGGTCCTCGAGGTCCTGCAGGGACGTGATGATGTCGTCGAGGTCCATGACGGCCTCGATGTCGAAGTAATGCTCGTCCGACAACTCGGGCTCCTCGCCTACGTTCGTGGTCCTGACCGACTCTATTGCCCCGCCCGCGGCAATGTCCGACCGATCATCCGGGTCACACCGCGCACTCAGGTGCGCGCCCCGCGTATCTCCCCCGCCGTCGGCAGTTCCAACGGCATGCCCAGGCTCCAGTCGGTCACCTGCGGCAGATCCTCGAGGTAGTCCACGATGTGCTCGGCATGCCGGACGAGCTGTTCCTCGCACCACTGGTACAGCTCGGCGGCTCCGGGGACCGTCCGTCCCGCGTTGTTGATGGCGTCCATCACGAGGTGGTAGCGGCTGGCCTTGTTGCGCACCACCATGTCGAAGGGGCTCGTCGTGGTGCCCTCCTCGATGAACCCCCGCACCCGGAACCGGTCGGCGTCCGGGCGACCGTGGACCAACTGGTGGATGGCGCCCGGGTAACCATGGAAGGCGAACACCACGTCGACATCGTCGGTGAACAGCTCCTCGAAGTAGAGATCACTCATGCCGTGGGGGTGGTCCTTGGGACGGCGCAGCGTCATGAGGTCCACCACGTTCACCACCCGGACCCGCATCTGCGGCAGGCGCTGCTTGAGGATCTCGGCGGCCGCTACGGTCTCCATGGTGACCACATCCCCGGCGCAGGCGAGCACGATATCGGGATCAGCGGTGCCGTCGTCGTTGCCGGCCCACTCCCATACCGAGGCCCCGCGGGCGCAGTGTTCGATGGCCTCGTCCATCGTGAGGTACTGCAGTTGCGGCTGCTTGTCGATCACGATCAGGTTGGTGTAGTCCTCGCTGCGGAAGCAGTGGTCGGCGACACTCAGCAGGGTGTTCGCGTCCGGCGGCAGATAGACCCGGGCGATCTCGCCGCGCTTGGTGATCACGTTCTGGATCAAGCCGGGACCCTGATGACTGAAGCCGTTGTGGTCGTTGCGCCAACAGGTGCTGGTCAACAGGATGTTCAGGCTGGGGACCGGCTTGCGCCAGTCGAGGTGCACCCCTTCCTCCAGCCACTTGCTGTGTTGGATCGTCATCGAGGCGCTGACCATGGCGAACGCCTCGTAGGTCGCGAACAGGCCGCGGCGCCCGGTCAGGGTGTACCCCTCGAGCCACCCGTGGCAGTTGTGTTCGCTCAGGACCTCCATCACCCGGCCTTCCGGGGAGATCTTCTCGTCGCGGGGGATGAGGCGCTCCATGAACGTGCGGTCGCTGACCTCGAACACGGCGCCGATGCGATTGGAGTTGGTCTCGTCGGGACAGAACACCCGGAAGGCGTCGGGATTGCGGGTGTAGAGGTCCCGCATGAGATCCCCCATCAGCCGTGGGCTCTCCAGCCGCTGCGTGGCCGGGGCAGTGATCTCGAAGGCGTACTCCCGGAAGTCGGGGTACTGGATGGGATGCCGTTCGGCGTTGCCGTTCGTGTAGGGGCTGGCGGTCATCGCCTTGTCCCCGGGCGGGTTGGCCGACCGCACCAGCTCCACTGGGGCGCCGGACTCGTCGAACAGCTCCTGCGGCTGGTACGACATGAGCCAGTCCCGCAGGATGCGCAGATGCTCGGGGTTCGCCTTCACGCTGCTGAGCGGGACCTGGTGGGACCGCCACGAGTCGACGACCTGCACCCCGTCGACGACTGCTGGGCCCGTCCACCCCTTGGGGCTGCGCAGCACGATCAGCGGCCAGCGCGGCTGCCCGTCCAGACCCCCTCCGCTGCGCGCCTTCTCCTGGATCTCGCGGATCCGGTCGACGGCCTTGTCCAGGGTGGCCGCGAAGCGGTGGTGCATGCCGGGCAGGTCGTCCCCCTCCACCTCCATGACCTCGTAGCCATGGCCCTCGAGCAGGCGGCGCAGGTCCTCGGGATCCTTGCGGGCGAGCACGGTGGGGCCGGCGATCTTGTAGCCGTTGAGGTGGAGGACCGGCAGGACGGCGCCGTCGTGTGCGGGGTTCAGGAACGAGATCCC
>JAPOIY010000044.1 GCA_029978705.1 Actinomycetota bacterium
AGCGGCGCCACCATCAGGATCGACACGGCTACGGCAACGGCTCCGCGCTTCATACGAGCTCCTCATCCCAGGTGACCGCTCAGACGATCTCCGGCTCATTTTGGTTCCCGAACCCCCGGGTGTCGCCCCGACCGAACAGAAGCCCAAAAGAAGGAATCCGCCCGGCCTGGTGGCCGGGCGGATTCAGAAGTTACCAGGTCAGGCTTGGGCCGGTTCGGGGTTCTCCGAAGTGCCTGACTGCTCGGCGGGTTCCTTCTTGACCGACTCCAGCATCAGGGCCGCCAGGTCGACGACCTCGACCCCTTCGGCCATGCCTTCCTGCTGGCGCACCGTCACCCCGTCATTGAGCATCACCGAGCAGAACGGGCACGCCACGGCGACACGGCTGGCTCCCGTGTCGATGGCCTCGTCGGCGCGGTTCTGGTTGACCCGGGTCCCAAGCTTCTCCTCCATCCACATGCGAGCGCCGCCGGCGCCGCAGCAGAACGACCGGTCGCCGTGGCGCGGCATCTCGACGAACTTCGACCCCGGCAGGGACTCCAGGAGGGCCCGCGGGGGGGTGTAGACCTGGTTGTGCCGCCCCAGGTAGCAGGGGTCGTGGTAGGTGACGGTGTCCTCGACCTTGTTGAGGGGTACCAGTTTGTTCTCGTACACCAGCGAATGCAGCAGTTGGCTGTAGTGCACCACCTCGTAGTTGCCGCCGAACTCGGGGTACTCCCGTCCCAGGGTGTTCATGCAGTGGGGGCACGTCACCACGATCTTCTTGGCGCCGACCTCGTTGAGCACCTCGATGTTCTGGGCGGCCTGCATGTAGAAGAGGGGTTCGTTGCCGGCGCGGCGGGCCGCGTCACCTGTGCAGGACTCCCCATCGCCCAGCACCATGAACTCCACGCCCGCGGTGTAGAGCAGTTCGGCCACGGCCTTGGTGGTTTCCTTGGCGCGGTCCTCGTACGCTCCCGCGCAGCCGACCCAGAACAGGTACTCGACGTCGTCGGGGATCTTCTCCTCGCCGTCGGCGCCGAACACCCGCACGGGGAAGTCGACCTCCTCGATCCAGGCGTTGCGCAGGTTGGCGTTCATGCCCCACGGGTTGCCCTTGTTCTCGAGGTTCTTGAACAGGCCGTTCAGCTCCGTGGGGAACTCCGTCTGGATCATCACCTGGTGGCGGCGCATGTCCACGAAGTGGTCGATGTGCTCGATGTCCACCGGACACTGGTTCACGCACGCGCCGCACGTGGTGCAGGACCACAGGGCGTCGGTGTCGATGACCGGGCCGTCATGGGAGCGGTGACCGCTGGCGTCGTAGCCGTCGGTCGAGCGGCGGGGGTCGTCCTCGCGGGAGCCGACGAGCTCCCGCTGGGCCTCGTGCTGGACCTTCTCCGGCAACGTCGCCAGCACCGTCTCGTCGATCTCGCCGAACTCGGGGTTCTTGCCGTCGTTGGCCTTCTGCGCGGCCAGCGTGTACGGGGCGGTGGTGAAGGCGTGGTCCCGCAGATTCATGATCATCAACTTGGGGGAGAGCGGTTTCTCGGTGTTCCACGCGGGGCACTGGGACTGGCAGCGGCCGCACTCGGTGCAGGTGGAGAAATCGAGCAGGCCCTTCCAGGTGAAGTCTTGGATGCGCCCCACACCGTAGGTGGCGTCGTCCGGCGGGTCCTCCAGGTCGATCCGCTGGCCGTCGGAGTACATCGGCAGCAGCGGACCGAGCGCATTGGGGCGGCGTGAGAAGTACACGTTGGGGGGAGCGGTGAAGATGTGCAGGTGCTTGCTGTTGAGCACGATCAGCAGGAAGCCCAGGATGACGGCAACATGCAGCCACAGGCCGATCGTTTCCAGCCACGCGTTCGCGGTTGGCCCCAGGGGTGCCAGCATCTTGGCCACGGCGGTGGAGACGAACCCACCACTCATGCCGGCCGCTTCGGGATCCCCGCCGTTGTCCAGCAGATTGATCTTCGCGCCGCGATAGAGCGACAGCGTGAGGATCACCAGGAAGATCATGATGAGGACCAGCCATGCGCCGGACGTGTGGGAGCCGTAGAAGCGGGACCAGCGGCCCTTCTCCTTGGGCTGGTTGGCCATACGGATGATCAGGAAGATCACGATGCCGATGAGGACCAGCAGGATGAAGAGGTCCTCGAGGAACCGGATGACCGGCCAGGTCCCGATCCACGGGAACGCGAACCCGTGGATGAACAGCTCAACGATGGCCTCGACGACGGTGAGGCCGAGGATCAGGAAGCCGGCGAACACGAAGACGTGCGCGATGCCGGGCACACTCCACTTGAGCAGTTTCTTCTGACCGAGGACTTCGGTGACCTCGGCCTCCAGCCGGGTGGGGGCATGGCTCGTGCGGCCCACGGCGGGCTGACCCGAGCGGATCAAGCGGACCAGGAAGCCGGAGCGCTTCAGGGCGAAGAACGCCGCGACGAGGATGATGACGATGCCGACGCCGGCTCGCAGCGCGATCGACGGTTCCATGGCTCCTCCAGGAGTGTTGTCCCCAGGGTCGGCGTACCGGGCGGGCCACGGCAGACGGCCGACTCCTACGCCCCGATATTACCCGCGGGTAACCAGAAGCCGGTAACCGGCGCGGCTGTGAGATCGCGCACCCGCAGGAGACCCGTCAGGCGGGTTCGACGGGCTGGACGGTCCCCCCGGTCACCAGCAGCAACTGGTCGTACGTCAACGGCAGGACCGTGTGCGCGTGACCGGCGGCCGCCCACACTTCGTCATACTCCGCGAGCACGGGGTCGATGTAGGTCGGGATCGGGAGGGGATGCCCCACGGGCGCCACGCCTCCGATGACCTGTCCGGTGGCCTCCTTGACGACCTCGGCTGACGCCCGGCGTAGCCGGCCGCCGAGTTGGCCGCCCAACCATGCGGTGTCCACGCGGTGCCGTCCGGAGGTCAGGACCAGCACGGGCCGGTCGTCGAGGGTGAAGATCAGGGAATTGGCGATCGCGCCGACCTCGATTCCCAGGGCGTCGGCGGCCAACTGCGCGGTCGTGGCGGCGTCGTCCAGCCAGACGACCCGGGCGGTCACACCCGCATCCGCGAGATCCGCTGTGACTCGATCTACCGCAGGGTGGGTGCGTGGGGTCATGGCCGGAACGCTACCCGGCGACGCTCAGCCGCCCGCGAGCAGTGCGGCCAGATGGCCGTCCCAGTCGATCCCGCGGCCCTCCCGGCCGAGCGGGACGAGTTGGGTGGTGGCCCGCAGGAAACCCTCCAGGGCGTGGGTTCCGAAGGCGGCGGGCACGATCGTGCCCCGCGCCATCAGGTGCAGCAACGTGGTTCGGGGGCCGCGGTCGCGACGCGGCACCGGTCCCAACCGGACGTCCCCGCTGCCCACCCACTCGCCCAAGCCCCGGGACAGCAACTCGCGGTCGAACATCCACCGGATGGCCACGTCGCAGGATGAGAAGGAGACGTGCACGGTCCACGGCTCCTCCCGGTCGTACACCCAGGTGCTGGCCGTGGTCTTGTCGGATGCGGTGAGGTGGGCGGCGATGGTCTGACTGGCGGTGCCGCGCAGCATGTCGACATGGGCGGCGGAGGTGGCGGTCCGAGGAGCCATGTGGCCCTCCCTGCATCTGCGGTCCGGGGAAGATGACGCGGTCCCGCAAGGTCGCGTCACGGCAAGGAGTGTGGCGCGCCCGGGCGGCTGATGTGCGGTTTTCCGGGAAATGTCCGGAAGGTGTCCCTCGATGGGATGATGACCGGCATGTCCGCGACCGCTCCTGTGCCCACCGACGCCCCCGACGAAGGCTTGGTCGCCGAGGCGAAGGCCCTCGACGAAGCCGCCTACCAGGCGGTGGCCCACACCCCCACGCCGACCATCGACGCCGGCTTGCGCCGGCTGTCGCGGGCCGCGGACAAGTCCAAGCTGTGGTTCGGGACCGCGGCGGTCATCGCAGTGGTCGGCGGCCGCCGGGGGCGCCAGGCGGCTCTCACCGGCGTCGCCGCGATCGGGGTGACCTCCGCCTTGGTGAATATCGGGGTCAAACCCTTCGCCCGGCGTCACCGGCCCGACCGCACCGACGCCGAGTTCGTGGACCGGCACGTCCGGATGCCGCAGTCCACGTCCTTCCCGTCCGGGCACTCGGCCTCGGCGTTCGCCTTCGCGGAGGCCGTCAGCTCCCAACTGCCCGTCATCGGGATCCCGCTGCGGCTGGCTGCTGCGGCTGTCGCGTACTCGCGGGTGCACACGGGCGTGCACTATCCCGGCGACGTCATCATCGGGTCCCTGATCGGTATGACCACCGGTGAGTTGGTCGGGCAGGCGGGCCGACTCATCGCCCGCCGGGTCGACGGATGACCGTCACCGTCATCTCCCATCCCCTGGGACGCCGCGTCGCCGCCATCGTGGCCGTAGTGGCGGGGGTCCTGGCAGTGGCGGCGCTGCTCAGCACGATCATCACCAACCCGCTGGCCAGCCTGCTGTCGATCGTGTCGCTGGTGTTCCTCTTCATGTCCGCGTGGGTCGTACTCACCAACCGGGGCGAGCGTCGCCATATTGCCGCGGTGATCGGCGTCGCGGCCCTCGCCGTCCTGGTCGTGACGCTGGTGCGCGACGACGAGCACGCCTACCTCCTGCTGTTGACGATCGTCTTCCTCGCCATCGGGGTACCCGCCGGACGCTTTGCGTTGGGGAACGAGCCCCGCCCCTTGCCCAGCGACGAGAATGTCCCGGCCGCGCAGCGTCCCGCCCTGGTCGTCAACCCGAAGTCGGGGGGCGGCCGTGCGGAAGGTCTCGGCCTGCTCGCCGCCGCGAAGGCCCGCGGCATCCGGGTCTACGAGTTCGACGGTTCCCTGTCGATCCTCGACTTGGTGGATCAGGCCATCCAGGACGGTGCCGACGCCATCGGTGTGGCCGGCGGCGACGGCTCCCTGGCAACGGCAGCGCAGGCGATCGCGGCCGCCGGCCGGGAGTTCGTGTGTGTCCCGGCGGGCACCCGTAACCACTTCGCGTTGGACCTGGGCCTCGACCGCAGCGACCCCATTGCGGGCCTCGACGCCTTCGGACCCGCGCACCGCCGTGTCATCGACCTGGCGACGGTGAACGGCCACCCCTTCCTGAACAACGTCTCGCTCGGGCTCTACGGAGAGATCGTGCAGTCCGGCGCCTACCGCGACGACAAGGTCGGGACGACGTTGGCGGCTCTGCCGGACATCGTCACCGGCTCCCCCCAGAGACTGGATCTGGTATTCACCGACGACGCCGGAGTGATGCGCGACGACGCGCAGGTGGTCCACGTCTCCAACAACCCGTACGTGGTCTCCGTCGTGGGGTTGGGCGGGCGCCCGACGTTGCGCAGTGGTCGCCTGGGCATCATCTGCCTGCGCATCGACGGGGGCCTGCGGGCCGCTGAAGTGGTGGCGCGATCACTGTTGGGCGGGTCCGGTGAGTCGATGCGCAGTTGGAGCGCCCCGCGGTTCCGCGTGGACTCCGCTGCGCCGGTGCCGGCCGGGGTCGACGGGGAGGCCATCACCTTCGCGCCCCCGCTGCTTTTCGAGTCACTGCCGGCGAGCGTCCCGGTGCGTCTCCCGCCCGCGGCCCCGATGGAGGGTCCCGCCGCGGCGAATCACGGCTACCGCTGGACGGCGGACGAACTGTTGCGCCGCGCCTTCCGGCCGCAACGCGACTGGCGGAGCATGCCGCCGGGGCTGAGTCGGTGACTCGGGCTCAGCCCTGAGGAAGCAGCCCCAGGCCGTAGCCCAGGATGACCGCCATGACCAGTGACGCGATCCCGAACCGGACTCGCTCGCCTCCGGTCTCGGTGCAGAACGACAAACACAGCAGCCCGGTGATGAACAGGGTCACCATGAAAGTGATCTGGAGTCCGGACATCTTCGCTCCTCGGGTCGGTTGGTTCACGGTACTGGGTGGGCGCGGTGCCGTGCCTGCGGGAGGCCGTCACTGGCTACTGTCAGGGTCATGACTGCTTCTGGTGGACGTGAACTGACCGGCCGGACCAAGTGGGTGGCGCTGCTGTTCCTGTCCCTCGGCGTCGCGATGATCATTCTCGACGCCACTGTGGTGAACGTCGCCATCCCCACGATGGTCAAGGACCTGGGGCTGACCACCACGGATGCGGAATGGATCAACGCGGTCTACGCGCTCACTTTCGCGTCCCTCCTCCTTCTGTCGGGACGCCTGGCCGACATCGTCGGCCGGCGTCTCATGTTCATCTCGGGTGTCGTCCTGTTCGCAGCCGCGAGCGCGCTCGTCGCGATGTCCGGGGGCGCCGTCGAACTGATCGGGGCCCGGGCGCTGCAGGGAGTCGGTGCGGCGATGATCCTGCCCGCCTCCCTCTCGGTGCTGAACGCGGTCTACCGGGGCCGGGACCGCGCGGTCGCGTTCGCTGTGTGGGGCGCGACGATCGGGGGAATGGCGGCGCTGGGGCCGCTCGTGGGGGGCTGGCTGACGACCTATGCGTCGTGGCACTGGGCGTTCCTGATCAACATCCCGATCGCGATCGTCGTGATCGTGGGGGTCTGGATCCTGGTTCCGGAGACCCGCGACACCACCGACAAGCGTGGGGTCGACATCCCGGGCACCGTTCTCGGAACACTGGGCCTGGCCCTGCTGGTCTTCGGGCTGATCGAGGGCCAGACGTACGGCTGGCTCTCTCCCAAACGGCCCTTCGAGGCCGGCGGGGTGCAATGGCCGCTCACGGTGATCTCGCCGGCCGGTGCGGGCCTCCTCCTCGGCCTGCTGCTGCTTCTGGTGTTCGTGTGGGTCGAGCGCCGCCGCGGCGCTGCGGGAAAAGTGGTGTTGGTCAACCTCCACCTGTTCCGCATCCGCACCTTCGGCGTCGGGAACCTCGTGGCCGCCGTGGTCAGTCTCGGCGAGTTCGGGCTGCTGTTCGCGCTCCCCCTGTTCCTGCAGTCCGTCGTGGGGTACGACGCACTGCAGACCGGCGTGATCCTCCTCGCCCTCGCCGTCGGCTCCTTCGTCGCCAGTGGTGCGGGCGCCGGCCTGGCGCAGCGCGTGGGGCCCGTGCGGGTCCTGCGCACCGGGATGGCGCTGGAGGTCATCGGCGTCCTCATGATCAGCTTCGTGATCTCCACCACCGTCAGCGGGTGGGCCATGGTGCCCGGTCTCTTCGTGTACGGCCTGGGGGTGGGCTTCGCGACGGCGCAGTTGACCGGCGTGATCCTGTCCGAGGTCCCCGTCGCCGAGTCCGGCCAGGCGTCGGCGGTCCAGTCCACCTCCCGCCAAGTCGGAGCTGCGATCGGCACCGCCCTGCTGGGCGCCACACTCGTCGCCGGCCTCGGAGCGGTGTCCGGCGAGCTGACGGATCGGGGGGTGCCACCGCCCGTGGCGCAGCAGGTGTCCGACGCGGTCCAGAACTCCGCCGGCACCGCCGTGACCGCCCTGCCCGCGCAACCCGACGGGACGGTTCTCTTCGAGGGCGCCGCGACGGCCTTCGCCGGAGCGACGCGGGACGTGGGGTACGTGGCGGCGGCCCTCATCGGGCTGGGGCTGCTGGCGGCCTTCCTGTTGCCGGGCGACGCGGCGCGCACCGAGGCGGCAGGCTACGTGACCGCCCAGCAGGAGGAAGAGCAGGAATCCGCCGGGACCTGACCGGTGTCAGTGGCTCAGCGTGATCCGGATGCCCACCCGTCCGGCCCCCGCCGGTCGGCGCAGCACGCGCTGGATCGCGCCGCGGGTTCCCTCGAGACCGGCGAAGGCGCGCGCCCGCCAGCCGTACTTCCGGGTCACCAGGTCCTGCACATGCCGCGTGCCGGAGTCGTCGAGCAGTTCCGCGGTCGCGTCGACGCTGGCTCCGTTGATCCGGCCGCGCATGTCGCAGGGGGCCACCATGACGCGGGAGAAGTTGCGCAGGCGTTTGGCCTTCCCGGAGTCGGCCTGGGTGATGACGTAGAGATGACCGCCGTCGCGCATCACCCACACGGGGGTCGCCACCCCGGTCCCGTTGCGCTTGAAGGTTGTCAACGAGATGTAGTCCTCGTCCCCGAGCCGCTCGATACTGGCCACCGCCCCAGATTAGGGCTCCCGCCCAACACACGCCCCCCCGCGGTAGCCAACGGCAGATCCGTGGGTGATGATGTGCGCATGAACACGCGCCGCCTTGTCACTGCCGGAGCCGCTGCGGCGGCAATCACCCTCACCTGCGCCGGCCCCGCCGCTGCCCAGGTCGATGTGGGCGACCTCATGAAGGCCAGCCTCAACGCCAATGATCTGCCGCGTTTCGCCCGGCCGGCGCCGGCGGGGACGACGACGGTGGTGCGGGACGGCGACTCGCTCATGGGTCCCGAACTGTGCGTGACCCGCTCGAGTCAGCTGCTGTTCGGTCGGGAACCCCGGCGGCGCGTGTCGGCCATCGTTCCCGTGACGGGCAGCCTGCCCGGGCTGACCATCGAGGTCGCCCGCAGCGACATCTTCGAGTACCGCTCCCGGGGTCAGGCAGCGGCCGCGTTCCGGGAGATCGGGCAGAGTCTGAAGTCCCACTGCGACTACGACGCCAAGGTCGACGCGGAGCCGATGGGCATCAAGCTGATCGCGAAGGTGCATGCGGTCGTCGACCGCCTGCCGCAGCACGGTGGTTCGGCGGGTTGGAGCTCCCTGTTCAAGGCACGCGCCACGTCGAACATCCCCAACGTCGGGAAGTCGGACGCCCTGGCGAACCGCTACGCCGCCTACCGGCACATGGGGCGCTTCGTCGTCCGGTCCTCCTGGGGTCAGGCGGACGCGCTGACTGTGACCCGCACGGAAGCCCTGACGCCCCGCGTGCGGGACTTCGTCCGGAGCACGGCGCGCGCGGTCGCTGACCGCCTGCACTGAGGGCGGTGGTCAGACGGCCGGCTGCGGGGTTCCGGAGTCGGCGTTCGGTGACGTCGGGGGCGTGCCGTCGATGGGCTGGCGCAGAGCTTCGTACTCGGCGCGCCGCTCCGGGGTGAAGTACTCGTCGTACCTCTCCTGGGCGGCGTCGCCGAACAGCAGTCGGCACGCCTCGTGCAGGCCCTTCGCCCCCTCGATCTCGTCGTAGGAGAGCACCAGGGCGATCTTCGACCGCCGTCGGAGGAAGTCGTCCAACTTGGTGATCATTTCGGTCTGGGCGGCGTAGAACAGTTCCGCTCGCACGTAGTCCGCGCCGGCGATCACGTCGTCGGCCATCGCGGGGTCGTCGCGGATCGCCTCCAGCATGGCGAACGCCCTCAGCCCGTATCGGCGCCACAGCCGGGTGGACAGGGTTTCGAAGGCGGACCGCTTGCGCAACTGGTCCAGTCCCATGAGCCGGGCCTGGCGGAAGAACTCGTCCCGGGTGGCTTTGGGGGGCTCCCCGTACCAGGAGTGCTTGTCCTTGCTCAGTTGCACCCCCAGGTCGATGACCTCGTCGCACACCTCATGGCCGACGTTCACGCAGTCGGTGAGTTTGCCACCGAAGATGGTGATCCAGTTACAGGCGGGGTCCACCTCCATGGAGTGTTTGCGGGACAGGGAGGTCCAGTCGGCCTCCTCGGCGTCCCCCCGGGTCTTCTCCACGACGAGGGGCCGCACGCCGGAGCGCGACGAGATGATGTCCGCCGGCGTCAACGGCTCCTTCAGGGCGAGGCGTTCGTTGATCTGCTCCAGGAGGAAGTCCCGGTCGGCGTCGGTAACCTGCGTTTCCGGGTCGACGACGCGCTCGTCCGTCGTGCCGATGACCGAGCGCGGTCCCATGGGGATCACGTAGAACAACCGTTGCGTGTCGTCGAAGAACGCGAGGACCCGCTCGTTGTCCGCGATCCGCGGCACGATCAGGTGGATCCCCTTGGAAAAGACGATCTTGTGATCGGTGCGGATGTCGTGGGCCTCGTTGACGCGGTCGACGAACGGACCCGCCGCGTTGACGATCACCTTGGCGGTGCAGTGGTAGGTGGCGCCGGTGTCGGTGTCCCGCAGGGTGGCGTGCCACATGCCGTCGCGCAGTTCGGCGCTGTCGAGCTCCACGTAGTTCGCGCAGACCGCACCCGAGTTGAGGGCCGAGCGGATGAAGTTGAAGACGAAGCGAGAGTCGTTGTCGACGATGTAGGCGTCCGAGTACTCGATGCCACCCAGTAGGTTGTCGGTGCGCACAGCGGGCTCGAGCTTCTTGATGCGGTCCGCACTGAGTACCTTGGGCGGCTTGGTGAAGGCGTTGCCGATGATCCAGTAGGCCGTGGAACCGAGCCCCGCGAACCAGGGTTTGTAGGGAGAGTTGGTGTCGAGCGCTCCGAGGAACCGGATCTCCTTCAGGTTGGCCGGGTAGGCCTTGATGAGATGGTTGCGGGACTTGCAGAGGTCGCGGACCAGCTTCAGTTCGTAGTTCTCCAGGTACTTGAAACCGCCCCACACCAGGTTGGACGACTGCATCGAGGTAAAGCCGGCGAAGTCCCCGCGGTCGATCACGGCGACGCGGGCGCCCCGGGACGCCAGCGCGGCCGCCGACACGGCCCCGTTGATCCCTCCGCCGATGATGAGGACGTCGAAGGTCCCGCCGTCCAGTTTGGCGATGTTGCTGTCACGCAGGCCCATGGCATGAACCTAGGGACTGGCGGTGATGCAATGCGCGGCGGGGAACCTCCCCGGTCAGTTGTAGGCCGACGCCTTCTTGCAGGGGCCGACGAGGTGGTCGCCGGAGTCGGCCTTCACGTAGTTGTGCTTGCCGGTGCACACCACCACGTCGTCCGGCGCCTGGTCCTTGGCGTTGAGCAGGGTGGTTCCCGGACCGCCGATGAGGCGGTCGGGGCCAGTGCCGCCGTTCAGCAGGGCCGTACCGTTGCCGGCCATCATCCGGTCTGCGCCGGGGCCACCGGACGCGGCCCCCGCCTTACGGAGGCTGATGCGGTCGGGGCCCGGCCCGCCGTACGCGCGACCGTTCTTCGCCAGCAGCGTGAGCCGGTCGCCCTTCAGGCCGCCGAGCAGGTTCGCCTTCTCCTTGTTGGAGGTGAAGCGATCGGCCTTCGTCGTTCCGTAGGCCATGGCGCCGATCCGCATGGCTTTTGCGTTGGCGGGGCGGCACACGACCTGGGCGGTGACGTCGGTGCCGTCCGGCAGGGAGTCGGTGGTGATGCGGATACCGCCGCGAACCGAGTGCACCATGTCGGGCTTCAGCACCTTCGTCGGGGACCCGACGGTGTTCTGCAGCGGCGCCTGCCCGGACGGGCAGCGCACGGTCAGCGGCTCGGGAGCCTCTGTGGCGAGATCGAGCACATCCAGGCGCGGGTCCTTGGTCGCAGCCGCGTGGCTGCGGGCCGTGCCCTGCTGTCTCACCGTGGATTCCGCTGTGACCGCGGACGCGGTCGTGGTCGCGACGGTCAGGGTGGCGGTGGCGGTCTGCGACCCGGTGAGACCGCTCTGCGGCGGCGTCAGGCAGTACGACGCGAGCCCGGAGCTGGTGGTCGGGGTGCCTGTGTATGCGGCGTAGTACTTGTAGGTACCGGCGGTGGCCAGGGTCTGCGTCGTCAGGGTCGCCTTGCCGCCGGACAGGGCGGCGCTGGCGACGGCGGGGTCGGTACCGCTCGTGGGGGTACCGTCGCAGTTCTTGCCGGCGGGGCTGGGCGACGAGCCCAGTTGCTGGAACAGGGCCACCGTGCCGACGGGGGACGTCCCGCCGTCGGGATTGGTGACGGTGACGGTGTAGGAGGCCTTGCTGTTCGGGGTGATGGAACTTGGGCCCGTCATGCTGGCCTTACTGAGGTACATGAGGTTGGAGTAGACGGTGTAACCGTCGCAACTGCTCTTGTACTGACTGCTGGCCGCCTTGCCGCCGTCAGGGGTGTTCCACAGGACCGCTCCGGTCCAGTGGCGGGAGCCGTCCTCCCCGTTGAATGCGGTGTAGGTGATGGACGACCCGATGTTCGTGCCGCCGCTGTTGGTGTAGATGTACGTGACGGTGACCCCGCCGCTCTGCTTCTGGCAGTTGTAGCGCTTCTCGAAACCTTTGGCGGTGCTGGACGTCCAGGACTCCGTGGCCCACGCGCTGATCTTGTTGTTGCCGTTGCTGGCCACGTAGGCGCACGTGTAGCCGGACCCGGTCCAGATGAGGGTGTCGGAGCTGCCACCGGTCTTGCTGGAGCAGGTGCCGGCCTGGGCCGCGGGGACGGCGGCGACCAGTCCGAGGCTACCGAGGGCGAGCGCCGCGGCAGTACCGACCGTGACGAGGAGGGGACGATGGTGAGAGGTCATCTGGGGAGACTAGCGCCGTCGCGACGGCGGACGCCCGGGGGGGTGTGAGGAGAGTCACTTGAGTCAATTCGACTCAAGTGATGTGATCCTGGAATGGACAAGGACCTGACCCGGTTGCACTATATGTCATGCGTCGACTGGGAAGAGCCTGCCGTATCCGCCCGGATGCGGCCACTCGACCGGATCCGACCACTCGGACAGACGAACAGAAGTAGATATCAACGAAGGAGAATCCATGAGCCGTCCCGTAGGGATCGACCTCGGAACCACCAACTCGGTGGTGTGTGTGCTGGAAGGCGGAGACCCCTCCGTCATCGCGAACTCCGAGGGTGCTCGGACCACGCCGTCGGTCGTCGCGTTCGCCAAGAACGGGGACGTGCTGGTCGGTGAGGTCGCCAAGCGGCAGGCCGTCCAGAACGCCGACCGCACCATCCGCTCCGTGAAGCGCCATATGGGTAGCACCTGGAGCGAGGACATCGACGACAAGAAGTACAGCGCGCAGGAGATCAGTGCCCGCGTGCTCCAGAAACTGAAGCGGGACGCGGAGTCGTTCCTCGGCGAGACGGTCACCGACGCGGTGATCACCGTTCCCGCCTACTTCAACGACTCCCAGCGCCAGGCCACCAAGGAGGCCGGCGAGATCGCGGGGCTCAACGTCCTGCGCATCATCAACGAGCCGACCGCGGCTGCCCTGGCGTACGGCCTGAACAAGGGCGACCAGGAGCAGACCGTTCTGGTCTTCGACCTCGGGGGCGGCACCTTCGACGTGTCCCTGCTGGAGATCGGCGATGGCGTGGTCGAGGTCAAGGCCACCAGCGGCGACAACCACCTCGGTGGCGATGACTGGGACCAGGCGGTCGTCGACTGGCTGGTGACCCAGTTCAAGAGTGCGCACGGCATCGATCTGACCAAGGACAAGATGGCGATGCAGCGACTGCGGGAGGCGGCGGAGAAGGCCAAGATCGAGCTGTCGTCCGCGACGCAGACGTCCATCAACCTGCCCTACATCACGGTGGACGCCGACAAGAATCCGCTGTTCCTCGACGAGACCCTGACCCGGGCCCAGTTCGAGAAGCTGACGTCCGATCTGCTCGACCGCACCAAGGCGCCGTTCAACCAGGTCCTCAAGGACGCCGGCGTGGACCTCAAGGACATCGACAGCGTCATCCTGGTCGGCGGGTCCACCCGCATGCCCGCGGTGTCCGCGCTGGTCAAGGAGATGACCGGCAAGGACCCCAACAAGGGCGTGAACCCCGATGAGGTCGTGGCCGTCGGCGCCGCCCTGCAGGCCGGCGTGCTGAAGGGCGAGGTCAAGGACGTCCTTCTGCTCGACGTCACCCCGCTGTCCCTGGGCATCGAGACCAAGGGCGGCATCATGACCAAGCTCATCGAGCGCAACACGACGATCCCGACGAAGAAGTCCGAGATCTTCACGACGGCAGAGAACAACCAGCCGTCCGTGCTGATCCAGGTCTTCCAGGGTGAACGCGAGATGGCCGCCTTCAACAAGCGTCTCGGCACGTTCGAGCTCACCGGTCTGCCGCCGGCCCCGCAGGGACTGCCCCAGATCGAGGTGACCTTCGACATCGACGCCAACGGCATCGTCAACGTGTCCGCCAAGGACACGGCCACGGGCAAGGAGCAGTCGATGACCATCACCGGCGGCTCGGCGCTGTCGAAGGAGGAGATCGACCGCATGACGCGGGAGGCCGAGGAGCATGCCGAGGAGGACCGCCGGCAGCGGGAGGAGGCGGAGGTCCGCAACAGTGGCGACGCCCTGGTGCACCAGACCGAGAAGTTCCTCTCCGAGAACGCGGACAAGGTCCCCGAGGACGCCAAGAGCAACGTCGAGGGTCCCCTCGACGAGCTGCGCAAGGCGCTGCAGGGCAACGACACCGAGGCCATCAAGTCGGCGATCGACAAGGTCGCCACAGCGAGCCAGGCTCTCGGAGCCTCGTTGTATCAGCAGGCGCAGGCCGACCAGCAGGAGGCCGACACCGGCGGCGGTGACGGTGAGGACGACGTGGTCGAGGCCGAGATCGTGGACGAGGAAGAGTCCAAGTGACCGAATCCCCGTTCGGGTCGGCTCCCCGGCAGGGCGATCCTGCCGGGGAGCCCCCGCGCGACGAGCGCGAGGAGGAGCGCGAACAGGAAGGCATGGTGTTCCGCGACAAGCGGCGCATCGATCCGGAGACCTTCCAAGCACGCCCGGCCCCCGACAGCCCCACGCCGGACGCCCCCGACGAACAGCATCCACTGGCGGCCGAGAGTGAGCGCATCAACGAACTCACGTCCGACCTGCAGCGGGTGACTGCCGAGTACGCGAACTACCGCAAACGCGTCGACCGCGACCGCGATGTGCAGCGTGAGCTCACCGTCGCGGCGCTCATGAACGAGATCCTCCCCGTTCTCGACGACATCGGTCGCGCCCGGGAGCACGGCGAACTCGATGGCGGCTTCAAGGCCGTCGGCGAGTCCATCGAAGCGTACGCCAGCAAGAACGGTGTCGAGTCCTTCGGGGCCGTCGGCGAGGTGTTCGACCCCAACGTGCACGAGGCCATGACCTCCGACACCAGTGCAGATGTCACCGAGCCCACCGTGACCGCCGTCTACCAGGTCGGCTATCGCGTCAAGGATCGGGTGATCCGACCCGCACGTGTCGGGGTGACCGACGCAGAATGACCCGACTCCAACCAGGGAGGTGACCACATGACACCGCAGGACTGGGTGACAAAGGACTTCTACAAGGCCCTCGGCGTCAAGAAGGACGCCTCCGCGGCCGACATCAAGAAGGCCTACCGCAAACTCGCGCGCGACCTGCACCCGGACAAGAACCCGGACGACAAGAAGGCCGAGGACCGCTTCAAGGAGGTCTCCGAGGCCTACTCCGTCGTCGGCGACGAGGAGAAGCGCAAGGAGTACGACGAGGCGCGCTCCATGTTCGGCAGCGGCGGTTTCCGTTTCCCCGGCGGTGGCCGCGGGGGTGGTGGGCCCGACCTCGGTGACCTCTTCAATCGCGGCGGCGGGGGTGCGGACCTCGGCGACCTGTTCGGGGGCCTGTTCAACCGCGGCGGGGGCGGCGGCATGGGAGCGCCGCGGCCGCGGCGGGGAGCCGACGTCGAGTCGGAGGTCTCCCTGTCATTCGACGACGCCCTGCACGGCGTGACCATCCCGCTGCGGCTCACCGGTGACGCCCCCTGCCCCGTGTGCCACGGCACGGGCGCCAAGTCGGGAACCGTCCCACGGATCTGCCCGACCTGCGAAGGGTCGGGCCATTTCGCGGTGAACCAAGGCGGGTTCTCGTTCTCCGAGCCGTGCCCCGAGTGCCGCGGGCGCGGCCTCGTCGTCGACGATCCGTGCACCACGTGCCACGGCTCCGGACGCGGCACCAGTACCCGCACCGTGCAGACGCGCATCCCGTCCGGAGTCAAGGACGGGCAGCGGATCCGACTGGCGGGCAAGGGGGCGCCGGGTGAGAACGGCGGCCCGGCGGGTGACCTCTACGTGATCGTCCATGTGTTGGCCCACGCCGCGTTCGGTCGGACCGGCGACAACATCACCGTCACCGTGCCGATCACGTTCGCGGAGGCGGCCCTGGGATCGCCGGTGAAGGTGCCCGTGCCCGGAGGCGCGACCGTGACGGTCAAGATCCCGCCCGGCACCGCCAATGGGCGCACCTTCCGCGTGCGCGGCAAGGGCGTGCGGCGCCGGGATGGCACGAACGGCGACCTGCTGGCCACAGTCGACGTCGTCGTGCCCCAGGAGCTGTCCGAAGAAGCCCGCACTGCGCTCACGGCGTTCCAGGACGCCGCCGACGGTGCGGATCCCCGCGCCGCCCTCATGAAGGCGGCAGGTGTGGCGGCGGCGTCATGATGACCGACCCGGACCTCGCCATCGGCCCCGGCGCCGACGAGCCCGTCTATGTCATCTCCGTGGCAGCGACGCTCGCGGGACTGCACCCCCAGACCCTGCGGCAGTACGACCGGCTGGGACTGGTGTCACCGGCCCGCTCCTCGGGGCGCAACCGGCTGTATTCGCTGCGCGACATCATGCGACTGCGCCAGGTGCAGCGGCTGACCGACCGCGGCATCAACCTGAGCGGCATCATGCGCATCCTCGAACTCGAGGACGAAGTGGGCATGCTGCGCGACCGCATCGACACCATCACCGCCGAACAGCACTCCCGCGCCCTCGTGGTGTGGCGACCCGACCGCCACCGCCGAGGCGCCTGAGCCGACCCCGACCCGACCCGACCCGACCCGACCACAGGAAGAGACCGATGGACCTGAACTTCACGACCAAGAGCCAGGAGGCGCTGTCCAGTGCCGTACGCGATGCGGCGGCGCACGGCAACGCGCACGTGGAACCCGCGCACCTGTTGAAGGCCGTCATCGAGCAGCAGGACAGTATCGCGGTCGCCCTCCTCAACGGACTGGGCGTCGATCTGGTCGACCTGCGTGCCGCTGTCGACCAGGCCATCAATGCGATCCCGTCGGCCAGTGGGTCGTCGGTGTCGCAGCCCCAGATGAGTAACGAGTCCTTCCGGGTTCTCAACGAGGCCCAGAAACTCGCACAGGAACGCGGGGATGAGTACATCTCCACCGAACACATCCTGATCGCTCTGGCCCAGTCCCCGTCGATGGGGCCGCTCCTCAGCGAGCGTGGGGCGTCCCCGGCCGCCCTCATGGAGGAACTCGGCAAGGTGCGCGGATCCAGCCGCATCACCAACGCCGACCCCGAGGCGAGCTTCCAGGCCCTCGAGAAGTACGGCACCGACCTGACGGCGCTCGCGCGCGACGGCAAGATCGACCCGGTGATCGGGCGCGACCACGAGATTCGTCGCGTGGTGCAGGTGCTGTCGCGCCGCACCAAGAACAATCCGGTCCTCATCGGCGAGCCCGGTGTCGGCAAGACCGCGGTCGTCGAGGGACTGGCGCAGCGGATCGTGGCGGGGGACGTGCCCGAGTCGCTGCGCGGCAAGACGCTGGTTGCGCTCGATCTCGGCGCCATGGTCGCCGGCGCCAAGTACCGCGGGGAGTTCGAGGAGCGCCTGAAGGCCGTGCTGGAGGAGATCAAGGACTCTGACGGGCAGGTCATCACCTTCATCGACGAACTGCACACCGTGGTCGGGGCTGGCGCCTCGGGCGAGGGCGCCATGGACGCGGGCAACATGCTCAAGCCCATGTTGGCGCGGGGCGAACTGCGCATGGTCGGTGCCACGACCCTCGACGAGTACCGCGAGCACATCGAGAAGGACCCCGCGCTCGAGCGGCGCTTCCAGCAGGTGCTGGTGGCCGAGCCGAGCGTGGAGGACTCCATCGCGATCCTGCGCGGCATCAAGGAGAAGTACGAAGCGCACCACAAGGTGTCGATCGCCGATCAGGCCCTCGTCGCTGCCGCGTCTCTGTCGGACCGCTACATCACCTCGCGGTTCCTTCCCGACAAGGCCATCGACCTCATGGACGAGGCCGCGTCACGGCTGCGGATGGAGATCGACTCCGCGCCCGTCGAGATCGACGAACTGCAGCGGGCGGTGGACCGGCTGCACATGGAGGAACTCGTCCTGGCCAAGGAGACCGATGAGGCCTCCAAGGAGCGCCTCGCCAAACTCAGCCAGGACCTCGCGGACAAGGAGGAACGACTCGGTGCCCTGCGCCTGCAGTGGGAGCAGGAGAAGTCCGGCCTCGACCTCATCGGCGAGCTCAAGATCCGCATCGACGAACTGCGCACTATCGCGGAGAAGGCGCAGCGCGATGGCGACTTCGAACAGGCCTCCCGCATCCTGTACGCCGAGATCCCGGCCCTTGAGGAGAACCTTGCGGAGGCCATCGCCGCCAACACTGAGCGGCCGGCCGAGGCCATGGTCGCCGAGGAGGTCACCGCCGACGACATCGCCGAGGTGGTCGCGGCGTGGACGGGCATCCCCGCCGGTCGCATGCTCGAAGGTGAGACCGAGAAGTTGCTCAACATGGAGAGCGAGCTCGGCCAGCGCGTCATCGGGCAGAAGGAGCCGATCCGGGAGGTGTCCGATGCCGTTCGACGTAGCCGTGCCGGCATCGCCGACCCCAACCGCCCGACCGGCTCGTTCCTGTTCCTCGGACCCACGGGTGTGGGCAAGACCGAACTCGCCAAGGCATTGGCGGAGTTCCTGTTCGATGACGAGCGGGCACTGACGCGCATCGACATGAGTGAGTACGGCGAGAAGCACTCCGTCGCCCGGCTGGTGGGGGCCCCTCCCGGCTACGTCGGATACGAAGAGGGGGGGCAGCTGACCGAAGCCGTGCGCCGTCGTCCCTATTCGGTGGTCCTGCTCGACGAGGTCGAGAAGGCCCACCCCGAGGTCTTCGACGTGCTCCTGCAGGTGCTCGATGACGGACGGCTCACCGACGGTCAGGGTCGCACGGTCGACTTCCGCAACGCCATCCTGATCCTGACCTCCAACCTGGGCAGCCAGTTCCTCGTCGACACCGAGATGCCGTTCGAGGAGCGCGAGAAACTCGTCATGGACGTGGTGCGCCAACATTTCAAGCCGGAGTTCCTCAACCGCCTGGATGACTCAGTGATGTTCCACCCGCTCGACGAGCAGGAACTGACCCGCATTGTGGATCTCCAGTTGGACTCGCTGCAGAAGCGCCTGGCCGACCGCCGGCTGACGCTCGACGTCACCGACGAAGCCAAGGAATGGCTGGGACGCAACGGATTCGACCCGGCCTACGGCGCCCGGCCGTTGCGCCGGCTGGTGCAGTCGGCAGTCGGGGACCCGCTGGCCAAGGAGATTCTCTCCGGCGAGGTGCGCGACGGCGACACCGTCGTGGTCGAGGTGGAAGGCGACGAGGACGACCGCCACCTCGTGGTCCACCCCCAGCGCTGAGGAGGCAGGCCGGCCGCCGCCGTGGCCAAGGGTCCTCCGGTGCACATTCCGGAGGACCGAATGCGAAACTTGGGTATGAACCGACTCGCGCGACCCGCTGCGTCTTTGGTCGCGGCAGTTGTTGTGGGGGCCTCGCCGGCGGCACTGCCTTCGGTGGGACTCGCACAGGAGCCCGTGCCCGGGGAGAGCGTGACCGCCACGCAGGCGACCCGGTCCCCCTATGTGGCAGGCCTCGGCCAGGTCGCCAAGAGGTATCCGATCGCGGGCGCCCGGGTCCTTGCCGAGACGTTGCGCGGAAAGCCGCTCTCCCTGCGCTGGGGCCGCAGCAAGGCGCTGCGGCGCACCCAGTCCAGCGGTGCCTTCGTGCTGCCTCGCCGCGGACTGCCGAAACACTTCGTCGTCGTGCTCTGCGGGGGACGCATCCACGGCCGTAAGGCCAAGGGGGTGTTCCGCGCCGTGGTCGACCGAAGCCCGCGGGGCGAGGTCGCCCAGGTCAGTCTGGGGACCACCGTCCAGACCGACGTCTACCGGTCCATGCGGGGGAAGCGCGGCTACAGCGCCCGGGCGCTGCGCAAGGCGCACAACCGGACCCTGCGCACCGTCCGGCTCCCGCGGTACCTCGTTCTCGGATGGGACGACCGAGTGAACCCGCGGTTCATCCGCGGGGCACGCCTACAGCGTTACGCGAAGAAGTACGGCGGCTACGGGCCGCTCGCGAGGCGAGTGGAGTGGCTGGTCCGACACAACAAGAAGATCCCGCTGTCCACGCCGGTCGGTGGCTCGACACCGGTCAGGAGTGCCGATGTCGTGGACGACTGCACGGACGCTGTCCTCGGTTTCACGCCCGAGTCCCTGGCAAAGTGTGCTGCCTCCGGGGCGTTGGCCATCGTGTCGGCTGCGTTCGGGCCAGCGCCCTCGAGCCAGATCCTCGCGGATCTCCAGCAGGTCAACACGGACCTCGCGGGACTGAGTCAGCAGTTGTCGGACCTCCAGGCGGAGGTGAACAGCGGCTTCCTCGATCTGGTCGCGCAAGCGGACCAGGACGAGTACGACGCCGCCGCCCGCGAGTTGCTGCCCACCACGAGCGCGATCCAGGCGGAGCTGACCGCGGTGTCGCAGCTGGCGGCGAACGTCCCCGGCAAAGCCCCGGCCGTTGTCGTCAATCAACAGTTGAATGCGCTCATCGGTCAACTGAACCCGGCTGCTCCCGGCAGCGTGCTGAGCGCCACGACCGCAACCGAACTCGCTGACGGGACGGTGGCCACCGGTGCCGGGGGGCTGGGCACCCTGCCGGCGGCCTGGCAGGCCGTGCGAGCCCAGCAACAGACGGGGTCCCTCGGAACTACCGCGCAGAACGGTGACGCGGCCCTCGGCCAGGGAACCACGCTCTACACCAACGAGATGTCCATGGCGTTCGCTTCACCGGGGGCTTACTGGTTCAACCAGCTGTGGCTGTTGGGTGTCCTCACGGCGAACTACTACAACTACCTGTACACCGAGGACGGCCTGACACCGGCCCAGGTGACAGCCGAAACGGCGGACGTCATCGGCGGCTTCTCCGCCTCCGGCACGTGCCCCAGCCCGGCTCCGTCGCCGAGTCCCGTCGCGCCGCAGGTGGCGTGCCCGGGTTCGATCTCCGCCAATCTGTGGCAGCAGATCGAGACCGCCCCGATGACCGTGCCACCGGGCACCGTGATCGACCCGACCACGAATCTGGTGTGGGGTAGCGCGCTGCTGGATGACGTGACGGGAACGACGACCGGGTCGGGGCTTCCGAACGACCCGGCCACCGGCAACTCGCTGGTGCCCGAGCTGGTCAACCAGGTGAACGACGGCGCCACCGGTCCATGGCCCGGCGTCAACCCGAACCTTCTGGCACTGGCCACCGCAGG